>LQXN01000064.1 GCA_001648575.1 Sutcliffiella horikoshii DSM 8719 | reverse complement strand
CGTATGTTCTTACCTTAATTAATCAGTTAAAAACGAAAATACAGAAAAAAGTACTGCTGTCCATTATAAAACATATTCAGGCTTACCTCCATAGAACTTGGGAAGAGTTCATCGCTGCCTTGGCATACAAACCTAAAAAAACAATCTAAAGGTAGGCAGAAGATACGTGAGAAACCTAAAGAGAAAGTACAATATGGTCGTGTAGCGCTAATCATTGAGAAAAGAAAAAAACAAGTGAAAAGAACAATCAAGTAAATGAATATACAAAAAATGGGAACAAATAACAATCTTATATACAGATTGTCGTTTTTGCTCCCTGAAGTAAAATATTGATGTAATTTTTTTACTTAAATTCAAATTTATTTACAACTATGCAAAGCTAGTGGGTAAGACCCCGCAACGAAGTGAGGAGGCTTACGGACCGCCCGCAGGAAAGCGAAGCGCCTGTAACGAAGATTAACTGTTCCAACAAATAACTTAGCTAATTTATATTTTGTCAACAGCCTGGGAGAGGGATGATACCCTCTCTTTTTGTTTAAATTGCCATTAGAAAGGAAATCTACGGAGAATTAGCCGTAAACCACCTTAAAAATAAATAGTAATTTGCATGAAAATTATGATAAGATAATGATTGACAGTTCATTCAGGGTAAAGTATCATGAAAATATGAATGATGATTCATTCATTTTCCCAAAAGGAGCGAATAGGTTGAAACAACAAAAGCCTAAATACAAACAAATAATAGATGCTGCTGTAATTGTCATAGCCGAAAACGGCTACCATCACGCGCAAGTTTCCAAGATTGCCAAACAGGCAGGAGTGGCGGACGGTACCATCTATCTATACTTTAAAAATAAAGAAGATATCCTCATTTCTCTTTTCCAAGAAAAAATGGGACTCTTCGTCGAAAAGATTCGTCAAGAAATTGCAGGAAAATCGACATCAACAGAGAAATTATTAACGTTGATTGAAAAACATTTCACTATGCTTGCTGCAGATCACCATCTAGCAATCGTAACTCAGTTGGAGTTGCGACAATCCAACCTGGAGCTTCGCTTGAAGATTAACGAGGTGCTAAAAGGGTATTTACATGTTGTAGATGAGATTTTGCTGGCTGGTACCAAGAATGGGGAGCTTCGTGCAGACCTTGATGTGCGACTAGCAAGACAGATGGTGTTCGGCACGATCGATGAAACGGTCACCACATGGGTCATGAATGACCAAAAATACGACCTTTCTTCCATCGCGCCAAGAGTGCATGATTTACTGATAAAAGGGTTTGGAGCTACACCTTAAGTAGCTCCGTGCTTTACATAAGACCAACATATTAAATTAATGAGTGCCTGCAGTCAAAGAAATGGTCCAAAAATAAAGCTAATGAGGAGGGATTTTTGTGGAATTCTTGCAAATGAAAGTAGAAGATCGCATCGCTGTCATTACCATCAATAAAGCACCTGCAAATGCTTTGTCATCTGTAGTTTTGAAAGAGCTTTCATCATTGATGGATGACCTGGAGAAGCATGAGGAAGTAAGGGTGGTATTGCTTCATGGAGAAGGAAGGTTCTTCTCGGCAGGCGCAGATATCAAAGAGTTCACAACGGTGGAAACGGGAGAAGAATTTGCACAGCTGGCAAAGTTCGGTCAGGATCTTTTTGAAAGAATGGAGAACTTCCCTAAACCGATCATCGCCGCCATCCATGGTGCCGCATTGGGCGGAGGACTGGAGCTTGCAATGGGCTGCCATATCCGATTGGTAACGAAAACAGCTAAGCTTGGATTACCTGAATTGCAATTGGGATTAATTCCAGGATTCGCCGGTACCCAACGCTTACCTAAACTTGTAGGTACTGCGAAAGCCTTTGAAATGCTATTCACCAGCGATACATTATCCGGGGAAGAAGCAGTTCAATGGGGGCTTGCAAATAAAGCCGTCGATGAAGAAGCACTAATGGAAGAAGCTTTGAAGATGGCGAAAAAGATTGCACAAAAGGGTCCGATCTCTGTTGCTTCGGTCATCGAGCTTTCCCGATATGCCAAACATGAAGAATTTTATCAAGGTGTAGACAGGGAAGCACAATTATTCGGCAAGGTCTTCACCTCTGAAGACGGAAAAGAAGGAATCACGGCGTTTATGGAAAAAAGAGCTCCCGAATTTAAAGGGAAGTAATTTTTTTTATAATATATAATCAGAAAATAATTACTAATAAAAATAATGTTTAAACAGGAGGTACTGTGATGAATATTTTTGTTTTATTAAAAAGAACATTTGATACAGAGGAAAGACTTACCGTTTCAAATGGCAGCATAAATGATGATGGTGCTGAATTCATTATCAACCCGTATGACGAGTATGCGGTGGAAGAAGCGATTCAAGTAAGAGACGCACAGGGCGGAGAAGTGACTGTCGTAACTGTCGGAACAGATGAAGCGGAAAAAGAGCTTCGTACAGCCCTTGCGATGGGTGCAGATAAAGCGGTGCTTATCAATACCGAAGATGATGTAGAAAATGGTGATCAATTTACAACGGCTAAGATCTTGGCTGAGTTCTTGAAAGACAAGGATGCAGACTTGATCATCGGCGGTAATGTAGCAATTGACGGCGGTTCAGGTCAAGTAGGACCTCGTGTCGCAGAATTATTGGACATTCCTTACGTAACAACTATCACCAAGTTAGAAATCGATGGCGGAAAAGCTACAATCGTTCGCGATGTAGAAGGAGATTCTGAAGTGATTGAAACTTCTCTTCCATTGCTTGTAACAGCTCAACAAGGTCTAAATGACCCTCGCTATCCATCTCTTCCGGGAATCATGAAGGCAAAGAAAAAGCCACTTGAAGAATTGGAATTGGATGACCTTGATCTTGAAGAAGATGATGTAGAAGCAAAAACAAAAACGTTGGAAATCTACCTTCCACCGAAAAAAGAAGCAGGCCGCGTGCTTCAAGGTGAATTGGACGCACAAGTAAAAGAATTGGTTTCCGCACTTAGAAACGAAGCGAAAGTAATCTAACGGTTAGAGCGATAATCAGCGTTTGAATGGAACAGGTGGCGAAGACTCCAGCGGGAGGTAGCGCTTAGGGGAGACCTAGCAGGCTTGCGAGGCCATTGAAGACCCAGTAACTTATCATCTTAATGATTTCTAGCTGTTGATTGAAGCAATAGACGAAGACTCCAGCGGGGGGATAGCGACAATCTTGAGACCCCGCAGGGCGTATGCCCGAGGAGGCTCAAGGTCGCCCCGCGGAAAGCGAAGCCGTTTGCGGAAATCAACAGCGGTAATGAAACAGATAACTATAATAATAGGCTTTTCAGTGGCCTCCAGGCTTGCCGAGAGAAGGCTTCACAAGTGCCCCGCATGAAAGTAAGCCAGCTGCCGAGATCATATCGTCACTAAACAGATTTTATAGATACATGGACAGGAGGAGACAAACATGGCAAGAAAAGTATTAACACTAGCAGAAGTGCGTGATTCCGCATTGCGTAATGTATCGTTTGAGGCAATCGCAGCGGGGAAAACAGTAGCAGAAGGTGGCGAGGTAGTTACAGTACTGGTAGGGGAAGGTGTTGGATCTCTTGCTCAGGAACTGATTGCTTACGGCGCAGACCGCGTGGTAACAATAGAACACTCAAATTTGAAAGCGTACACATCTGACGGATACTCCCAGGCTTTAATGGCAGTTATTGATTCAGAAAACCCAGAAGGGATCATTTTTGGTCATACAGCGTTAGGAAAAGACCTATCCCCTAAACTTGCTTCCAAATTGAATTCCGGATTGATTTCCGATGCTACAGAGGTCGAAGAGGTTGGTGGAAACCTAGTATTCACAAGACCAATCTACTCTGGTAAAGCATTCGAAAAGAAAATCGTAACAGACGGTGTTATTTTTGCAACAATCCGCCCGAACAACATTGCGTCCCTTGAGAAAGACGAGGCACGTACAGGTGACGTATCTTCACTTGATGTCGATGTGAAAGATCTTCGCACAATCATTAAAGAAGTCGTTCGCAAAGCAACAGAAGGTGTCGATCTTTCCGAGGCAAAAGTAGTGGTAGCAGGTGGACGTGGAGTGAAATCTACAGATGGCTTCGGGCCGTTAAAAGAATTGGCAGATGTACTTGGAGCAGCAGTAGGCGCTTCCCGGGGTGCTTGTGACGCAGATTATTGCGATTACTCCTTACAAATCGGTCAAACAGGAAAAGTGGTAACACCTGATCTTTACATTGCATGCGGTATCTCCGGAGCGATCCAGCATCTTGCCGGTATGTCCAACTCCAAGGTGATTGTTGCGATCAATAAAGATCCGGAAGCAAACATCTTTAAAGTAGCTGACTATGGAATTGTTGGCGATATGTTTGAAGTGGTACCAATGTTAACAGCAGAATTCAAAAAGCTATTGGTGACGAACTAAGATTGAATCATTAAACAGCCAGGCACTTTTGGGTGCTTGGCTGTTTTGATGTGTTCTTCAATAACCTAGCTGGTGATTGGAGCACAGGGCGAAGACTCCTGAGGGAGATAGCGCTAGGTGGAGACCCCTGAAGCGTTGCGAGGAGGCTCCAGCAGGGCCCCTAGGAAAGCGAAGCCCAGTGCGGAAATCACCAGCGGCGTTACGAGAATTCATACATGAAATAAAATGGCCGAAATCGGGTAAACCTATACTGAAGCAAATAATTAGCAACACTATGTGGTAAGTGCTATACTTTACCTATAGTAAGACTCTGAAAGATTTTCCATCTGTCAGAGCACACATTAACAGCATATATTGTTAACTGTGAGATAAAAGGCTTAGGAGGAATATATTATGGCAATTACAAATGCAACTGACCAAAACTTTACACAAGAAACTGGCGAAGGTCTAGTTCTTGCTGATTTCTGGGCACCATGGTGCGGACCTTGTAAAATGATCGCTCCAGTTCTTGAAGAGTTAGATCAAGACATGGGCGACAAAGTGAAAATCGTAAAAGTGGACGTGGATGAGAACCAAGAAACCGCTGGAAAATTTGGCGTAATGAGCATCCCGACTCTACTTGTTATCAAAAACGGTGAAGTAGTCGACAAAGCAGTTGGTTTCCAACCAAAAGAAGCTTTAGCTGAATTACTAAACAAGCACGCTTAATATGTGATGTAAAAAGCCCGGTCATGTGACCGGGCTTTTTGAATGTATTGGAGCTTTAGGCTGGTAGTGCTGATGGCGGAGGGGTTAATAATTCCAGTCTTTAATGTAGAGCAACTTTTATATCATTATAAAATGCAATATTTGTTTGAATTTTCTAAAAAAACACATCTTTTGTACGATATATAATATAGCTCTTTATTTTTGGGAGGTATTAAATGAAACGGACACCAGAATCGCTCTTTGAACATATTGCTCAAGATAATGAAATATTAAGCTTATTTAAGCCTCATTCTTGGAGAGTTATGTATTTATCGTCGATGCTAGCAAAAAAGATCAATATCTATGATGAGGATTTAAGAATAGCAGCTTTATTACATGATATAGGTAAGATGGGCATCTCCAAAAAAATTCTCCTGAAGCCGAGTAGACTCAATACCATAGAAAAAACGATTGTGGAAAGTCATTGTCATATCGGGAATTTAATCGTTCGTAAGGAGCTTGGTAAAACCCGTGCTGCCCGTTTTATTAGAGATCACCATGAGAACTGGGATGGGACAGGATATCCTCGTAGATTGATTGGCGAAGATATTTCAATTCAGGGCAGAATAATTCGAATTTGTGATTCCTTCGATGCCATGACATATGATGTAAGAAATTATAAAGTGACAAAAATGAGTTACCAAGAAGCATTTCATGAACTAAGAAAGTGTTCCTGGACTCAATTTGATGGAAATCTCGTGGAAGAATTTATTTTCTTGCTGACGGAATTAAAAATACCAGACAACTGGTACTATAATTTCAATCCGGAAAGTCTGGCAGAAATAAATAAGAAAATTGATAATTTCAATCTAATTGCACGAAGTAATTGGAGATAATTCTATTGAGTATAAAATGAAATCGTAAATTATTTGTAATCAACATGAATTACCTTAAGTCACCACCGTCTTTTGGTTGGAGATTAAGTAAAAAACTGAACTACAACTGAAGTGCTCCTACCGTTTGGCCGAAGAGCACTTCTCCGGTAGGGATAAACCCGCATTTCTGATAAAAGCCTTCCGGTCCATCCTCACCAGGAATCCACAATACAGTGATGTGTGTGATGCCTCTTGAGCGTGCTTCTTTGGCAAGTTCATCTATGGCGAATTGGCCAACACCTCGTCCCTGCGCCTCACCAGCAACGTTAAGTCTCCAAATCCCTGCTCTGAATTCTTTGATTTCATGGTCAGGATCAAAGCTTCCCATAATAAACCCGACAACCTGATTTTGTTCCAGTACAACACGTGGCCAGGCGGTTGGCGTAACATAGGCTTCTGCTATGGAGTGTACAACAGGGGCAACATATTTTTCTTGTCCCGGCTTGAGCTTTAAGGATACAGCAGCTTGCAAGTTATCAGGGGTAAGTTCTGCGAGAGTAAAAGCCAAATGAATCCACCTCACTAGTTTTTAATAGAATGAAGATATATTCTCGATTTTAATTTTATGATAGTTTACCCGGATTGTGAAGATGGTGAATCCAGTTATCCACGGCCAACCAACGTCGACCTTATTTCCCTGACACTTCCAAATGGAACATACGTACGAAAAAAGGTATAATGGTTACATATGAAAAATCTTAGGTTGGGAGGAAGACCCATTGAATCAATCATTAAAAGAAAAGCTCGCCATATTGCCCGACCAACCAGGATGCTACCTTATGAAGGATCGGCAAGGAACCATCATCTATGTCGGAAAGGCGAAGGTGCTAAAAAATCGTGTCAGATCCTATTTTACCGGGAGTCATGACGGGAAGACGCTCCGGCTGGTAAATGAGATTGTGGACTTTGAATATATTGTGACTTCTTCCAATATTGAAGCACTGATATTGGAATTGAATCTTATAAAAAAACATAACCCAAAATATAATGTGATGTTAAAAGATGACAAACGTTATCCTTTTATAAAAATAACATCGGAAAAGCAACCGCGCCTGTTGATCACCCGCAAAGTGCAAAAGGATAAAGGGAAATACTTTGGGCCATACCCGAATGTACAAGCGGCCAATGAAACAAAAAAACTGCTTGACCGCATTTACCCTCTTCGAAAATGCATGACACTTCCAGACAGGGTATGTCTTTATTATCACATGGGACAATGCCTTGCTCCTTGTGTAGAACATGTGTCAGAAGAGACGAACAAGCAAATGGTCGATGGAATAGTGAGGTTTCTGAACGGAGGCTATAAAGAGATCAAAACCGAGCTTACTGAAAAAATGATAAATGCCTCCGAGAACCTGGAATTTGAAAGGGCACAGGAATTCAGGGACCAGATCATCAACATTGAAGCAACTATGGAAAAACAGAAAATGGAGATGAATGACTTTGTGGACAGGGATGTTTTTGGATATGCCTATGACAAAGGTTGGATGTGTGTCCAGGTCTTTTTCATCCGTCAAGGTAAACTGATCGAGCGTGATGTGTCCCTGTTTCCGATTTACAATGAGCCGGAAGAGGACTTTCTCACTTACTTGGGTCAGTTCTATTCAAAGCAAAATCATTTTGTGCCAAAAGAGGTTATGCTCCCAAGTCAAATAGACCTGCCAGTTGCACAAGAGCTTCTGCAAACAAATGTCCTTCAGCCACAACGCGGGAAAAAGAAGCAGCTGGTGGACCTTGCCAACAAGAATGCAAAAGTGGCACTCGGAGAAAAATTTTCCTTGATCGAGCGTGATGAAAGCAGGACTATTAAAGCAGTCGAAAATCTAGGCAACACTCTGGGCATCATGACTCCGCATCGAATAGAAGCTTTTGATAACTCCAATATCCAAGGGACAGATCCGGTTTCCGCCATGGTCGTCTTTATTGACGGTAAACCAGAGAAAAGGGAGTATCGAAAGTATAAGACAAAAAGTGTTAAAGGGCCTGATGATTATGAATCGATGAGGGAAGTTGTCCGAAGAAGGTATACACGGGTTTTGAAAGAATCGCTACCGCTCCCCGACTTGATTGTAATCGATGGTGCCAAGGGACATATGAATGCTGTGAGGGATGTCCTTGAAAATGAACTGGATTTATTTATTCCGATTGTCGGCCTTGCCAAAGACGACAAGCACAGGACGAGCAACCTGCTCGCTGGGGAGGATGCCATGATAGTCCCTCTTGAAAGAACAAGTCAGGAGTTCTATCTTTTGCAACGGATACAGGATGAAGTGCATCGATTCGCCATCACCTTCCACCGCCAGATCCGAAGCAAAAGTGTGTTTCAGTCCATCCTTGATGAAATTACCGGCGTAGGTGCAACAAGGAAAAAGGCACTAATGAAACACTTCGGTTCTGTTGCGAAGATGAAAGAGGCAACACTGGAAGAAATACAGGCTGCGAAAATTCCCAAACCAATCGCTGAGGAAATTTTTAAAAAACTTCGCGAATAAGTGTTGTAACGATTCTTATTGTCTGATATAATCACTATTAATTTCATAATGTACCACTTCAAATCGATGAAGTGATGATAGAGGTGCGAACTTCAAAAGTATGTAATCGGAGAAGAAAGAGCTTCCGGGATGATTACGGAAAGGGGAGGATCGCCGAAGTAAAAAAAAGTCTCTTTTTCTTTTTTTTACTGGTTCTGCGTTTAAGAAATGTAGGACTGTCAGGTTGTCTTTGTGCTGCCTGGAGAGCTATCTCACCGCGTGAACGGATTCTTTATTTGACCAATCACAGCAATGAGACATTAGCTCATTGCTGTTTTTTTATATCCTAAAAAGGCTGCCATGTCTATATGCGAACTGAGAGCTATCTAACATTATGATGAGACTACAAATTCTGTAAAAGCTATGTTATTGATTGGAGCACAGTGAGAAGAATCCTGAGAGAGATCGCAGGTGGGAACCCTTAGAGGCTTGCCGGGGAGGCTCTCGTCAGCCTCAAGGAAAGCGAAGCCCGGGGTGGTAATCAATAGCGGCGTCCAAAAGAACTAAAAAGAAAAGGGAATGGTGCACATGTCAACGATTGTTGTACAGAAATTCGGAGGAACATCAGTAGGATCGGTAGAACGGATTCAGCATGTTGCTAGTCGGGTCATCAGTGAAGTTGAAAACGGACATAAAGTAGTAGTTGTGGTTTCGGCAATGGGAAAAACGACAGACGAGCTGTTGAATTTAGCGAATGCTATCAACCCTCATCCTAGTAAACGCGATATGGATATGCTCTTGACTACGGGCGAACAAATCACAATCTCTTTGCTCGCTATGGCTCTTCAGGTAAGAGGGCATGAAGCGGTGTCCCTGACAGGTTGGCAGGCTGGAATTCGAACAGAGCCTGTCCATGGAAACGCAAGGATTACTAATATAGAAACTGACTTGTTAAAAAGTAATCTGGATGCGGGGAGAATTGTGATTGTAGCAGGCTTCCAAGGAATTACTGCGACGAATGAAATCACAACCCTTGGCAGAGGTGGATCGGATACTACAGCGGTAGCTTTGGCTGCTGCATTGAGTGCGGAAAAGTGTGATATTTATACGGATGTGACAGGGGTTTTCACAACGGATCCACGGTATGTGAAGGGAGCAAGAAAGCTTGCTGCCATCGCATATGATGAAATGCTTGAGCTGGCAAACCTTGGAGCGGGGGTTCTTCACCCTCGTGCGGTAGAATTTGCAAAAAATTATGGAGTCCAGCTTGTTGTGCGGTCCAGTATGGAAGAAGAAGAAGGAACGATCATTGAGGAGGAAGTATCCATGGAAAAAAATCTAGTCGTAAGAGGAATAGCATTCGAAGATCAAATCACACGCATTACCGTATGTGGCCTGCCTAATGAGCTACATACTTTATCTACCATCTTTACAACGCTTGCACAACACAGCTTGAATGTGGATATCATCATCCAAACAAGTATGGACAAAGACACTACAAATATTTCATTCTCTGTCAAAACAGTGGATGTAAAAGATACAATTAAAGTATTGGAGCAACACCAGGGTCGCTTAGGCTTCACAGCCATCGAACAGGAAAGTGGCCTTGCGAAGGTTTCCATAGTTGGTTCCGGTATGGTTTCTAACCCAGGCGTAGCTGCAGAGATGTTCCAGGTACTTGCAACAGAAGGGATCCATGTGAAAATGGTAAGTACTTCAGAGATTAAAGTCTCTACAGTGGTGGATGTTGCAGAAATGGTTCGTGCGGTCGAGGCGCTCCATGTGGCATTTAAGCTGGGGGAAGAGTCAGTTGAGAAAGTATTAAGCTAATAGAATGGTGATTTTATATGAAAGTGCCCTTTTCATGATGGAGTGGGTGCTTTTTTTGTGGGCAGGAGTGGTGGGAGGGAAGCGTGCGTTGTCAGAAGAATAAAAGTTTGAGAGAAACTTCCGGGAGTACAGTTCGAGGACCGAATAAACGAGCGGGACCTCCGGAAATACTGTTCTAGGGATAAAAATACGAGTGGAACTCCCGGAAATACTGTCCCAGGAAGGAAAAAACCGTGAGGAACTCACTCAAATACAGTCCGGGGAAGGGAAAAACGATCGAAACTCACGCAAATACTTTCCGCAAAACGAAAATACGAGCCAAACCACCTCAAATACTTTCCGAAAAACGAAAATACGAGCCAAACTCACCAAAATACTTTCCGCAAAACGAAAATACATGCCGTTCGACAAAAATCCACAAAAAGCAACAAAAATCACCATTCCACCCAATACGCACAAAAAAACCAATCACCTTGGGTAATCGACCGTCACAATTACTACTATTAGCAAAAGAGGAATCAAGGATCATTAAGTTGCCACCCGTTAGGCAGTAAACCTCCAACTAAACGTCCAGTTTAGTCCAACCACCCTGGAGGCAGCAACCAGAATGCTTATACCCGATCACTTATCCCATTGCACAGTAATCATTATCTCTTTTTTCTTTTTCTGCTCCTCAATCGCTTCGGCAGTTTTGCCTTTTTGACGTTGAATCTGCTCAGCGAGGAATCCTGCTTCAAGTTGGAAGGTAGCGTCCTTGTTCAAGTCAAGGCGGCGTGCAACCATCTCACCCCGGATTGAGTATTTCACTTCATATTTGTTTTGCTCCATCAGTTCAAGCTCTCCCCAGCCAGCTTCTTTAAAGAACTGGGCAATGTCCTCTTGGGTATCGATCGTGAACTTACGTGCAAGTTGTTTTCCGGCCCAGTAGATGAGCTGAGTATGATCCTTTCCCAATAGGTCAGGTAGAAGCATGTCGCGAATCAATTCGTACCCGAAGATAGGGACTTGGATTTGTGTGTCGACCACTTGTTGTTGATTGTTTGATTCTGTCATTTAGTTCCCCTCTTTCTCTATGATCATTATATACCATCCTGGCCCCATAATAAATGAAACGTATGGAGTATTTTTATACTACTAAAATATTTTTGTATTTTTCAGACAATTAAACGATTGTTGGAGTTTTTCTAAAAGTACAATTTTTGGTCGGGTTTTCTTGACGCTACCCATATAGGGGAGTAAAATAAATATGTCACATATTTGTCGATATATCTGCAAAGGCTTTCATTTTATTGAAAGTTTCAAAAATGGGATGGGGAGTTCCTTGATTTTCTACTATAATAGATAGTGAAAAAAAGAACTTATAAAACATCTAATCTATTTTCTTATTCAAAAAGGGGGTTAAGTGATGGCAACTGAACGTGAATTTTTACTTCGTAGACTCCACTCGTTACTGGGAGTCATTCCTGTTGGTCTTTTCTTGATTCAGCATTTGGTGGTCAACCATTTTGCTACAAAAGGGCCAGAATCTTTTAACACTGCGGCACACTTTATGGAGAGCTTGCCGTTTCGTTATGCGCTAGAAATTTTTGTAATCTTTCTTCCGATTCTTTTCCACGCTATCTATGGCTTATATATTGCTTTTACAGCAAAAAACAATGTAAGCAGATATGGATTTGTTCGCAACTGGATGTTTATGCTTCAACGCTTTACAGGAATCGTTACATTTATTTTTATCGTATGGCATGTATGGGAAACGAGAATCGCAGCGGCACTTGGAGCGGACGTTAACTATGACATGATGGCAGACATCTTGTCCAGCCCGTTTATGTTCTGGTTCTACATTGTTGGTGTAATCGCAACGATTTTCCACTTTGCAAATGGACTTTGGTCTTTCTTGGTAAGCTGGGGAATCACTGTAACTCCTCGTTCTCAACTTATTGCAACCTACGTAACGATCGGTATCTTCTTGGCATTATCTTTCGTAGGTGTACGTGCAATCTTAGCATTCGTCTAATCAGCAACTATTAAGGAGTGAGTTACATATGAGTAAAAAAGTTATCGTGGTCGGCGGTGGACTTGCAGGCTTGATGGCAACCATCAAAGTCGCTGAAGCCGGCGTACCAGTTGATCTATTTTCGTTAGTACCGGTTAAACGTTCTCACTCAGTTTGTGCCCAGGGTGGAATTAACGGGGCAGTAAACACAAAAGGAGAAGGGGATTCTCCTTGGGAACACTTTGATGATTCCGTATATGGAGGGGACTTCCTTGCGAACCAGCCGCCAGTAAAAGCAATGTGTGATGCAGCGCCTGGAATCATCCATCTATTGGACCGTATGGGGGTTATGTTCAACCGTACTCCTGAGGGATTATTGGACTTCCGCCGTTTTGGTGGAACACAGCATCACCGTACGGCATTCGCTGGTGCAACAACAGGTCAGCAGCTGTTATACGCATTGGATGAACAAGTTCGCCGCCATGAAGTATCCGGCCTTGTTACAAAGTATGAAGGTTGGGAATTCTTAGGTTCTGTTATCGATGACGACGGAGTTTGCCGCGGGGTTGTCGCACAAAACCTAACCAGCATGGAGATTGTTTCCTTCCCTGCAGACGCTGTAATCATGGCGACTGGTGGACCTGGAATCATCTTTGGTAAATCAACAAACTCTGTCATCAATACTGGTGCTGCAGCATCCATCGTGTACCAACAAGGTGCATACTATGCTAATGGTGAGTTTATCCAGATTCACCCTACAGCGATTCCGGGAGATGACAAGCTTCGCCTCATGAGTGAATCAGCTCGTGGAGAAGGTGGGCGTGTTTGGACATATAAAGACGGCAAGCCTTGGTACTTCCTTGAGGAAAAATACCCAGCTTACGGTAACCTTGTACCACGTGACATCGCGACTCGTGAGATCTTCGATGTGTGTGTTAACCAAAAGCTTGGTGTTAACGGAGAAAACATGGTATATCTGGATCTTTCTCATAAAGATCCGAAAGAATTGGATGTCAAGCTTGGTGGTATCATTGAAATCTATGAAAAGTTCATGGGTGACGATCCACGTAAAGTTCCAATGAAAATCTTCCCTGCTGTTCACTATTCTATGGGCGGGATCTGGGTCGATTATGACCAGATGACAAACATCCCTGGATTATTTGCTGCAGGAGAATGTGATTATTCCCAGCATGGTGCTAACCGCCTTGGAGCGAACTCCCTGCTATCGGCAATATTCGGTGGTATGGTTGCAGGACCAAAAGCAGTGGAATATATGAACGGAATGGAGAAATCCACAGATTCCCTTTCTTCCGCTCTTTTCGACCGCTATGTAAAAGAAGAAGAAGCAAAGTGGAATAAGATCATGACGATGAACGGTACAGAGAATGCCTATGTGCTTCATAAAGAGCTTGGAGAGTGGATGACAGACAACGTAACAGTTGTACGTTACAACGACAAGCTGAAGCAAACGGATGAGAAAATCCAAGAGCTTCTTGAGCGCTATGATAATATCAATATCAACGATACGGCAAAATGGAGCAATCAAGGTGCGGCGTTCACTCGTCAGCTTCAACATATGCTTCAATTGGCACGTGTCATCACAATTGGAGCCTATAACCGTAATGAAAGTCGTGGCGCGCATTATAAGCCTGACTTCCCAGAGCGTAACGATGAAGAGTTCCTTAAAACAACAATGGCGAAATTCACAGGTCCTAAATCTGCCCCTGAGTTCTCCTATGAAGAGGTAGATGTTAGCTTGATTCCGCCGCGTAAGCGTGACTATTCTAAGAAAAAAGGGGGTAAAGAATGATGGCTGAACAAACTAAAACAGTAACGTTTAAAGTGAAGCGTCAAGATGGTCCCGAGGGAACCCCTTATTATGAAACTTTCGAGTTGGCATATCGCCCGAACATGAATGTTATCTCTGCACTGATGGAAGTTCGTCGTAACCCTGTCAATAACGAAGGGAAAGAGACAACACCGGTAAACTGGGATATGAACTGTTTGGAGGAAGTATGTGGAGCATGTTCGATGGTCATCAACGGCAAGCCGCGACAATCCTGTACGGCGCTGGTTGACCAATTGGAGCAACCTATCGTATTAGAACCAATGAGCACGTTCCCTGTTGTCCGTGACCTTCAGGTTGATAGAAGCCGCATGTTCGATTCCTTGAAAAAGGTAAAAGCATGGATCCCAATCGATGGCACCTACGATCTTGGACCTGGTCCACGTATGCCTGAGAAAAAACGTCAATGGGCATATGAGCTTTCCAAATGTATGACATGTGGAGTTTGCTTGGAAGCATGTCCGAACGTAAACAGTAAATCGGAGTTCATCGGTCCTGCACCACTTTCTCAAGTGCGTCTATTCAACGCACATCCAACTGGGGAAATGAACAAATCCGAACGTCTTGAAGCAATCATGGGAGATGGAGGCCTTGCAAACTGCGGTAACTCACAAAACTGTGTGCAGTCTTGCCCGAAAGGTATTCCTTTGACAACTTCCATTGCTGCGCTCAACCGCGACACGACGGTTCAGATGTTCAGAAGTTTCTTTGGTTCCGACCAAGCGTAATAACCAACAATCAGAACGCCTCTTTATTAAAAGGGGCGTTTTTTTACAACAGCGAATGTTAGAAAATTCAGAATGATATAAACCACCGTTGATTTCCGTTCCAGGCGCTTCGCTTTTCTGCGGGGGAGTAACGGTAGCTTGAGACCCCACAGGCGAAGCCGAGGAGGCTAAAGGCACCGTCCCGCGGAAAGCGAACACCTGGAACGCAAGGAAACAGGGAGTTATCATCAACACCTAAATATTTTTTAACTTAAGGGAGGAACAGGGCATGAAAAAGCCAGCTTATATAGAAGATTTGCAACAATGGATGAATGAGTTCTCATTCAGTCATGGTGTGAAAGTAAGATTTTCAGAAACAGATATGTTCGGACATATGAACAATACGGTTCCGTTTGTTTATTTTGAAGAAGCCAGGATAGAATTTTTCAAAAGTCTCGGCTTTATGCAGGATTGGACTAAAGCAAGCAGTAACACCATTCCGGTGGTGGCTGACTTACAATGTGATTTCTTAAAACAGGTTTATTTTGGCGATGAACTTGAGTTGTGCGTGAAAGCACATCAAGTAGGAACATCTTCCGTTGATCTGCACTATCTTGGTAGAAAGGGAAATGGGGAGCCTTGTTTTGTAGGGAGAGGGCGCATGGTCCAGCTTAATAAACACACCGGAAAAGGGGAAGCATGGAATGAGGAGCAACGAAATCTCTTCCTTTCCAGGGAAACTTTGAAAAAATAATGAAAATACGACTAAATAGATGTAACTCCCGCCCTCCTTCTAACATATTATACCATGACTAAATATACACCCATCCGCTAGTTCAGCTCTGGCTAAGGCAAGGAGGGTTACAATTATTGAAGGAGAAAGAGTTTCAACCAAAGCCATTGCTTACCAAAAGAGAAAGAGAAGTATTTGAGCTGTTAGTTCAGGATAAAACAACTAAAGAGATTGCTGGTGAGTTGTTTATCAGTGAAAAGACAGTTCGGAACCACATTTCAAATGCTATGCAAAAGCTGGGAGTAAAGGGGCGTTCCCAAGCAGTTGTCGAGCTTCTTCGCATGGGAGAATTAGAGCTTTAACTTAACCTGCCGACTACCTTCTGACAGTCCGTTATGAATGGTAGTCGGTCATTTATTATTCTTCCAAACAGTATTCTTGTTTAATACCCAAGTATTTCTATGTGGGCAAATATGTTTATAAGCCTTTACATCTTGCTTTTTATATGAAAACATAAGAAAATAAACTTACTAGACACAAGACTACATGACATCTTATGTTCAGATAAAAATAAAAAACATAAAAGGGAAGAAAGAGGGTCGAGGATGACGAATCAGAACGAAACAGTATTACAGGACGAACAATTAGTGGCTGATATAGAAAAATCATTAAGATACATAGCGACTTTAGTTAAACAAAAGGGTCGCGAAATATTGAGCAATTACACGATCACACCTCCTCAGTTCGTTGCATTGCAATGGTTGCTTGAAGGTGGGGATATGACGATTGGTGAATTGTCCACGAAAATGTACTTGGCATGCAGTACGACCACAGATCTTGTGGATCGCATGGAGAAAAATGAGCTTGTTCAACGTGTGAAAGATCCTAACGACCGCCGTGTGGTTCGTATTCATCTTCTTAATGAAGGGGAGCGGATTATTGCCGAAGTGGTGAAGAAACGTCAAGACTATTTGCAAAACATACTAAAGAACTATTCCAAAGATGAAATTTTCATGTTGGAAAAGTGTTTAGCACGATTACATCTAGAAATGAAAGAATGAGGGATTTAGTTGCAAAGACCAATTGGAGTTATTGATTCCGGAGTGGGTGGCCTGACGGTAGCGAAAGAAATCATGCGTCAGTTGCCAATAGAACGCATCATCTATCTTGGAGATACGGCTCGCTGTCCATATGGACCAAGGCCAGTTGACGAGGTAAGACTTTATACATGGGAAATGACAAGATACCTGTTAACACATAATATCAAAATGCTTGTCATTGCTTGTAACACTGCAACTGCCGTAGTGTTGGATGAAATCAGGGAACAGTTGGACATTCCCGTCATCGGAGTGGTGGACCCCGGTGCGCGAACGGCTTTGAAGGTCACTTCCAACTATCAGGTAGGTGTCATTGGAACTGTTGGAACGATTAACAGTGGTGCCTATGCCAATGCACTTAGAGCAATTAACAATGAAGTGCATGTGGAGAGTTTGGCTTGCCCGAACTTTGTGCCGTTAGTGGAAAGCGGGGAGTTTGAAGGCGAGCAGGCAAGAGAGATCGTCGAGGATACCCTTCACCTTTTCAAAGGCTCTGAGATTGATACATTAATACTTGGATGCACCCATTATCCTCTATTGCGTTCTACCATTCAGGAAGTGATGGGTGGGGATATCCAGTTGATTTGCTCTGGTGATGAAACGGCTCGAGAAGTCAGTACGATTCTTAATTTCAAAAAGCTGTTAAACAGAAGCCAGTCTAAGGAAAAGCACCAATTTTATACTACCGGTTCCAAAGAAATCTTTGAGAAAATAGCTAGTAAACTTTTTGAGCAGAAGATAGAGAATGTTCAAACAATAGTGCTTGATCCAGTAAAGATTAAATAAGAACAGATAGAAAAGCCGCCTGATCGATTGGAGATCAGGCGGCTTTATTTTGTTGGAATCAATCAAACATTTTGGCAGTTTTTAAACTTGTTTGCTGCTACCGGCTTTTCACTAGTGTATAGAGAAAAGAGCCAACATTTTTTTATGGGACAAAACTTTTTCTATAGCTCGGTCTATTTTTTGGAAAGCTCGTATATATATTAGTACAAACCGTCTTAGGAGGGAAACCTATGTCTCATAAAAAAGTGAAAATAACTGCTGCCGCTGTGCTTGCTTCTTCTGTGCTTTTATCAGGATGTGGATTATTTGGTGGTGACGAGCAAGCTGGCTCTGAACAGGATATTCCAAAGGATGTTTCTTATGTAGATGATGCTGTAAACGAAAATGGTACAGAAAGTGATGTAACCGGGGAAGAAACGGATGGGGAAGAGGCTGTAACCGAAAATGTCCAAAGGGAACTATACTTAATCGATAGCAATGGATATGTAGTTTCGCAGACGCTTGAACTGCCAAAAACAAACGAGGTAGCGAAACAAGCATTGGAATACTTAGTGGCCGGTGGACCAGTTGATGAAATGCTTCCAAATGGATTCCGTGCCGTCTTGCCTGCAGGTACAGAAGTGGATGTGAACCTGAAGGAAGACGGCACCATCGTTGCTGACTTTTCCAACGAGTTCATGAGTTACGATGGGGCAGATGAAGAGAGGATTCTTCAAGCGATCACATGGACTTTGACACAATTTGAAAATGTCGATAACGTTCAAATCATGGTGAATGGACATCTTCAGACCGTGATGCCTGTCAATCAGACACCTATTGGAGAAGGTGTGAGCAGGGCGAACGGAATAAACTATGATACTGCTGATGCAGTCGATCTGATGAGCTCTCGTGCGGTCACGCTCTATTTCATGGCGGAAAGCAATGAAGGAGATCCGTACTATGTACCGGTAACTACCAGATTGAGCCTTGAAGGCAAGGACAGATATACTGCTATAGTAGAGGCGCTTATTAAAGGGCCATCCCACAATTCCGGCTTAACAAATGACTTAAGCAACGAAATTGCCCTGTTGGATGATCCTGTGATGGAAGATGGCAATCTTGCATTAAATTTCAATGAAGCGATTTTAGGTCTTGAAGGGCGCATTGTCTCCAAGTCCATCGTTGATTCGTTGGTGCTCACATTGACAGAACAGACGGGTGTTGAAAGTATCGCTATCACTGTGGACGGGGAAGGCGATCTCATGGCAACAGATGGCACGAACATATCTGAACCGGTGGCGCGTCCTGAAAAAGTGAACACAGGA
Organism: Sutcliffiella horikoshii DSM 8719; assembly: GCA_001648575.1. Lineage (GTDB taxonomy): Bacteria > Bacillota > Bacilli > Bacillales > Bacillaceae_I > Sutcliffiella_A > Sutcliffiella_A horikoshii. The sequence goes on along the minus strand of LQXN01000064.1, from coordinate 392,888 downwards.
AGGTTTTAATGTGTAAACTTTGATATACTATTAATAGAAACAAGAAGAGGTGAAACACTGCCTCTTCTTTCTATTTATACCTATGGTTACAAAGGAGCTTTTAAGGATGTCAAGAAATGATGGAAGAGAACAGAATCAAATCAGATCGGTTGAAATTATCCCGGGCTATATCACTCATCCGGAGGGATCGGTACTAATTTGTGTCGGGAACACAAAAGTTATCTGTTCTGCAACGATAGAAGACAGGGTCCCGCCTTTTATGCGCGGTGGGGGGAAAGGTTGGATTACGGCTGAGTATTCAATGCTTCCAAGGGCAACGGAGAAAAGAACCATGCGTGAGTCCACAAAAGGAAAAGTCACCGGAAGAACCATGGAAATCCAGCGCCTTATCGGCCGTGCGCTCAGATCGGTTGTGGAACTGGAGATGATCGGGGAAAAGACGATCTGGATAGATTGTGACGTGATCCAAGCGGACGGGGGCACACGGACGGCTTCCATCACTGGGGCGTTTGTAGCGATGGTATTAGCCTTTCAGAAGCTGGTAGAAGCAAAGAAAATTGCAAGTCTTCCTGTAACAGATTTTTTAGCAGCCACATCAGTCGGTGTGATGGAGAAGGGTGAGGCTTTGCTAGATTTAAACTACATAGAGGATTCCACTGCCCAGGTGGATATGAACGTCATCATGACTGGTTCTTTGGATTTAGTTGAATTACAAGGGACGGGAGAAGAAGCAACCTTTTCTAGAAAGCAACTGAATGAATTGCTGGATCTTGCAGAAGAAGGAATTCTCCATTTGGTGGAAGAACAAAAGAAGGCTTTGGGATCTTTGGCTGAGACGATCATTGCAAAAGGAGATAAGTGAAATGACCGAGATTATCATTGCGACCAATAATCCTGGGAAAGTAAAAGACTTTAAAGTGATTTTGGAACCTAAAGGATTTACGGTGAAATCCCTTGCTGATTTCCCTCATATCCCAGACGTAAAGGAGACGGGGACTACCTTTGAAGAAAATGCATTACTAAAGGCGGAGGCGGTATCTGCACATTTAGGTAAAATAGTACTTGCGGATGATTCAGGGCTTGAGGTGGATGCACTAAATGGCGAGCCTGGAGTGTACTCGGCACGCTATGCGGGTATGGATAAAGATGATAAAAAAAACATCCTGAAGGTGCTCGATAGACTGGAAGGAGTGCCTGAAAAAATGCGGACTGCAAGATTTATCTGTGTTTTGGCAGTGGTTGAGCCAGGTGGAAATAGGTTAACCGTCCGCGGAACGTGTGAAGGCATTATCTCTATAGAACCCATTGGAGAAAACGGGTTCGGCTATGATCCTATTTTTTATGTAGAAGAAAAACAAAGGACGATGGCTCAACTATCCAAAGAAGAGAAGAGTGAAATAAGTCATAGGGGAAATGCCATTAGTCAATTAACTAATCAGTGGGAAATGCTCTCCCGCTGAAACTAGGAGTGGAAGCATGAAAGTTTTAATTGTTAGTGACAATCATGGACAAGCAGAGGTACTACGGCAAATAAAGGCCCGTCATCATGAGGAAGTGGATCTTTTCATCCATTGTGGAGATTCTGAACTTCCATATAACTCAGAAGAAATGAAAGGCTTTTATGGTGTAAGAGGAAACTGCGATTTTGATGATGATTATCCTCAACAATTAACAAAGGAAATTTCAAACGATAGACTTTTCGCCGCCCATGGACATCTGCACCAGGTGAAATCTTCTTTACTGCCATTAAAATATGCCGCCGAAGAAGAACAAGCAAATATTGTGTGCTTTGGACATTCACATATAGCAGGTGTTGAACTCCTGGATGAAATCCTCTTTATAAACCCGGGGAGCATTGAACTACCCCGTATGACAAGGAACAAGACATATGCTATACTAGATACAAAAGAAGCAAGTTATTTTGTACATTACTATAATGAAAAGGGAGAGAAACTTTCATCCCATACATTTGAGAAATAACAGGAGAGAGGGGCTTCCTCTCTCTTCCTGACTGATAAAAAGTAATTATGAAATTATTTGAGAAAAGTTTTTAAAAAGTGTTGACTTTGATTTATGTATCTCATATAATAAATCTTGTCGCTGATGATAATTAGTAAATATTTCTTATCTAGAGACAAGATTTACATAGCTTGTCCAAGTATACTTTAATCATGTCCCAGTAGCTCAGCTGGATAGAGCAACGCCCTTCTAAGGCGTGTGTCGGGGGTTCGAATCCCTCCTGGGACGCCATTTTTTCAAAAACACCATGTGCATTTTTATGAATACTCTTTATGAAGAGTGTTGATGAAAATAGTTGCATGGTGTTTTTTATTTTGTGAAGTGTTTTGAGGTGGCGTCGTGATTGATTGATGCCGTCTCAGTACCCGAAGCCCCTTCTAATATTCCCATCGAAGACCTAGAAGGGCTATCCACTTCCATAAACACGCCTTCCCCTATCACTTGTGCTCCCATCCAAACATTGATAAACTTGTTTCAAATATTTCCACAATAAAAATAGGACGGCTACCATACATATGAAAAAAACAAAAAAAATAGTTGAGTTTCCGAATTTAAAGCAGAGACTTTTAGAAAAAGCGATGCAGACAATGAAAGAAAAAAAGTTTTCAGAGGCATTGCAGCTCTTTGAACAGGCCCGCGAAAATGAATATGCCTATGCTGAGGTAGAGCTCGGCATGGTAGTTTGCTATATGGAGCTCGGCCAATTGACAGAGGCAAAGAATCGTTGTAAGAAAATGCTGCGCGAGGATATTGGCGATTATTTTCATGTGCTTCAAATATACATAACGATATTAATTCAATTAAAAGAATATGCTGAAGTCAGATCGACGATCGAAGCGATCCTTGAGGAAGATAAGCTACCGGCGCAATATGCTCAAAACTTTTATCAGCTATTGGAGTTTGCTAGGAAAATGCTTCCTTCAGAAGAATCGGTACAAATGGAGCCGGACTACGGTGATAACGACCAAGAAGATGGGTTGAATTTGCTTCATGATGGGACAGTTCAAAAACAGTATGAGCTGATTCAGATGCTTAAGCACCGAAATATCCGTCCGCTCATCCCCGACATTCAGAAATATCTGGAGGATGAATTGAAGCACCCTGTCCTGAAAACCTTCTTGCTCCATATTCTTAAAGAACAAGGATGGGACAAAAAAACTGAAGTGTTTAAAATGGGGCAACGGATCACCATAATTCCAGCTGATTTAAAAAGCGGGGAAGAGGATCCTTTCTTAAATAAAATCATCTCTATTTTGGAAGATACAGTGGAAAGTGATAATCCGACTCTTTTTGAAGGACTCAAAGAAATGCTAGTCCGTATACATACTGTTCAATTCCCATTACCATTCATACCGGATAAACCGGAAGCGTGGGCCGCGGGACTGCATAGTGCCGGGGTGGAGCTGTTTGGTTTGGATACGGGGGAGGAAGAACTGGCAGGGGATTATAATGTGTCAACTTTGGAAATAAAGTCGGTCACACGGGAAATCAATAAGCTTGAAGATTTTTCATATCTACGATTATAAGGCTATGTGTTGAACTCATCGTGGATTATGTTATAATGTAAGGGTTGTAAACTGTATATACCATATAAGTGCTTAAATCACTCACATATATTTTAGGGTGTTTAAGACTGTGTACTTGCAGCAAATTGTAGAAAACAACAACCATCATGTGTGGTTCTTCAGAATGGATAGTGTCCGAAACATTATCTGTTTTGAAAATAGATGTTGGAGGGAAAATAATGTCTGCTAAATGGGAAAAGTTAGAAGGTAATCAAGGCGTATTAACGGTTGAAGTTGATGCTGATACTGTAAACAAGGGTCTTGACGCTGCTTTCAAAAAAGTAGTAACTAAAGTAAATGTACCAGGTTTCCGTAAAGGGAAAATTCCTCGTGGAATGTTCGAACAACGTTTTGGTGTAGAGTCTTTATACCAAGATGCTCTTGATATCATTCTTCCGACTGCATACTCTAACGCAGTTGTTGAAACTGGAATCGAGCCTGTTGATCAACCAGAAATCGATATCGACACAATCGCGAAAAACGAAAAGCTTGTATTCACTGCTAAAGTGATCGTAAAGCCGGAAGTTAAACTTGGCGAGTACAAAGGATTAGAAGTTGAGCGTCTAGACGCTAACGTAACTGACGAAGATGTAGAAGCTGACTTAAAAGGCCTTCAAGAGCGTCAAGCTGAGCTTGCTGTGAAAGAAGAAGGAACTGTTGAGAACGGCGATACAGTTGTAATGGACTTTGAAGGATTCGTAAACGGCGAAGCATTCGAAGGCGGAAAAGCGGAGAACTATTCTTTAGAGATCGGTTCTAACACGTTCATCCCAGGTTTCGAAGAGCAACTAGTAGGACTTGCAGCTGGAGCGGAGAAAGAAGTAGAAGTTTCTTTCCCTGAAGAGTACCACGCTGAAGAGCTTGCTGGTAAGCCTGCAGTTTTCAAAGTGACTGTACATGAAATCAAAACAAAAGAACTTCCTGCACTTGACGATGAGTTCGCGAAAGATGTAGACGAAGAAGTTGAAACACTTGAAGAGCTTAAAGCTAAAACAAAAGCTCGCCTAGAAGAAGCGAAGAAAACAGAAGCTGACAATCACCTGCGTGACACGCTAGTTGACAAAGCTGCTGCTAACGCTGAAGTGGAAGTTCCTGAAGCAATGGTGAAAACTGAAACAGATCGCATGGTTCGTGAATTCGAACAACGCCTTCAAATGCAAGGAATGAACATGGAGCTTTACTTCCAATTCTCTGGTCAAGACGAAGAAGCTCTTCGCACTCAAATGAAAGAGGATGCAGAAAAGCGTGTTAAAATGAACCTTACGCTTGAAGCAATCTCCAAAGCTGAAAACATCGAAGTGACTGATGAAGAAGCAAACGAAGAGATTGAAAAAATGGCTGGCATGTACAACATGTCTGTCGACCAAATCAAGCAAGCATTAGGCAGCTTGGAAGGTCTTAAAGAAGATTTGAAAATCAGAAAAGCAATTGATTTCCTTGTAGAAAACAGTAAAGATGTTGCATAATAGAGTTTAAGAGACAAGGCGCGACTTGATCGTGCCTTGTTTTGTACCATCTAGACCTTTTTCAGATAGAAATTGTTGATTTATAAGAGCTTTATAGCTGTTGATTGGAGCATAGGGCGTAGACTCCTTCTGGAGGTAACGTTTTGAGGAGACCCGCAGGCAAAGCAAGGCCACTGAAAAACCTAATAACTAATGTCCCTTTAAATTTCTAGCTGTTGATTGGAGCAATAGGCGAAGACTCCTGCGGGGGGATAGCGACATTCTTGAGACCCCGCAGGGCGTAGCCCGAGGAGGCTCAAGGTCGCCCCGCGGAAAGCGAAGCCGTTTGCGGAAATCAACAGCGGTATGATACGGATTACTAAAATAATGTACTTTTTCAGTGGCGTTGGCAAAACCGAGGAGGCTCCACAAGCGCCCCGCGGAAAGCGAAGCCTGGTGCGGAAATCACCAGAGGTGTTTTTACAGACCTTTTTAAATGCAAAGTTTTCCGTTTTTTCCATTCATCACTGTGTTATTAAAATGGATTCATGGATACAATAGTACGGACTCATCATCTAAAATATCCATACATAACCAAAGTGTAATTATTAGAAATGTTAGGCAATAATGTGGTAAAATGCAGTACATAACTATTTTTTTAAATGTGATGAGTTTATAGTAGTTTTTCTCATTTTTTAGGACACCAGCCGATGGATGGGAAAGAGAGAAATGATAAGGGGTGAAACAATTTGTTTAAATTTAATGACGAAAAAGGCCAATTGAAGTGTTCCTTCTGTGGGAAAACACAAGATCAAGTTCGTAAACTTGTAGCTGGTCCAGGCGTATACATATGTGATGAATGTATTGAACTTTGTACGGAAATCGTAGAAGAAGAGTTGGGAACAGAGGAAGAAGTAGAGTTTAAAGACGTTCCTAAACCAAAGGAAATTCGCGATATTTTAGACGAATATGTTATTGGTCAGGAGTCTGCGAAGAAATCTCTATCAGTAGCGGTTTACAACCACTACAAACGGATTAATTCCAACAGTAAGATCGATGATGTCGAGCTTGCGAAAAGTAATATTGCCATGATCGGACCGACTGGTAGCGGTAAAACACTTCTTGCTCAAACACTTGCAAGAATTCTGAATGTGCCTTTTGCAATTGCAGATGCAACTTCCTTAACAGAAGCTGGTTATGTTGGGGAAGATGTAGAAAACATCCTATTGAAGCTCATTCAAGCAGCTGATTATGATGTGGAAAAAGCGGAAAAAGGTATCATTTATATTGATGAAATCGATAAGGTAGCACGTAAATCAGAAAATCCTTCCATTACTCGTGATGTTTCTGGTGAAGGTGTGCAACAAGCACTATTGAAAATTCTTGAAGGTACAGTGGCAAGCGTTCCTCCTCAAGGCGGACGTAAGCACCCACATCAAGAGTTCATCCAGATCGATACAACAAATATCCTATTTATCTGTGGTGGAGCATTTGACGGAATCGAGCAAATCATCAAACGCCGCTTAGGTAAGAAGGTTATCGGATTCGGGACTGCTGAATCAAAAGCTGATGATCTAGAGCAAAAAGAATTGCTTGGCAAAGTATTACCGGAAGATTTACTTCGTTTTGGTTTGATTCCGGAATTCATCGGTCGTCTTCCTGTAACAGCGAGCTTGATGCCGCTAGATGAGGATGCTTTGATTGAAATCCTAACCAAACCGAAAAATGCACTTGTGAAGCAATATCAAAAGATGCTTAATCTTGATGATGTTGAGCTTGAGTTTGAAGATGGTGCATTGACTGAGATTGCGAAGAAAGCCATCGAAAGAAAAACTGGTGCACGTGGATTGAGATCCATCATTGAAGGAATCATGCTGGATGTTATGTATGAGTTGCCTTCCCGTGATGATATCAAGAAATGTGTGATAACTGCTGAAACGGTTGCGGATAATGTTGCACCGAAGTTGATTTTAGATGATGGGTCTGAGTTGAAAGAAGACGAAAAAACTTCAGCATAATATTAATGACAAAGAGAGCACTTTCCTTAAATGGAAAGTGCTCTTTTGAGTTTGGTTGTTCGTTTATAGGACTAGCAATACGACTTTTAGCTAGTAGAAACTACTTTCAATCCTTTAATTGAAGGTGGCATATTTGATGAAGCGCAGCGATCTCCAGTAAAGAAATGGGGCAACTTTCCTGATATTTTATGGAATAGCTTGGACTTGGAAGGGATTTCAGCCTTGGGATTTCAGTTATTAAAACCCCATCCTCTTTTATGTATGTGGTACCGTCCATGATATTTTTTTCAAAAGTGAATTGTTGACCGTTTCGCTTGTATATAAATCTGCCATGGGTCTTTATTTTAGTGATATCTTGAAAAAAATAAGTGTTTTCTTCCCCCTGATTATTAGTATAGTGAACATCCCATTTGGGTTTAAATAGGTTCTCCTTAAAAGCACGCTCTTCTACTTTAATTTCTTCTCTATTGGAAACTCCAAATAGGTCTTTCTTTTCAAAAAAAGCTTGTACCCCTTCAGATAGAATGGGGATAGGCAAGTTGGAAACTACTTCAACCCACTTTTTTCTGTAAGTTCGGTTAAAGGATGCAACTTTGTGTCCTTCGGAGTCCAGTATTGGTATTGGTTTAGAAGAATGTTTCAGTAGTGGGAGGGTGAAAGTTAGTTCTATCATAGGTTTTTGTCTCCTTTCTTTTAACTACGAAGAAATTCTGAGAAAGTTTCAAATTTCTTATAACTGTTCGACAAGAGCCTAATTTAACCAAATATTTTTTGTTGGATTATTCCCCCTTCCCGCGGAGATACTACCATATAATCACATCAAAGAATGCAGGAGGGTTTCTATGTCTTTTACAGGTATAGCACTGTTCATACAGCTTTTCTTCGGGATCATCATCGGCCTATATTTCTGGAACCTGCTCAAGAATCAACGGACGCAGAAAGTTACAATTGATAAAGAGTCAAAAAAGGAAATGGAACAACTAAGAAAAATGAGGAGTATCTCATTGTCTGAACCGCTTGCGGAGAAGGTAAGGCCGACAAGCTTCAAGGAAATTGTCGGGCAAGAGGATGGAATCAAGGCGTTAAAAGCTGCTATATGCGGACCCAACCCACAACATGTCATTATTTATGGGCCGCCTGGGGTTGGTAAAACTGCGGCAGCAAGGCTTGTACTTGAGGAAGCGAAGAAAAATCCAAAGTCACCTTTCAGGGGTTCAGCAGTTTTTATTGAACTCGATGCTACAACTGCCCGGTTTGACGAGAGGGGAATTGCCGACCCTTTAATTGGTTCTGTCCATGACCCGATATATCAAGGTGCTGGCGCGATGGGCCAGGCTGGCATACCTCAACCCAAGCAAGGGGCTGTGACCCATGCGCATGGGGGAATGCTTTTCATCGATGAGATCGGTGAATTACATTCAATTCAGATGAACAAATTACTTAAAGTGTTGGAAGATAGGAAAGTATACTTAGATAGTGCTTATTATAGTGAAGAAAACAACCAGATCCCGACACATATCCATGATATTTTCCAGAATGGTTTGCCTGCGGACTTCCGTTTAGTAGGAGCCACTACGAGAACGCCGAATGAGATACCACCTGCAATCCGATCCAGATGTATGGAGGTTTTCTTCCGTGAGTTAGATCAGCAGGAACTTGAAGCAGTTGCAAGAAATGCTGCCTCCAAAATAAACATGGTGGTGGAAGAAGAAGGAATCAGCCTGCTTGCGTCCTATACAAGAAATGGCCGTGAAGTCGTAAACATGATGCAGATCGCATGTGGACTGGCAATAACCGAGGACAGGGACACAGTATATGTAGCAGATATCGAATGGGTGATTCATTCCAGTCAATTGGCACCAAAATATGAAAACAAAATCAAAGAGGCGGCAAAGTCTGGACTTGTTAATGGGTTAGCTGTATTCGGCCCGAATTCCGGTGCTCTCCTTGAAATAGAAGTCACAGCGATTCCAACAGAAGAGAAAAAAGGCACCGTAAACATCACGGGAATCGTGGAAGAGGAAAGCATGGGCAACCAAGGTGGAAAGTCCATCCGCAGAAAAAGTATGGCAAAAGGTTCAGTGGAAAATGTCATCACCGTTTTAAGGAAGCTTGGTGTTCCTGCTGCGGATTATGATATCCATGTCAATTTCCCTGGTGGGATCCCTATAGACGGTCCATCAGCCGGGATTGCGATGGCAACAGGTATCTACTCAGCGATTTTCAAAATACCAGTAAGCAATGTCGTAGCCATGACAGGGGAAATCAGTATTCATGGTACGGTCAAACCGATCGGTGGAGTGATTCCCAAGATCAAGGCAGCCAAACAGGCCGGGGCGGAGAGGGTAATAATCCCAGCGGAAAATATGCAATCCATCATCAAGGAAATTGATGGAATAGAAGTCATTCCTGTAAAAGAGTTCCAAGAGGTATTGGATCTTGCATTAGTGAGGGAAAAAATTACGGAAACGAGCTTCGATTCCATTTTACAAGCTCCATTAAATATCCCTAAAACAGAATCCATGTAAAGGATGGGCAGGTCTTATGCTATGGCCTGCCTGTTTACATATTCATAAAACTTACACATTGCACTTGTGTACTGAAAAAGGTAAAATTTTTACTACCCGGAATTTTATTAAGTGAGACAAACTTGTAAAAGATAATAGAACCAACCTCATTTACAGTTTAAACTCTCTCTTTAATTAGACAGGGCAATTTAATTAGGATAGAATTGAACAAAGATACACAAAGGAAGAGCGTACGGGGGTGTTACCATGGCAACAAATAAGGAATATCATGTTCCATTATTGCCTTTAAGAGGACTAATGGTCTTTCCGACAATGGTGCTGCATTTAGATGTCGGAAGAGAAAAATCAATAGAAGCATTGGAACAAGCGATGCTTGGGGATGATATTGTCGTTCTTTCTACTCAAAAGGAAGTGGGAACGGACAATCCAACAAAGGATGACCTATATGAATGGGGTACTTTGACTAAGGTGAAGCAGATGTTGAAGCTCCCGAATGGAACGGTCCGAGTTCTAGTAGAAGGGTTGGAGCGTGCGAAGATAGAAGAGTTCATTGAAAAAGATTCGCACTGGGAAGCTAAACTTCTAACCTACCCGGATACCGAAGAAAAGGATCCGGAAGACGAAGCGTTGATGAGAACATTGCTGGACTATTTCCATACATATACAAAACTTTCTAAAAAGACGACCATTGAAACATATCATACGGTTTCAGATATAACAGAGCCTGGCCGTATGGCTGATATCATCACCTCTCATTTACCTGTCAACATGAAGGAAAAACAAGACATCCTTGAAACGAGGGATGTGAAAGAGCGTCTGAATAAGGTTATTAAGCATGTGAATAATGAAAAAGAAGTGCTTCAGCTGGAAAAGAAAATCGGGTTGCGTGTGAAGCGATCCATGGAGCGTACTCAAAAGGAATACTATCTCCGCGAGCAGATGAAAGCGATCCAGAAAGAACTCGGGGATAAAGAAGGAAAAGGCGGGGAAATCCAGGAACTGAAAGAAAAGCTGGAAAAGATCGGAATGCCTGAAAATGTGAAGAAAATTGCATTGAAGGAAATTGATCGCTACGAGAAAATTCCATCCAGTTCCGCAGAGAGCTCTGTCATCCGAAACTATATTGACTGGTTGTTGAACCTTCCATGGACCGAAGCAACAGAAGATCAGCTTAATATTATCAGAGCTGAAGAAATCCTTAACGAAGATCATTTCGGGTTGGAAAAAGTGAAAGAACGGGTTTTGGAATACTTAGCAGTGCAACAGCTGACAAAATCCTTGAAAGGTCCAATCCTTTGCTTGGCAGGACCCCCTGGAGTGGGTAAAACCTCCCTTGCACGTTCCATCGCGAAGTCGCTTGATCGCAAATTTGTCCGCGTTTCCCTTGGTGGGATCAGGGACGAATCAGAAATCCGCGGCCACCGCAGAACCTATGTAGGGGCAATGCCTGGACGTATCATCCAAGGCATGAAAAAAGCTGGTACCATCAATCCAGTCTTTCTATTAGATGAAATAGATAAAATGTCCAATGATTTCAGGGGAGATCCTTCTTCAGCATTGTTGGAAGTATTGGACCCTGAACAAAACTTCAACTTCAGTGATCACTACATTGAAGAGCCGTACGACTTGTCAAACGTCATGTTCATTGCAACAGCCAACAACCTGGCGACCATTCCTGGACCATTGCGTGACCGGATGGAAATCATCACTATCGCCGGTTATACAGAAATCGAAAAGCTCAATATTGGGAAAGATCATCTTCTGCCCCGTCAGACAAAAGAGCATGGACTGCAAAAAAACTTGCTGCAAATCAGGGATGAAGCATTGATGTCCATCATTCGCTACCATACCCGTGAGGCAGGGGTGAGAAGCTTAGAAAGACAGCTTGCATCCATCTGTAGAAAAGCAGCCAAAATCATCGTATCCGGTGAGAAGAAAAGAGTCGTCATCACCGATAAAAACCTTGTTGATTTCCTTGGGAAACCGAAATTCCGTTATGGCCAAGCCGAAGTGGAAGATCAGATCGGTGTGGCAACGGGACTTGCGTATACAACCGTGGGAGGGGACACTCTATCCATCGAGGTTTCCCTGTCACCTGGTAAAGGAAAACTTACGCTCACAGGTAAGCTTGGGGATGTGATGAAAGAGTCTGCCCATGCAGCATTCAGCTTTATCCGTTCACGAGCGGATGAACTGAACATCGACCCTGACTTCAATGAGAAAAATGATATTCATATACATGTCCCGGAAGGCGCAGTTCCAAAAGACGGCCCTTCAGCAGGGATCACGATGGCCACTGCCCTCATTTCAGCACTAACAGGAAGACCTGTAAGAAGAGATGTAGGGATGACAGGGGAAATCACCTTAAGAGGGCGCGTATTGCCGATTGGCGGCTTAAAAGAAAAGTCTTTAAGCGCTCACCGTGCCGGCCTGAAAAAGGTTATACTACCTAAAGACAATGAAAAAGATTTGGAAGATATTCCAGAAAGTGTGCGGGAAGATTTAACGTTTGTTTTAGTATCACATTTAGATCAAGTGTTAGAACACGCATTAGCAGGAGAGAAAAAATGAAAGTAACACAAGCAGAAATAGTAATCAGTGCCGTTAAACCAGAACAATATCCAAGTGAACTATTACCGGAATTCGCCTTGGCGGGCCGTTCTAACGTAGGGAAATCATCCTTCATCAACAAGATGATCAACCGTAAGAACCTAGCTCGGACGTCTTCCAAACCAGGTAAGACACAGACATTGAATTTTTATTTGATAAATGAAATGCTTCATTTCGTCGATGTACCTGGATACGGATTTGCAAAAGTTCCTAAATCCGAGCGTGACGCTTGGGGCCGTATGATGGAAACGTATTTGACAAGCAGAGAACAGCTTCGTGCAGTACTCCAGATTGTCGACCTCCGTCATCCACCATCAAAGGATGATGTCACCATGTACGAATATCTGAAGCATTATGAGCTTCCGGTCGTCGTCATCGCGACAAAGGCAGATAAAATCCCTAAAGGCAAGTGGCAGAAACATCTGAAAGTAATAAAAGAAACCCTTGGAATGGAAAAAGGAGACGAATTGATCCTCTTTTCTTCTGAAACAGGACAAGGTAAAGATGAAGTCTGGGGTATGTTGCAAAAGAGAATGAAGTAATAATAGCTGCGTTCGGAGGAGGGACTCTGAACGCAGTTTTTTCAATGTGGACAGGAGTGGAAACATGGAAAAGTTATATTATCGCGATCCATATATAAGAACCTTTAACACCACCTTAAAAAAACAAGCTCAGGACGAATCAGGTAAATGGTATGCAGTGCTAGAACAAACCGCCTTTTACCCGGAAGGGGGAGGACAACCATATGACATCGGGATCCTGAATGGGCAAGCTGTTCTGGAAGTGCAGGAGATTGCCGACGAAATCAGGCATTACCTAGAGAAACCATTGAAGCAGGACGGTGTGGAGATTGCAGCTGAAATTGATTGGAAAAGGCGCTTCGACCACATGCAGCAACACGCTGGACAGCACCTGTTATCTGCCGCCTTGGAAGAGTTATTTTCCTATAAAACAAAGAGCTTTCATTTAGGCAAAGAGGTATCTACTATTGATATAGAGACAAAGGACTTATCAGAGCAGAAAGCTTCAGAAGCGGAGGCGCTGGTCAATAAGATCATACTCGAGAATCGTCCCATTGAATCAAAGTGGGTGACCAAGGCAGAGCTGGCGGATTATCCATTGAGGAAAGAGCTATCTGTTTCTGAAAACATTCGTCTCGTCATCATCCCTGACTTCGATTATAACGGATGTGGAGGAACTCATCCCGACACGACCGGGGGAGTGGCCGCACTAAAGATAGTTTCAACCGAAAAACAACGGAAAATGATCCGAATTACTTTTGTAGCTGGCTATCGTGTCATAAAGCAGTTGCACGAAAAACAGAAAGTGATTTCCGAATTGTCCGTCCAGTTGAATGCACCACAAGAAAATATGGTAGAAGCGGTAGCAAGACTTATTGAGCAGTCAAATGAACAAACGAAGGCTCTTAAAGAAACTAATAATAAATTACTTCAATATGAGGCGTGCTCCCTTGCAACAAATGTAGTGATGGTAAAGGGGCAAGAAGTCATCAGTGCTGTATATCAGGATAGAACCATGGGAGATCTACAAAGCATCGCTCGTTACATTACCCAAGAAATGAAGAGTGCAAATGTTTTCCTTGTTGCAGAAAATAAGGATAAACTGGCATTTGTAGCTGCACGCGGGGATAGTTCAGAAATAAACATGGAAAAATTAGCTAAATATGTCCTGTCTGCCATAAATGGTAAGGGTGGAGGAAGCGAGAGAATGATACAGGGTGGGGGAGAAGCAGTTGTAACAGGGGAAGAACTGCTAACACTGCTACAGAAAAACATGTTAATAGTTTAAATTCAGAGGCGAAAAGGATCTACGTCATTCATAATGGCATTCCTTTTCGTTTTTTTCTTTTCAATAAATAGTAAAACAATAATATTATAAAATTTCAAAAAACATGTTTATTAGAGGAAGGCTTCAGGGAATAGAATGTACGAGGAGCATTTCTAAGCATACATAAGGTACATAGGTAGTCAGGCTCTCTAAAGTAAGAATTTACAGAATTATTAACGAATATGAAATTCAAGCTTATTTGTGGTAGTTTTCCGTAATTGTTAACATAAAAGGGAGACGAAAAAAAAGACACTAAGGGGGATTATGGAAATTGAAAAAAAGGGTATTGTTAGTCACGTTATTTTTGCTGTCTACGATTCTAGCAGCTTGTGGTGGTAAAGTGACCACAAGCGAAGGTTATGAACTAGTAGATGAAGGGAAATTCAAGTTTGCTTCTTCAGGAGAATTTGCGCCATTTAGTGTAACCGATGGAAGCGGGGAAATGACCGGTTTCGATATTGAAGTCGGAGAAGCCATCGCAGCTGAGCTGGGCCTTGAGCCAGAACAGGAGAAGTACACATTTGCGAGTATTGTTGAAGGAGTAAAAAGCGGACGTTTTGATGCCGCAGTTGCAAGTCACACCATTACAGAGGATAGATTGAAGGAAGTGGATTTCTCCACACCTTATTACTATTCTGGTGCGCAGATTTTCGTAAGGCCTGACAGCGACATCCAAACCCTCGATGATTTAGAAGGTTTAGAGATAGCTGTTTCAAGGGGTTCTACGTATGCAAGCATTGTCGAGGATGTATCCGATAACATTGTCAATTATGACAGTGATGTAGTGGCATTAGAAGCATTGAACAACGGTCGCCACGATGCTGTGGTAACAGATTTTGTAACAGGCCGTGAAGCAATTGGCTCAGGAATGGGGTTAGAAGCACGCGAGTTATTAGATCGCAGTGAACAAGCTGTAGCAGTTGCAAAAGGAAATGAAGCATTATTAGAAGCAATTAATGATGCACTTGAAACGCTACGGGAAAATGGAAAATTGGCAGAAATAAGTGAAAAGTATTTTGGTGAAGACATTACTTCAGACCCGGATGATGAGTAAATAGATATTAGTGAATCAATATTCCTGACTCTGAAATGTGTGGTGTTAACTCACCACACATTTTTTATCAGCATATATCATGCGAAAAAATACATTTGTAAAAGGGAGTGAAGAAAGCATGCCCAGTTTAGCTCATTTTTTGGAAGTCTTTTTCGGTTCTTACGATATGTTTTTAAGAGCGATGCTTAAAACCCTCCAGGTCACAGCAATTTCTATTGTTATAGCATTATTTATAGGGTTGTTTTTTGCATTCTTAAAGATCTCTAAAATCAGTGTTCTTAGATGGATAGCCAATACTTACATATATCTTGTACGGGGTACACCGCTAATTGTTCAGATTTTTATTTTCTATTATGGGCTTGTACAGTTTGGAATTACTGCTTTTTGGTCAGTGACACTGGCACTGGCCTTCCATAATGGTGCTTATATTGCCGAGATATTCAGGGGGACCATTCAATCCATTGATAAAGGGCAAATGGAAGCCGGCCGTTCATTGGGGATGACGCGCAACCTAGCCATGAGGAGAATCATTTTACCGCAAGCCTTCAGGAGAGCTCTTCCCCCATTGGGAAATCAGTTTATCATTTGTTTAAAGGATTCGTCACTAGCTGCATTCATCGGTTTCTACGAGCTATTCAATGTTGCGCAAACACAAGGTGCGAACAACTTTGACTATATGACATATCTCTTAGTAGTTTCTGTGTATTACCTATTCCTTGTAGGGGTAATTGGAATATTTGTCAATCTATTGGAACGTAAATTCTCAGCGAGTGATAGATAGGGGGAATAGTAATGAGAAACAAAATAGAAGTCAATAAACTAAATAAGTCTTTTGGGAACTTGCATGTTCTGAAAGATATATCCTTAACGTTAAAAAATAAGGAAGTAGTTTGCTTGATTGGTGCCAGTGGATCAGGGAAAAGCACTGTCCTGCGCTGCTTGAATTTCCTTGAAATGAAGGATAGCGGAACGGTAATCATTGATGAGAAGGAAGTAGACATCAAAAAGGACAATTTGAATAAAGTCCGTCAAAAGGTCGGCATGGTGTTTCAGCACTTTCACCTTTTCCCCCACAAAACAGTCCTGGAAAATGTCATGGAGGCTCCTGTTCAGGTAGCGAAGGTGGAAAAAGAGGAAGCAAAAAAGATCGCATTGGATTTATTGGCAAAGGTAGGACTCTCCGATAAAGAAAATGTCTATCCTGAAAAACTCTCCGGCGGCCAAAAGCAACGTGTGGCCATTGCACGGGCACTTGCCATGAAGCCGGAAGTCATGCTCTTTGATGAACCAACATCCGCGTTGGATCCAGAGCTTGTCGGGGAAGTACTGAAAACAATGAAAGAACTTGCCGAAGAAGGAATGACCATGATGGTCGTCACCCATGAAATGGGATTTGCGCAAGAAGTCGCCGACAGGGTCATTTACATGCATGACGGAAAGATCGTCGAAGAAGGCCCGCCAGAAGAGCTATTCAAAAACCCAAAGAACAAACGAACCAAAGATTTCTTGGATGCTGTTCTGTAACCATTAAGTTTGGATGATTTCTAGCTGTTGATTGGAGCAAAAGGCGTAGCCTCCTGCGGGGGAGTAGCGGCAATGTTGAGACCCCTGAAGCGTTGTGAGGAGGCTCAAGGTCGCCCCGCGGAAAGCGAAGCCGTTTGCGGAAATCAACAGCGGCGTCTAAACAATAACAATGAAAAAAAGACCTACAACAACGGAATAACACACCATTGTTTGTAGGTCTTCTCTTATTTCTTCTTGAAAACAAAAAAAGCACCAATCAAAATCAACAAAACAGGCCAAAACGTATGTAAACTTGCAACTCCTGTCTCTACAACACCAAGCATCTCCATAAACGAATCATAGAATAGAAAGAAGCTTGCTAAGATGCATAAGACCACACCTTCAAACATGCCGCCCTTCGTTTTCTGAGAGCGCAGGATGAAGCCGATACCAATCATCAAGATAATAACCGCAAAATGATCCGGCCAGACATCCACTATATCTTTAAGTTGAAAGTGCAGTCCAACACCCAAAAGTATGAACCCAGGGAGAATATTTGGGTAGTCATTCTGTTTATATGCTTGTAATAATAGTGCAACCCCCGTAATAGCGAGGAGAGTGGACCATGTATACATCCCTTCCCATAGGACAATATTTAATTGTTGTAACAGGAAATATAACCCAAAAAGCAATAAAAGTAAACCTGACAGAAAGCTATTCTTCTTCATATTTTCCTCCTTGAGATCGAGGCTGAAACCTTGATTCTGCAATGAAATTCTGTTAATGTACAAGTTGGTGTATAAAAGAATTGTAATGTTTGTAATATATAACTAAGAAAAGTGTACGTGTTTCTATGTAAGCGATGTTCATTTCGTTTTGAATTGGAAACTATTTGTTCACATTTTAACAAATGTATCAGGTGTTAGTCATGTTATAATTTTAGTAAATGATATTATTTTTTCTGGGGGTGTACGAACAAGTGCATATCATAGTAGTCGGTGTTAATTATAAAACGGCCCCTGTTGAAATACGTGAAAAATTAACTTTTAATCCAACTGATTTGAACAAGGCGATGGTAGCTCTGAAAGACCGTAAGTCTATCTTGGAGAATATCATTGTTTCTACTTGCAATCGAACGGAAGTTTATGCAGTGGTCGATCAGTTGCATACTGGACGATATTATATTAAAGCTTTCCTTGCAGACTGGTTCGGTTTGGACAAGGAAGAGTTTTCTCCTTATTTGAACATCTATGAAAATGATGGAGCTATTGAGCACTTATACCGTGTTTCATGTGGATTGGATTCCATGGTGCTTGGGGAAACACAGATCTTGGGTCAAATCCGTACAAGCTTCCTATCCGCACAAGAGCATCAAACGGTCGGAACCATTTTCAATCAATTATTCAAACAAGCTATCACAGTTGCAAAGCGTGCACATTCTGAAACGGAAATAGGATCTAACGCCGTTTCGGTAAGTTATGCTGCTGTGGAGCTTGCGAAAAAGATATTCGGTGACTTGACGAATAAACATGTATTAATTTTAGGCGCAGGGAAAATGGGAGAACTCGCCGTCCAGAATCTTCACAGCAACGGGGTAAAGAAAGTTACGGTCATCAACCGTACATTGGAAAAAGCGACAAGTTTGGCAAATCGTTTTGCAGGTCAGGCAAAATCGATGCAGGAACTTTCCTGTGCGTTGGTAGAAGCGGATATTCTTATCTCTTCTACCGGTGCCAAAGAATATGTATTGACTAAAGACGATATGACCTATGTCGAGCGTATGAGGAAAGGGCGTCCACTTTTCATGGTGGATATTGCCGTTCCAAGGGATTTAGATCCTGAATTGGATAAGTTGGAAAGTGTCTTCTTATACGATATTGATGATCTAGAAGGCATCGTCAATGCCAATTTGGCAGAACGTAAGAAAGCGGCGGAAGAAATTGAACTGTTCATTGAAGAGGAAATCGTAGAGTTCAAATATTGGCTGAACACTTTGGGTGTGGTGCCGGTTATTTCTGCTCTTCGCCAAAAAGCGCTGGATATTCAATCTGAGACGATGCAAAGTATTCAACGAAAACTTCCTCACCTCTCGGAACGGGAGATCAAGGTGCTCAATAAACATACGAAAAGTATAATCAACCAGATGCTCCGTGACCCGATCCTGCGGGCGAAAGAACTGTCTTCAGAAACAGACGCCAAGGAATCTCTAGAGCTGTTCACTAAAATATTCAATATCGAAGAAGCGGTTCAGCAAGAAGTTCAATCTCAGTACTATACTGTGAAAAAGGAAAAGAGCAAGGCAGCACCTATGGGAATTCCGCTTCCTCAAGCCGCGACATACAGGTCGTAAGAGAGGCTGTTAACTTATGCTAGAGATGACTATCGCAAGGCTTTATGAATTAACCATCCTCATCTATGCTTTAAGCGTACTCTTATATTTTATCGATTTTCTACAACATAACCAGAAGGCTAACAAAACGGCCTTCTGGTTACTTGCAATTGTATGGGTATTGCAAACTGTATTCTTATTTTTACGAATGCTGGATACCGGACGTTTTCCGATACTGACCTTGTATGAAGGGATGTACTTTTACACATGGGTATTGATTACCTTCTCCTTGGTCATCAATAGGATTTTGCGTGTGGATTTCATTGTATTTTTCACCAATGTGATAGGATTTCTAGTTCTTGCGTTGCATACATTCACTCCGATTCAACATGAATCACAGGTAGTGGCGCAGGCCCTGGTTTCCGAATTGCTCATCATACATATAACGATGGCGATTCTGTCTTACGGGGCATTTTCCCTCTCCTTTGCATTTTCCTTGCTTTATGTCATTCAATATAGGCTTTTGAAGGAAAAAAAGTGGGGAAAACGGTTATTGCGGATACAAGACCTGGCAAAGCTTGATCATATGTCCTATGTCCTGAATGTCATAGGCGTGCCGATGCTATTGTTGTCCCTGATCCTGGGGAGCATTTGGGCTTCGGTAAAGTTGTCCGAGTTCCAATGGTATGACATGAAAGTGATCGGATCTTTTATTGTAATAACAGCATACAGCTATTATTTTTATCAGAGACTTGCTAAGGGAATAAGTGGGAAGGCTATTGCCAACTGGAACATTGCAGCGTTTCTAGTCGTCCTCATCAACTTTTTCCTGTTCGGTAGATTATCAAATTTTCATTTTTGGATTTTATGATTCAATAGGAGAAGCCCATTGGTTTGGGTAAGGAGGAAATATGAGAAAAATAATTGTAGGTTCTAGAAGAAGCAAACTGGCTTTAACCCAAACGAACTGGGTCATCGACCAACTGAAAGCATTAGGCGCCCCTTTTGATTTTGAAGTAAAGGAAATCGTCACAAAGGGTGATCAAATCCTAGATGTGACATTGTCCAAAGTGGGCGGGAAAGGCCTATTCGTAAAAGAGATAGAGCAGGCAATGCTTGATAAGGAAATCGATATGGCAGTTCACAGCATGAAAGATATGCCTGCTGTGCTTCCTGAAGGATTAACAATCGGTTGCATCCCTTTCCGTGAGGATCATCGCGATGCATTCATTTCCAAAGAGCATGTGAAATTCGCTGATCTACCAAGCGGATCTATTGTAGGGACCAGCAGTTTGCGCCGTGGCGCACAGCTACTTGCAAAGCGCCCGGACCTTGAAATTAAATGGATCAGAGGAAATATCGATACCCGTCTTGCCAAGCTGCAAAACGAAGACTATGATGCCATTATTTTAGCAGCTGCAGGTCTTGCGAGAATGGGCTGGTCAAGTGATGTTGTCACGGAATTCCTGGATGAGGATCTATGCTTGCCTGCAGTAGGGCAAGGGGCTCTTTCCATTGAATGCCGGGAAGATGATGCAGAATTATTAGAACTGCTTGGATTATTCACCGACGCGGTTACGGAAAAAGCGGTCATTGCAGAGCGTGCTTTCCTTCATAAAATGGAGGGCGGATGTCAGGTGCCGATTGCGGGCTATGCATCAGTCGGGCAAGAAGAACAAGTTACTTTGACCGTACTTGTCGGAGCACCGGACGGCTCTGTTTTATATAAAGAGAGAATTATTGGTACAGACCCTGTAAAGGTTGGGCTTGAAGCAGCAGAGAGCCTGACGGAACAGGGAGGGAAGAAATTAATAGATGATGTAAAAAAGGAGCTTGATCAGTAATGAAACGTACTTTGCCTTTAGCCGATAAACGCATTCTTATTACAAGAAGCAAAGAGCAGGCAAGGTACTTTTCCACGCAGATTCAAGCGCTCGGAGGGACCTCGCTGGAAGTCCCTCTTATTCAATTTCAGCGGGTTTTTGAAAGTGATCTTGTTTCAACAGATATTGAAGAAAGCCTGCCTCGTTACGAGTGGGTAGTATTCACGAGTGTAAACGGGGTTAAGTATTTTTTTGAACTGTATGATGGTCCAATGCCAAACAGGATAGCTGCGGTTGGAACCAAAACAAAACAAGTGTTGGATTCCATGGGGTACAAAGTGGAACTTATTCCCGACCGGTTTTCAGCAGAAGGATTGGTGGACAGTTTTACAAAGCTGCCTCCAACTTCTGTACTGCTGATTCAAGGGAATTTGGCACGGCCCCTTTTACGTGATGAACTGGGGAGAATAGGGTACAATGTAAAGCAGATAGTTGTATATGAAAATAAGCTCCGTGTACCTGGTGATAAGGAATTGAACGTATTGAAAGAAGGAAAGGTGGATCTTTATACGTTCACCAGCCCTTCCACGGTACATAATTATATCAAATTGTTCGGACTTCCAACCGGCCCTGTAGCTACAATAGGCCCCATTACAAGACAAGCGGCCCAAAAGGCTGGTGTTGAAGTGACCATCAGTCCAGAAGAATACACCATGGACGGCCTTTTGGAAGAAATCGTGCAATATTTTAAAAGGGAGGATACATAATATGAAAGACTTGCAATTCAACCGTCATCGTAGACTACGAAATTCTGATAACATGCGCTCATTGGTGCGTGAAACATATTTACATAAGGAAGACTTCATCTACCCGATCTTTGTAGTGGAAGGAGAGAATATCCGAAATGAAGTTCCTTCCATGCCGGGAGTGTACCATTTATCCTTGGACCTACTGAATGCCGAAATGGCTGAAGTGTCGGAGCTTGGCATCAAATCCGTCATCGTATTCGGAGTGCCGAAAGAGAAGGACGAAGTGGGAACCCAGGCTTATCATGAACATGGAATCGTGCAACAGGCGATCACTCAAATCAAAGTTCACTTCCCTGAACTCGTTGTGATTGCCGACACTTGCCTTTGCCAGTATACGTCACACGGTCATTGCGGAATCGTGGAAGAAGGAAAAATCCTGAACGATCCTACGCTGGACTTGTTGGCACGCACAGCTGTCAGCCAGGCACGTGCAGGTGCGGATATCATCGCTCCATCCAATATGATGGACGGCTTCGTAGCGGCAATACGTGCAGGGCTTGATGAGAATGGGTTCGAAGATGTACCAATCATGTCCTATGCAGTCAAATATTCTTCTGCTTTCTACGGACCTTTCCGTGATGCAGCACACAGCTCTCCACAATTCGGCGACAGAAAAACGTATCAAATGGATCCTGCAAACAGACAAGAAGCGCTTCGTGAAGCGGAATCCGATATGCTTGAAGGTGCGGACTTCTTGATTGTGAAACCTGCAATGGCTTATCTTGACATCATCCGTGATGTAAAGAACAACTTTAACGTGCCTGTCGTTGCTTACAATGTGAGTGGTGAATATTCCATGATTAAAGCGGCAGCAATGAACGGCTGGATCAATGAACGGGAAATCGTAATGGAAAAATTGATCGGAATGAAACGTGCCGGCGTGGATTTAATCATAACGTATTATGCAAAAGATGTGGCTCGCTGGCTGGACGAGAAGTGATGACCTTTTTTAGGTCTGATATCCTCGGATGTTTGGATCGGAGAGAAGGGCACTAGATAAAAGGACGAAAGGATGATAGAAAATGAGAAGTTATGAAAAGTCGAAAGAAGCCTTTATCGAAGCATCGAAATTAATGCCAGGTGGCGTAAACAGCCCTGTGCGTGCATTTAAATCTGTTGATATGGATCCGATCTTCATGGAGCGTGGAAAAGGTTCTAAAATTTACGATATTGATGGAAATGAATACATAGATTACGTGCTTTCCTGGGGACCGCTGATTCACGGTCACTCGAATGACAGAGTGGTGGAAGCCATTAAAAAGGTGACGGAATCAGGGACAAGCTTTGGAGCACCGACACTCATTGAAAATGAGCTCGCAAAACTTGTGATTGAGCGCGTTCCTTCCATCGAAGTGGTTCGTATGGTAAGCTCTGGCACGGAAGCGACGATGAGCGCCCTGCGCCTTGCCCGTGGTTATACCGGCCGCAATAAGATCGTTAAATTTGAAGGCTGCTACCATGGACACGGGGATTCCCTATTGATCAAAGCCGGCTCTGGTGTGGCAACACTAGGCTTGCCTGACAGCCCCGGTGTCCCTGAGGGTGTCGCACAAAACACGATCACAGTCCCTTACAACGATTTGGAAAGCATCCGTTATGCATTCAAAGAGTTTGGTGACGATATCGCAGGTGTCATCGTAGAGCCTGTTGCCGGGAACATGGGAGTTGTACCACCGCAGCCAGGATTTTTGGAAGGATTGCGCGATGTGACGACAGAATACGGTTCGTTGTTGATTTTTGATGAGGTAATGACAGGTTTCCGTGTGGACTACAATTGTGCACAAGGTTACTATGGTGTAACCCCTGACTTGACATGTCTTGGAAAAGTAATCGGTGGAGGCCTTCCGGTCGGTGCGTACGGCGGGAAAGCGGAAATCATGGCGCAAATCGCCCCGAGCGGACCGATCTATCAGGCTGGGACTTTATCAGGAAACCCACTTGCAATGACAGCAGGATACGAGACATTGTCGCAGCTGACTCCGGAATCCTATAAAGAATTTGCCAAGAAAGCGGACCGTCTAGAGGAAGGGATCGTGGCACTTGGGGAGAAATATAATGTTCCTGTTTCCGTGAACCGTGCCGGTTCCATGATTGGTTTCTTCTTTAACAGTGAGGAAGTTGTGAACTATGATGTGGCCAAGTCCTCTGATTTAGGGTATTTCGGGAAGTTCTTCCGCGAAATGGCTAACAACGGCGTTTTCTTGCCGCCATCCCAATTTGAAGGGTTGTTCTTATCCACCGCCCATACAGATGAAGACATCGAAAAAACTTTGGAAGCGATTGAGAAGTCGTTTGCAGCGATAAAAGCATAATAATTGAATATTTCCTTCAGCCCGCCCATAGATATTGAATAATGGAGCGGGCTTTTTGTGTCTGCTGGAACCTTTGTTGCCGAATCTAGACAACCTGATGGTGGGAGTTTAGATGTGTTCTGGCTAATTGTAAATTTCCCAACGATGCTTCTCAATTTCCCAAGCGCGCTTCTCCATTTCCCAAAGATACTTCTCCATTTCCCAAGCCCGCTTCTACCTTTCAGAAGCAATGTTCTACACAACTGCCCAATCAGCAACCCAATCAAAAGTAACAAACTATCACATTATCACCAGCAACCTGGTCGGCCGCCTGCTTCGACATCGATTCAGAATCTCCTGCAGGGGTCTGACCCCTGCCAGAAATTTTATTCATAATCCCCTTCATCCAAACATACATCTTTATTGATATAGTAAATTTTTTTAGGTGTGAAAGGAGGAACCCCTTTGTCTTCAGAACAACAATCGTGCTTGCGGTTTTCAGTAGAGGAATCGATATGGTTTCAAAAGGGACAGGAAGTATCTGAGCTCATCTCCATTGCGTTAGATCCAGATATACAAATTTATGAGCAGGACCAATATGTTTCCATACGGGGAGCTTTATTATTAACGGGGGAATACCAGGTTAGAACAGAAGCGGATGCTGAGGAAGAGGGAGAGGAATATCATCCACAGGCAAGAGTGGTGCAGGAGGTTGAAGAACGCGAGGATGGAGTCTGCGCCTTGCATCATCGTTTTCCGGTAGACATTACAATACCGAAAAACAGGATTCAAAGCCTGGATGATATTTATGTAGCTATCGAGTCATTCGATTACAGTGTACCAACTCGTGGATGTCTGCAGCTGGATGCAGAGCTATCCATCTCTGGTATCTATGGTCATCAACAAAGCAGTCCTGCATGGGAAGAGGAGCAGGAAGAAGCATATGAAGTGGAACCGAACAGGGACCATGAAGAAGTTTATGAAGTGGAACCTAATAGAGACCATGAAGAAGCATATGCCTCCCAAAATGATCAAAACGAAGCCTTTTCTTTTGAGCAAAAGTCAGAAGTGCAGGAAGAAGAAGAAGCTGGCCAAGAAGAGGCATTCGAATACGAACCAATGTATCGGAGTGCAAATTCCGATAATGAGTATGAAGAGGATACCTATCAGTACTATACAGCAGAAGAAGAGGAAGAAGAGGAAATCCTTAATCAGGATGAGATCGATGCAAATGTTCAATACAACTATAATAATGACGGGGAGTATGCTCCATTTGAGGTGGAGGCAAGAAAAGCCCCTGTGACAGAGGAAGAAGCGCCATACAATCCTGCTGATTATATTTATCAGGATCAGGATGTGTCAGAAAACACCTATGCACCTTTGTATTCCTTGCATGCGAACAAATACGACCAGGATGAAGAAGTAGAAGAGTCATCTAATGTTGTTTCTTTGTTTAATAAGAGGAAAGGGCATCAGGCAGTATCAGATGTAAAGCAGAATGAGTATGTCGATTCAGATGAGCCAAGAGATGAGAACGATCTATCCCTGACCAAAATTTTCGCTGATGATGATGGCGAGGATTTCACGAAGGTGAAAATTTGTATTGTTCAACAGGGAGAATCGATGGATCATATTGCAGAGCGTTATGATGTGAGTATCCAGCAGTTGATCCGGGTCAACAGGCTTTCCACAGATGACCATGTGAATGAAGGACAGTTATTATATATTCCGGTAAAGGCTTCCTCTAAAAGTCAATAACCGGCTAAAAGAGGAATGTGAGGGAGGCGTGACCTTTCTCACTTCTTTTTTACCTAAGATTCCCCTTTAAAAAATCACAATGAAAGTGAGTTATCGCTATGCAGACGAACGAGCAAAGCGTTGAAGAGTTGATATATCAATATGGCATCTCCCCCGAATTCATAGAACAGCATGGTGGGGTTTGGAGAATTGCCACCAAGAAAGGAGCATATGCGTTAAAGAAGATAAGGAAGGAACACGCATATCCTTTGTTTCGGAATATCCATTCCCTTTTTCAAAAAGGTATCAAGACGGTTGTGCCGATCTACCAAACAAGGCAGGGGTATTATTTTATAGAAAATCTTAATGATGCCTATTATTTGATGCCATGGATAGAGGATAACGAAGAAAGGGAGCTGGATTTCAAGGACAGCATGATGTTTAAAGAACTTGCAAAGCTTCACAGCATGACAGTTCAAGAAAAGGAATATCCGGAAGAGGAAATTACATCCTTTTATGACCGGATTTCTGAAGAGTGGACAAAAGAGCAGCAAGACCTGGAGAAATTTGTGGATGAATGTGAAAAAAGACTGTATATGTCTCCTTTTGAGCTTCAGGTGTGCACGTACGCCCATGAAATATCGCTTGCACAGAAGTTCTCCTTGCAAAAGCTGGAAAACTGGCAAGAGGCAGTAAAAGAAACAAAAAAACATCGGGTCGCAATGACCCATGGCAGGGTTTCTTTTCACCATTTCGTAAAGGATACAGAGGGCAGGGGTTATTTTATCAGTTGGGAGCGGGCAAAGCAGGCTGCACCTGCAAATGACATCATCTCCTTTTATCATCGATATTTAAGGACCTACCCGCTTTTTTGCGATGATTGCATTGATTGGTTTTATGAATATCAAAAGGGTTTCGGTTTGCAACAATATGAAAAGGACCTGACCTTGGGCTACCTCTCGCATCCGGCCCCCTTTATGCAGGCAATAACACAATTCCAACAGCCGCCAGATCCCAATCAGAGAAGTTCCATTTCAGAGCGGGAACTGGTGAAAAAAATACAAGGAAGCTACTGGCAAGCCAAGAATATCGAGTATGTGGCAGGAAGGATCAATCAGATTGAAGAACAAAACAAAAACAAAGAAGCCCAAACCAGTTAATTAGCTGGGATGGGCTTTTTATGTAGGCTGTCCTTTTAGCAAAAAGGGTCTGTTAAAGTTGACTGTTGATAATGAGTAGATTTCCAGCTGTTGATTGGAGCAAAAGGCGTAGACTCCAGCGGGAGAATAGCGACAATCTTGACACCCCCAAACGTTGTGAGGAGGCTCAAGGTTGTCGCCCGCGGAAAGCGAAGACTATTGCGGAAATCAACAGCGGCGTTTAACAAAGCCAGGAAAAAAAGCAAGTCAGAAAGGGAGATAACACTGACTTTATATAAATAAAACTGCCGCACAATACGTGGGCAGTTATGAATGGATTAAATCCATTCCAGATGAAAACAGATGGCGATGACAATGCAGATGGCCAAGATCAGAACATCAAAGGTTGTGGGAAGAAAGATGGTACGTATTCCCTGGAACACACATATAGGAATGATGAATTGCGCACATACACCTCGAACCTGTCTCAGCCAAGGCGGCAAGGAATAGGGGTTGTATTTCCGCATAAGGTACCTCCTTTAAGCACACTTTTCTCGAAGTATATATACCTAACATATGATTATCAGCGGAAAATAGTGCCCAATTCGTAACAATTATTTATTTTTCTGCATAACTTAATAAAAAATTGGAGAAGCTTATTGACTATTAGCATATCCTTTATGTAACATAGTAAGGTAATAAGATAACGATTAAATACAGTGACAGGGAAGAGTACAATGCCTGGCTCCTTTAGAGAGGGAAACCATCAGCTGAAAGGTATCTCAGGAAAGTCGGATTGGAAAGTCGCCCTCGAGTAGTTTCAGCGAACACATATGTTCAGTAGTTGAAACCGGTGGAGAGCCGTTAACAGATTTGAGTGTACAGGGTGTAGTGTATTTATTTTTCCCCTGTAAAAAAAGGTGGTACCGCGAAACTTAACTCCTTTCGTCCTTTTATTTGGATGAAGGGAGTTTTTTATTTTGGTTTTGTTTACACCGCTGTTGATTTCCGCACCAGGCTTCGCTTTCCGCGGGGCGGTGCTTGAGCCTCCTCACAACGCTTCAGGGGTCTCAAGTCTACCGCTACCTCCCGCCGGAGTCTTCGCCTTGTGCTCCAATCACCAGCTAGATACTGCTTTTACAGGTGCTATACAGAACCATTTTCTATAAGAGAACAGGAGGAATCAGGATGGAAATGAATGAAGTAAACCTTCCGACCAAATACGATCCACAAACAATTGAAAAAAACCGTTATCAATACTGGCTGGACGGCCGCTTTTTTGAAGCGACGAACGACCAGGACAAAACACCATACACCATCGTTATCCCGCCACCAAACGTAACGGGACGCCTTCACCTGGGCCACGCATGGGACACCACCCTGCAAGACATCATCACCCGCATGAAGCGCATGCAAGGCTTTGACGTTCTATGGTTACCTGGTATGGACCACGCAGGAATCGCGACGCAAGCGAAAGTAGATGAAAAGCTTCGCAATCAAGGAATCAACCGTTATGAGCTTGGCCGCGAAAAGTTCATGGAAGAATCGTGGAAGTGGAAAGACGAATACGCAAAGCATATCAGAGAACAATGGTCCAAGCTTGGCCTTGGCCTTGATTACAGCCGTGAGCGTTTCACATTGGATGAAGGGCTTTCCAAAGCAGTAAACGAAGTTTTCGTAACGCTATATAAAAAAGGCCTTATCTACCGTGGCGAATATATCATCAACTGGGATCCAGCCACTAAAACGGCTCTTTCTGATATCGAGGTAATTCACCAAGATGTTCAAGGTGCCTTCTATCATATGAGATACCCTCTGACAGATGGTTCCGGTTCCATTGAAATCGCGACAACACGCCCAGAAACAATGCT
Source organism: Sutcliffiella horikoshii DSM 8719 (assembly GCA_001648575.1). GTDB lineage: Bacteria > Bacillota > Bacilli > Bacillales > Bacillaceae_I > Sutcliffiella_A > Sutcliffiella_A horikoshii. Next base: position 364,299 of record LQXN01000064.1, on the reverse strand, counting down.
TGGGGATTCTGCGGTTGCGGTTCATCCGGAAGATGAGCGCTACAAGCACCTGATCGGAAAAATGGTAACCCTGCCTATCACTGGCCGTGAAATCCCGATCGTTGCCGATGATTATGTAGACATGGAATTCGGTTCCGGTGCAGTTAAAATCACTCCTGCTCATGATCCGAACGACTTTGAAATTGGAAACCGTCATAACTTGGAGCGCATCCTTGTTATGCACGAAGACGGCAGCATGAACGAAAAAGCCGGCAAATACAATGGTATGGATCGCTTTGAATGCCGTAAGCAGCTTGTAAAAGACTTGCAGGAAAGTGGCGTTCTTTTCAAAATTGAAGAGCATTTGCATTCCGTTGGTCACAGTGAGCGAAGCGGAGCGGTTGTTGAACCGTATCTTTCCACACAATGGTTCGTTAAGATGCAGCCGCTTGCGGATAAGGCGATCGACCTTCAGTCCCAAGAAGACAAGGTTAATTTCGTACCGAATCGCTTTGAGAACACCTACATGCGCTGGATGGAAAATATCCGCGACTGGTGTATCTCCCGTCAGCTATGGTGGGGCCACCGAATTCCTGCTTGGTATAACAAAGAAACTGGAGAAATCCATGTTGACCATAATCCACCGGAAGATATCGAAAATTGGGAGCAGGATACAGACGTTCTTGATACATGGTTCAGTTCAGCGTTATGGCCGTTCTCCACAATGGGCTGGCCGGAAACAGAATCGCCGGATTATCAACGTTTCTACCCGACAGATTGCCTGGTTACCGGCTATGATATCATTGCTTTCTGGGTTTCCCGTATGATCTTCCAGGGACTTGAGTTCACTGGCGAGCGTCCATTTAAAGATGTTCTGATCCACGGACTTGTTCGTGACGAGGAAGGGCGCAAGATGAGTAAGTCCCTTGGAAACGGTGTGGATCCGATGGATGTTATTGAAAAGTACGGAGCGGATTCCCTGCGTTACTTCCTATCTACCGGAAGCTCACCAGGTCAGGACCTGCGCTTCAGCTATGAAAAAGTGGAGTCGACTTGGAACTTTGCGAATAAGATCTGGAACGCTTCCCGTTTTGCCTTGATGAATATGGGTGACATGAAGTTCGAGGATATCGACTTGAGCGGTGAGAAGTCGGTAGCAGACAAGTGGATCCTGACTCGCTTGAACGAAACGATCGAGACAGTAACCAAGCTTGCTGAGAAGTATGAGTTCGGTGAAGTGGGCCGTGCCCTTTACAACTTCATCTGGGATGATTTCTGTGACTGGTATATCGAAATGGCGAAAATTCCATTGTACAGCGAAGATGAAGCGGCGAAAAAGACAACGCGTTCTATTTTGGCTTACGTATTGGATAACACGATGCGCCTGTTGCATCCGTTCATGCCATTCATTACTGAAGAGATCTGGCAGCAGCTTCCTCATGAAGGCGAGTCCATCACGTGTGCTAAATGGCCGGAAGTTCGCGAGGATCTGACAGACAAGGAAGCGGCAGCGGATATGCGTTTACTTGTGGACATCATCCGCAGCGTTCGTAATGTCCGTGCAGAAGTGAACACGCCGATGAGCAAGCAGGTTAAATTGCTTGTAAAAGCGAAAACTTCTGAGATTGCCGGGAAACTGGAAAACAACCGTTCTTACCTTGAGCGTTTCTGTAATCCAAGTGAGTTGTTGATTGGTACAGATGTTGCTTTAAATGGCGGCGAGAAGGCGATGACAGCAGTTGTAACTGGGGCGGAATTGATTCTTCCTCTTTTAGGGTTGATTAATATTGACGAAGAAATCGCCCGTCTGAACAAGGAACTTGCGAAACTTGATAAAGAAGTAGAGCGCGTGCAGAAGAAGCTTTCTAACCAAGGTTTCATCGCGAAAGCACCTGCAAATGTCATAGAAGAAGAGAAAGCGAAAGAGCAAGATTATGTAGAAAAGCGTGATGCCGTTCAAGCTCGCATTGATGAGTTGAAGGGATAAGGGCTTTTTGTAAAAGAGATCTTTGGTGGCCGTCCTTATCATAGGTGGTCGCCAGGGATTTTTTTAGTTGTTTAGAGGTATCGGGGAATTTGCCTGAATTGAAGAATAGAGCCGGTGAAAGTTAGAATATGGACACCGAAAGTTAGAAGGATGAGCCTGAAAGTTAGAAGGTTGGTTGGGAAATTGAGAATTAAATCTGGGAAATAAAGAAGCCGCAAATTCCATTGAACCCATAAATCCCATAGAACCCGCAAACCTCATAGAACCCGCAAATCTCATAGAACCCATAAATCCCATCGATTTCCCATAGAACCCGCGAATCCCCCAAACTCCCACAATCCCCAAAAAAAAAATCCCCAAACTACCAACCAACAAAAAAAACGCTCCGGCAACACCTCTCCATCAAGCTTAAGAGGCAGCCGAAGCGCATATTTATCCGATATCCATCAATGAATCCTTCCAAATCTCCTTGGCACTGCCGATCATCGACTGTGTTCCAACAATGAAGATGAGAGTAGGCGAACAATTCCGCACCAGTTTTACTGCCTCTGAAAGGAAGCCTACTTCCATTGCGCCAGTGTGGTACTTCCGGGCAACAGCATGTGCATCTGAGGGAAATGTCTTGTGCGAGTTATCAGGGGTTGTCACAACTAAAATGTCCGAAAACTCACTGCAAACCTTGATGACCCCTTCGTAATCTTTATTTTCAGGAACGGCGATAATGGTGGCGACCTTCCTGGCATCTACGAGTGGTAAGATTTCTTTTAAATAAACTGCGGAGACGCGGTTTATGGACCCATCCAACACGACAGTCGGGTCTTCTGCAACAACCTCTAGTCTGCCTGGCCATCTTAACTCACTTAATGCCTCTTTCAGTAAGTCATCGGGCAGTCCTCTCCCCACTACAGTTTCACAGGCTTGAATCGCAAGTGCTGCATTTTCCACTTGGAAGGATCCCAATAATGGGAGCGAAAAATCATCATATCTACCAAACATGGTCTGTAATGTAAAAGTACTTCCTGACAAACTTGTTGATATATTAGAAGGCACGTAATCTGTACCAAAAAATGCAGCTGATTCAACAACCAAACTATGGATCATTTCCATCGCTTCCTCAGACTGTCTACCAATCACAGCATAGTCTGTACACTCTTTCATGATCCCAACTTTATGCCGAACAATATCCTCCAATGACTGCCCTAGGAACCCTAGATGTTCTTCCATGACCTTCGACAGTACGGCCCATTTATTTTCCAATACATTCGTATCATCATATGTGCCGCCGCGGCCAATTTCTATGACATTGATGTCGGTTGCTTCTTGTTGGAAGTGGGCAAGTGCCACAGATAGCAGGATTCCAGTCGGCCCCAGATAATGTTGGGGGTTTTCGATGGAAGCTGTAATCCTATCGATGACAGGTGCATGCTGATTCAAATAGGTGAGGAACGCTTCATCAGAAATCGCTTTTCCATTCACCCGGATCCGCTCATTATAATCAATCAGATGAGGAGAGGTGAATAATCCAACCTTTAAACCCAACTTTCGGAGGATGGCTGCCATCATCCGAGATGTGGAGCCTTTCCCCTTACTACCTGTAACAAGGATCACCTTTTCTTTTGCAGGAAGTAGATCTAGTGCGGTCAGTAGTTCCTTTGTTAAATACGGAGCCCGTGTCAGCGCATCATTTTCCTCGTTTTGAAAAGGTTTTGCTTTAAGCAGCGAGGAGTAGATATATGGTACAGCTTCTTTCATGGTTTGAAATGTCATGTGAATGTCTCTCCTGTTGCAAGCTTTTGTAAAATGAATTCCAAGTACCTTTTTACAATATTGATGTCGCTTGTCAGGCATAATGTCCGGCAGCCGACAACATCTTCTATTTCATTAAAAAGCAAACAGCCATTTTCATCAAATAAAAAATCAATGCCCACAAGCCCAAAATCAAACTGCTGAATGATCTTGTTTACGACAGTAAGTTCCCACTCATTGAGTATATAAGCTTCTGCCTGTCCGCCAAGTGTGAAATTGGCTTTGAAACTCGTCTGATTGGAACGAAGCACAGCTCCAACGATTTCCGTTCCCAATACATACACTCGCAAGTCTTTACCGAGAGACCCTGCAAGTGGTTGAAGGATGATGGAACGAGCGGATAGTTCGGCATGTACCGCTTGCAATTGATCGGAATCCTCCACCATAAAAACGTCACCGCCGCCTCTTCCGGTCCTCGTTTTAATGACAAATGGGAAAGGAAGGGGGAGGTTTCCAGTAAGGAGTTCGTCAGCTGTCATGAAAAATGTATCCAACATCGGAACCCCTTGGCCTGCCAAGTATTGATGGGTTTTGGCTTTATCATTGCAGATAACAGAAACGAGGTGGGAGTTGAAGCAAGGTATCCCCAGGCATTCTAGCTGCTCATTAAAAAGTGGATCAATATTCCTCATGATGACAAAGTCCGGTGCTTCCATCAGTTGTGCACCATCCAATAAAATAGCCAACTCATTATTTCGAACACCAAAGGAAATACTTGTTTGCAAGATGAAGTCGAGTTCAATATCCAACTCCCTTGCTTCATCCAAAAACCATTCAATAAAAGCCCTATTCTTTTTGGCGTGTTCTGCTTCGTAAATAAGCCACCCTTTAGTTTTCATGTTGGGTCTCTTTCCACTTCTGTAAAATATGCGGGACGATATACGTCGCAACGTTGATCCCGGTGCAATCAAAGATATTTTTGATATGGGCATTGGAGTTTATTTCACAAACAAGCGGGGAGCCGTCCTCAGCAAATAGGAGATCTACCCCGGCGAAATCAGCCCCTACAAATTTTGCGCTTCGGATTGCGACTTCTTTTTCCAATGCGGTCGGTTCATACTTTAGCATTCTTCCGCCATTACTCACGTTAGCCCGGAAATCCGTTTCTGATATTCGCATCATCGAGGCAACCACCTCGTCACCAACGACATTCAAGCGGATATCTTTGCCTTTGCTAGAAGAGATGAATTTTTGCAGCAGAAAAGGTCGGTTCCCTATTTCTTTTACTTTCACAAGCAATTCTTCTATTGTATGAATCAAATAAACCTGCATTCCAAATGATCCATATGCTTCTTTTACTACAAGCGGAAAACCTAGAATTTCTGCAGCATGGTAAAAGGGTTCTAGATTCTCATGAGAATGAAAGACCATTGGAGCTAAAAGGGTTTTTGGCATTGGTATCCCGTGATCTGAAAGGGTTTGAAATGTGAGTGATTTGTTATCACATATTTCAATGCAGGAAGCGCTGTTATAGACAGGAATCCCCATTTTCTCTAGGTGGCGTGCAAGTAACACATCTTTATCAAGAAAAAAAACGAAATCTGGCAGTTCACTATTTTTATGAATTCCTTCCAATGTTGCTCTCCCATCCTTCACGGCTGGAAACAGGTCATTATTTTTCAGGAGCTTAGTAGAGATATTATGTTTCTTCGCTTCCGTATCAAACCATTCCGCAAGCTCGATGAATTTTTGCTCGGGAAGGTTTCCGTTATAAATGATCCAACATAGTAAATGAGTCATGTTTGGTCCTCCATTGATGCGAGATAGTGTATGATTAACTCCATTGCTTTAAGAATCTTCTCAAAGTAAATGGAATCTGAAGCCCCATCAAGTAACTTCCAATTCATTTCAATTTGCAAACAGAAAATATTGCAGCTTTTTGAAACATCTGCAGATACAGTGTATGGGTAGCCGGCGGTAAAGATATTGTCAATTAGCACTTGATTGATGTCATGGTCTAATAGGATCTTTTGTATATGGTTTACAATCCTCGGACCTTCCCGGTGTCGGAGGTTATTGCCTCTACCTGTGCCAAGGTCGATATTATATGGTCTGGATGGAGCCATAATATGAAAATCCAATAGAAAGGAAATGGCATGTTTCGCAACTTTCCTTTTTATAAAATCACGATACGTGCTTTTAGGGTCATAATTGGCATCATCCATCATATTTTTCGTTTTAAAGATGGCATGGCAGTTTAGATGTTGTTGAAGATGCATGACCATTGGGCCTGTCAGGAATTCTCCCTGTTTTTCTTTCCCGTTTCGTATCTGGGTTACGCTGTGGGGTGCAGATAAGAGAATCGGCAGGTCGCCTTGGATATAATGAAAGCCTTCTTGATTTCCTATGAAGCTTTCTTCTATGAATGTTCTTTCCCATAGGTTAAAATTCATGAGTGGTCCATCCTTTTAGTTATTGGTTCTGTTTTTTATTGGAGATGCTATAACGAACTCTTGATAGCGTAACATACATGGATAAAGGGACGAAAAACAGGAGCAATAAGATTCGTGTCCATGTAGTGAAAATGGACACAGACAAAACGGTGAACATGACCGCTATGATCGGCACAAATTGAATGTTCCAATTCTTTTTCAAAAGAAAGGTCATATCGCGTTCCACTAAGATGACTTTGCCGATATTGTTCAACCCCAGGTGGGTCCTGATGGTTGAAGGAACGGCAACGGATATATTCATCATGCTGCTAGAAGACATGATGTTGGTTTCTTTAATCAACTCCAGATCATCCATCTCCAGTACTTGCGCTTTGGCGGTTTTGTTGCGGTAAGATAAGATTACCGTATCGGCCTCTTCAATTCCAAGCAGGGTCATGGTGCTTTTCGTTAGGCGGATGATGTTGCTTGTTTCATCTGATGTATATGGCCTGATTACCTTTAATGAAAGTTGCTTGTTCCCGATGAAAACAGTAAGCAGTTTGTTGGTGATGCGCTTTTTTAAGGATAGCTTCTTAATTTCCTTATAATAATGGTTAACAGGATACATGAATGTATGATAATATCCGGCCTTTTTCAATACTTTTTTAAGCTGAAGCGATTCCTGATAGCTTATCCGTTCCAAAACGTTTCCTTCCCCGTATGTACCATTTAGTAAAAGTTGTTCGGTCTCTGTCAAATTCAAATTCTGACAAAGATCCTTCAAGACGGTGGGAGGGATGAAATCTGGTGGTTGTTCATAATCCAAGTACTGTCTTTGTATGTAGTTCAGCTTGATCGTTTTGTCGTCCGTTAGACCAGGCTGGTGAGCTAACTGGGAAATATGAAAATCAAAGGATCCTCCGGTATGGGGATTCATTAATTCGATATAGGGCGATTCGGTCCTCTTCAGTTTATCCATCAAGTTTTCCGATACAATGACACGATTTAACTGAACATCACTGGCGCTCTGTGTTTGAATATGGTGAACGGGAAACCTTGCTGCCTTTTGGATAAGGAGGGGCTCGGCAGCAGCTGATGTACCGAACAAATCCTTCTTGACCCCTGTACTTAGGACGACTTCATCCGCAGCTAATTTCTTCTTCGTTTCATAGACCACACATTTACGAAATGACCCTGAGACGGGATTCAGAACAAATACATAATCATGTTCATTAAGCCCCCATTTATCCTTCGTTTCTCCTGTCAGTTCCAAACGGTTAAAAGGGGTGATCATGGAAACCTTGAAGGTATCGGACACAGACGCAGCTGTCCAAGGTTCCTGATTATGCTCGATTTGGGTTGGCAACACTTTTAATAAGGAAAGAAGCACTGGTAAAAAAGATGCAGCATCGTTTTTATTGATGAAAAACTTCACAGATGGTTTATTTTCTTTGAGGCAATAATCTTCTTCCGTTGTGATGGTATTTGGTACAGTTGTGTCTATGTATTTTTCTGTTATATAGTTTATGAGAGGATGAAAATGATCATTGTACATATACTCATACCCGTTATTTTCCCTTTCCTCCACGCCTATCAATCCACGGATATTGTATTGGGCGATATATCGTTGTATCTTGGTTTCTGTCTTCGGGGTCATACTTTTCACTATCATCAGGTGACAATTACTTACATTTTGCAAGGTTATCCCCAACGCCAGCAAATTGATATCAGTAGAAGGAATGACCAGTAAAATAGGTGAATTTCCCTTGTGGATCTTCACTTGTCCAAACAGCAACATGATGGAACGTTTAACCAGCTTACTTTTGTTTTTTGAAAAATCTGTCCGTATGTTTTCCGGAACAGAGAAGGCATTTGGAAGTTTATTAATCATAGTTCCACCTCAAATTATTAATATTTTCATTTTAACCCAACAGATAAGCAAAAAGGAGAACAATATGTTTTTGTCATTTAAAGAATTACAAGAGAAAGTGAATTTTACAATTAAAAATGAAATAAATCTTGGTCTGGACAGAATGCAGCAGTTTTTGGAAAAAGTGGGTGATCCGCAAGATCAAATAGAGGTTGTTCATATTGGTGGGACTAACGGTAAGGGTTCTACCCTGCGCTTTTTGGAGAGTTTATTAAAAGAGACAGGCTTTGCGGTAGGGGTTTTCCATTCACCTGCATATCGCTTCATCAATGACCAAATTTCTGTCAATGGCACCTATATAACAGATGATGAAATGGTAGAAATCATCGAGGTGTTTAACAAGCATGGATTAAGTGAAGCTGGATTGACGGAGTTTGAATTGCAAACGGCGATGGCGTTTTATTATTTTGCCGTCATTAAAAAGGTGGACATCGCGTTGATTGAAGTAGGGCTCGGTGGAAGAGAAGACTCTACGAATGTGATGACACCAATACTCAGTATCATCACGAACATCGGACATGACCATATTGGGTTTCTTGGAAGGTCTGTGCAGGAAATTGCCTATCATAAAGCAGGTATCATCAAAGAGGGAGTTGCGATTATTTCCGGGGAACAAAAGTCAGCGGCAAGAGAAGTAATTAAGAAAGAAGCTTCGTTGAAAAAAAGTCCGGGCTATTTTATGGGAGAAGAATTTTCTTACCGGATGGAAGATGGAAGGGTTTCTTTTCATTCTGCAAAGAAAAACATGGAGGAACTAGAGTTATCTTTGCAAGGAGAGCATCAGGCAGCCAATGCCTCATTGGCCATCATGGCTTATGTACTATTAATAGAAAAGTGGAACATGAAGTTTGATGAGCGCGTGTTAAAAGCAGGTCTAGTGAAAACGGAGCATCCCGGCCGCTTCGAATTGGTTCAAAAAGAACCCCCTATCATACTTGATGGTGCCCATAATGAAGAAGCTGTTGAAGCGTTGGTGACTACAATGAAAAAGAATTTTTCGGAAAAAAGGATAGTCGTCTTATTCAGTGCCTTGAAAGATAAACCTATTGAAATGATGGTCCGAAAATTGGATGATATCGCAGATGAGATTATTTTTACTTCTTTTGATTTCCCGAGGGCAGCCCGCGCGGAAGATATTTTTCTGGTCAGCGGACTTTTGAAAAAAGAGTTTGAAGAGGATTGGAAAACTGCATTACAGTCTGCTGTATCAAGGCTTGATGACAATTCTTTACTATTGATTACCGGTTCATTATATTTCATTTCTGAAATTAGGACTAAACTCACATGAAGTGGGGAAAAGAGATAAGGGATAATTATCCTATTTTTGTTGTGACAAATGTTAGAAAATTTGATAATATTTAATTATTGTGAAAGTGTGTCGAAAAAGGATGAAGAAGGGAGGGGATAGTTTGGTTGCTCAAGCAGTGAATCGTCCTAAGGAAATGGCAATTTGGACAAGCTTTGTCGTATTGGTTCCCATTTTTTTATGGCTAGGTTATCAGCTTTCTCCCGTGGTTTTGGAAGATTTGCCGATGTGGCATCTTGTTGGGTTTATAGCGCTAGCGATTATACTTGCCCTTATTCCGATAGTGGTCGGAGAGGTACCACTATTTCTTGCACAAGGTGTGTCGCTTGCTGCCCTTCTGTCCTTTGGTTTATTTATTGAAATGGTAGTGACCCTGATTTCGGTCCTTGCCCTGATGGTTTATATGCGTGTGAACAGGCAAAACCTAGTTCGGATACCTATTAATGTTCTTATGTTTTCAAGCATTTCCTTGGTAGCGGGTATTGTTTTCTACGCTTTAGGGGGGACACATGGTGATACAAGGTTATTCAATATTGGGGTCCTTACGCCGATCCTTGCCCATGAATTGGTTTATTTCACCTTGAATACAGTGGGGCTGTATTTTATCCAGGTACGGATATACGACCGCAAAAGTAAATTCATCACTTCTGATACAAAGTGGGATGGAGTTACAAGCATCATGGTCCTACCGGTGGGATTGATCCTTTATACCCTCTATGAGCAATTGGGAGCAGTTGCCTTGTTATATGTCGGTTTGCCCTTTGTCATCCTCACTTTGATCCTACAACTCTATCATGCCAGCCAAAAGGTCAATTTTCGCCTCCAACAAGCAGCAGATGTGGGACACCAGCTAACAGAAAGGCTTGATACGAAGGGAGTATTAGATGTTTTTCTAGATAAAATATCCACCCTCTTTAAGGTGGATTATGCCGCAATAATAGATGTGAACGGGGATAAGATCATGAAGGTGCTCCGGGTGATGGACAAGGAGAACAGCGTGGAGGTTAACACCATCTTGCACACTGATGAAGAAGACCTTCTCGCCCATGTGCTGAAAAGGGGGAAAAGCGTCTGCTATTTGACGAAAAAAGAATGGAGACAACTTTCCAAAACGCATCTCCCCGCTTCTATACAAAGTGTGATGTGTGTACCAGTTATTCGAAATCACAAAATTGAAGGGCTGGTACTATTAGCTAGCTCCTCTAAGCGGACATATGACAAATCACAATTGATGATTGTTGACATACTTTGTTCTTATTTCGGAGTGGCAATGGAAAAGGCACGCCACTACCAAGACACAAAGCGGAAGAGCGAACGCTGTGCCCTGACCAAGCTCTATAATTACCGCTTTTTCGAAAGTGTATTGGATAAAGAGTATGAAAAACTGAGCAATGGCCAATCTGAATCTCTTTCCCTTATCATGCTTGATCTGGATCATTTCAAGAGAATCAACGATGTGTACGGTCATCAAAGTGGAAATGAAATTCTCATGCAGGTAGCTGATCGACTGTTAGCCCTCATAGGGAATAAGGGGACAGTAGCAAGATATGGAGGGGAAGAATTCGTCATCCTCCTTCCCAATCTGAATCGTGGCCAGTGCTTTGAGCTTGCTGAACGCATCCGGGTGAACCTTGCAACAAGGTCTTTCCCGCTCAAGCAACATATCCGTGATGTACAAGGTTCGCAACTTGTAAAAGTGACAGCAAGCATCGGGTTTGCTACTGCCCCCGATGATGCGGAAGACACACTTGACCTCATACGCCATGCGGACCGTGCGATGTATGTCGGCGCGAAACAGGCTGGAAGGAATAAGGTTGCAGAATATCGTAAGACCTCATAATGGAAAACTCCCGTCAAAGTTGGCGGGAGTTTTTCATTGTTGTCAGTTATTCCAATTCCATAGGGCTACTTCGTCAACTTGGATTGCCCCTACCCATTCTTCCTCCTTCAAGGAAAGTACTTCCTTTGTCGGTCCGGTTATCACAACCCCGTGGTGGGATATTTCATTTTTCTCAAGATAGCTGATGACATCAGTCAGTTGTATATCATTATATATAACTTGGATCTGATTGAACTCCTTCTGATAGTCTTTTAAGAAATCAAGCGTTTTCTTGAATTGTTTGTGTAACATCTCAACATCCCCTTCTTCATAACCAGGAGAGGATCTGCCTTCACTAACAGTGGAGCCGAACAAAGAACGTTCCTCTGTCCTGAAAGTAAGTGTCCAATCATCATTATGAAAAATAGGGTGATTTGGAAAGCCGATGTTTGATATGGGAATATAGTCTTCCTTTTCATTGGGAATGTCCACTGGAAACCAAATTAAATCAAGGTTTTTTCCTTGAAACACTTCAAACACTTTTTCGGTGGACATTAGTTCATTAAATGTAACAAATGCGGTTGAAACTGTGCCCTCGGGAAGCATTTCAAGTCGTACCCATTCGGAAGCTGAATCTGAATTATATTCGGTGAGGAGGGAAGGGTGCTGAAATTCTGCTTGGAGATTTTCATCTTTCCCATAATACTTCCTTTCCACTACGCCCATTTTAGAAAAAAAGAAATTCACATCCATTTCTCCAACAGTATAGAATTCTTTTCCGACCTGCTTTCTTATCTCTGTATTTACCCCCATTTTAAAGAACGCTCCTACTTCTGAACTCGCACTATATTTATCTGCAAAAGGATCTGTTATTAACTGGGAAAAGCTAATGACGTCAGCCAGTTTCTGAGACCGGGAATAATTTTCTGATAGCCCGGTTGAAAAACCGTAGTAGTATAAGTTTGTCAAGAAAGAAGAGGCCATCATTATCAGCAGAATAATAGGGATAGCGGTCAGCGCTGTCCCAATCCGCGCCTTCCACTTACTTGCCCGCAATATTTTTCTTTGCTTGGTTTTATCAAGTCCACTTTTCATCCACTGTTCTTCCCTGGCATCCATTTCCTTTTCAAATTCTTTCTTTTCTTCGGATGTCATTTCGTCTTTATCATAGAGCTCTAATTTCCTTTTAAAGTCATCATTCACTATTCTCGTTCTCCTTTCCTTGGATGGATCTCACTTTTTGCCGAGCCCGATATAAAAGCACCTTGAAATACGTATCGGTTACTCCAATGGCATCTGCCGCCTCTTTATAGGTGAAACTATGATAGTCATAAAGAAGGATCGCTTGTGCCTGCTGTTCGCTCAGAGTATTGATCACTTCCATGACTTCAGCAACCTCAGCTCTTATAAGCACTTCCTGTTCGGTTCCGTTGCCCTTGCCGAAAAGGCGTTGAAAGAATCCCTGCTCCTTCACAACGGTCCGCTTGTTCTTTCGGTAGTGGTCGATAAATGCATTGTGGGCAATCCGGAAAAGCCAAGGCTTCACATCCTCACCACGGTAATTCTCCAAATATAAATACGCACGCAAAAATGTTTCCTGTACAAGATCTTCCGCAAGTTGATGCTCCCTGCATAAAGAAAGGAGGTACCGGAAAATATCCTGCATATGCTCTTCGTATAAATCATCAATGGATTGTTTCATCTGGCCCTCCTTTCATAAGAGTAACGTCTGAAATCCTTAAATGTTTCATGGTAAATAAAAAAATGGAGAAACTAGTAAATTTTATAATAATTGTTGTATTTTGTAGAACTCATTCTGCTATAATTGTAGATATATAGGAAAATGTTACTAGGAGGATGGGGAGTTTTGAGACATATTATTCATTTTACCGTCTGTTTACTGATAGTGCAGTTACTATTTTCACTAATTTCACCGATTTCAGTATCAGCCAATACTCCAACCAACAACGACCAACTCTCATTGAATTTAAATAAAGTGGAGCCAGCTAGAAAAGAGTTAATTCTTGAAAAAGAGGGGAATCAAAACGTAGCGAGAACCTCTTTGAACTTTGAACTGTTTCGTGAAGGAATGCTCCTTGAAAACCCAAGGAAGCCATTAGATGTGGTATTTGTATTTGATAAGTCTGCTTCCATGAATGTTTCATTGCAAAAGAATATTTCGCGACTAGAAAAGGCTAAGGAAGCAATGCAGACTGCCGGGACAGTATTCAGTGCAGCGAATTCTGACAGAATCAATAAAGATAGATTTGGTTTGATAGAGTTTAACAGTAGAGAAACAGTCAGGAAGTTTAATGGACAAGATCTTACTTCAGATATCAATCAAATCAGTAATGTTGTTAAAAGCATTACTGCTCCTGAGGGTACATCACTCAGTGGTACCAATTATAGCGCTTCGCTTCAAGCAGCAGAGGAACTACTTAAGAAATATAAAGATGGATCCAGGGAACAAGTGATTATTTTTCTGACAGACGGCGAGCCCACGGTTCTTTATTCCAAGGATAAACCTTTTGGGGAATATGAAAAAGTCACCCAAAAGTGTGTATGGATTTTTTGTCAGGATGTAACAGAAAATTATTCTTATGATTTGATAAAAAACCATAAAGACACATCAGATAGAGAATTTATAGTTTATACAAATGGAACTGATCGGATTAATCCTAATACCTTCAACCATGCAGGGAATAAAATTAGGTTTGCAAGTGATGCAAAGGTCTATATAGAAAACCATGCTCAAGAGGTTGCAAAAAACATTACGAAAAAGGAAAGTGGAATCATTCTATACCCAGTTGGTTTCGGGGAAGCCAGCATTAACTATTTAGACAAATTGGCCAGCAAAACAAGTAATGGTGAATCCATGGCAATTGAAGCGGGAGGCACGGACCTGAATCAAGTATTTGAAGCATTGGTAAATGAAATTGATACCCCTTCACTGAACAATGTTGGTATTGAAATCAAATTACCAAAGAATGTTTCTGTAGAAGAAGCTCCTGGAATAAAAGTAGAGAATAGGAATGGACATACATATGCGATTGTCACTCCATCCAATGGCCGTGTTCAGTACCATGTGGGAGAGCCGCCGGGATTAGTATCCGTTCCAAATCTCCCGTTAAAGTTCAGTGCACAAGGGGATTACTTTTTTGAAGTGAATTGGAAATATACCGACATTGAAGGCAAACCAGCAGGAGACATTTATTCTAAGGAAGTAAAAGTATCTGTTCAAGATCAAGTTGCTCCTTCATTTGAATTGAATATGAGTTTATCAAGTGAAGCTCCAAAAAGTAATGACATAATCAGATTGCAAAAATCAAATGTAGTTAATGAAAACTTTAATAGCATTGTAATTGATTACACGATTAAACCATATGGAAAGCTAGCGAACGGGAGCAGCGGTTCATTGAAAAACATACAACTTAAGCAGAAGTTACCTGCAGGTTTAAAAGCAGAGCTTAAAGACGGTATGATTGAAAATCATTTGAATGACGGCTCTACTGAAATCATCTATCATCTTGGTGAGGTACAATATAACTCTAACCAAGGTAAAATGGAATTTTCAAAAGAAATGGAAAGTCTGTCTTTGAAAATAGTAGGAGTGCACAGTTTTAATGCACAACCCTTACCTGATCCAATTGTGACTTTTAAAGACAATGATAATCAAACAAAAACAGCAGTTGCTACAAACAGTCTAAGCGAAAAAGTAGAGATGGTAATAAAGTTAGTGGATATGGATATCAATCCGATAGTGGAATACAGAGGAAACCATGCTGGGAATATAAGCAAGTATATTAAAGGGACAGGCCTACTTAGAGCTTCGACTACGCTTCGCGACGAAAATAACAATGCACTGATACAGCCTGTCTATTCTATGGAATTTGGGCCAGGTAATAATAGCATCATCATTAAGTATGCGAATGATACAACCAAGGAGTTACCGCTAGTTCCAGGGGTAAGTGTAATGGGGAAAGCGTCCGGGAATATACTTTCCCCTGGTGATAATGGAGAATACGCCTTCAATCAGGAAGCGGAAGTGTTTTTTGATAAAGTGGTGCCGGGTTCTAACACCCAAAGTCAATATGAAGTACGTTTCAAAAAAACGGGGACATCAAGTTATTCTCATTGGCAAATTATCAACCCGAACGAGTATAAATATTTGGTAGGAGAGTTTGGTAAAACGTATGTACAGTTCAAAGCTGATGGTGGATTTATCAGAACACCATTCAATCAAGAAAGCATTTTAAACTATAATGGTGTGAGCGATTTCACCCTTACTTATCTGGACGAAATGTATGTAGGGGAAACACAACAAATAGATACTACCTTGATAGGGACAGAGGGCTCAAACGTGTCGACTATGGTTTGGAGTACCTCCGATTCTGGAGTCGCTACTGTTGACTCTAACGGGGTAGTTACCGCAAAAGGACCTGGAGTGGTGAACATCACTGCTACGCTGCAAGGCCAAGGTATAAGTAAACAGGCTACCATCAGAGTGGCCGAGATTCCAAACTACACTCTGGAATTTAAGAAACCAGTTTATACGACCAAAGTGGGACAGCCTTTAAATCTTCAAGGACAAGTAAGTATAAATCCTCCTCATCTAAACGGAAGAATACAAGTGGAGGTAGTCTGGCAGTCAAGTGATCCTTCCATCTACACAATAGAACAGAATGGACATGGTAGGGGAATATCAAAGGGTGTCGTATTAGTTACAGTTACATCAACTGAGGATAGTTCCATTAAAGCGACCACTATAGTAATGGTGGAAGATGGAGATGGTGGAAGCAATCCTTCAGATGACTTCAGATGGTAATTATGCATAAGAAAAGGAGCCCCTACAAAGGGGCTTCTCAGTTTGTAGACAAAGTTATTTAATCTTGGAGATATGCAAGACCTCTGTTGATCGTAGTGGAAGGCGCGCAGACTTCTGCGGGAGGAAGGGACAAGGAAGACCCCGCAGGGCGTAAGCCCGAGGAGGCTTCCGGACCGCCCGCGAAAAGCGAAGCGCCTGGAACGAAGATCAACAGCAGGATGCAAATTTAAAAGTATTTAGGGCTTTGTCAACAGTCTGAGGAGCCCCTACAAAGGGGCTCCTCAGATTGTAGACAAAGCTTAAAATAATGAAATTCCCTAGTTGATCGCAGTGGAAGGCGCGTAGACATCTGCGGGAGGAAGGGACAGGTAAGACCCCGCAACGGAGTGAGGAGGCTTACGGACCGCCCGCTGGAAAGCGAAGCTCCTGCAACGGAGATCAACTGTTCCAACAAATAACCTAGCTAATAAATAGTTTATCAACAGTCTGAGGAGCCCCTGAAAAGGGGCTCCTTTTCTTATCTAACCGTTGCGTCATCCACTATAACTCTTAACCTGTCCGCTACAGGAAGCCTAGCTACTTGACTGACCAGTACATTCGGGTCATGGACAACTTGGAAACGTGTTTTCTTTCCTTCTTGAACAGGTGTCGGTGTCACAATTGTACTGCGGCCGATATTGCCTCGTACAGCATTCACTGTGAGCTCCTTCTTTGCAAACAATCCGCCGTTAATATGAAACATCGATCCAACTCCATATAAAGTTGCTATATCTTCTGTATAGAAAAAAGCCTTGAGTGGTTTACTTTCATTACTAAGATCATAGATGTTTTCATTTTCCTGTTCGAAGTTAAATTCATCGAACTCATTTATTCTTGTTATGGTAAGTGGCCCGTTAGAGAATAGCACTAATTGTTTCATCTGATCAATTCCATCAATATTCGTATTGGCGATATAACTTTCTCCAAAGGCGTAAATAACACTATCGAACTTGATTGTGTCGTTCTCAGCAGCTATCCCCGAATCTTCTTCATTGCCAGTAATATTCAAGTTTCCGTGTACAACAACCGTACCGCTGATATCAATAGGGGTATCTGACATTTCAATAGTCAGATCTCCAATCACCACAAGTGACTTCTTGATTGATATCGGATTATTCAGTGCTGCAGTAATGGTCAAATCACCGTTTATGACCATCTCTTTATCTAATACAACCGGGCCCCATGCACTATGTATGGCAACTGGATGGTGATAAACAATCGGGGAAGGGGTGTTGTTTATCGTTTCCTGGTCAAGTAAAAGTCTATCTTTTATTAATTCTGGAGGGGATAAACTTTCCGTCAGTACTTTCACTTTTTCACGAATTTGCATTAATGAAGTCTCAGATGTAAGGTCAGAAGTTACAATAGGATCAACAATGGATAACTGTTCATTAAGAACTCTTAAGTATGTCTGGTTGAAATCTACATGTATAAACTCATCGTTACTAGAAAGAATATCCGGTTTTTCCGATTGATAAAAAAAGGATGGCAAGATCATGTCAGTAGGCAACCATTCTGAAGGGATATCAATTGTTTCAGATGGTGAATACCGATTATGGAGAAGGATGTTTTTTTGCACATCTACATTCCCATTCAGCGCCACATAAGGGGTTGGAGTTTTTCCTGGCCCATTTGCATCTATATATTCTGCCTCGTTTTTAATATAGAGCTGATTTGCGATCACATCACCGTCCACATTGGGAGAACCGTGGATATTAAGTGTGCCTTCTTCCTCAGAATTACTGTAAGAGCCGAGGGCGTAATCCAGGAAACTTGGTGCAGGGGAGAGGATCACCCTTTTCTTAATCGTTTTTATGTTAGGTGCTTCTCCATAAACAACAGAGAATTCATAGATTCGCGTAAAAAGCTCATGCTTCTCATCTGTGTAAAGATGGGTGATATCGTTTGCCTCGAAACTAGGATAGTCTTCAAGGTCTTTCAAGATATTATCCAATGTTTGTTGATAGGTAAATGATAAGTCTTCCGCTTTAAGGGGGATGTCTACTACCTGCTCCTTAAATCTTGCAATAATAAAGTCCAGTTGTTCTTTACCTTCATAAATATTTTCATATCTTTCTAGTTGGATTTGGGTTCGCATCGTGCCTCCCAGGGCAACGGTAAGAAGAGAAACCCCCAATATCATAAATACCGATACGGTAATCAATACTACTAATAAACTGGATCCCTTTTCATTCATCAGTACACCTCATACATTATTAATATCCAAATTTGCTATAGAATTCAATTGGTTCAACATACAATCTATTGGATTGGTCACTATATAAGTCATGGGAAAGAATGAAATGAAAAGTAACGATGCCGCCTTTGCATGACGATTTTTCCCGATTGGTACATTGAAAATCTATAATGGGCAATTCCGTACCTGTATCATCCTTTACAGGTCTGATATGGTATTTTTCACTGTTGATTTGAGCAGACCTTTCCACTATTTCATCCTCGAAAAGGGAATGAGTGGTAAGAAGCAGTCTCTTACCATCCAAGGAAGGATTATCGACAAGTTGCAGGATCGCTTTTTGGACTTTCGTGTTCTCTTTTTCTGTCGTAGTGACGAAATCTTTGCTGTCCACAACAAGCTCATTTTTCTTAATGAGTGTCAATTCACTTCGTTCAGGTATATATATAACGTCATCCGGGGAAAACGAATACAGTTCATTCAATACATTTGCAAGTATATAATCCGCTTCTTCTTTTAGTTGACTTTCTATGCCTATTTTTTTGTAGAGGTTTATTCCAGTGATGAATACCCCATAGACGGTGCTTAGAACAATACCGCTGATTGCCAGGACAGCAAGCAGTTCAAATAAAGTTACACCATCCTCCTTCTTCCATTCACCTAATCGTTTCATGGCTCATAACTCCTTGAATTATTACGTCATCTCTATTTTCCTTCCATTCTAATACCACAAAAATTCTTAATAAGTGTTCATGGATGAATTCATTGGGTTGCAGTAAATTATTGTAATTCGCTTCATCACCAATGATTAAATCTTTAAGGCTAGAAGGGAGGTGACTTATACCCGGATGATCATCATTGATCAGACTTGAGAGGGCGGAAAGGGTTTCCTGATCATTGTACTTCATTAAATAAATGGTTATAGCGGTGTTGTCAGAATAAGATTGATTGTTTATTACCGGATTTAAAATGGACTGACAGCGATCTGCATTGTCAAAAAGGAGAATGTCGTCCACGGTGGAATCATTCGCAGGGGAAGAACTGTTTTTGTTGATGGTGACCTTCTTATCACAAAAAGATTTGTCTAAGGGAATGATATGTACATTTTCATTCGTATCAACCTCGTATGATAAATAGCCTTCAAACTTGTTATAGTTTTGTTTTTCCGCGTAATTCATCACATTACGGGCAATTTGTGTTGCGATGGCCTTATCTTCATTTTCATTCACATAATTGTAACTGTTATGAAAGAAACTCATCAATCCAATAACAACAACAGAAAGTATAGTAAGAGACAGCAATACTTCCAATAATGTGAAACCATTTTGCTCATTAAAAAGTTTTTTCATCTATGATTCTCCTATTTCAAATTACCTATCTTTATTATACAATAACAATAGTCTACTAAGTTCAACAAATTTTGTAAAAACAGATAGAAAGTGGTGAAGTTTTGGAGGATTATGTATTTGCAGGAATATCATTCATCCTGTTATTGCTCATATTCTTGTTTGCTCCTTTGAAAATGACACGGACTGCAAAGTGGTTGTTACCCCTGATTGCACTAGTCATCAGTGTGATTGGTATTTATATCTTTGAGTTGTTTACCTTATGGCACAGCATCATTTTGATGGTGTTTCTCCTGCTCCTTACTGCTATCCTACTTCAACGATTACCCTTGTTTAACAATTCTGATCATCGTGCTGAAAATACTTTTAACTCTTCAATAGATGAAGGTTCAAAAGATTAGTATATTGAGAAAAATACATATATAGATTCAATTATCAAGTTATAGAGCGGATATTCAAATAACGGGGGGAAGAGAATGCGTAGTTTTAAATTATTGGTTGTCCTGTTGATTTGTACTGGTTTCGTCTTCGGATTCTCTCAATTGGGAGTATTGTTAGCTGGAAAGTGGCTACCTGGTAGTTCTTCTTTTGCCGAAGCAACAATGATTGCATCTGAAGAGGTAAGTAACAAATCAAAAGCGGAAGCTGCCGCAAAGCTCAACGATGCTAAAGATAAATGGGTTACAGATGGTTCCATCTACCTTGAGTGGACAGGTTCGATTCTTTCCTTTCCTAAAGATGCGTTTGTACATCACATTCCTGAAACAGTTGATTATGCAGAGAATGGTTCCCAAACCATGCTGAAAGTGGAACTGCCAGATGGGATATTATTAGAGCAAATTGAAGCTATTGCTCATCATAATGATATTTTTTCTTCCCTTGATACTCAAACTCTGAAAAAAGACCTGGAGAATATTGCTGCTAATCTTACAGGTGGAGACCATACTTTTCCCCTCGCGGACTATTTAACAGATGGCGCAATCGTTGAACAAACATCTTCGGAGGCAAATTTATCTTTGGCTGGGACTTCGAGTCTAAACGAACTGAATGAGACATTAAACAACAAAGAGATTACGTTAACCGGCAACGAAAGTTTCTCAATCCAGACATGGATTACTAATGAAAATGTCACTCTCTCTGATGAAGCGGCAAGTATCTTTGCCTCCCTAATATATGAACTGATTGCTCCGACCAACTTCTACATTTCGGAAAGGCATATTTCCAAAGATTTGCCATCATGGGCATCTGAGGGATACGAGGTGTTGATTCAAAAAGATAATATGGATTTTGTATTCAACAATCCAAATCCTGACAAATATAAGATTATATTCAACGTTGAAAATTCTGTGATTTCCGGTGAGTTGAGTGGAGGGCCACTTCCATATGAGTATGCGGTATCACAGGTTGAAAGAAAGTCCCTTTCACCTAAGACGATTGTTCAATACTCGGCTACACTTCCAAGCAACCAAAAAAACGTGAAAGAACAAGGGAAAAACGGGACATATATACATCTAGTAAGAACTGCAACAAATAAAGAGGGGAAAGTGGTTGAATCGACCGTGTATAGCGAGGATTTCTATGCCCCTATACAACGTGTAGAGCAACACAGCCTATCTAAACCAGTTATCGCAAACAACCCAGTTACCACTGTCCCTCCAGGAAATGTGGGATCGAATACTAATACTGGAACAAATCCAACCAATAATACTGGTGGCAATACAGTAATCCCTCCTGGTTCAGGAGGCAATCCGACGAATTCAAATCCAAACAATACTTCCAATACTACCGGGAATAATCAATCAAACAACTCAGGGAATACGGGCTCAGGGACCACTCCGCCAACATCAGGTTCTGGTAATGGAAATACCAACACAGAAACCACGCCTTCCAACCCTGGCCAAGGCTCAAAGAAAGAGGAAACAGGAAAATAAAATTAAAGGATGATCGATAAAAATGGTTCAAACAAGAAAACGCCTTGGTGATCTCCTTGTGGATGCGGGAATTATTACTGAGGAACAGTTGCAAAACACACTAAAGGAAAAAACAAAAGACCAAAAATTAGGGGATTTGCTCCTTCATAAAGGTTATATCACAGAGCAACAGCTTATTGAAGTGCTTGAATTTCAATTAGGAATACCACATGTCAGTTTGTTTCGTTATCCCTTCGATGAAAAACTGATACATGTTGTTTCCAAAGAGTTTGCAAAAAGAAATCTGCTCATTCCCTTAAAGAAAGAACATGATAAGCTGTTTGTGGCAATGGCAGATCCAATGGATTTCTTTGCTATTGATGATCTGCGATTATCCACAGGATTTGAAGTGGAACCGGTCATTGCAACAAAAGATGATATTCTCCGGTCCATTACAAAATATTATGATTCCACAGATTCCATTGACGATCTTTTTGTAGGATTTGATTCAACTGTGGAAGTGAAAGTGGAAGAAGAAAGTGTATCTGAAGAAGATTCCCCTATAGTACGTCTAGTCAATCAATTGTTACAGAATGCAATCCAACAGCGTGCAAGTGATATCCATATCGACCCCCATGAAACAAAGGTGGTGGTGAGATACCGTATTGATGGTGTCCTCCGTACGGAGAGGACGTTGCCAAAACATACACAAAATGTATTGATTGCTAGAATAAAGATCTTGGGGAAAATGGATATTACCGAGCACCGTATCCCTCAAGATGGACGCATTAAGACAAATGTGGATTTTCACCCTGTAGATGTGCGTGTATCCACACTGCCAACCGTTTTTGGCGAGAAGGTAGTAATGCGTATTCTTGATATGAGCAGTGCATTAAATGATATATCCCAGCTTGGATTCAATGGGAAAAACTACGAACGTTTCATTGACTTGATAAATCGTCCAACCGGGATCATCTTGATTACCGGACCGACCGGATCTGGGAAATCATCCACTTTATACGCTGCACTCAATAACCTGAATAATGAAGAGGTAAATATAATTACGGTTGAAGATCCCGTGGAATATCAACTGGAAGGGATAAATCAAATCCAAGTAAATACAAATGTTGGAATGACCTTTGCCAAAGGACTCCGTGCAATTTTACGTCAAGACCCAAACGTGATCATGGTGGGGGAAATTCGTGATCGAGAGACGGCAGAGGTTGCAATTCGGGCTTCATTGACTGGTCATTTGGTTTTAAGTACTCTACATACCAATGATTCAATCAGCACCATTACCAGATTGATCGATATGAAGGTGGAACCTTTTCTGGTAGCTTCCTCCATCAACGGTGTCTTGGCACAACGCCTCGTTAGGAAGGTTTGCCGTGATTGTGCAAAAGAAGAGCAACCGACCGCAAGAGAGGTTGAGATTTTTGCAAAACGAGGATTAAGTATAGATAAGATCCTTCGAGGAAAAGGCTGTGGAACCTGCAACATGACAGGTTATAAAGGACGTCTTGCAATTCATGAGTTGTTGGTCATCAATGACGAAATGAAAAAACTCATTATGAATAACGAACCATTTTCAAGAATCAGGGACCTTGCTAATGAAATAGATACGGTCTTCTTAATCGATGACGGACTTGAAAAAGTAAAAAAAGGATTGACGACGACCGAAGAAATATTGCGTGTCGCTTTATCAGAATAGGATGACTGTCATGATTGAAAAAATAAATGATTGGCTTCATGCAGCATACGAATACAAAGCATCGGATATTCACCTATCCGTCGGGGTGACTCCTGTTTTCCGTATCAATGGAGAATTGAAACGATATGGGGAAGACGTTTTGACACCCGGTGACACGGAAACCCTTGCCAAGCAGATGATACCTGAATTCATGTGGGACAGATTTGAAGATAAGGGAGAACTGGATTTCTCTTATAGTGTCCCTGGTATTTCACGCTTTCGTGTTAATGCATACAGGCAAAGAAATTCAGTTGCAATAGCGATACGGATCATCCCGACAAGGATACCATCATTGGAGGAGCTGCAGCTACCCTCAATCCTTCATAAAATGATGGACAAGCCACAAGGATTGATACTTGTCACCGGTCCTACGGGAAGTGGGAAGTCAACGACTTTGGCATCCATGATCGATTTTATGAACAGGTCTCAGAAAAAGCATATCATCACGCTTGAAGATCCTATTGAATATTTGCACCGTCATAATCAATGCATCATCGATCAGCGTGAGGTCGGTTTTGACACAAAATCCTTTGCGACAGGATTGCGCGCTTCGTTGCGCCAGGATCCGGATATTATCCTGGTAGGGGAGCTGCGCGATCTGGAAACGATACAAACCGCCATAACTGCCGCGGAAACGGGACACCTAGTCCTAGGCACTCTACATACGACAAGTGCACCTTCTACTATCGACAGAATCATAGATGTGTTCCCAGGCCAACAACAGGCACAGATCCGTATTCAGCTTGCATCAGTGTTGGTTTCCATCGTCTCTCAACGCCTGTTTCCGACTATCGATAGACAAGGACGTAAGGTGGCCACAGAGATTCTCGTCAACACACCGGCAGTGGCCAACCTGATCCGTAACGAAAAAATCCATCAGATCCAGAATGTCATGCAGACAAGCCGTGCACTTGGCATGCATACGCTGGAAATGAGTATTAAACAGCTCATCCAACATGGCGTTATAAGCAGGATATCCGCCGAGAGCTTCCTACAGGAGTCGATGCAAAATGCCTAAATTCACCTATACCGGCAGGAATACGGCCGGCAAGCAAACAGGGAACATCATAAGCAGCTCCCGTCGGGAAGCGTTCGTGATGCTAAAGGAAAAAGGGATCCGGGTGATGAACCTTGAAGAAGTGCCGGAATCCATATTCACGAAAGAAATCACCATAGGAAACCCGGTTAAATTAAGGGATTTCGTTATCTTCCTGCGCCAATTCTCCACACTGATCCGTGCCGGAATATCAGTGGTGGAAGCAACCAACGTCCTTGCACAACAGACATCGAGTAAGGCATTGAAACGTGTGCTGTTTGACGTGGAGGAAGAGATGAAACAGGGTAACCCGCTATCCGAAGCGGCAGCCAAACACCCTAAAGTATTCTCCACCATGTTCATCAATATGATCAAGGCAGGGGAAGCAAGTGGCGCCTTGGATGACACACTGGACCGTCTGGCAACACAATTCGAAAAACAAAACGAGACTAGACAAAAGATTGTTTCCGCACTGACTTATCCATTGGTTCTTGGGGTCATCGCAATTGGAGTTGTCATCTTCTTATTAGTAGGGGTAGTTCCTACCTTCGTTGCCATGTTCAGTGACTTCGGAGCGGACTTGCCCTTGATAACCAGATTCGTACTTGGCGCAAGTGAATGGATGCAAAGCTTTTGGTGGCTGTTCCTTCTCTTGGTTTTTGGCGCCATAATGGGACTGATGGCAATGAACAAGCAAAAGCAAACGAAGTATTACATCGATTATGCATTATTGCGCATTCCAATCTTTGGACCATTATTGCAGAAAGCGGTCATCGCAAGATTGACAAGGACACTAAGCTCGTTGTTTTCAAGTTCGGTACCGATACTACAGGCCATCTCCATTGTGGAGAAGATTGTCGAAAATGAAGTAATTGCTAAAGTGTTGGCGAATAGTAAAATAGAACTAGAAAAAGGCGAATCACTAACAGGACCCATGAAAGATCACTGGGCCTTCCCACCACTCGTCACACAGATGATTACTATCGGGGAAAGTACAGGATCACTTGATTCCATGCTGGATAAGATAGCCGAATTCTACGAAAAAGAAGTCGATTATGCAACCGATCGCCTTAAAAGTTTAATAGAGCCATTAATGATTGTCGTGCTCGCCGTCATAGTCGGGACTATAGTCACATCTATACTAGTTCCAATGTTTGATATTTTTAATCATATTCAAATGTAGAATCATGTAAAATCTTATTGAAATTTGAAAGATAGTATAATAGAATTAGATTTAGAGATATTACTACATATTTCCATAATGGGAGGAAAATTACGATGTTACAAAAATGTAGAAAAATGCTTCGGAACGAAAAAGGATTAACGCTTATTGAATTACTTGCTGTTGTTGTTATCTTGGGGATTATCGCTGCAATTGCTATACCTAGTATTGGTGGGTTGATTGATAACACTAAGAAAGATGCACATGTTGCTAATGCTCAGCAAATGGTAAACTCTGCAAGATTAGCCATTACTGGAGATTCAAAATATCAAACAGGTACTTGGTATGTTAGTTTAGGATACTTAGAAACTGAGAACTATATTGAAGTCTTAAAAGACCCTCATAGTGGTGACATTACTGATGCTGGCGATGAACTAGGTTATATGAGAGGCGGAACTGCAGCACCAATAGCAGAAGCTGGTACAGGATTAGCTACAATTACTAATGGTTCATATGTAAAAATTGAAAATGGTACACCAACTCAAGTTCGTTTACAAAATGAGCAGACTACAAAGCGAGGAATTACAACTGCAGTTAATGTCTCCAACTTAAATAGAGATGTTGTTAATTAATACTTCTTTTGTTTTTGCATCAGCCCTCCTCCTAGGCTCCTTCTACAACGTAGTCGGCCTAAGGATACCAAAGGGTGAATCAATAGTCACACCCAGATCACATTGTACGAATTGCAAGACCACATTGACGGGGCTAGATTTAGTTCCCGTCCTTTCATATGTTTTTCTTAAAGGGAGATGTCGGCACTGTCAAAAGTCCGTGTCTCCTATTTATCCATTATTCGAGCTTTTGACGGCCGTGCTTTTTGTCCTAGCACCACTTATGATCGGATGGACCTATGAACTGATTATCGCATGGACGTTCATTTCCATGCTCATCATCATTGTCATCTCTGATCTGCACTATATGCTGATACCGAACAAAATCCTGTTATTCTTTTTTGGGCTATTCATTATCGAACGGTTCTTCATTCCTTACCAATCTATACCGGACCACTTGCTAGGAATGGTGATAGGTTTCCTCATCCCTTTTTTGGTAGCCGTCATTTCAAAAGGAGGAATGGGTGGGGGAGATGTGAAACTTTTTGCAGTACTTGGCTTTGTTTTAGGGTGGGAGCTTGTCATACTGACATTTTTCCTTGCTTCATTGGTCGGGATGATAGCTGCCCTGATCGGAATGTTGCTTGGAAAAGTGAAGAGGGGAGTCCCGTTTCCATTCGGACCTTCTATCGCACTTGCTGCACTTATCACCTATTTTAAAGGGGAGCAGATACTGAACTGGTATTTTTCCTTACTCTTCTAGCAAATCATCTTACATAAGGAGCTTTCTGGATGGAATTTTCGTTTCTGCAACCAAAGCAAAACAATTTCATAAATTTGATTATCCGTGACCATGTCATCCGAATGGTAGAGTTGAAGAGTTTGAACCCTCTGACTGTAAAGCGCACAAATGAACGATTTTTGCCGCCTAATATCATTCGTGATGGGAAGATTGTCGATGATAATATTTTTCGTCTTATTTTAGAGGAATGTGTTGAAGACTGGGGATTGAAACGTAAGCATGTCCGCTTTGTCGTTCCCGATCAATATGTCGTCACACGCAAACTGACCATCCCGTCTAATATTATGGATGATGAAATAATCGGACACTTGTATCTGGAGTTAGGTTCTACCATTCACTTACCCTTCGAAGATCCTGTATTTGATGTGCATGTTCTTCATCGCTCGGAAAAGACGGAACTTGTACTCTTTGCTTCACCGGAAGAGGTGGTCACCGAGTTATCCACACTGCTCGAAGAGAACAAACTTAAACCTGCAGCAGCGGATGTCTCATCCCTATGTTTATATCGCTTATACTATGAGTTAGGCCAGCGTAATGAACAGGATCATCTGCTGGTCATCCATTTTGATGTGAGTTGCATCACCCTTAGTATCTTCATGGATCATGTACCTGTCTTCATGCGTACCGTTGCATTCCCTCAGGATATGAAAGTTTGGGAAGTATCTGTCACGAACACCCAGCTGGAGTGGGCGGGGGATATAGTCCAGTTCAATGTGTTTTTGGAAGACTTCATCATTGAAGTGGAGCGGATCATGAACTTTTTCCGTTATTCCTTGAACCAGGGAAATGAGGAAATCAACCGGGTTTTATTATACGGCGATCACCCGAACCTACCGTTGATTTTGGCAAAATTGACAGAGAAAATATCCGTGAAAGTGGACACGTTTGAACAAGGTGTCTATACCCAAGACCAAGAGGTGGTTGACCCAAAATATTTCTACTCCTTAGGGTTGGCGTTAAAAGAGGTGCAATGATGTTAGTAGATATAGATTTATTACCGAAAAGGAAATCCAGAAATATTACAATGCCTCTAGTATATGGCATCTGTGCGTTCTTTCTTTTGTTCGTTGCCATCATTCTTTTTACTTTTTTCAACATGGTTAAAAGTGATGTCCGGACTGCTGAACAGGAATTGGAGATGGTTCAACAGTTGCGGATTGCTAAAGAAGAAGCGGTGAATCGACCGCAAAACTCTTCTTCTGCACAAAGGCTGGAGGATACGGTAGTATGGGCGGAGGAATACCCATTAGAGATGGTCCCTGTCATGAAGGATCTTATCAGACTGTTACCTGAAAGAGGGTTCATCCAAAGCTTCAATTATGATGAAACTGGGCTTATGAACTTAACGGTCCAATTCGACGAATCCAGGGATGCGGCCTATTTTCTTTATCACTTGAACGAATCTTCACTCTACCATTCTATTAATCTGTCATCGATTTCCACGGTCGATGTCGGATCTGAAGAAACGGCTGGTGTCCTGCCTAGGTACATCGGACAATACACCGTCGGCTTTGATCGCCATGCATTCCAGACGGTCGAGGAGGAAGAAGAGGAAGACGGTACGATTACTGAAGAGGAGGAGGAAGAAGAGCTATGATGATCGAATTGGAGAAGAAACATTATATCCTGCTCGGCTCTTGTGTCCTCCTGATTGTACTGGGGATAGTCGTCTTTTATTATTTAACATATGCTCCAAAGGAAGCGCGAGCAACACAGCTTCAGGAAGAGAAGAGGATCGAGGAACAGCTTATTCAAGTGCTTGAACAGCAAGAAGAAATTGCAACTGCGACAGGTAATACAACAGTGGAGCTGCAACGCAAGATTCCTGTCACTCCATATTTGGAGCAGCTTATATTGGAACTCGAAAAGGCAGAGGTACTATCTGATAGTAAAATCGTGAACATGTCTTTTGGGGAGGGGGAGTTCCTGCCTGCCAGTACGACTTTAGAGGAATATGAGAACATGCACGAAGAAGAAGGGGTTATACAGGAGGAAACATATCTTCCGGAAGGGTTGAAAAAGGTGACAGTCAATCTGTCAGTCGAGTCGGAAGTATATGAAGACCTGACAACTTTCCTTACGTCCTTGGAAAGCTTGACTCGGATCACTCAAATTGAATCTGTAAGCTTTTCCGGTCAGCCGGAAGTAACATCCACTGAACAAGAGCTCGAAGCCCTGACTTACTCGGTTACCCTGTCTGCATTTTATCATCCGGAGCTCAATGATTTAGTTGATGACCTCCCGCCACTATCTGTACCTGAACCAAGTAATAGGACAAATCCATTTATCGACAATAATTAAATTATTTCCATGGAAATAGTCGAATTCATTTCAGAATTGGATTTTCTGTCGGAAAAGAATTAGGACAAGACGACAAAAGTCTTGTTCTTTTTTTTATGGCCTGTGATAGGATGAAACAAATCTGAGTAAGACAAAATTTGTCAAACGTAAACGGAGGTGGAGAAAGTGGACAATCACCATGTGAAGGTAAAGATAAATGGAAAAGAAACGTATGGTAAGGGAAAGAAGAGAAAAAGGAACGCGAAGGAAAAATTGCCGCCCCAACCAAACAATGGGCCGATTAAGGATGATTTTCCGGAAGATGATTTGCCTATCATTATTGTGGATGAGTCAGCCGCAGCAGCTGAGAAGAAAGAAGAAGAGTTTGAATGGGTGCTACCTAAAGAGCCTCTTAAAGATACGAGCAAATCTTCAGGGGACAATTCTTATATCGAAGATCTTCGGCAACTCAATAAAGACAAAGGAACAAAAGTACGTCCGGCCCCTTTTGGCAAAAAGAAAAAGCTAGCCCCCCCATCATTTTCAAAGCAGCTCCTTGTGTCGATCGGAATGGCAATCGGAATAGGAACATGTTTAGGCTTTCTTATTCTCGGAGTGATGAATATGTCCGGAACTCCGGTTAATCCAGAAGTGCCAACGACAGCCCCAGTTGCGAACGATACGACTGAAGCACCGGAAACTCCTGCAGTAAGCGGTGACGGGAGCGCAACCATTTCCGCTCAGACTCTTTCTGTTTTACAGGCAGGTGCTTTTTCAACGGCTGAAGGTGCGAACGCTGAAATAGACCGTCTTAGAGCTGCCGGCTTCCCTGCTGTAGCCGTAAGTTCTGATCCCACATTCGTCTTCATGGCAGTGGGTCAAAATGTGGAAGGGATGAAACAGATCGCAGGAGGAGCACAAGCCAAGGGATTCGATCCTTATGCTAAAGAAATCTCCCTGTCGGAAAAGAAGATGAACTCCCTATCGGAACAGGATGTCCAATTGCTTCAGGAAGGACAAGTACTATACAAACAACTCACCGTTGCCACCGCACTCCTGCTACAAGGGACCTCTTTGGACGCGGCTGCCTCTGAAACGCTTGGAGCATCCTTTGACAAAGTAGCAGCCATACAGGATTCTGAACTGACAGACAGTATAAAAGAATGGAAGGCTTCACTCTCTGGAGCATATGAAAATATACGCTCACATCAATCATCCAATAACACAGAAGCGCTCTGGGATGCCCAACAAAAATTACTAGACGCAACCAAATTTTTATACTAATTTTAAGGAGCCTCAAAATCCACTTTTGGGGCTGTTTTTTTGCCAAAAAAACAATCTTTGGAACTCCTCGGAAGTTGCTTGGTCCTGCCATAAACTTTGTGATAGGATAAAAATGTATCTCTCATATGACTACTATTTGCGAAAGGTGATAAAAACATGAAACCTCTTATCTTAGCCTCAGGATCCCCTAGAAGAAAGGAACTTCTCCAACAAGTACATCTCCCCTTTACCGTGAAGGTGAGTAACATCGTGGAAACCTTCGACTCAACGCTGGCACCGGAGGAAATCGCCACTACCTTGGCCTATCAGAAAGCGCAGAATGTCTTTCAGGAAAATGAATCTGCGATTGTCATTGGTTCTGATACGATTGTCGTGTTGGGCGATAAGGTGCTTGGCAAGCCTGAAAATGAAGAAGAAGCAAGAACCACACTCCGCACACTTAGCGGCAACACACACCATGTAATTAGTGGGGTCGCCATTTTAAGTGAGGAAAAAGAAGTGAAATTTTACGAAAAAACTTCCGTGACATTCTGGGAACTCACTGATGAAGATATCGAGTTCTATATAAAGTCCGGAGAACCTATGGACAAGGCTGGTTCATACGGGATCCAGGAGGTCGGAGCGCTTTTTGTAAAAGAAATCAAAGGAGACTATTTTTCGATTGTGGGGCTTCCGCTCTCAAGGACGGTTCGTGAATTGAAAAGCTTCAGATAGAATAGAATGGCCGTTGCATGACCCTCCATTTATTAAAAGGAGGAAGAGAATTGGAAACCACCAAATCCACTGCACTGATGATCAAAGACTATCCCGAAGATCAACGGCCAAGAGAAAGAATGATACAAGATGGTCCTAAAAGCCTTTCCAATCATGAGCTGCTTGCCATCCTGCTTCGGACTGGTTCAAAAGAGGAATCAGTTTTACAGCTGGCAAATAAGCTTTTAATCAATTTTGAAGGGCTGCGACTGTTAAAGGATGCATCCGTTGAAGAGATAACCGATACAAAGGGGATCGGAAAGGTGAAGGCAGTTCAGATCATGGCTGCCGTAGAGCTTGGGAGAAGAATTCACCGCTTGCAATATGAAGACCGATACGTCATTCGTTCTCCAGAAGATGCTGCGAATTTCGTGATGGAAGACATGCGCTTTTTATCACAGGAGCATTTTGTCTGTCTCTACTTGAATACAAAAAATCAGGTCCTCCATCAACAGACCATCTTTATCGGAAGTCTGAATGCTTCGATCGTGCACCCTCGTGAGGTGTTCAAGGAAGCGTTCAGGCGGTCCGCTGCCTCATTCATTTGCATCCACAATCACCCATCAGGTGACCCTGCCCCTAGCCGAGAGGATATCGATGTGACAAAACGGTTAAGTGAATGCGGCAAGCTCATCGGGATAGAGCTTTTGGACCATTTGATCATCGGCGATCAGAAATTCATCAGTTTGAAAGAAAAAGGGTATGTGTAATACTAGGCATTTATCCAAACCTACGCTATAATATTACTCATGAGTTTCGAAGGACAACCTTCTAAATCCATCAAATTTCTACAATAATAAAGATATCCACATCACAATGAAAATACATGGGCATGCTTCGTCCGTTTTATCACTTTTCATTTATCACTATTACGCTTTAGTATCAGAAAGGGAGATACACTTATATGTTTGGAACGAGAGATCTTGGTATTGACTTGGGAACAGCCAATACATTAGTTTTTATTAAAGGAAAAGGTATCGTGGTGCGTGAGCCTTCGGTTGTCGCTTTGCAAACTGATAACAGACAAATTGTCGCTGTCGGGAACGATGCAAAGAACATGATCGGTCGAACTCCGGGGAATGTTGTCGCACTTCGTCCAATGAAAGACGGGGTAATTGCAGACTACGAAACTACCGCAATAATGATGAAATATTATATCAAGCAAGCATTGAAAAACAAAAGCTCCTTTTCACGCAAGCCATATGTGATGGTATGTGTTCCTTCAGGTATCACTGCTGTCGAAGAAAGAGCGGTAATCGATGCAACCCGTCAGGCCGGCGCTCGTGATGCCTATCCGATCGAAGAGCCATTCGCTGCGGCAATTGGCGCCAATCTTCCTGTTTGGGAACCAACAGGGAGCATGGTAGTCGATATTGGGGGAGGCACGACAGAAGTTGCCATCATCTCACTTGGAGGAATTGTCACAAGCCAATCCATCCGGGTAGCAGGGGACGAAATGGACGATGCTATCATTGCCTATATCCGTAAAAATTACAATTTGATGATCGGTGAGCGTACAGCGGAAGCCTTAAAGCTTGAAGTAGGATCTGCAGGGGATACCGAAGGCGTTGAGCCGATGGATATCCGTGGACGTGACCTTTTAACCGGTCTTCCTAAAACTGTGGAAATCTCTGCAAAGGAAGTAGCGGAAGCATTGAAAGATACGGTAACTACTATCGTTGATTCCGTAAAAGCGACTTTAGAACGCACACCACCTGAACTGGCATCTGATATTATGGACCGGGGAATCGTACTTACTGGCGGTGGAGCTTTACTGCGCAACCTCGATAAAGTAATCAGTGAAGAGACTAGAATGCCTGTAATCATCGCGGAAAATCCATTGGACTGTGTCGCAATCGGTACTGGCAAGGCGTTGGATTATATTGACGAGTTTAAAAAGAAATCAAGAGATTATCGCTAAGTAGGTGTTAAGTAATGCCACAATTCTTCCTGAATAAAAGGTTGATTATTTTGTTGGTGAGCTTAATTTTTCTAGTGGCATTGATTGGTTTCTCTTTAAAAGAACGGGACGATTTGACATGGCCTGAACAGTTCGTAAAGGACTCCACTGGCTTTGTCCAATCTATCTTTTATAGGCCCGCACATTTTGCCGCGGGCTTCTTTGATAATGTAGGGTACTTAAAAGATACGTATGAAGAGAATAAACTGCTGCGTGCTAGACTAGAAGAATATGCTCTTTTAGAAACGAAGGTACAAAAACTAGAAAAAGAAAATGAAGAATTCCGTGAAGTGATCGGGGAAATGGATTCACTTCGCGACTATGAACCAAAGCCTGCAACTGTGATCGGCAGAAACCCAGATCAATGGGTGGAGCAGATCACGGTGAATAAAGGCAAGCAAAACGGTGTGGAAAAGGACATGGCTGTAGTTACTTCCGGAGGGTTAATCGGTAAAGTCAAACATGCCAATGCATTCACTTCCACCGTCCAGCTCCTGAGCTCATTGGATCCCAAGAATCGTATCTCCGCTTACATCCAAGGAGAAGAGGATATTTTTGGGCTGATCGAAGGATATGACGAGGAGAAAGGTGCTCTTTTGTTAAAGCGTATACCTCACCAGGCGGAAGTAAAGGAAGGGGAAACCGTTCTATCCTCCGGACTTGGCGGTGTATTCCCTGAAGGTCTGATGATCGGGGAAGTGACTGAGGTTGTCGCAGATGAGTATGGATTGACGCAGATGGCCTATGTGAAACCGGCAGCGGACTTCTATAACATCAGTCAAGTGATGATTGTGAAACGGACACTGATATCAGGAGAAGAGCCGGTTGAAGAGGAAACAACTGAAGAAGATGCCGAAGAGGGGGGCTCTGAGTGAGAAAATATATCTTGCCAGCCCTGCTTCTTTTCTTATTTATACTTGAAAGCATGAGCGTCGATTTCTTCGGCCTTCATGAAATCAGCGAAGACTGGACGATCGTACCAAGGTATATGTTGATTGTCATCGTCCTTTGTGCCATCTATACAAGTCCGTATGTGGGCCTGATCTGTGCCATGCTGTTCGGTTTTCTCTATGATATGGTTTATACGGAAATCCTGGGTGTCTACCTGTTTGCATTTGGAGTATCGGTGTATATAATTTCCGGGATCCTCAGATTCGTGAACACCAATTATCTGATATCCTTTATACTGGTGCTGCTATCCATCACCATCACCGAGCACCTTGTCTTTGGAATACACTCTCTTATCGGGACCATCCAAATGCTTCATTCAGAGTTCTTATACATGAGGGTCGTGCCAACTTTAGTATTTAATGCCATTATCGCCTTAATACTTTTATTCCCAGTCAAACTCTTCATGGAACGACTGGCAATCGAACAGAAGGATGAGCTGTAAGGTTAGCTTTTCTATAGTTTGGTAGTCTATAAAAGCGAAAACCTGCAACGGAAACTGACACCGGAATTTTGAAAGAAACGAAAGATACTACTAAGCCCTATCCCAAAAGGGACGGGCTTTTCCATTACATAAACTATCTAGCAATCTTTTTTTATTTTATGGATATAGGAAAAAGGAAATAGAAGGACAATGTCGAATTATATACTTGTTGAGGTGAACGTCGTGAATAGACAAAAACAACAGTATGTAACCATTAAGGGCACAAAAGAGGGCCTAACCCTGCATCTCGATGATACATGCTCGTTTCAAGAGCTATTAGCTGAAATAGAAGCAAAATTAACGTCGAATAGCAATCCGGACGAAGCTCCGCTCTTAGGTGTGCGCCTAAAAGTCGGAAATCGTTATTTAACCAATAAGCAGCAAGAAAAATTACGAAATGTCATCCGAAGCAAGAAAAACTTTATTGTGGAAGATATCGAAAGCGATGTTGTAACAAAAGAGCAGGCAATCCAGTGGAAAAAAGAATCCGAGATAGTTCCTGTAGCGAAAATGATCCGTTCCGGACAAGTGCTTGAAGTGGAAGGAGATCTCCTTCTTATCGGGGATGTCAATCCTGGCGGCACGGTCAAGGCGGGTGGCAATGTTTTTATCATGGGAGCATTGCGTGGAAGTGCCTATGCCGGGCTTCAAGGTAAAAAGGATGCCATCATTGCAGCAAGTCTGATGAAACCTACATTGCTTTCTATAGAGAACACAATAAACCGCGCTCCAGATTTAAGTGAGCAACTAGAAGGAAGCAGTGAAATGGAGTGCGCCTATATAGATGATCAAGAACAAATTGTCATAGACCGCTTACAATTGCTTTCACAACTGAGACCGATGTTAACACGGCTTGAAAGGAGAATGTAACAAGTGGGAGAGGCTATCGTAATTACTTCCGGTAAAGGTGGAGTCGGCAAAACGACAACTTCTGCAAATATAGGAACGGCTCTTGCTTTACAAGGAAAAAGAGTGTGTTTAATAGATACAGATATAGGGCTGAGAAACCTTGATGTTGTCATGGGACTTGAAAACCGCATCATTTATGATTTGGTCGACGTCATTGAAGGACGTTGTAAAACACATCAGGCCTTGATCAACGACAAGCGTTTTGAATGTCTGAAACTCCTGCCGGCAGCTCAAACAAGTGATAAGTCGGCTGTAAAACCCGAACAGATGAAAAAGCTTGTGATGGAATTAAAGCAAGATTATGATTATATCATCATAGATTGTCCGGCCGGAATCGAACAGGGCTTCCAGAATGCCATCGCAGGTGCCGACAGGGCCATTGTTGTCACAACCCCTGAAGTGTCTTCTGTCCGTGACGCAGATCGCATTATCGGATTGCTGGAAAAAGAGGAGAATATCCAACCACCCCGCCTTGTTGTCAACCGCATCCGCAACCATATGGTGAAGAACGGTGAGATGCTGGATGTGGATGAGATCGTGTCCATCCTGGCAATCGATATCATCGGGATCGTAGCAGATGATGACAGTGTCATCCGCGCATCCAACAGCGGAGAACCAATCGTCATGGATCCTACAAGCAAAGCGTCCATTGCCTACCGCAATATCGCGCGCCGCATCCTAGGTGAGTCTGTGCCATTGCAATCCCTTGAAGATGATAACAAGGGCGTCATGTATAAAATCAAAAAATTCTTTGGCGTTCGCTAAAGATATGGAAGCCGCCTCTTAACAGGGGCGGTTTTGTTTTGGGAAAAGGAGAGAGTGGCAATTGAAGAGATTTAAGAGAACGCTAAAGTATATTGTGATAGGCATGTTGGTTTTGATAGCTTTCATGTTTATAAATAACACGTCTCTTTTTATGAAGAAAGAGACTGCCGAACAGAAATATCTTGCTCACAGGGGCGTCCATCAAACATTCACAATGGAAGGTATCACTTGGGACGCTTGTACGGCAGAACGTATTTATGAGCCTGAGCACTCATATATCGAAAACACGATCGAATCCATGGAAGAGGCATTTCGAATGGGGGCAGACATAGTGGAACTGGATGTTCATCCAACAACAGATGGAGAGTTTGCTGTCTTTCACGACTGGACCTTGGAATGCCGAACGGACGGTGAAGGAGTAACCCGCGAACATACCATGGAAGAACTGAGGCAATTGGATGTCGGATATGGCTATACGGCGGATGGAGGTAACACTTATCCTTTTAGGGGGAAAGGCATTGGACTTATACCAACACTTGGAGAGGTGCTAACAGAATTTCCGGACCAAGAGCTTTTGATTCATATTAAAAGTAATGACCCAAAAGAAGGAGAGCTGCTTGCGGACTATCTAGAAATGCAAGTCGGCAGTGACCTGCAACCATTAAGCGTTTATGGTGGGGACCAACCAATCTCTAAACTAAAAGACAGATTTCCAGAGTTGAGAGTCATGTCCAAAGGGACAATGAAAAACTGTTTAATTCCTTATTTTGCTGTTGGTTGGACGGGATATGTTCCAAAAGCATGTGAAGGAACGCAGCTTCACATTCCTGAAAAGATTGGTCCGTTTCTATGGGGATGGTCAGGAAAGTTTTACGAACGAATGGAACAGGCAGACACTAGGGTGATCATTGTTGCCGGAGAAGGTGGGTTTTCAGAAGGATTTGATTCGGATGAGGATTTGGAGCGGATTCCTGACTATTTCTCGGGATATATTTGGACGAACCGAATCGATTTGATTGGAAATGAAAATATTAACTGAATAACTTTTTATATTCATGTTTTGTCAGCCGGAAAATAACTTTTAATTTCTTTCAGAAATCTCAACTACTAAACGTCATATCCTCCCGGGACAAGTCATAAAATGGTACAAACCTATTTGCGGGAAGGGTGTTTGTATGAACGATCGGATAGCGGAGATTAGAAGAAGGGCCGCAAAACGAAGAAAACAACGGCACAATCAATTGCCGAAAAGAAAGATTATTGGCTCCTCGAACATCATGCGTGACGAGGAGAGGTATGGCGGGAGTAGTTTTACCTCCTTTGAAGGAGGACCGGATGGGAAAGGGGACCATCCTTTATTTAACAAGGAGCTATTTTTATTCAAGATTTTAGCTTCGGCTATTCTTGTGCTGGTGGTGGCAATCATGTTCCAGAATCCTTCTGGTGCATTTGAAAAGCCGCGTCAGCTTGTAACCAATACGATGGAGCAGAGTTTTCAATTTGCAGCGTTTTCCAGTTGGTATGAAGATAAGTTCGGCAAGTCATTAGCCTTATTGCCGTTACCGAATAATGCTGCCGATCCTCCTATGAATAGTGAAGATTTTGTCATTCCTGCTTCCGGAAGGGTGTTTGAGAGCTTTGAAGTCAACGGGCAGGGGGTGATGGTGGAAACGATGGCCCATTCCAATGTGGAGGCGATGAATGGA
The DNA here is from genome assembly GCA_001648575.1 of Sutcliffiella horikoshii DSM 8719. GTDB lineage: Bacteria > Bacillota > Bacilli > Bacillales > Bacillaceae_I > Sutcliffiella_A > Sutcliffiella_A horikoshii. The sequence goes on along the minus strand of LQXN01000064.1, from coordinate 326,336 downwards.
GGCTTTGTGTCTTTTGTTGGTAATAAAGATGACACAGGGAAGACGGTCATCATTCAACATTCGGATAACAGCTATACATGGTACGGGCAGCTTGGGGAAGTGGAAGTGAAGCTCTATGACTTTATTGAGACGGGCGATGTACTCGGGAAAACGACGGTGCTCGAGGATGGTTCGAAGGGAATGTTCTATTTTGCCATCCAAAAGGACAATGAATTTATCGATCCTATGCAGGTGATCTCATTTGAATAATAAATGGCTGAGGCTATTACAAAAAATACATGTCCATCCTTTAATGTGGTTTTTGGTGGGACTTGCCATCCTGACTGCGAACTTCTGGGAACTGTTGATCTTATTCTTTATCGTTTTTGTCCATGAATTGGGACATGGGATTGCGGCGACTCACTATAATTGGCGGATTAAACAAGTGCTGCTTCTTCCGTTTGGGGGGGTGGCAGAAATGGAGGAGCATGGGAACCGTCCTTTAAAGGAGGAACTCATTGTCACGCTTGCCGGACCGTTGCAGCATGTGTGGCTTGGAGCAGGTGGTTTTCTTCTTTTTAAATTGGGATATTTATCCCCTGACATGTGGGGGATGTTTTTCACCTTTAATCTGATGATTTTTCTTGTGAATCTTTTGCCGATCTGGCCTTTGGACGGTGGCAAGATAATGGGGATTGTTTTTAGCAGGTTCTCAGCCTTTGCACAGGCTCATGAAAGGACGTTGCAACTGTCTTTTATATTCCTGGCGTTTTTTACTGTGACATATCTCCTCATCGATCCGCTTCACATCAATATTTGGATTATCACCATCTTCCTATTCTTCTCCTTATATACGGAATGGAAGCAGAGGCATTTCATGTTTATGCGTTTTTTGATGGAGCGTTATTATGGAAAGAATAACTCTTTTTCAACGATTACTCCGATTGTTGTGGATGAGAAAGAGAAGATCCACCAGGTGCTTCAAAAATTCAAGCGAGACTGCAAACATAACATCATCGTGATGAAAGGGAAGGACAAACAGCCTCCGCTTGATGAAAATGAACTGCTGCATGCTTATTTTAAGGAGAAGTTGACGACAATTGATATAGGAGATATCCTGTATTCATACTAGGTTCTTTTCGTATATGGGCATATTTTATAGTGGCCGATTGAAGCTGTTGTCTGAATAGAACCTTACTAAAACTTCATTCTGAAAGCTGAGGCTAATTCATTGATAGAATTAATTATGGATATGAAAGCGACAGAGAAACGAGTCGCGATAAAAGAGGATGATAAAATTGTCGAACTCCTGATTGACCGCCCTACATCTCATCCTATTGAAGGGAATATATATATAGGTCGCGTCGTGAATGTCCTGCCAGGCATGCAAGCCGCTTTTGTTGATTTTGGGCAAAAGAAGCCGGGTTACCTTCACCGCGACCATTTATGTTCTTACCAGACTTCCACTCTTTCTAAAGCGGAAAAGGAACAAAAGGGAATTTCCCATTTCGTCCACGAGGGGGAAGCAGTTCTGGTACAGGTGGTGAAGGAGGGCGAGGGAACGAAGGGGGCCAAGTTGACTGGACTGCTTGAGTTTCCAGGGACCAATATCGTATATCAACCATATGGGAAATACAAAGCGATCTCCAAGAAAATGGCGGATGTAAAGAGGCAGGAATGGCGGAAACTGTTGCAGGAATGGCTGACGTCAGAAGAAGGGGTTATTTTGCGGACGGCAAGTGAGCATGTATCACCAGATGTGGTGGAGGCGGAGCTGCTTGAGTTGCAGCGTCAGTTCTTGGAGGTGCAGGACAAGGAAAATGCTTCATCAAAAGTGCCTTCCCTTGTTCACGAAGAGGACCATTTCTTATCCAAAATAGTCAGGGGAATTCCACCTGCAGAAGTGAAGCTTGTCGAAGTCGATGATGTGGAGACTTCACAATTTTTGAAAAAGAAGGGCTATCCTGTTCGCTTTTATCAAGGCAAGGAAGGCATTTTCAAAAGAAGGGGCATGGAGCAGGAGCTTGAGAAAGCGTTGAAGCGGATTGTCTGGTTGCCAAGCGGAGGGTATATCATCATTGAACATACCGAAGCCATGACGGTCATTGATGTGAATACAGGTAAATACATAGGAAAGACAGGGCTTCAGGAAACAGTGCTTAAGATCAACCTCGAGGCAGCGGTCGAGATTGCAAGACAGCTGCGCCTGAGACAGATCGGAGGCATCATAGTTGTCGATTTTATTGATATGAACAAGGACAAAGAGCGTGAGCAGGTGTTGCGCACAGTACAGGATGCCGTGCGGAAAGACCGCTCCCATGTGAGGGTGATCGGGTTCACCGAACTGAACCTGTTGCAGTTGACAAGGAAAAAGGTTCGGGAGCCATTGACGAAGATGTTGCTCCAGCCTTGTGCTCCATGTGACGGTAAAGGTGCTCTATTCTCGGTGGATACCATCATGTATCAGCTTGAAAGGGAATTGCTGGAGTTCAATGGAAGCGATACGGAAGCGGTGATTGTGGAAGCAAGTGCAGAAGTAGTGGACAAGCTGGTGGGGTTGCCTGATATAATGGAACGAAGTGGTCTCCGGATTTATTTTATAAAAAAGGATGGGGTCCCACGGTTTGATATACGTTTTGCCGGATCTGTCGAGGACGCGAAAGAAAGGGTAAAAACGCTCTGAAACCTTATTGACATAAGGGTTTGGAATATGCTAAGATGTTCTTTGTTAGTTTGTAGCACCCGTGCTACAACCGCACAGTCCAGGTTCCATGAAATATGAACGTGAATTCGTTACATATACCTGACACTGGCGAGTCTGAGTCTATTGAGGAGGTGCAAGAGTATGTACGCAATTATTGAAACAGGTGGTAAGCAAATCAAGGTTGAAGCAGGTCAATCGATCTACATCGAAAAACTTGATGGCGCTGCTGGAGATGTAGTAACTTTCGACAAGGTTCTTTTCGTTGGTGGCGATGATGTTAAAGTCGGTAGCCCACTAGTAGCGGGAGCAACTGTAACGGCTAAAGTTGAAAAACAAGGTCGTGCGAAGAAGATTACTGTATTCAAGTACAAAGCGAAGAAAAACTACCGTAAAAAACAAGGTCATCGTCAACCTTACACAAAAGTTACTGTTGATGCAATCAACCTGTAATTCAAAGGTGATCGTATGATTAAAGTATCAATAAAGCGAGATGATCACAAGCTGATCCAATCGTTTACCATAACTGGACATGCTAACTTTGCCAAAAAGGGTGCAGATATTGTGTGTGCCGGTGTTTCTGCTGTATCATTCGGTGCGGTGAACGCGGTCATGTCACTATGTCAGGTCACACCTGATATTGAGCAAGGGGCAGATGGATTTTTAAAGTGCTCGGTCCCATCCGGCTTGGATGAAGCGACACATGAGAAAGTACAACTGTTGCTCGAAGGTATGGTTGTGTCTTTAGAGACTATTGAACGTGATTATGGAAATTATATAACCATTTCTAAGTAGGAGGTGGAATACATGTTAAGATTAGATCTTCAGTTCTTTGCTTCCAAAAAGGGAGTAGGTAGTACTAAAAACGGTCGTGACTCTCAATCAAAACGTCTTGGCGCTAAGCGTGCAGACGGTCAACAAGTTTCTGGTGGTTCTATTTTATACCGTCAACGCGGTACTAAAATTTACCCTGGAGCAAACGTTGGACGTGGTGGAGACGATACATTGTTCGCGAAAGTTGACGGAATCGTTCGTTTCGAACGCCTAGGCCGTGACCGCAAACAAGTTAGCGTATATCCTGTTGCTCAAGAAGCATAATTAACAAAAGGAACTCTAGCCTATGTTTAGGTTAGAGTTTTTTTAATGGTTTAAAAAAGTGAAAATACATTGACAATACGAGATTGTGAGCCCTTCGACACGGAGGGGGAAATTCCTTTGGGGGTCTGACCCCTTTACGGTCCTTTTCTTTCTTTTCGCCCTTTTTCCCTCTTTCTATGCTATAATCGACATAGTTATTGTGGAATTGGACTATATGCAGGGACTAGGGGTACGGTATTATGAGAAATAGAGGGACGTTGGATGTGTTGCGTCATTCGAGGCATGATTGGCTTAATCGCATTCAGTTGATTAAGGCAAATTTGTCGTTAGGACGTTTGGAGCGGGTGAATAATTTGATAGAGGAGATTGTGCTTGAGGCCAATCACGAATCCAATCTGACCAATTTGCATGCCCCGACATTCGCGGAATGCTTAATTGCCTTCCATTGGGAACCGAAATTGTTTTCACTTGAATACGAAATCATCGGGGAACCTGTGGATCTGTCAAAGGTGGATAAGAAGTTATACAAATGGATTTCTTCTTTGTTTACCGACCTTGAGAATGCGGTGAACAAAAAAGCAGATAACCATTTGTTTTTAAGTTTGAATATTGAAGAGACAGAAGTTCGTTTCTTTTTTGATATAAATGGAATACTAGAAGATACAGACTTTTTAACGGAGTGGTTACAACAACAACCGGATGGTTTCTCAGTGAATGAAAAAACGATAACAGCTGAGCATAGTACCATTCAAGTGTCTTTCAAGCTATAAAAAATGAGAGCAAAAGGCGATGAAACGGCTTCAGCCTACAAACGTCTTTTGACATATCGGAGTGAATAATCAATGTTTGTCGATCAGGTCAAGATATATGTAAAAGGTGGCGACGGCGGGAACGGAATGGTTGCCTTCCGTCGTGAAAAATATGTGCCGGATGGCGGCCCGGCCGGCGGTGACGGCGGTAAAGGCGCTGATGTCATCCTTCAAGTAGAAGAAGGATTGCGCACACTGATGGATTTCCGTTACAAGCGTCACTTTAAAGCAACGCGTGGAGAACACGGAATGTCCAAAAACCAGCACGGAAGAAACTCTGAATCCATGATTGTTAAGGTTCCACCGGGAACTGTAGTCATGGACGACGATACAAAAGAAACATTGGCTGACTTAACAGAGCACGGTCAGCAATATGTTGTCGCAAAGGGTGGCCGCGGTGGTCGCGGTAACACACGCTTTGCTACACCAAGAAACCCTGCCCCTGAAGTTGCTGAGAACGGGGAACCAGGTCAAGAGCGTTATATTGTCCTTGAGTTGAAAGTGCTTGCGGATGTTGGACTTGTAGGATTCCCGAGTGTAGGGAAATCAACACTTCTTTCCGTTGTATCTGCAGCCAAACCGAAAATCGCTGAATACCACTTCACGACCATCGTACCTAATCTTGGGGTTGTGGAAACGGAAGATGGACGCAGCTTTGTCATGGCCGATCTACCAGGTTTGATTCAAGGAGCTCATGAAGGAGTAGGACTTGGACATCAATTCCTTCGTCACATCGAGCGTACAAGGGTCATCATCCATGTAGTGGATATGGGCGGTTTAGAAGGCCGCGATCCTTATGAAGATTACAAAACAATCAATGAAGAACTGAAAGAATATAATCTGCGTCTCACAGAGCGTGCACAAATTGTTGTTGCCAACAAAATGGACATGCCGGATGCAGAAGAAAACCTTGAGATATTCCAGCAGCAGATTGGCGATGATGTGAAGGTATTTCCTATCTCTGCTCTTACCCGCAGCGGTCTTCGCGACCTATTGTATGCAGTGGCGGACGAGCTTGAGCATGCGCCGGAATACCCGCTTTATGAAGAAGAAGCGATCGAACAACGTGTAGTGTACAAGCATGAAAAAGAGGATGCGGGCTTCAGGATCACAAGAGATCCGGACGGTGCTTATGTACTTTCTGGTGAGAACCTAGAGAAACTGTTTGTTATGACGAACTTCAATCATGAAGAGTCCATCAAACGTTTTGCCCGTCAGCTTCGCGGAATGGGTGTCGATGAAGCATTGCGTGCACGCGGCGCCAAAGACGGCGACATCGTACGTCTGCAGAAATACGAATTCGAATTTGTGGAATAGATTTACCGGAGGGGATAATTCATATTATCCCCCTCAGACTGTTGACAAACTTAAAAATAGATAAGGTAACTGTTGGAACAGTTGGTCTTCGTTCCAGGCGCTACGCTTTCCTGGGGGCGGTCCGTAAGCCTCCTCGGCTACGCCTGCGGGGTCTTACATGTCCCTTCCTCCCGCGGGAGTCTGCGCGCCTTCCACTGCGATCAACTAAGAATTCTTATCATATTTGAACTTTGTCTATACACGGAGGGGATAATTCATATTATCCTCTTTTCTTTACATATAAGAAAAAAAAGGAGAGATATCCGATGTTAGAGGAGAAGTTCTTTTTAGTGCGGGAAGATGTCCTGCCAGAAGCGATGAAAAAATCGCTTGAAGTGAAAGAAATGCTTGCACGCGGGAAAGTGGATTCCATTGCCGAAGCGGTCCAAAAAGTGGACCTCAGCCGCAGTGCCTTTTACAAATACCGTGACACGGTTTTTCCGTTCCACACCATGGTAAAAGAAAAAATCATGACATTGTTTTTTCATCTGGAAGATCAGACAGGTGCACTGTCACAGCTCCTTGCAACGGTAGCATCTGTAGGCTGCAATGTATTGACCATACATCAGACCATTCCGCTTCAAGGCAAAGCCAATGTCACCCTTTCCCTTGATATGTCCGGGTTAAAAGGTGATATCAACGCTTTACTTTCCATGCTGAAGCGATTAGAATTTGTAGATAAAGTAGAGATCTTGGGGACAGGCGCTTAAATACCGGAAACCAACTCCTGAGTGCTAGGTGCTGCCCTCAAGAAAGCATAGTTTAGATAGGGGAGTAGAGAGAATGACACCAGTACAGCAAAGAATCGGATTTTTAGGACCAAAAGCAACGTTTACCGATATGGCGGTAACAAAATTTTTTCCTGAAGCTAGTAAAAAAGCTTTTTCCACGATACCGGAATGTATGGATGCAGTGTTGGAGGGAAAAGTGGATGTTGCGGTAGTACCGCTTGAGAATGCGATAGAAGGATCGGTCAATGTAACATTAGATTACTTGATTCATGACTGTCCACTCCCAATTGTGGGTGAACTGACCATTCCCATCAGTCAGCATCTATTGGTACATCCTGAAAATGCTCATAATGGCGACGAGTTGGAAGTGATTTACTCTCACTCGCATGCAATTGCCCAGTGCCATAAATTTTTACATAAAAAATATCCCAATGCTGTTTACGAAACAACGTCATCGACTGCGGCAGCAGCTAAACTGATTTCCGACCACAGGGTTTCCAAAAAGGCTGCGTGTATCGCAAACTCGCTTGCCGCTAAGGAATACAATCTTAAGATCCTTCAAGAAAACATTCATGATTACGACAACAACCATACCAAGTTCATTATTCTGCACCGAGATGAAACCATTAATTTCTCCAATGAACAATACGCAAGTACCGGCGAGAAAACAACCATGATGGTGACACTCCCGACAGACCAGTCCGGTGCGCTGCATCAAGTATTATCCGTATTTGCCTGGAGAAAACTAAACCTGTCCAAAATTGAATCAAGACCTATGAAAACGGGTTTGGGTAATTATTTCTTCATCATTGATGTGAATGAGGAAATGGGCCACCCATTGATCCCCCCAGCCATTGAAGAGCTGGAGGCGCTTGGGTGTTCGGTGAAGGTATTGGGTAGATATAATAGTTATTTGCTGAAATAAGAAGAGCCTGTTTAGGATGCAGATGTGTGCACTCTAAACAGGCTTTTTTGCAGGGGATTATATCCCCACCGATTCTCTCCAAGTCACGATATCCCCTTACATCACTCCACAATCATCCCCGCATCCTTCAATGCTGCACATGCGGCATCTAACTTCTCTTCGGAATCTGCCTCGATTGTGTGGAGGTGGGTTCCGTCCGTCAGTTGTGAAAGGTAGGATGCGTTGGTTTGCTTTATTTTTCGGATGAATGCATCGACCTCTGCGCGGCTGGAAACCATCACAGATGCATTTAAGTCGCCATAGACCGGATGCTCGATCCGGACATCTTTCACGGTTACGCCGTGATCGACGAGGATATAGAGTTCCTCTTTGGTCTGTTGAGGTTCATGGAAGGAGACGATGATGCGTTCCTTTTTCACCTGCTCACCATATGGTTTCATATAGACATAGCCTTGGCTTGTAGCAAGGATTGGTTCGTTTTTAGCTTTTAGTAGCGAGATGTCCTGGACGATCACCTGTCTGCTTACATTGGTCCGTCCGGCCAGCTCTCCGCCAGTCAGCGGCTTGTTTTCTGTCTGCAGCCAATGCAGCAACAGGCTTCTACGTTCTTCCCCTAGTACTTTCTTTTCTTGGGTCATCAATTAGCCGCTCCTTTTCATCCGTTCTTCAATAATTTCCTTTAAAGCTTGTAGAGTTACCTCTAAATCTTTGATTGTAGTGTGTATTCCAAATGAGATGCGAATGAACTCATGGGCTTGATCAGCAGTTTTCCCTGTGGCCAGCATGGTGCGGGAGGGGGATTGGGATCCAACCTGGCATGCGCTTCCGGTTGAAATGGCGATGCCTTTCCTGTTGCATTCGAGCATCACATGCTGACCTTCCACCCCGGCAACCCTCAGGCCAAGTATATGCGGAAGCCCTTTAAGGTTTTCGCCTTCTATAGATATCGGAAGCCATGCTTTATGAATCTGTTTTAAAAAGAAAATCCGCAGCATCTCATATTTTTCTCTTCTATCCTGCATCAATGGCTCAAGTACCTGGGCGGCTGTGACGAAGGAGGCGACACCTGGGACATCCACGGTTCCCGGGCGCATCCCGCTTTCATGCGTTGCCCCTTGGTAAGGTGATTTCCATGATACTTTTGGGTCAATATATAATGCCCCAACTCCTTTTGGTCCATAAATCTTATGGGCGGAGATGGACAGGCTTGTCAGATGAAGTTTTTCAACATCTATTCGTATTTTACCAAATGTCTGCACACAATCGCTATGAAATAGGATGTTTTTCTCCTTTAACAGCGAACCAATTGCTTCAAGCGGTTGCAAGATACCGGTTTCCGAATTTGCATGATGGATGGTGACAAGGCATGTATCCTCCCGTAGCGCCGCTTTTAGCTGAGATATGGCGATGATGCCGTTTGAATCCACTGGAAGCCATGTCACTTCATAGCCTTCTTTTTCGAGTGTCTTACATAGAGTGTGAATGGAAGCATGCTCGGTTTGGGTGGTGATGATGTGTTTCCCTTTTTGCTCATTTCCTTTTAAGAGAGAGCGGATGGCGAGGTAGTTAGATTCACTTCCGCCGCTTGTAAAATAGATTCCCTCTGCTTTTCCGGAAATCATCCTCGACAGCTCGCTTCTGCATGTCTGAAGAAGGTTTGCAGAGGCAGAGCCGTAATCATGCAAGCTGCTGCTGTTCCCATAGTAATGGCGAGCAACCTGCTGGTAAGCCTCTAAGGCTTCTTTGCTCATTGGTGTAGTAGCGGCATTATCCAAATAGATCATCAATAAAACTCCTTCTCAATCGAAGTGTGCCAAACCGGTAAATCTAGCAATCTTCGTGTCTTAAAAAAAATCTCTTGTCATCAGTATAAAAATATGTAAATATAGGTGTCAAGACACTTATATACACAGGAGGTTTTTTTTGTGTCTATTTTACGACCAAATGTCATTGTAGTCGGAAGCGGATTATCTGCATTGCTGACTGCAAATTATTTAAGTGAGCATATGAATGTGATTATTTTCACAAAGTCGAGTAAAAACGATAATAATTCCTTTCTTGCACAAGGTGGGGTTGCTTGTGCCATCGAACATACAGATTCATGGAAATTGCATTATGAGGATACACTTTCGGCGGGATGTTACCACAATGAGGAAGATGCGGTGGAGGTTTTGACGAAGATGGGGCCGTCGGAATTACGGCATCTTATTCAAAAAGGTATGCAATTTGATAAAAATGGTCATGGTGATTATTCGCTTGGGTTGGAAGGCGCCCATTCGAAACGGCGCATTCTGCATGCCGGCGGTGACCAGACCGGAAAGGAACTGATGGAGTGGCTGCAATCAACAATCTCAGATAAGGTCCTTATGGTAGAACATGAAACCGTTATCAAGCTTTTGGTAGAAAACAATAATTGTATGGGTGTCCAAACAGCTAATGCGAACGGTGAAAGGACGGATTACTTCGCTTCATATGTGGTGTTGGCAACCGGCGGGGCAGGTGCGCTGTATCCATATACATCAAATAATGAAAGTATAACCGGCATGGCGCTTTCCCTTGCATGTCAAGCAGGGGCTGCATTGACAGATCTGGAGTTTATGCAATTCCATCCAACCATGCTTTCAGTGGAAGGAAAAGCAGTGGGGTTGATATCAGAAGCGGTGCGGGGGGAAGGAGCCATCCTTCAAAACAGTAAATCTATTCGATTCATGGAAACGGTCCACCCTCAAAAAGATTTGGCACCAAGGGATGTAGTATCAAGAGCGATTTATCATGAGCTTGAACATGGCGAAACGGTTTATTTGAACATTGAAGATGTGGATCAATTCGAAGAACGGTTCCCTGCCATCACCAAGCTTTGCAGGAACCATGGCATCGACCTGAATAAAAAGCGTATCCCGGTAGTACCTGGCGCTCATTTTTATATGGGGGGCATACAAACGACAATCCATGGTGAAACAACACTGTCAGGTCTTTACTCTGTCGGGGAAGCGTCCTGCAATGGTGTACATGGTGCTAACAGATTGGCGAGCAATTCTTTGCTGGAGACCATCGTTTTTTCCAAGAAGCTTGCCGAGCATCTGTTAAAAGAAAAGCCTACCAATAAAGAGGTGCCTTGGAACAGGAATTCGTTGATTATAAGAGATTTGGACCTGCTGCAAAAAAGGGCTGTGCCACTTCCTGATAAATCAGATATCCAGCATATGATGATGAAGCATGCTGGCATTGTCCGGCATGAGGCTGGTTTAACCGAGCTGAAGGGCTGGCTGCTTACTTATCAGCCGTATTGGCAGGCGGTTCAATATTTTACAGAGATATTTGAGATAGAGGATATAGAAAAAATCCATATGCTTCATTTAAGTTATCTAATTACTGAATCCGCACTTCAAAGGCAGGAAAGCAGAGGGGCTCATTATCGTTCTGATCATCCTGTGGCCAAGGAAGCGTGGAGGAAAGTCAGGATTATCCATACCGAGAAGAAGAGCAAAGGGGTAAAGGAGAGGGATTTCAATGAATATCATCATGCTGCAAGAGATGTTGCGAGGTTTTTTTAAAGAGGATATAGGAGAACGGGATATCACATCCGAAGTTTTGTTTCATGAAGAAGAGAAGGGGAAGGGGACGTTTTTAGCAAAAGAAGATGGCATATTTGTCGGGAAACAAGTGATCACGGAAGCCTTCGCTCTTCTCGATCACGAGGTTGAAGTGGTTCTTTATAAGAACGATGGGGATTCAGTGCAAAAAGGTGAGGTCATTGGAACGGTTGAAGGAAGCATGAGGGCGTTGCTTGGAGCGGAACGTGTATCGCTCAATTTGATCCAGAGACTCAGTGGTATCGCCACAGTGACGGCAGAAGCTGTATCGACCCTTGGAAGTGACCATACAAAAGTCTGCGATACAAGAAAGACGACACCGGGAATGAGAATGCTTGAGAAATACGCTGTCACATGCGGTGGTGGATATAATCACCGTTTTGGATTATATGATGGGGTGATGATCAAGGATAATCACATCGAATTTGCCGGAAGCATAACAGAAGCAGTGAAACGGGTGCGAGAGAAAATCGGCCATATGATCAAAATCGAGGTGGAGACGGAAACGTTGGTTCAGGTACAGGAAGCTGTGGAAGCGGGAGCGGATGTGATCATGTTCGATAACCGTACCCCTGCCGAAATAAGGGATTACATCCAACATGTCCCCAAACATATCATTACAGAAGCCTCTGGCGGGATTGATCTTTCCACTATCGCTTCTTACCGGGAAACAGGAGTGGATTATATTTCCCTCGGGTTCCTTACCCACTCTGCCCGGGCATTGGATATAAGTTTTAATGTTGGGACGAAGGGAGTTTAACAGCGTGAATATATTAGATTTAGTGAAAAAAGACAACGGGATGCTACCCGAAAGATATCGTGAAATGACAACAGATGAGATGAGGAATAAGGTTAGGGAAATAAAAAAAAGAAGGGGCTCCGACCTTTTCATTCCTGGTCATCATTATCAAAAGGATGAAGTGATCGAGTTTGCTGATGCTACCGGGGATTCCCTTCAATTAGCACAGGCAGCCGCAGAAACGACCGCCTCCTACATTGTTTTCTGTGGTGTACACTTTATGGCGGAAACGGCGGATATCTTATCGAATCCAGATCAAGCGGTGATACTTCCTGATATGCGTGCAGGCTGTTCTATGGCCGACATGGCAGATATTCATCAGACAGAACGTGCCTGGGCAAAGCTTGAACAAGTCTTTGGTGATACGATGCTGCCGCTTACCTATGTGAATTCCACCGCTGCCATTAAGGCTTTTTGCGGGGAAAGAGGAGGAGCTACAGTCACATCTTCCAACGCACATAAAATGGTAAAGTGGGCCTTCACCCAAAAGGAAAGGATTTTATTCCTGCCGGATCAACATCTTGGACGGAATACTGCTTACGATTTAGGAGTTAGATTAGAAGAAATGGCTGTATGGAACCCGATAACAGATGAATTGGAATATGAAGGGGATCCTGCTAAAGTAAAGGTCATCCTTTGGAAGGGACATTGCTCCGTCCATGAGAAATTCACGCTCGGCAATATCGCACAGTTGAGAACGGAAAAGCCTGACATGAAGATAATCGTCCATCCAGAATGTACGTGGGAAGTGGTGCAGCAAAGCGACCTTGCAGGGAGTACGAAATATATTATAGAAACGATTGAAGGGGCTCCAGCAGGAAGCAAATGGGCTATCGGTACAGAAATGAATCTGGTCAACAGAATCATCCAGCAACATCCGGACAAAGAAATAGTTTCACTTAACCCGAATATGTGCCCATGCCTCACCATGAACCGTATCGACCTGCCACATCTCTTATGGGCACTTGAATCCATAGAAAACAAAGAGGTCATTAATAGAATTACGGTAGAAAAAGAAGTAGCAGACCATGCGATCTCTGCTCTGAACAAAATGCTCGAACATGCTTGATTCTTTACGGAGGAAGGCGGCATGGAGTTAAGCTGATGACATTCAAATTATAGTGACAATAAAAATGGGCACCGCCGGGAAAATAATTATTTTTCCCCGCGGTGTCCATGTTTTTTATCATAAACTCCCTTTTTCACGCATATGTTGAGGTGAAGAATAGTGGCAAAATGCCTACACAACTCATAGACTGTAGAGACTTTGCTAAGGAGGGAAAATCCTTGAAAATCCATATTGTCCAAAAAGGGGATACATTGTGGAAGATTGCCCAGAAATACAATGTGAATTTCGAAGAACTAAAGAAATCGAATTCACAATTAAGCAATCCCGACATGATTATGCCTGGAATGAAAATAAAAGTGCCAATGGCAGGAGTTCCAGTTAAGAAAGAGAGCCAAGTGATGGGTGTAAAGAAAGAAGCACCAAAACAAGTGATGGGAGTACAGGCACCAAAAGCGCAACATCCATATAAAGAGATGCCGCAAAAGCCAGCCGTGAAAGAACAGCCGGTCAAGGAGGCGCCGAAAACCCCATACACACCAAAGATGCCACAGTTGAAACCATACTTCCCGGAAGTGGAAGTGAATAATTATTTTACACAGAAACAACCGACCAATGTTAAGATGCCAAACGAGAAAATGCCTAACATGAAGATGCCCAATGTTAAAATGCCTAATGTTAAGATGCCTAATATGAAAATGCCGAACATAAATATGCCAAACGTGAACATGCCTGTAAACATACCAAAACCGAAAGAGGAAAGTCCAGAAAGTCCTGAACAAGTGATGGGTGTCCAAATGCCTGCTCCACAAATGGAAGAGTGTTACCCTGTATCACCAGTGTTGCCTGGTAGCGGTTTATGTCCACCACCATGTCCACCAAAACATCATCACCATCACCATGGATGGGGATCCCCTGGGATGGGAATGCCTCAGATGATGCCACAAATGATGCCAGGTATGCATGGAATGGGAATGCCTCAGATGATGCCAGGAATGGGCATGCAAGGAATGGGAATGCCACAAATGATGCCAGGGATGCAAGGAATGGGAATGCCACAAATGATGCCTGAAATGCAAGGCATGCCAATGGTGATGGGGCAAAGCACAGGGGATGAATCACCTGATATGGACTATGGTCAAATGCAACAGCAAATGATGCAGCAAATGCAACAGCTCCAACAAATGGGTCAAATGCCCAATATGAGTTATGAAGAGATGGAGAACGCAGTAATGGGTGTTCAAGATCAAATGGGTCAAAACGGTATGCAAGGAATGGAAATGCCGCAGATGATGCCGCAAATGATGCCACAAATGCAAGGAATGGGAATGCCACCAATGATGCCACAAGGAATGCCGATGGGTCCAATGGGCGGAATGGGAGGTTATCCGTGCCATCCGATGGGACCGGTAGCCCCTGGTGCAGGCTTTGGACCAATGGGTGGTCAACAGCAAGTGGCGGGAGTTGGGACCAGTTCCGGTGGAGACTGTGGCTGCGGGGCACCACAAGGTTACCGCAGCGATGTTCCATACGGCTATGCCCCTTACGGTTACCCGATGGTACCTCCAGGATATTATAACCCGCAAGGCTATGGTTATGGGCTTGCAAATGAAGAGCGGAATGAAGGATCGGATTTTGACGGTCCGGAATATGATGATGAAAGTTAATCAATCAATTTTCAGGGGCGATTTCAACAGAAATCGTCTTTTCTTCCGTTTAGCCAATGAAACAGATTTAAACATTCTATCTTACAGTAAAATAAAAGATAACCTCTACAAAATCCAAACGGATAATGGTAGTTATATCATAAAAGGCTACTATGAATACGGGAACATTGAGTCCATCATTCAATTCAGCCGCTTTCTACATACAAGCGGATTTCATAGGGGACCTACGTATGAGAAGTTCGCCGACGGTAAATACGTCATGAACGACCAAGGGTATTACTGGGTGCTCACACGCTTTCTCCCTCACAAAAGGAAGTTCACTTATTTAAACAAAGAAGACAGGGCGGATGGATTGATGGTTTTACATGATTTTCATCACCATTCCAAAAAAATTTTCCCTGACCATATCCCTAACATTCCTTCTGAAACAACGATAAAAAAGTGGAAAAATCGCCTTGAAAGATTTGAGCAGAATGCACCTTTTTTGGCAAAATGGTTTAATCCTGAACAAATTAGTGAAATTCTATACTATAGTCATCAAATTCTTGATGCGTTGACTGGCACAGATAGGGATTCCGAACTGGTTGTCCTGCATGGGGATGTGGCAAGTCATAATTATATTAGAAGCACGGATGATAAAGTATATTTAATTGATTATGACCTTCTTTCAGTAGGAACTGCCGACTGGGATTATATTCAGTATGCGAGCAGGATCCTGCCTTTCTTAAAATGGGATAGAATCCAGTTTGGGAAGCATTCCTTTTTGGAGGATCACTTTAATGAGCATCCATGGTGTTGGATGGCTCTCTCCTTCCCCATGGACATATTAAGAGAGGGAAATTCATTTGCCGGAACAATGGATGAAGAAGGGGTGCCAAGCAGTTATGCAAATCTTTCCTTTTTTATTTCTACCTGGAATCTGCGTAAACAGTTTTTGACGAATTTCAACAATCTGATACAATAATCAATAATGCCAAATGGAGGGAAGATAACGTAATGGAAGAAAAAATTGCCAAATTAGTACAATGGATTCAAGAAAAAGTGAAGGATTCTGGATTGAATGGAGCAATTGTCGGTGTTAGTGGAGGAATCGATTCCGCAGTTGTCGCACATTTGATCAAAAGAGCATTCCCTGAAGACTCTTTAGGTGTGATTATGCCGTGTAAAAGCGACCCTAAGGACCAGGAAAATGCATTAGAAGTCATCGAGAGCTGTGGGATTTCCCATACGACCATCGATCTTTCTGATACTCATACCGTCCTTTTTTCCGCCATGGAAAAACAACTGAAGGAAAAAGGCGAATGGAATGAGGAAACATCCCGGCTTGGTGACGCGAACACGCGTGCACGCCTTCGCATGACCACTCTTTATGCAGTAGCCAATAACTATGGTTATCTGGTGGTAGGAACAGATAATGCTGCTGAATGGCATACCGGCTATTTTACAAAATACGGAGATGGCGGGGTGGACTTGGTTCCACTTGTGAATTTCACCAAAGGCGAAGTCCGTGAAATGGCAAAAGTTCTCGGGGTACCGGACAACATCATCAATAAGCCACCAAGTGCCGGTTTATGGGAAGGCCAGACGGACGAAAACGAAATGGGAACAACTTACAATATGATTGACAGCTACCTGAAGGGTGAAGAAATCCCTGAAGAAGACAAGCAAATCATTGATAGAATGCACAAGCGTACAGAACACAAACGTCAATTGGCATACGGACCTCCAAAATTTTAAGAACTTGGAGAGAACTAACAAAATAAAACTCCCCTTAACTTGTCACCCTAATGGAGAGTACATCTATTGTACTCAACTGACTCGTTAGGGGGTTTTTACATTGAGGAAGTCACTATTAACTGTAACCTCTGCGGCACTTTTAGTTGGCGGTCTAGCGGGATGCGGCCAAAAGGAAAGTGCAACAGACAATAGGTATTATGAGGAAACGAGGCCTATTGGGTATTACACAAGCGAACACAATCCTTATGTAAACAATGACCGTACACGTCGAGAACCGGAAGGAAGAGGCAATGCCCGTCTTCTGGAAGATAATGATGGTCCATTGAACGAAATACTGGACCGTTCGGTTATCTATGACGAAAAAAGAGTAAGGCGTAACAAGGACAAGGGAGTCAGGCAGACTAGAAATAGAACGGATAACAGAGGGTTTATGAATATCGGGTATGATACTCCGCATTTTAGCCGTACAGATAGAAATTACCACGAAAGCTTGAATGGGATTGATCATGTCGGCAACCCATCTTATTACAATAATTATGATGGCCGATTAGCCGATCGATTAGTGAAGCGTGCAGAGCAGGTGGACGGGGTGACAAATGCCCGTGCACTTGTCAATGGGGATGAGGTAATCGTAGCGGTAAACCCTGAAAAGAATGTCAATACAAGTAATGTAAAACGTGAGGTCAAGCGTGCAGTGAAACCTCTTGTAGAAAATAAGGAATTACGCATCTCCACCGAGGAAAGTGTCTATAACACAGTCCAAAGTGTGGATAATGACCTAAGGGACGGCGAATGGCATTTAAGAGACTTGGATGATACTATGCGTGGAATTACACGTACAATGACAAGATAAACCCTTATTGGCAGCCTCTGATTTTCGGAGGCTGTTTTTTTTAAGCCCTTTTTCTCAAAGATCATTGCTATTCTCTAGTGAAAAGTGGGCAATTGGACTTTAAGTAAGTAAAAGGAACAAAAAGTTCCTCATTCAAAAATTCGCCAAGGAGCATGGTTAATATTCCTAAATATGGTCAAACTAAAAAAGATAAGACTAGCAAATTACTTAGAAATTAAACTAAACAGAATGTGAGGGGGCAATGTAACAATGAAACCCATCATACTTAAAAAGTGGATTTTACTTGTCACAGCTTTTGCAACCGCGTTTGGATTGTTTTACACGTTTGCCACTTTTGAAGGTGCCGCAGATGAGAATGAATATGTAGATGAAGAGGCTCTGGAGGATGCATTTGAGGTAAGTGGTCCTTTGACATTGAAGGTTGTCTTGGAGCGAATCTATCTGGATGGAGAAGTCAGTGAAGAAATTTTGGATGAAACCGTATGGGCAATGGAGGATTTCTGGTCTCAATATGAAGATTGGCAAGTCATCGATCTTGATAGTGAGCAGGTAGTGTTCCAACAGTATATAGACGATATCTCGCCGCTCTTGAAGTCCAATGGCTATTTCGGTATCTCAGATGAAGGCATTCTGACTATCTATGAAGGAAAACCGACAGAAGCATCAAAGATCATCCAATCTTTCTTCCAAATTGATGTCGGAAAGCTGGAAAGTCACCAGCACGAACAATTAAAAGGCGGAATCAAAGTGGTAAATAAGGATGACTATGTACAGGTGCTTGAAACCTTCAAGCCTTATACCACCAAAAAACAATAAACAGGCCGGCACTTTGCTGGTCTGTTTTTTTAGCGTTGTGTGCTTAACAATTTAACTAAAATATGCTATCTTTTTCTTTTGAGCCGATTGTTTGTTCTATTCATGGTAAAATGGAGAATAGAACTTAAACATAAAGGGGAGTATTTGGACGTTGATCGATTTTATAAAAGGTTATGTGGCATATGTGTCACCGGAATATGTTGTCGTAGAAGTGATGGGAGTGGGCTATCAGATAAATACCCCGAATCCTTTCATTTACAGAGTAGACGCAGATAAAGAAGTGACGATATTTACATATCAACATGTGAGAGAAGATATATTGGCCCTATATGGCTTTAAAACACGAGAAGATAAAAATCTGTTCATGAAGTTGTTGAATGTCACAGGAATAGGTCCTAAAGGGGCCCTTGCCATATTGGCTTCCGGACAGCCTGCACAAGTCGTTCATGCCATTGAAAATGAAGATGAAAAATTCTTGGTGAAATTCCCAGGTGTCGGAAAGAAAACCGCCAGACAGATCATTCTTGATTTAAAAGGGAAATTGAATGACCTCGTTCCAAGTGCCTTCCCTGACCTGTTCCAGCCTGATGTGGAAGTCAGCATCCCTGGTGCAAGTAGTTCTGCCTTGGATGAAGCATTGGAAGCATTAAGGGTTTTGGGATATGGTGACCGGGAAATCAAGAAGGTTGTTCCTGCCTTGCAGAAAGAAGATTTATCAACTGATCAATATGTGAAAAAAGCTTTACAGCTGCTTCTAAAATAGACTCTGTTTTCATTACCAGATAATCAACGAAAGACAATCAATTCTTTCCCGGAAAGGGGGAACCTACCAGATGATGGATGACCGCATGGTATCTCAAGATGCGACATTAGAAGAACATTCCTTGGAATACAGCTTACGACCACAGACGCTCCAGCAGTACATAGGTCAAGATAAAGTAAAAGAAAACCTGGAAGTATTTATCCAAGCGGCAAAAATGCGCCAGGAAACGCTGGATCATGTGCTGCTATATGGCCCGCCGGGACTCGGTAAAACGACGCTTGCCGCGATCATCGCCAATGAAATGGGGGTGCAGCTCCGCACGACTGCAGGACCTGCGATTGAACGGCCTGGCGATTTGGCAGCCATTTTGTCAGCACTTGAGCCAGGAGATGTATTATTTATTGATGAAATTCACCGCCTTCATCGCTCCATAGAGGAGGTCCTATATCCAGCAATGGAGGATTACTGCTTAGATATAGTCATAGGAAAAGGCCCAACCTCCAAATCTGTCCGTTTGGATCTTCCTCCTTTCACGCTTGTTGGTGCTACCACAAGGGTCGGACTGTTGACTGCACCGCTAAGAGACCGTTTCGGGGTGCTGAGCAGGCTGGAATACTATAATGAAGAACAGTTGACAGAAATCTGCCTTCGTACTGCTCAGATCCTCGAGATTGGACTTGAGCTGGATGCGGCGACAGAAATAAGCAGAAGAGCGCGTGGAACCCCCCGAATCGCCAACCGTCTTTTGCGCCGGGTAAGGGATTTTGCGCAAGTTTTAGGAAAAGATACCATCAATGCGTCCCTTGCAAAAGAGGCATTGGATCGCTTGCAGGTGGATAAACTCGGATTAGATCATATCGACCATAAACTGTTGATGGGAATCATTGAAAAGTTCCGGGGTGGACCTGTCGGGGTGGATACCATTGCAGCTACTATCGGAGAGGAATCCCATACCATTGAGGATGTATATGAACCATACCTACTTCAAATCGGATTCCTTCAAAGAACGCCGCGTGGTCGCGTGGTAACAGATCTGGTGTATCGACATTTCAACATGGAGGTGCCAAACGAATAATGGAGCTGCCAAGAATGCTGATGGTAGTTGGAGCAGTACTTTTGATCGTGGGATTCCTCTGGCAAGTGGTAGGGAAAATCCCAGGGGACATCGTCGTGAAAAAAGGGAATATGACGTTCTTCTTCCCAATCGTAACCTCCATCATCATCAGCATCGTACTCAGTCTAGTATTTTATTTCATTGGCCGATTTAGATAGAAAATAGTCTACCTTTAGACTGAAGTGCAAGGTGTGAGACTCCAACGGGGCAACGGTAGATTGAGACCCCATAAGGAAGCCACTGAGAAACTGAAATATCATGCGCTTGTAATCTCTAGCTGTGGATTGGAGCAAAAGGCGAAGACTCCTGCGGGGGGATAGCGACAATCTTGAGACCCCGCAGGGCGCAGCCCGAGGAGGCTCAAGGTCGCCCCGCGGAAAGCGCAGCCGTTTGCGGAAATCAACAGCGGTGTCTTAACAAGATATCAAATTAGTGATATTTCCAGTGGCTTCCAACGAAGTGAGGAGGCTCAAGCACCGTACTCTGGATAAGCGAACACCTGGAACGCAAGAATACAGCAGTTAACGTAGACTTTATGATATAAGAAAGCAAACAAGAAAAGGTGACACTATGAAGATAGATTTATTTGATTTCCACTTACCAGAAGAACTGATCGCACAAACACCACTAGAACAAAGAGAAGCATCACGCCTAATGGTACTCAACAAAGAAACAGGCAACCTAACACACGAACCCACTTTCCGCTCCATCTTGGATTACGTAAAAGAAGGAGACTGCCTTGTCCTGAACGATACAAGAGTATTGCCTGCCAGACTTTTTGGCGTAAAAAGTGAAACAGGGGCAAAAATCGAAGTGCTCCTGTTGAAACAATTGGAAGGCGACACATGGGAAACTCTCATCAAACCCGCCAAACGTGTAAAAGAAGGAACTGTGGTATCCTTTGGTGACGGTCGTTTAACTGCAATTTGCACCGGAGAAAGCGAGCATGGCGGTAGAAAACTTGATTTCCGCTATGAAGGCATCTTTTACGAAGTGTTGGACAGCCTGGGTGAAATGCCGCTTCCTCCATACATCAAAGAACAATTGGAAGACCGTGAACGCTATCAGACAGTCTTTGCAAGAGAAACAGGCTCAGCCGCAGCTCCGACTGCCGGACTTCATTTTACCGAAGAGCTACTAGCTGCATTGAAGGATAAAGGGGTACATGCCGCTTTCATCACCCTTCATGTTGGACTTGGGACATTCCGTCCTGTTAGCGTGGGTTCTGTAGAAGAACATGATATGCATGCAGAGTTTTACCAGATGTCAGAAGGCACGGCGAGACTTCTTAATGAAGTTCGCAACAATGGCGGAAGAATCATCACAGTCGGCACCACTTCTACACGAACACTAGAAACCATCGCCCGTGATCACGGTGAGTTTAAAGAAGCAAGCGGTTGGACAAACATATTCATATACCCAGGTTATACGTTTGCTGCCATCGACGGCATGATAACCAACTTCCACCTGCCAAAATCAACACTAATCATGCTTGTAAGCGCACTTGCAGGACGCGAAAACGTCATGCACGCCTACGAAGAAGCCGTCAACCAACGCTACCGCTTCTTCAGCTTCGGTGACGCCATGCTGATTTTATAACAAATAACCCCTGTAGATTGAAGTGCAGGTTGTGAGACTCCTGCGGGGGGTAACGGTAGCTTGAGACCCCACAGGCGAAGCCGAGGAGGCTAAAGGCACCGTCCCGCGGAAAGCGAACACCCGGAACGGAAAACTACAGGAGTTACCCAGAACAAGCTTTATAGAAATCCTAAGGAGATTACCATGACAGCAATCAGATACGAACTAATCAAAACATGTAAACAAACAGGCGCACGCCTTGGAATCGTCCACACACCACACGGAAGCTTCGAAACTCCCGTATTCATGCCGGTAGGAACACTTGCCACAGTCAAAACCATGTCCCCAGAAGACGTCAAAGCAATGGGTGCAGGCATCATCCTGAGCAACACCTACCACCTATGGCTGCGTCCAGGGAACGAAATCGTCAAAGAGGCAGGCGGACTCCACAAATTCATGAACTGGGATCGCGCCATTCTGACAGACTCAGGCGGCTTCCAAGTATTCAGTCTGAGTGACCTTCGTAAAATCGAAGAAGAAGGAGTACACTTCCGTAATCACATGAACGGAGACAAGCTTTTCCTATCACCGGAAAAAGCGATGCACATCCAAAACGATCTTGGCTCAGATATAATGATGGCATTTGATGAGTGTCCTCCATATCCTGCAACACATGAATACATGAAAAAATCAGTGGAGCGAACTTCTCGCTGGGCTGAACGCTGCTTAGAAGCACACCAACGTCCACAAGATCAAGGATTGTTCGGTATTGTTCAAGGTGGGGAATATGAAGACTTACGTAAATTGAGTGCTCAAGACCTTGTTTCCATGGACTTCCCAGGCTACGCGGTTGGAGGGCTATCAGTCGGAGAACCGAAAGATGTCATGAACCGCACATTGGAATTCACGACGCCTTGGTTACCGACAGACAAACCGCGCTACCTGATGGGAGTGGGATCTCCCGATTCTCTAATTGATGGTGCGATTCGCGGGATTGATATGTTTGACTGCGTGTTACCGACTAGAATTGCCCGAAATGGGACATTAATGACAAGTGAAGGCCGATTGGTTGTTAAAAATGCAAAGTTTGCACGTGACTTTGGACCGCTTGATCCAGAGTGTGACTGCTATACTTGCACAAATTATTCCAGAGCTTACATCCGTCACCTAATAAAATGTGACGAAACTTTGGGAATTAGGCTAACAACTTACCATAACCTTTATTTTCTGGTAAAATTAATGGAGGATGTCAGACAAGCGATCAGAGAAGATCGTCTGGGGGACTTCAAAGAAGAGTTTTTTGAGAAATATGGATTCAATAAACCGAATGCGAAAAACTTCTAAAATCTCTTCACATACATGACTAGTGAGAAAGGAGGCGTTACAACATGGAAGGAATGGCTGGTGCTATTTTACCTTTAGTATTAATGTTTGCTATTTTCTACTTCTTGTTAATTCGCCCACAACAAAAGCGTCAAAAGCAAGTTCGTGAAATGCAGACTAGCTTGCAAAAAGGAGACAAAGTTGTCACAATCGGTGGATTACACGGTATCGTGGATGCATTGGATGAAGACAAGATTGTCATCAAAGCAGGCGATGGATCTCGTCTTACATACGACCGTCAAGCGGTTAGAGATGTAGTACAAGACTAATCAAGAAAAAAGAGCATGTATCCCTTTCCGTGGGGACCATGCTCTTTTTTATGTTATAAATGGACTTATGCTTTGGAAGTGTAGCCCCCGCTTAGGTTCACCCCGATGATTCCACCGAGGGCGGCTATGCCGATAAATCCAAGATGGAATAGCATTTGGTGCAAGGAAAATAAGGAGTCATTTCCTAAATACTGAAAAAGGAAAATGACCAGTGTGTATGCTGCCCCTGTCGCTCCACCCAGCATCCAACCCTTTTCTTTTCCTTTCCCTCCAGAAACAAACCCTCCAATAAACAACGTGATAAACGATAATGTCACGATGATCCATGCAACACTTGTTTCCTGTAAAGAAGTGAACCGCAAGAGTAAAGAAAATAACAGGCTAATTCCTATCGCAAACATAAAAACGGTGATCAGACCATACATGACGGCCAATCCAAGTCGTTTAGATTCCAAATGGATTCGTCCCCTTTCTTGGTACATGCTAAGTAATACAAGCATATTCATCAGTTGGAACAAATAGAATATAAATATTTTTTAAGGGATTTGGTAAACACTTCAAGTCATGAAAAATACCTTTTGGATAGAGAATAAAAGTAATCATGTTCACATTAGTTTTTTTGTATCGTGAAGGAGGCGATCTTAAGATGGAAGAGTACGTACTGATGATAGTTAGGACCATCTTTCTTTATATTGTCATCCTCTTTATTTTCCGTGTCATGGGTAAGCGTGAAATTGGCGAATTAAGCGTCCTTGATCTGGTGGTCTTCATCATGATTGCCGAAATGGCAGTAATGGCAATAGAGAATCCTAAGGATCCTCTGATACATACGATTATACCGATGTTTTTACTTATGGGGATTCAAATCATCCTTGCATATGTTTCTTTGAAGAGTCAACGAATCAGGGATGTGATTGACGGAAAACCAAGTGTCATCATCAATAATGGGAAAATTGATGAAAAGGTGATGAGAAAGCAACGATACAACTTTGATGACCTGCTGATACAGCTTAGGGATAAAAATGTAAAAAATGTGGCTGACGTGGAATTTGCCATTCTTGAGCCATCAGGAAAGTTATCCGTGTTCGAGAAAAAGAAAAACGAAGGAAGTTCTGCTGATCAAGATAAAGATAAAGATAAAGATAAAGATAAAAAACAAGAGGAAGGTTCATTAAACCTTCCTCTGATAATGGATGGCAAGATACAAGAAGAACATTTAAAAAAAGTCAATAAAACAAATCTGTGGCTTAGACAGCAATTAAGGTCACTTGGATACAAGGACTTTAAAAATATTTCCTTTTGCAGTTATGATAACGGAGTGTTTTTCATTGATTTGAAAGATGAATAAATTGGGGTGGTCGTTACTCTAGGGGTGACCACCTCTTTGTTTACCTTGCCAACCACTTCTTCAAGAACGGAAGCCTTGCAAGTTCTTCTCTTTTAACCAATCCAAAAATAAGCAGTAAAATCATATACAATAAACAGGTAAGTACGATCATCAATCCTGTGCGCTGACCAACAACGAGGCCAAGCCATAGGTTTCCATGCATCCACAACCCAAATGCGATACACACACCCATCGTGATAAAGCTCTTTACATAATCCCGCACATAGAGGGAGTAAGAGAGTACCTTCATAATGGTCGCCAGATGCAACAGGGTGACTAACATCATACCAATCACGATCCCAAGGGCTGCGCCCATAATTCCGAATGTTGGTTTACTTGCAAGGATGAAAATGACTGCGGTTTTCACAGCAGCACCGATGAAGCTGTTGATCATGGCGGCCTTGGCCAGATCCAATGCCTGCAGGGTTGCCTGAAGCGGCCCCTGGAAATAGTAAAACAAAAAGAAGGGTGCCATCACTTTTATATAAATGGCGGCTTTGCTGCTTCCATACATAAGAAGCATGATGGGTTCAGCGTATACGAAGAGAAGTACAACTGCAATTCCGCCTGTAGCAAAAGAAAGCCTTAATGCCTGTTGGAGGCGGTGTTCAATAAGGATGGTATTTTTTTTTGCGGCAGCTTCACTTATTGCAGGAACAAGGGCTGTTGATAAGGAATAAGTAATAAACGAAGGCAACATCATGAGTGGCAGCGCAAAGCCTACCAATTCGCCGTATTGCTTGGTGGCCAAGGAGGTTGCAACACCTGCGATAGCCAGGCTCTGGGCGACAACGATCGGCTCGAAAAACCATGCAATGGACCCTATCATCCTGCTCCCTGTTGTTGGCAGAGCGATTCGCATCAGATCCCGGAAGGTTTCTTTTCCTTCCCCGACATAGTTAAAGAATTTAGCACGCAAGCGGAATGCCTTTTTGTTTTTAAAGGCAAAAAGCATATAAATTAAGGACATCAGCTCCCCTACGACTGCGGAAAGCATGGCACCTGCTGCTGCATATTCAATCCCATATGGCAGCAAGGCTTTTGTACAGGCTGCAACAAGCGAGATTCTGACAACCTGCTCGATGACCTGCGAAATGGCAGACGGTTTCATATTCTGCCTGCCCTGGAAATATCCGCGCAGCACCGAGGAGATCGCAATGATTGGTACAACCGGTGCTATGGCCATCAATGGATAATAGGTCCGGGGATCTGTGAATAGGTGATTGGAAAGGTACGGAGCGAGGAGAACCATGGCGGGAGTGAAGACAAGGCTGAGAGCTCCGGTTATTGCAAGGGAAACGACCAGGATCTTTTTGATTTTGCGATGGTTGCCTTGTGCTTCCGCCTCTGCGACCAACTTGGAAATAGCTACAGGCAACCCGAGCTGGGTGATGGTTATGGTAAGTACAAGAGTTGGAACTGCCATCATATAGAGTCCCACCCCCTCTTCCCCTATGAACCTTGCAACAACAATCCGATTTACGAAACCAAGTACCCGGGTAATAAGGCCTGCAATAATCAATATTAAGGTTCCTTTTAGAAATGTTTGCTTTGTCATGCGATTCCCTGCCTTCTCAATTACTGACATTTCATATACAATTATCTATATGCAGGGGAGTGGGCCAAGCATGACAAGTATTCTGGATATGAGTGGATTGGAATTTAAGGTATTAAAAGTAAGCATAACTATGTTAGTGATTTGAATGGGGGTTCAATGAACAATGAAAAAGGAAACCAATGAACATGCTTATGACCTTTTCCGATATGAACTGGGGCCGGTTCTCCAAAGCAAGCTCGAGGAATTCCAATTGTTCGGTTATGATACCGTAACAGAGGATGAACTGTGGGAATGTTTGACGAAAAAGAAATGGAAGAAACCTGAAACGAAAAGATTATTCGAGCTTGTCAATGATGTATATAGTGTATCGGTCACCGATTATATGAATTACATCACAATCGAAGCATACAAGGCACCAAATTACTTCGCAACACAAGAAGATTAAATTTTCAGCAAAAATTGACAGGCATTAATGGATGAATCATAATGGTACATGATGGCATGAAACAGCTTTTATAAACATTTTACTTAAATATACATACAGGAATGTGAAGCATGTAAACTGGCCAAGTGTCCATAATACAATTTTCATTTCATCGATTGTAAGAGCAGAAGGAGGATTTTTTACGCATGGTCAAAAGAGGACGGATCGTTGCATTCTTTTTACTTCTTATTTTAATCGGAAGCACAATAGGAGTGTTTACGAACCCAATTACAAAAGACATTAAACTTGGCCTCGACCTTCAAGGGGGCTTTGAAGTTCTTTATGAGGTTACGCCAATCAATGAAAATAGCGAGATTAACAGGGATGTTTTGTTAAGCACCGTTAGCGCGTTGAATAAACGTGTCAATGTACTAGGTGTAAGCGAACCGAATATCCAGATTGAAGGAAATGACCGAATCCGTGTCCAACTGGCAGGTATTGATGATCAGTCAAGGGCGAGGGAGCTGTTATCAACAGAAGCTAAGCTATCATTCCGGGACGTGGATGATAATCTATTGATGGATGGATCTTCCTTAGCGGAAAACGGTGCTTCCCAATCGTTTGATCCAAACAACCGTCCAAGTGTGGCTCTTACGTTAAGAGATGCTTCAGAGTTTGCAGAGGTTACCCATAAAGTACGCGACATGGGACTTGACGGCTCTGGTCGGAACTTGATGGTCATCTGGTTGGATTATGAAGAAGGAGTTGACTCCTATGGAGCAGAAGCGGGGAAGACTGATCCAAAATACCTTTCAGCCGCTGGTGTAGATCGCGTTTTCAATGATACAAATGTACAGATTACAGGTAATTTTTCTATTGAAGAAGCAAAGGAGCTTGCAGAGCTCTTGAATGCAGGATCCTTACCTGTAGAGTTGGAAGAGATTTACTCTACTTCTGTTGGAGCGCAATTTGGAGAAACCGCACTTCAGAAAACGGTCCTTGCAGGAATGATAGGGGTTAGTGCCATCCTTATTTTCATGCTTGTATATTATCGTTTGCCTGGCTTGGTGGCGCTTATAACATTAAGTACGTATATTTTCTTGATATTACTTGTATTTGAATTGATGAATGGTGTACTTACTTTACCTGGTATTGCAGCATTGATACTTGGTGTAGGTATGGCAGTTGACGCCAATATCATTACCTATGAACGCATTAAGGAAGAGTTGAAGCTTGGCAGATCTGCCATGTCAGCCTTCCGTGCGGGAAGCAGGAACTCGTTTTCAACAATTTTGGATGCCAATCTGACTACCCTTCTTGCGGCAGGTGTTATGTTCGTTTATGGAACTAGCTCAGTAAAAGGCTTTGCAACCATGTTGATAGTCAGTATCCTATTAAGCTTTATTACAGCTGTTTTGGGTTCTAGAATGTTACTAGGCTTATGGGTGAACAGTCGATTCATGAATAATAAGCCACATCTATTCGGGGTAAAAAGAAAGGATATCCTTGATATTAATATGACGGATGAGCATACAGAGCCTCCGAACAGATTTGAGAACTGGGACTTCTTAAAACACCGCAAAAAGTTCTTTATTTTTTCAGGTTCTTTGGTTGTCCTAGGCATCATTGTACTCTACGTATTCCGCTTAAACCTTGGAATAGATTTTGCAGCTGGAACAAGAGTGGAGATATTAAATGACTCTAGCCTCACTGCAGAAGAAATTACAGAAGAACTTTCCTCTATTGGTCTAGAACCGAAAGATGTGGTTCTTGCAGGAAATGATAATGAGATGGCTGTGGCAAGATATGTGGATGATTTTTCACAGACGGAAATAGCAGAAATAAAGGAATATGTCCAAGGTAAATATGGGTCAGAACCAAGTGTTAGTACTGTTTCCCCAACTGTAGGGCAGGAACTTGCAAGAAATGCTTTCTTTGCCATCTTGATAGCCGCTCTGGGGATCATCATCTATGTTACAATCCGATTTGAATGGATGTTTGCACTTGCAGCAATTGTAGCACTTTTCCACGACGCCTTCTTTATCGTCGCTTTCTTCAGTTTAACAAGACTGGAAGTGGACATCACCTTCATTGCCGCCTTGTTAACCATAGTAGGGTATTCGATAAATGATACAATAGTTACATTTGACCGGATACGTGAAAATCTGAAAAAGAAAAAGCGTGTCAAAACATATGATGACTTAAAAGAAATTGTTAACAAAAGCTTACAGCAAACGTTTGTCAGATCTCTAAATACCGTTGGAACTGTTGTGTTTGCAGTCATCGCCTTACTTATTTTTGGTAGTGAGTCGATTACTAATTTCTCGATTGCATTACTAGTAGGTTTGGTTGTCGGTACGTACTCTTCATTATTCATCGCGTCACAACTATGGATGAGTTGGAAATACAAACAAATTTCAAAACCGAAGAAGGCTTCTGTAGAAGATCCAGAGCCTGAGGTATAAATAAGAAATGTCACAGTGCCTTTTTGAGGTGCTGTGACTTTTTTTATCAGATGTTTTAAGAGGGATTTGCTATATTTCGGGTACAATAGAAAGAGAAAATGAAAAGGGGTGTCGTAATGGACCATAATGAGCGTTTTAAGAAAGCGGAATTTGCGGCATTGGTCGGTGTGGTCGGGAACATATTGTTAGCTGCATTAAAAGCTTGGGCCGGAGTTGTAGCCAACAGTCGAGCGCTTGTGGCGGACGCTGTTCACTCTGCGTCTGATGTTGCTGGGTCTTTAGCTGTTTATTTAGGATTGAGGGCAGCTAAACAGCCACCCGATGAAGATCATCCATATGGACATGGGAAAGCTGAAAATATTGCTGCAATTATTGTTGCGGTTCTTTTATTGATAGTCGGCTTTGAAATTGGTAAATCATCGTTTCAGTCTTTCTTTGAACCGATAGAGGCACCAAAAGCATTGGCTATATATGTAGTTATTTTTTCCATCATCGTTAAAGAAATAATGTTTCGATACAAGTACAATCTGGGAAAAAGAATAAAGAGTGACGCCATTATTGTGAATGCGTATGAACATCGGTCAGACGTTTTCTCTTCGATTGCAGCATTGATAGGAATTGCAGGTGCCGTCTTTGGAGGGTATATCGGTGTCGATTGGTTGGTATATCTCGACCCTGTTGCAGGGATTGTAGTAGCACTAATGATTATCAGAATATCTTGGCAACTCGGTTCAGAATCCATTCACAATACAATGGACCATGTCATGCATGAGGAAGATACAGAGGAATTCAGGAAAGTTGTATTGACAGTACCAGATGTCATGAAAATCGACAGTCTGCATGCTAGGGAGCATGGTCATTATGTCATCATTGATTTAAAGATTTCCGTTGATCCCTATATTACTGTCGAAGCAGGACATCAAATTGGAAAAAACGTAAAAGCAAAACTCATGGAAAACAAGGAAGTTCAGGATGTGCTGGTGCACATTAATCCATACTCCGAAGAGAAAATTTAGAGGGGGTATTTATTTTTATGAAAACTCAATGGTATTTGTTGGCGGGAGTGGTTTTCACCATTATAGTGGCGATTTTCGCCGTACTTAATGTTGCTCCAGTCGAGGTGAATTTCCTGTTTGGTACCGCCGAATGGCCGTTGGTGCTTGTGATCTTATTTTCCACACTGATGGGCATCGTGATTGCCGGATCCATTGGGATCTACCAGGTGATCATGGTGAAGCGCAAACTGCAGCATAAGCAGCATTCAGGTGATGCAACAACGAGGACGGCAGAGGTAAGGGGAACCGAAGCTGAAGCTGGAGCTGTTGAGAGGAAAAATGAAACGGTAGGGGAGAGACGCAGGTCCAGGTGATGGGCCTGTTTTTTTGTGCGGTGTGCGGTACCAGACCCCTATAGTGGGGATTTTATGAAGTGTTGGTATTTGTTTTAGGGGTCAGGTACCTATTGTACTTCAGTGTGAATTGGTTTTAGGGGTCAGGTACCTATTGTACTTCAGTGTGAATTGGTTTTAGGGGTCAGGTACCTTTTGTACTTCAGTGTGGGTTGGTTTTAAGGTGTCAGGTACCTTTTGGGTTTCTTTTGTTATATTAAACTTTATTGAAGCGGCATGGACTCTCTAGTATAATTAGGAAAGCTAAGGGAGGAATTGGATTGTTAGCTTCTAAGTCAAGATGGTATGTCAGGGAACCGAATAAGGAACTTGTTGAACAATTAGCCGAATCTATGGGAATTGCTCCTCTTATTGCTTCTCTTTTAGTAAACAGAGGGCTTGATACAATAGAAAATGCAAAAGAATTTTTATATACAGAAGATCAGGAGTTTCATGATCCATTTCTTATGGAGGATATGGACAAGCTCGTAGAACGGGTGAAACTGGCGGTGGCAAATGACGAAAAGATCCTTGTGTTCGGGGATTATGATGCTGATGGAGTAAGCAGTACGACGGTGCTTGTGACTGCTTTACGGGAAATTGGAGCGAATGTTGATTTTTACATCCCCAACCGCTTCACTGAAGGATACGGACCAAATGAAAATGCCTTCCGACAGGCAAAGGAAAATGGATATGCCGTGATTATTACGGTCGATACAGGAATTTCAGCACTCCATGAAGCTAAAGTGGCGAAAGAATTGGAGATTGACCTTATCATCACTGACCATCATGAACCTGGACCAGAGCTGCCAGATGCATTTGCAATCGTCCATCCGAAAAAGGAAACGTGCTCCTATCCATTCGATGACCTTGCAGGTGTGGGTGTAGCCTACAAAGTGGCACATGCACTTCTCGGGAAAAATCCAGAGCACCTTTTAGAGGTGGCAGCCATTGGTACAATCGCAGACCTCGTACCATTGGTGGGGGAAAATCGTTTGCTCGCTTCAAAAGGAATAAAAAAGATGAAGCAGACAACCCGTGTGGGCCTGAAAGCCCTTTTGCAAAAATGTGGGGTGGAACTACATACCATCACAGAGGAGACGGTCGGCTTTTCCATTGGACCAAGAATCAATGCAGTGGGACGATTGGATAATGCAGACCCGGCAGTGCATCTTCTCATGACAGAAGATGTTGAGGAAGCCAAGATGCTTGCAGAGGAAATGGAAAGTTACAATAAAGAGAGACAGCAGATTGTAACTAAAATCACAGAAGAAGCCATCAAACAGGTGGAAGAAAAATATCCGCCAAAGGACAACAGCTTTATCATCGTCGAAGGACATGATTGGAACGCAGGGGTCATTGGAATCGTCGCTTCACGACTTGTAGATCGCTTTTACCGACCGACCATCGTCCTAAGCCTTGATGAAGAGAAAGGCCAGGCAAAGGGGTCTGCACGCTCCATCGCTGGCTTTGACCTCTTTGAGAATCTCTCGGAATGCCGGGATATCCTCCCGCATTTCGGCGGACATCCGATGGCTGCAGGAATGACATTGAATATTGAGGATGTTGAAGAGCTTCGGCAACGAATGAATCAAAAAGCAGCGCAAAGATTGACCGAAGAAGACTATACACCAATCACAGACGTTGATATTGAATGCAGAGTAGATGAGGTTACACTGGAAACGATCGAGCAACTAGAAATGCTTTCTCCCTTTGGTGTGGCCAATCCGAAACCTAAAGTACTTGTAAAAGGGGTCCTTCCACAGCAGATCCGTCAGATTGGTAATAAAAGCAACCATCTGAAGCTAGTGATCGAACAAGAGGGAAACTCCCTGGATTGTGTTGGATTCGGATTCGGGGAAACTTATCATCACGTCTCACCAGGGGCATCATTGGACGTTCTTGGAGAGCTGTCCATCAATGAATGGAATAATTTCAGAAAACCCCAGGTGTTTTTAAAGGATATTAGAGTGCCGGAATGGCAGCTTTTTGATATCCGCTCCATTAAACAACTGAATCAAACGCTGGCAGGAATAGATAGGGAGAAACTCCATATCCTATATTTCAATGAAAAAACTTTGGATGATGTAATGCTCCAGGATGATCTACGACCGTATGCCACATTGGTACAAGGGGAAGCCGCACTTGATATAACAGGGAGATATATTGTCATTTTAGATATCCCCACTGAAGAGGCAGTGCTTTCAAACATCTTGCAAAGCGCTGCTCCTGAGAGAATCTATGCATCTTTTTATCAAAAAGAAAATCATTTTTTCTCTACCATTCCAACAAGGGAACACTTCAAATGGTTCTATGGACTCCTGGCCAAAAAAGGATCGTTTGACTTGTCCAAGCATGCTGAAGATATTGCAAGGAACCGCGGCTGGTCAAAAGAAACAGTAGATTTCATATCACAGGTGTTTTTTGACTTAGAATTTGTTACAATAGACAAGGGTTTTATCGCATTAAACCATGCAGCGAAAAAACGGGACTTTGAGGAGTCTCAAACTTATCGTAAAAAGCAACAGCAAGTGATGCTTGAAAACTTGTTTTTATACTCATCATATAAACAATTGAAAGCGTGGTTTGATCAGCATCTAACCAAGCAATGCACTGTTCATTCATAGGAGGAAAATAGAAGATGGATTTAAAGAAATTCGTTACAATCGTTCCTGATTGGCCAAAACCTGGTATACAATTCAAGGATATTACAACGTTAATGGACAATGGTGATGCATACCGTTATGCAACTGACCAAATCGTTGAATATGCTCGCGATAAAGAAGTAGATTTGATTGTTGGACCGGAAGCACGCGGATTCATCATCGGTTGTCCGGTAGCGTATTCTCTTGGTGTAGGTTTTGCACCGGTTCGTAAAGAAGGGAAACTCCCTCGTGAAGTGGCACGTGTGGAATACGGTTTGGAGTACGGTAAAGATGTACTAACTATCCACAGAGATGCGATCAAGCCTGGTCAACGCGTTTTAATCACAGACGACCTTCTTGCAACGGGTGGAACGATCGAAGCGACAATCAAACTTGTTGAAGAGCTTGGCGGAGTGGTTGCTGGTATTGCATTCCTTATCGAGCTGTCCTACTTGGATGGACGCG
This sequence comes from Sutcliffiella horikoshii DSM 8719, assembly GCA_001648575.1. GTDB lineage: Bacteria > Bacillota > Bacilli > Bacillales > Bacillaceae_I > Sutcliffiella_A > Sutcliffiella_A horikoshii. The sequence goes on along the minus strand of LQXN01000064.1, from coordinate 292,768 downwards.
ACAAATTGGACGGATTCGATATCCTGACATTGATGAAATACTAAGGATAAACTAAGAACTAGAGCAACCAGATTGCTCTAGTTTTTTCTATATGATGAAAAATACCCAGTACTATTTATTCGGATCATCAATATGATGAAATGATAGGTAAAAAGGCTTCTACTATTGGAAAAGTATATTTTTTACACCAATTCCTGAAAAATCTGTCGACAAATCTTTATTTTTCCCTCATAATCTCTTTACATCTACATGAAATTTCACGATAATAAAAACAATATACTTTTTTGTAATATTGACCATAATGGTAAGAATTAACGAGACTATCATAGCGCGAGCGCTTTTTAATAAGTTTTGCTAAATAAAAAAGAAAGTCAAAAGGTGAGTAGAAATATGGCAAATGAGCAAGTATTAACTGCAGACCAGGTGATAGATAATGCGAGGCGCTATCTAAAAGGGGAAGATATCGCCTTTTTGGAAAGGGCGTATGAGTTTGCCAAAAATGCTCATGCAGAGCAGTATCGCAAGTCAGGTGAGCCTTATATCATACATCCAATACAGGTCGCAGGAATCCTTGTGGACCTTGATCTTGATCCATCCACCATTGCGGCTGGATTTCTTCATGATGTCGTAGAGGATACGTCCATTACTCTTGAGGAGATCAAGGAAGCTTTCAATGCCGAAGTGGCGATGCTGGTGGACGGTGTAACTAAGCTTGGGAAAATCAAGTATAAGTCCCAAGAGGAACAGCAAGCCGAAAACCACAGGAAAATGTTCGTGGCAATGGCTCAGGATATCCGTGTCATCTTGATCAAACTTGCTGACCGTCTTCATAATATGAGGACCTTGAAGCATCTGCCACAAGAAAAACAACGCCGTATCTCTAACGAAACCCTTGAAATATTTGCTCCACTTGCCCATCGTCTTGGGATAAGTAAAATCAAGTGGGAGCTTGAAGATACAGCTTTACGCTATCTAAATCCACAGCAATACTACCGTATCGTCAACTTGATGAAACGCAAACGTGCTGAGCGTGAGGAGTATATCTCAGAAGTAATGAATGAAGTGAACGACCGTCTCGAAGAAGTGGAAATCACTGCGGAGCTGTCCGGACGTCCAAAGCACATTTATAGCATCTATCGTAAAATGGCTAAACAAAACAAACAATTTAGCGAAATTTACGATTTATTAGCTGTGCGCATCATCGTTAACAGTATTAAAGACTGTTATGCGGTCCTTGGAATCATTCACACATGCTGGAAACCCATGCCTGGCCGCTTCAAAGACTATATTGCCATGCCAAAGCCGAATATGTACCAGTCCCTCCATACAACGGTGATCGGGCCAAAGGGAGACCCTTTGGAAGTGCAGATCCGCACAAGCGATATGCACCAGATCGCTGAGTACGGGATTGCTGCGCACTGGGCATACAAAGAAGACAAAGAAGCGGATGATCGTGCTTCTTTCGAAGAGAAATTGACATGGTTCCGTGAAATCTTGGAGTGGCAGAATGACGCTACAAATGCGGAAGAATTCATGGAATCCCTGAAAATCGATCTATTCTCGGATATGGTTTTTGTGTTCACACCTAAAGGGGATGTCATCGAACTGCCTTCCGGATCCGTACCGATCGACTTTTCTTACCGTATTCACTCTGAAATCGGTAATAAAACAATCGGTGCCAAAGTGAACGGTAAAATGGTGACCCTAGATTATAAATTAAAAACAGGCGATATCATCGAGATCCTTACGTCCAAGCATTCTTATGGACCGAGCCAGGATTGGTTGAAGCTTGCTCAGACCTCCCAGGCTAAAAATAGAATCCGACAATTTTTCAAAAAGCAGCGCCGTGAAGAAAATGTGGAAAAAGGCCGAGATCTAGTCGAAAAAGAAATAAAAGGGATGGACTTTGACCTGAAGGAAATCCTGCAGGCGGAAAACATCAATCGTGTATCCGAAAAATTCAACTTCATGTCAGCGGAAGATATGTTTGCAGCAGTCGGCTATAACGGAATCACCGCCCTTCAGGTGGCAAACCGCCTGACTGAAAAGCAGCGTCGCCAGCGTGACAAGGAACAGAAGATTACAGATATAACCGAAAATGCCGAGAAGAAGAAAACAGCGCCTGTAAAGAAGAGAAAAGACGCTGGTGTTGTCGTTCAAGGGATCGACAGCTTGCTTGTCCGGTTGTCCAAGTGTTGTAATCCTGTTCCGGGAGATGAAATCGTCGGTTTCATCACAAGGGGGCGCGGGGTTTCTGTCCACCGTGCAGATTGTGCAAACGTGGAAGCTGAGGGAACTAACGACCGCCTCATTGATGTAGACTGGGAAAGCGATGTTAAAGATAATCGTGAGTACAACGTGGAGATTGAAATAACAGGTTACGACCGCCGCGGTTTATTGAATGAGGTGCTGCAGGCTGTAAATGAAACGAAAACCGATATTACCGCGGTTTCAGGCCGCTCAGACCGAAACAAGATGGCGACCATTCATATGGCCATTGCCATTCATAATATCAACCACCTTCAAAAAGTGGTAGATCGGATCAAGCAGATCTCCGATATTTATGCGGTTCGACGAATAATGCAGTAAGAGAGGTTTAGAGATATGAGAGTGGTTTTACAAAGAGCGAAAAGAGCGGAAGTTCGTGTTGCAGGTGAGGTCGTTGGGAAGATCGACCACGGATTGATGCTACTAGTTGGCGTAACCCATGAGGATTCCCGCGAGGATGCGGCATATATTGCCGAAAAAGTGTCCAACCTTCGTATTTTCGAAGACGATCAGGAAAAAATGAATCTGTCGTTACTTGATGTGGAAGGACAGGTCCTTTCCGTATCTCAGTTCACCTTATATGGAGATTGCCGCAAAGGACGCCGTCCCAACTTCATGGATGCAGCCAAGCCAGACCATGCCGAAACCATCTATGAAGCGTTCAACGAAGCGTTGCGCAGCAAAGGCGTGACAGTGGAAACCGGTCAATTCGGTGCCATGATGGAAGTGGATTTTGTGAACGATGGACCTGTGACATTGATAGTGGAGAGTAAATAAGTTGAGAAGCTGGTTGCATGCCTTAATTTAGAGGTGTGTGGCCGGCTTTTTTTGTGGGGAAAAGTAAGGTGGACCTAAATGTGCCGGAGAGGGACTTGATTTGGGTGGTGGTCAAATTGTGTCAAAGTCACAATAACAGATGGAAAAGTAACAATGAGGATCGAGAAAGTCAGAATAACAGATGGAAAAGTCACAATGAAGATCGAGAATGTCACAATAACTATCGGAAAAGTCACAATGAGGATAGAGAAAGTCACAATAACTATCGGAAAAGTCACAATGACCTCAAAGAAACTTACAATAACCAATGAAAAAGTCACAATGGAAGATTCCGCCCCGTCATAACCAAATAAAAGAGGACCCTCAAATGATAGGTCCCCTTCATTTCATTCCAACTTCTTCAGCAAATCAGCCAATCTGTTAATCAGTTCCCCCTAAAATATTGCGCAAGTCCCTGATAGATAGCCGTTGATGCCCTTTCCTGGAAATCACCGGAGATGACGGTCATCTCTTCTCCGCGATTACTAATATAACCTAACTCCAATAACAAGGAAGGCTGCGTGCTTTCTCTCAACACTAGATAGTTTTCCTGGCGGACACTTCGGTCACGCAGATTTGTAAACTGGATGAGAGAAGAATGCACACTGTCAGCAAGCAATTTGTCGGAATTACTATAATAGAATGTCGTTGTGCCCGTCACAGTGCTATCATCAATACTGTCATAATGGACACTGATAAAAGCATCTGCCTGGTGGTAATTTGCCATCTGCGGCCTTGCATGTAATGGGACAGATGTATCTTGCTGCCTTGTCATGTAGACAGTGGCCCCTGCAGCTCTTAACTTGTCCTGCAATAGCAAGGAAGTCCTAAGCGTCAAGTTCTTCTCATACGTGCCTTGTACACCGATTGCTCCGACATCGCGTCCGCCATGCCCGGGATCAATGACAATCACCTTATTGGACAAGTATTGTTCTGCACCTGCCCTTGCAATATTAGGTGCACTCCCCTTGGTCGCCACAATCCACCCGGCCACATATGCTTCTGATCCATCCTTAAGCTTTATTTTGTACCAGTCATTTTCCTGGCCGACAATAGAAAATTCTTCGCCTTCACTTGCTCGCAGTACCACTTTCGCGTTTGTAGAAGGAGCGTTTCGGATGTTGGTGGCATCATCGACAATCACAATCGTGCCATCACTTGTGGCAGGAGACTGAGGAGGGCTTGAAACGCCGCTTCTCTCGAGAAACCAGCCTGCAATCCATCCGGTTTCGCCGTTCCCGTATTCAATTTCACACCAATTATTTAATTCACTTAGAATCGTGACAGAAGTACCTTGAGGCAACTGTTCCAATATTTTACCGTTCAGTGATGGCTCACTGCGTACATTCAGTCCGGACACCTTAATGGTTGCACCAGTTTTAGGTGTCTGCAACCCCTGTTCACCAGAGCCTGAAGTTCCAATCTTTGCATAGTCGCTATGCACCCATCCGACTGTGCCGTCATAGGAAATATTTATCCATTCTCCACGAATGGCCAGCACTTCCACCTGCTGTCCGTCACTTAAGGAGCCAAGCACTTCACCCTGGGTGGATGGTTCGCTGCGGATGTTCAACCCGTCTGTCGTAATGATAGCAACCTTACCTTGTGCTTCTTCTGACGGCTCAGCAGGTTGTTCTGCAGGTGCCTCTTGTTTCTTGGCAGCTATGGTGACGTACTCTTTAGCGACCCATCCTTCGACACCGTCGAAATGAACCTTCACCCAGTTTTCATTTTCTTCAAGATATTGTACAGCCGAAGCAGAGGAATGCAGGGTCCCTACTACAGAGAAATTTGTACCCGGACCTGACCTCATTCGCAAATCGTCTGTAAGGACCTGGACAGTGGCAGAACTTGCTGCCCTTGAGGCAGTTGAACGAGCCCCTTCGCTGCTCTCCGTCACCAGGAACGATGCCACCCAGCCAGCCTTGGTCGAGGTGACTTGAATCTTCAGCCATTCTCCTTGGCTGTCCACAACAGGATAAGATTCTCCCCGTTGGACCTTTGATATGATCACTCCGTCTGTCTCAGGGGTTTCCCGGACATTCAATACATCAGTCGCCACGACGACTGTACGATTGGCCTCTGCCGGTGACGCATTCATAAAGGAAAAGATGGTAGTAAATAATAGTAGTGCAGTAAGGAAAATAGATAGTTTATGACCCAATACTCAACCTCCTCAAAGAAAGTTCAAACTTTCTTTTTCTACAAAAGTGAAAAAAGTTCCTGCTTGAATTGTAAGAAATCCTTATAAAAAGGACAGGATATATACTAGTGTAGCAAAAAAGGAGCGTCATAAGATGAAATTTAGTGATAAACATAATCGTGCATTTGGAAGTAGAGATGTTTTTGGGGTGAGTTTTCATGATTTTATTGAAAAAGAGAAGGATTCTACCTATATCGAGCTTGCATCAGAGTTCGGCATTACCATGCGCGACGTGAAGTCGTTAAAAAAACAATTGAACCGAATTCAATAAAGCCTTGACAACTAGAATTGAAAGTATATATACTAGCAAGTATCTTACATAACAAACAGTCGCGTTAATGGACTAAAATACTAGATACCGATGATGGAGAACAGTAGTTGGGAACCACATGGAAAGAGAAGAGATGCCCTGGGCTGAAAGCATTTCCCCTTGATGACCCGATGAATGAACACTCCGTAGGATCCGCTCTGAACAAGCTGATTATCACAGAACTGCCGTACCTGATATTGCAGCAGATGTGAAAACCGCTCAAATAGGAGATGGACGTTGCAGGCGTTAACTGCTTGAGTGGAAGTAACCGAAGGAAGAAAGCATATGCATGCTTTAATGACTTCAACCTACTTCAATTAGGGTGGCACCACGGGACATACAACTCCCGTCCCTTGTTTAGTAAATAAACAAGGGACGGGAGTTTTTTATATGTAAAAAAGGTAATTTGGAGGGTCAGACCCCTCTTTACTACTTTAAATAACGAAAGAGGGGGCTGACCCCCTTTAAAGGAGGAACCGCAAATGGCGATTCAGATACCGCGTGGGACGCAGGATATTTTACCTGGTACGGTGGAGAAGTGGCAGTTTATTGAGGCGAAGGCGAAGGAGATTTGTGAGTTATATAATTATAAGGAGATCAGGACGCCGATTTTTGAGAGCACCGAGTTGTTCTTGAGGGGTGTTGGGGATACGACGGATGTGGTGCAGAAGGAGATGTACACCTTTGAAGACCGCGGCGGCAGAAGCTTGACGCTTCGTCCAGAGGGAACGGCATCTGTGGCTCGTTCCTATGTGAACAACAAAATGTTCGGTTCACCGACACAACCTACGAAGCTCTACTACATCGGCCAGATGTTCCGTTATGAGAGACCGCAGGCAGGGCGTTTCCGCCAGTTCGTCCAGTTCGGAATTGAAGCGCTTGGAAGCAATGACCCATCTATCGATGCAGAAGTAATCGCACTGGCAGTGGAACTATACAAAAGCCTAGGACTCAAAAACCTGAAAGTAGTCATCAACAGCTTAGGTGACAAGGAAAGTCGTCAAGCACACAGAGATGCGCTTATCAACCACTTCCAACCAAGGATCAATGAGTTCTGTGGAGATTGCCAAGGCCGTCTCGAGAAGAATCCTCTCAGGATCCTTGATTGTAAGAAAGATCGCAATCACGAATTAATGGCGACAGCACCATCAATCTTAGATTACCTGAATGAAGAGTCCAAAGCCTACTTTGATAAAGTGGTAGCATATCTTACCGCACTGGGCATTCCATATGAAATCGACCCGAACTTGGTGCGCGGACTTGATTACTATTACCACACAGCATTTGAAATCATGAGCACGACCGAAGGATTCGGTGCCATCACGACCCTATGTGGTGGGGGACGATACAACGGGTTGGTCCAAGAAATCGGTGGACCGGAAACACCAGGTATCGGATTTGCACTAAGCATCGAGCGCCTTATATCTGCTATGGAAGCGGAAAATGTGAAATTCCCGTTTGAAGATTCCATAGATTGCTATGTAGTCGCACTTGGAGACAAGGCAAAAGAAACGGCAGTAAAGCTTCTTTTCGATTTTAGAAAAGCAGGGATTGTAGCGGAAAAAGACTATCAGGATAAAAAACTAAAAGCACAATTCAAAGCGGCAGATCGCCTTCAAGCAAAATACACCATCGTTTTTGGAGATGATGAGCTGGATAAAGGCGTAGTGACAATCAAAGAAATGGAAACAGGAGAGCAACAGGAAGTTCCTTTTGAGGAAGCAGTAGCATACATCGCAGAAAAGAAAAGTGGGGAGAGATAATTGATGCAAGGTAGAACATATAACTGTGGCGAAGTCCCACAATCATCCATCGGAGAAACAATTGAATTAAAAGGCTGGGTGCAAAAGCGCCGTGACCTTGGAGGGCTAATATTCTTAGACCTTCGTGACCGTACAGGACTTGTGCAGATTGTTTTCAATCCAGACGTTTCTGCAGAAGCTTTAAAAACTGCTGAAAGTGTACGTAACGAGTACGTTCTATATATTAAAGGAAAAGTGGTTGCTCGTGACGAGGCAACAGTCAACCCTAACCTGAAAACAGGTGCCATCGAAGTGCAAGCCGAAGCAATTAAAGTCCTGAATGCTGCAAAAACACCACCATTCGTTTTGGACAGCAAAACAGAAGTAAATGAAGATATCCGTTTGAAATACCGTTACCTTGACCTTCGCCGTCCGGTTATGTTTGACACATTGAAGATGCGGCATGACGTAACGCGTTCCATCCGTGAATTCTTGAACGATCAACAATTCATGGAAGTGGAAACGCCAATTTTGACTAAAAGCACGCCAGAAGGTGCGCGCGATTACCTAGTACCAAGTCGTGTCCACCCAGGTGAATTTTACGCGTTGCCACAGTCGCCGCAAATCTTCAAGCAACTGTTGATGGTTTCCGGTGTGGAGCGCTATTACCAGATCGCCCGTTGTTTCCGTGACGAGGACCTTCGTGCAGACAGACAGCCTGAATTCACACAAGTCGACATTGAAACTTCCTTCTTATCTCAAGAAGAAATTATCGGCATGATGGAAGACATGATGAGAATGGTCATGAAAAATACGAAGAGTGTGGATGTACCTGAAACATTCCCTCGCATCACGTATCAAGATGCAATGAACAGATACGGTTCCGACAAGCCTGACACTCGTTTCCAAATGGAACTTGTCGATTTGTCCGAGCAGGTTGCAGACTGCGGATTCAAAGTATTCAGCGCAGCCGTCAATAACGGAGGGCAAGTAAAAGCAATCAATGTAAAAGGTGCAGCAAGCAAGTACTCCCGCAAAGACATTGATGCCTTGACTGAATTTGTAGCCGTATATGGAGCAAAAGGGCTAGCTTGGTTAAAGGTAGAAGCAGAAGGGTTAAAAGGACCTATCGCAAAATTCTTCAATGAAGAAGAACAACAAGGATTCATTCAATCTCTAGATGCTGCAGAAGGAGACTTGATCCTATTCGTGGCAGATAAAAAATCTGTTGTTGCAGATGCCCTAGGCGCACTCCGTTTGAAGTTAGGAAAAGAACTTGGATTGATCGACGAGAGCAAATTCAACTTCTTGTGGGTCACTGACTGGCCATTACTAGAGTACGATGAGGAAGCTGGCCGCTATTTTGCTGCCCACCATCCGTTCACAATGCCTGTCCGTGAAGACCTTCCATTGCTTGAAACAAATCCTGGTGTGGTCCGGGCCCAAGCATATGACTTGGTACTGAACGGTTATGAGCTTGGCGGGGGATCTTTACGTATCTACGAACGCGACATCCAGGAAAAAATGTTCGAAGTACTTGGGTTCAGCAAAGAAGAGGCCACAGAACAATTCGGTTTCCTACTTGAAGCATTCGAGTACGGAACTCCTCCACATGGTGGTATCGCTCTTGGATTGGACCGTTTGGTTATGTTGTTGGCAGGCAGAACGAACCTGCGTGACACCATTGCATTCCCTAAGACAGCTAGCGCAAGCTGTATCCTGACAGAAGCACCAAGCCCTGTTGCAGGTGGGCAATTAGACGAGTTACATTTGTCGCTGGCTGTCAAAAAAGAGTAGATTTTCCCATATACAGATAGTTGAAAACAGATAATCTGTATGTTAAGATTACTTCAAGAAGTTGCAAGTCCTGATGTGTTCGTCGTATAACCTATTGTTTTGACCGAACAATAGATTATACGGGAGCTCAGAGTTTTCGTCGCTGCGTAAATGCCTTCCTTGTGAGGACTTACTACATGCATGAAACAGAGCACCCACCTGCTGTAAGCGGGGATCAAAACGAAGGCATCAACGACGGCACGATTGGGACTTGCCTACATACGGATTAAAAACCGGTACTTCGCTTTATGGCGCAGTACCGGTTTTTTGTTTTTCAATTCCTAGCCTCAAAAAAACAACCCTCATCTCTAAATGAAGGTTGTCCGATATTCATTACCTTGCTGACTTTCTATATCCGTTTGCCTGCGCCTCTTCCTCTGTCCGAAACCATTCGACCGGTGTCGTCCGATTATAGAAAACACCTCCTGGAACATGATATATATATTCGCCGCGTGCGTTCTTGTTTGCTTTTATCAACGGGGGATTTTCTTGTTGATCCGCCTCAGATGCTTTGGCATCATTGGAGGTTTCTTCCAAGTTAATAGTGGCTTTCAAAATGCTTTGATTCCCGCCGGCAATGTGCTCATTTTCCTTTGTCTTCTCCAGGGTCGAAGCAATCGCCTCTAAAGTTTGCCTTACCTGGAATGACGTTGTCTCACGTTCCACCAGCTGCTTATTTGATTTGTTCAAGCGAAAGATTGCTGCTAAACCAGTGCCGATCACTAAGATGAAAGATAAGGCCTTAAACAGATTTTTCATTACAAACTCCCCGCCTTCAATAAAAATAAATATCCACTAACTATTCCCTTTATTATAAGGCATTTAAACCAATTTCGTAAAAATAAAAATTCCCATCCGACTACTTGCTTTTCACCCAAAGTATGTTATATTCGATTTCGGGTACAATCTTTAAAAGACGTTAGAAATGAAACAAGCGATAAATGGAGTTGATATGCAATGTTACACCAATTTTCAAGAAATGAATTGGCAATAGGAAAAGAAGGTTTGGAAACCCTTAAAAATAGCACGGTTGCAGTATTGGGTATTGGCGGGGTCGGATCTTTCTCGGCAGAAGCTTTGGCACGTTCCGGCGTTGGACGTCTTATTTTAGTGGATAAAGATGATGTGGATATTACAAACGTAAACCGTCAAATTCATGCACTCATGTCCACAGTAGGACAACCGAAGGCCGATTTGATGAAAGCACGTATTCAAGACATCAATCCTGACTGTGAAGTGATTGCACTTAAAATGTTCTACACAGAAGAAACATACGAAGAGTTCTTCAGCTATGGACTCGATTATGTGATCGATGCATCTGATACAATCTCTTACAAGATTCATTTAATGAAAGAGTGTTTAAAACGCAAAATTCCAATGGTGTCCAGTATGGGTGCTGCGAACAAGATGGATCCGACTAGATTCAAGATGGCGGACATCTCGAAAACCCATACCGATCCTATTGCAAAGGTCATACGCACAAGGCTTCGAAAAGAGGGGATCCACCGAGGAATAAAAGTGGTATTCTCAGATGAGAGTCCGATTGTCATTCGTGAGGACGTCCGGAAAACAGTAGGGAATGATAATGCGGAAATTCGCAAGGCGAAAATGCCCCCTTCCTCCAATGCATTCGTGCCATCTGTTGCAGGGCTTATTCTTGGCGGATATGTAATCAATGATATTCTAAAAGATGTTAAAATTCAGCGTGTCGGTGGTCAACAATAATAACATGAAAAAGAGGCCTTCATCGTTGCCATGAAGGCCTCTTTTGATTTTACCTATTTATTGACCACTAGGTATTTTCCTTGCTGCCGGGGTGTATTCCAAGTCCTCATCACGTTCATGAAGACTTTCACTGGGTGTACTTACATCACTTCATCCTGCATGACACCGCCTGTCATTCTTCTTGCGCGGTCCATAATCTGGACGAGCATTTCGTAATCTTCGTTAATGGCAACTTGCTGTTCTTCTAAATTCTTAAGCTGTTTTTCCAGAGATTGATTTTTTTGTTTCAATAACTGATTTTCCTTATGCAATCTTTCATTTTCCAATTGCAAGCGATAATCAGAGTTTTTATTTTGTTGGAAGTTTTGCAGGAAATGTATGCAGTCATCCAAGCTGATTGATGCATCTACTGCAGCATTCCTTACCGGAAGTGGTGCATATTCTTCATCTTCCATGTCATATTCAAACGGTAGTTTGTTGACAGTTTCGCTGGAAACTTTTTTAGGTGCTGGCAGCCACTCCATCTCCAGATGCTGATTTGTTTCTTTTTTTACTGCAGCTTGCTCGCTTTTTGGTTTTTGTTGCAGTTTTGCCTGTTTTTCCAGCGCTCTTTTTTTCTCTTTTCGTTGCTTCTTGGCTATGGCAACTGCAGGTTCATATTTCTTTCTGACTTCCGCATTCCACCTGAAACCACATGCAGCCGATGTTCGATTTAATGCATCACCTACATCTTCAAAGGCTGCAAGCTGGGTACCACCATCTCTTATGTATCGTAAAACAGTCTCTGCTAGTAATAAATCATCTTCATGTGACCATGCATCCTGTCTGACTTTCATCCTTATCCACTCCTTGAAACGGTCTTTTTTTACCCATCATTTCCACAAAACAAAAGAAATATACGGAAGATTACTAGAAAAAAGAGGAAAACTCTTAAGTTTACGAGAAGATGTATAGCATTCATGGGAAAAATGGGAGGAATGGAAATGGGAAAAGTGGTAGGATTCGAGATTAGCAGCCAAAACCCCAAAGAGGCAACAAAATTTTATCAAGAAGTCTTCGGTTGGAATATCGGTGAAGAAAAATGGGATTATTGGCCTGTCAGTACTGGTGAAACCAGCATAAATGGTGGAATTGCAAAAGGACCGAGTGACTATCCTCAGGGAACCCGCATCCAGATTGAAGTGGATTGCATTGAAACAGCCATTGAAAAAGCAAAGGCGAGCGGCGCGATGATTGTGAGAGAGAAGATGGAGTTCGAGACTTTCTTCCTGGCATATCTAAAGGACCCGACAGGAAATGGAATAGGACTTATCGAAAAAAAATAAGGCGGGAGCCACTCCACCTTATTTATTCCAGTGTGTAGACAAAGCTCTTTTCGAGTTGTAAATTCCCTAGTTAATCGCAGTGGAAGGAGCGAAGACTCCCGCGGGAGGAAGGGACATGTAAGACCCCGCAGGCGTAGCCGAGGAGGCTTACGGACCGCCCGCAGGAAAGCGTAGCTCCTGCAACGGAGATTAACTGTTCCAACCATTAACTTATCTGCTAGATAGTTTGTCAACAGTCTGAAAAAAATAAGGCGGAAGCCACTCCACCTTATTTTTTCTTCTTCGTATTTTCATATATCTGCCCTAAGGCAGTTTCAAATTTACTTGTATCTTTCGGTTTGTAATAAGATTTGTGTTTCAATTTGTCAGGTAAGTACTGCTGAGCGACCCATCCGCTAGGGTAGTCGTGGGGGTATTTATAATCGACTCCTCTGCCAAGGTCGGCCGCGCCCTTATAATGGGCATCCTTCAAGTGTGCAGGTACTTGACCCACCAGCCCTTTCCGTATATCTGCTAACGCTTCGTCAAGCGCTTTATAGGCAGAGTTGGATTTTGGGGACAGGCAAAGTTCGATGACTGCATTTGCCAAGGGGATCCTTGCTTCTGGAAACCCTAGGCGTTCTGCCGCTTCGATTGCAGAAAGAGTTCGTGCCCCTGCTTGAGGGTTTGCCAGACTGATATCTTCATAAGCGATCACAAGAAGGCGTCTTCCGATGCTCACCAAATCTCCCGCTTCAATCAATCTTCCTAAATAATGGAGTGCAGCATCCACGTCACTGCCCCGAATGGATTTTTGGAAAGCGGAGAGTACGTCATAGTGTCCATCTCCGTCTTTATCATGATAAAAGCTTTTTTTCTGCAGGCATTCTTCTGCCGTTGCCACATCAATATGAATTTCACTGTCATCATTTGGACTTGTCGAAAGTACCGCAAGTTCCAAAGCATTCAATGCAGAACGTACATCCCCGCCGCATCCGTTAGCAAGATGCTCCAATGCTCCGGCTTCTAGTTTCACTTGCTTTTCTCCAAAGCCTCTTTCTTTATCTTCCAATGCCTGCAGGATGACATGCTTAATTTCTGCTACAGACAGAGGATGAAGTTCGAAAATTTGGCATCTGCTTCTGATGGCAGGATTGATGGCGTGATAGGGGTTGCTTGTAGTCGCTCCGATCAATACGATCCTTCCATTTTCAAGGTGTGGTAAAAGGAAGTCCTGTTTCGCTTTATCCAAACGGTGCACTTCATCAAGGATAAGGATTACCTTCCCCGACATTTTTGCTTCTTCTGCCACTACTTCCATATCTTTTTTATTATGGACGACCGCATTCAACGTGCGGAACGCATATTGCGTACTGCCGGCAATGGCTGTTGCTATCGAAGTTTTTCCTATTCCGGGAGGCCCGTAAAGGATCATGGAAGAGAGGTGTTTTGCTTTTACCATTCTTTGTATGATTTTGCCTTCCCCGACAAGATGCTCCTGACCTACCATTTCATCTATTGTTCTCGGCCTCATCCGAAAGGCCAGTGGTTTGTTATTCATTGAAATAAACACCTTCCTGCTTGCATATGACATGTAATGTCCCATACCCAATGTACCACAATTATCATCATGGTTTAAAATGTAAAACCTTTGGAATTATGCTATAATAGGATAGATTTTAAATGGAGACAGAAATTAGCGAAGACAGAAGGGTAGAGAAGCATGCAAGGAGAGCGGAGTTTAGGCAGAAAATTATTTTTGGCGAAATGGTCCATTTATTTCATCGGACTGCTCATCATGGCTTTTGGGATTGTATTGATGATACGTGCAAACCTTGGCAGTGCGCCATGGGATGTCTTTCATATCGGACTTTTTTACCAGATCGGTTTGACTATTGGTACATGGTCCATCATAGTAGGTTTTTTTATTTTGATGATTTCTTCCATCATCTCTAAAAAGCTTCCACAGATTGGAGCTTTTCTCAATATGCTGATGGTCGGGATCTTTATTGATTTGTACTTGATGGTTCCGCAGTTGCATACTCCAGATACGGTCATTGGTAAAATCGCGATGCTTATCTTGGGGATTGTGGTAATCGGAGTCGGAATAGGTGTCTATATTTCATCACGTTGTGGTGCCGGACCAAGGGACAGCTTGATGATCGCCTTGACTGAAATGACTGGCTGGAAAGTGCAATATATTAGATTAGGAATGGAATTAGTAGTATTATGTTTAGGTTGGTTATTAGGTGGTCCCATCTTTATAGGCACGATCCTATTCAGTCTTACAATTGGGAGCATCGTCGGTATGACACTGCCGGCCTGTCAGAAAACCACGGACTCCATACTTTATAAAATACAACATAGTAACGATAAAAAGGTAACCCTTCAAATATAGAAAACGATGAGAAAGAGTAGAGGTGTTCTGAGATGAAAATATCAACTAAAGGCCGTTATGGATTGACCATTATGATCGAACTCGCAAAAAATGTGGGAGAAGGTCCACTTTCCTTAAAATCGATTGCACAGACTCATGATTTGTCAGAGCATTATCTTGAGCAACTGATTGCGCCATTACGTAATGCAGGGCTTGTAAAAAGTATAAGAGGTGCTTATGGGGGCTATATTTTAGCAGATGAGCCCACTAAAATTACGGCAGGGGACATCATTCGTGTTCTGGAAGGGCCGATAAGCCCTGTCGAAGTGATTGAGGATGAAGAACCTGCAAAGCGTGAGTTATGGATCCGTATACGTGATGCGGTAAAAGACGTATTGGACAGTACAACCCTTGATGACCTTGCTAACTATGAGGGCGGAGAGCAAGAAGCATATATGTTTTACATCTAAGCTTTCCCTTGCTGATTATGAAGGATCGGGTACAGGGGAACCTTATTAGGAAAGGAGGCGTCCTCATTGAAACAAGTTTATTTAGATCATGCAGCAACAGCACCAATCCACCAGGCTGTCCTTGACAGCATGCTTCCTGTCATGAGAGAAGATTTCGGGAATCCCTCCAGTATCCATGGGTTCGGAAGGAAGACAAGGCATCTGGTGGATGAGGCAAGACATGTTGCTGCCATGAGTATCGGCGCAAAAGAAACCGAAATCATTTTCACAAGTGGCGGGACGGAATCGGACAATCTTGCCATACTCGGAGTTGCCAGGGCGAACCAATCAAGGGGCAAGCATATCATTACAACCAAAATCGAGCATCATGCAGTACTCCATACATGTGAACAACTGGAAAGAGAAGGATTTGAAGTAACCTTTCTCCCAGTTGATGAACAAGGACAAATCAGTCTTGATGATTTAAAAGAGGCACTCACAGAACAAACCATCCTGGTAACGATCATGTTTGGTAACAATGAAGTGGGTACTGTCCAACCTATACGTGAAATAGGAGAAATGCTGAGAGAGCATCCTGCCTATTTCCATACAGATGCCGTCCAGGCTTTTGGTTTACTTCCAATCAATGTAGATGAACTAGGCATTGATTTCCTTTCGATATCAGCTCACAAGATAAACGGCCCAAAAGGGGTAGGCTTTTTATATGCCAGGTCAGGAGCGAATTTTTCCACACTCACCTATGGCGGGGAACAGGAACGCAAACGGCGTGCAGGAACGGAAAATGTGGCAGGGGTAGTTGGGTTGAAAACCGCAATAGAACTTAGCACAGAGCAAGCGGGAGAAAAAGTGGCTCTGTATCAAAAGTTCAAGGATTCCATGCTTCAAGTCTGGCAGGATGAAGAAGTGCGATTTGAACTAAACAGCAGTGCAGAAGAGACGCTGCCGCATGTAATGAATGTATATTTTCCTGGGACAAATGTAGAATCACTGCTTGTAAACTTGGATCTTGCGGGTGTCGCCGTATCAAGTGGATCAGCTTGCACAGCAGGATCGATCGATCCATCTCATGTCCTTGTAGCAATGTTTGGAAAAGACTCAGATAGAATCGCATCCTCCATCCGTTTCAGCTTCGGTCTTGGAAATTCGATGGAAGATATCATATATGCTGCAAAAGAAACAGCAAAAGTCGTTAAACGTCTTACACGGAAAAAATAATAAACTTAATATAGTAAGTACAATATTAATACGGGGTGATCAAGATGACAAAAGCACCAAAAGATACCCGTGTGGTAATAGGAATGTCTGGTGGAGTTGATTCATCCGTAGCAGCCCTTCTTCTGAAAGAACAAGGCTACGATGTAATCGGTATTTTCATGAAAAACTGGGACGACACCGATGAATTTGGGGTTTGTACGGCAACGGAGGATTATAACGATGTCATCCGTGTCTGCAACCAAATCGGAATCCCTTATTACGCGGTCAATTTTGAAAAACAATACTGGGACAAAGTGTTCCAATATTTCTTGGATGAGTATAAAGCAGGGCGCACACCAAATCCTGATGTGATGTGCAACAAGGAAATCAAATTCAAGGCTTTCCTTGAGCATGCATTGGACCTTGGAGCGGATTATCTGGCAACAGGGCATTACGCACAAGTGGAATTCCGCGATGGCGAATACAAAATGCTCCGCGGCCTAGATGAAAATAAGGACCAAACATATTTCTTGAATCAATTGGGTCAAGAACAGCTTTCTAAAGTAATGTTCCCAATCGGAAACATCGAAAAATCAGAAGTCCGTGAAATCGCCAAACGTGCAGGTCTGGCCACGGCTGCCAAGAAAGACAGCACAGGCATATGCTTCATCGGTGAGCGTAATTTCAAGGAATTCCTAAGCGGTTATCTACCGGCACAACCTGGCAATATGGTGACCATGGAAGGTGAAGTTAAAGGGAAACATGATGGCTTGATGTACTACACAATCGGTCAGCGTCATGGACTTGGAATTGGCGGAAGCGGCGATCCATGGTTTGTAATAGGGAAAGACTTAGAAAAAAACGTTCTTTATGTTGGGCAAAGCTTCCATAATGAACTTTTATATTCTGATTCCATAACTGCAACAGATATCAGCTGGGTGTCCAATCATCCGCCTGCTGACGGGACAGCTTGTACAGCCAAGTTCCGTTATCGCCAGTCCGACAATAAAGTGACGATTCAACACTTGGGAGATAACAAAGTGAAGGTCATTTTTGATGAACCCGTCCGAGCGATCACTCCAGGACAAGCAGTTGTCTTCTATAATGGAGATGAGTGCCTTGGCGGTGGAACCATCGATCACGTGTTCAAAAACAATGAAAAGCTTTGGTATGTAGGCTAAAAGTGAAAACCTCGATTCCATAGGGAATGGAGGTTTTCTCTGTGATATACTAAAAAGACTTATTAAATGGATGAGGTGGAAGCTTAAATGAAAGACAATAATGCAATGGGTATTCAGTACCTGCAAGAAGGTAAATACGAGGAAGCACTTGCTGCTTTTTCTGAAGAAATCGAACAAAATCCAGATAATGCGGTAGCATATGTTAACTTCGGAAATGTGCTTAGTGCTGTTGGTGAACTAGAGAAAGCGATGAAGTTTTTCGAACGTGCGATGGAGAAAGACGAAACGATCGGCACTGCTCATTATGGGCTTGGAAATGTGTATTATCAGCTTGAAAAATGGGACGAAGCTAAAGTCCAGTTTGAACTTGCGATGAAGAAAGGTGTTAACGACAGCGATATCTTCTTTATGTTAGGAATGACTCTGCTGCAATTCGAGCAGCCAAAGCTTGCTCTTCCATATTTTCAACGTGCTGTAGAATTGAAGCCTGAAGATGCCGAAGCAAGATTCCAGTACGGACTTTGCTTGGCGGGACAAGGCCTGATCCAAGAAGCTACAACTGAGTTTGAAAAAGTGGTGGAGGCCGATGACAGGCATGCAGATGCATACTACAACCTCGGTGTGGCTTATGCTTATCAAGATAACAGGGAAAAAGCATTAGAAAACCTTGATAAAGCATTGGATGTCCAGGCAGACCACATGCTAGCCGCCCATGCGAAAAAAATCCTGACAGAAAACTAGGGAACGGAGGGAAATTCCCATGAAGGACCAAAAGCAACAATCCTCTCTCGATCTATTCGAGGAACATGAAAAATTTATTAAAGGTTCGCATCTAGTCACTATTTTTCATAATGAGTCCAATATGTATTCGGTCGTGCGAATCAGAGTGACGGAGACGAATGTTGCTTATGAGGAAAAGGAAGCGGTCGTCACAGGCTATTTCCCGCGGATCCATGAAGATGAAACCTACATATTCTTTGGTCAAATGAAAGACCATCCCCGTTTCGGTCTTCAATTTCATGTAGAACACTTCCGAAAGGATATTCCACAAACAAGGCAAGGAATCGTCCAGTATCTATCAAGTGACTTATTTTCCGGGATCGGCAAAAAGACGGCTGAAAAGATCGCAGATGCACTCGGAGAAAATGCAATTTCTAAAATATTGGAAAATCCGTCGATATTGGACTCTATTCCGAAGCTGGCCGGGGATAAGGCAAAACTTCTCTATGACACCTTGATGGAGCATCAAGGTCTCGAGCAGGTCATGATCGCATTGTCGCAATTTGGCTTTGGACCTCAGCTTTCGATGAAGATTTATCAGGCGTATAAAGATCAGACCATTGAAACCCTTCAAAAAAATCCATATCAACTTGTTGAAACGGTGGAAGGAATCGGATTTACCAGAGCTGATGAACTCGGTAATCATTTTGGTATCTCTGGTAACCATCCAGATCGAATTAGAGCAGGCTGCCTTTACATGCTCGAACAAAATTCCATGCAAGAAGGACACTGTTATGTAAAGGAAAATCAGCTTATTGATGCTGTGGTCAGGCTTTTGAATGAAAAACAACATGGGCTCGTTTCAGACTCTGACATTTCTCGGGAAATTTTGCAACTGACAGAAGAAGGAAAGCTTAAGGTGGAAGAAGGTCGGGTTTATCTTCCAAGTCTTTATTTTTCCGAACAAGGGGTAGTGACGAATATCCAAAAAGTTTTAGAACAAACTCAATATGCCGAGCAGTTTCCAGAATCCGAATTCCTACTTGCCTTAGGGGAGCTTGAGGACAGGCTGAAAGTACAATATGCACCCTCTCAAAAAGAAGCAATCCAGCAGGCTCTTATGACACCGATGCTTCTATTGACAGGCGGACCAGGTACCGGTAAGACCACCGTTATCAAGGGGATCGTCGAATTATATGCAGATCTGCACGGATGTTCTCTCGAGCCGAATGATTATGATAAAGATGATCCTTTTCCCATCATGCTAGTTGCCCCGACTGGCCGTGCAGCCAAACGGATGAGTGAAGCAACAGGTCTCCCTTCCCTGACGATACATAGGCTTTTGGGATGGAATGGTTCGGAAGGTTTTCAACATGATGAAGAAAATCCGATTAAAGGTAAATTGCTGATAGTAGATGAGGTATCGATGGTTGATATCTGGCTTGCCAATCAACTTTTCAAATCCCTCCCTGATGATATCCAAGTTGTCTTGGTGGGAGATGAAGACCAGCTGCCATCAGTAGGGCCAGGGCAGGTGTTAAAGGACCTTTTGGCCTCCAAAGTCATTCCCACTGTGCAACTGACGGATATCTACAGACAGGCGGATGGATCCTCCATCATCGAACTTGCCCATGATATGAAGGGTGGAGTAGTCCCTCCTGATATTTCTTCGGGGCAA
Organism: Sutcliffiella horikoshii DSM 8719; assembly: GCA_001648575.1. Taxonomy (GTDB): domain Bacteria; phylum Bacillota; class Bacilli; order Bacillales; family Bacillaceae_I; genus Sutcliffiella_A; species Sutcliffiella_A horikoshii. Next base: position 272,944 of record LQXN01000064.1, on the reverse strand, counting down.
AAAGACCGCTCCTTTATAAAATGCGGTCAGGCTCAGATTTTAGATGTAGTGAAAAAGGTCTGTGCCAATGCACAAAGTAAGGGGTACACGGCAAGGGATATCCAAGTTCTCGCTCCCATGTACAGAGGAAATGCCGGCATAGATAAACTTAATGAAATGCTTCAGGAACTTTTTAACCCTAAAAGCGAACAAAGGCGTGAACTCAGCTTCGGTAATATCGTCTACAGGACTGGTGACAAGGTATTACAGCTTGTCAATCAACCCGAAAGCCATGTGTTCAACGGGGACATCGGTGAAGTGGTTTCGATTTTCTATGCAAAAGAGAACACGGAAAAACAAGATATGGTCATTGTGTCGTTCGAGGGGAATGAAGTGACATATACAAAACAAGATCTCGGTCAAATTACACATGCATACTGCTGTTCCATCCATAAGTCGCAAGGAAGTGAGTTTCCGATAGTGGTTTTGCCTGTGGTGAAAAGCTATTACAGGATGCTGCGACGAAACTTATTATATACTGCTGTGACACGTGCCAAAAGGTTCTTGATATTATGTGGAGAAGAAGATGCATTGAAGCTTGGAGTGCAAAGGGCGGACGAGCAGGCAAGACTAACTTCTTTACGGGAACGGCTACAAGTCAAGCATTCAAAAAGTGAAATGGAAGAGAATGTGGATGAACATGTGCTACAGGAGATACCGTTCTGGAGAGATGCGAATATCGGTATGGAAAACGTCAGTCCATATGATTTTATGGATGACGAATAAGCGATGCTTAAACTGTAAAAATTACTATGGGAAAGAGGCTAGTCCAACTATGGGCCAGCCTCTTTTGACTTATTAGATTAGTCTTCCTGTTTGATTTCTGCAGCAGTGAATGTGAAAGGACCGTATGCAAAAACATTCAAGTCTGCGGAAAATTGTCCTTTTTGAGCAGTCAGAAAATAGGTAGTTTCTTTTCCGTCCGCCGGGATAACATCTACAAACTGAGTGACAGATTCCATTGCATCATTGTTTCCTTCTGCATCAACTTCTACGATACTTTGATAAATCAGGTTTGCAGGAGAAATATTGCCACGGTAGATTCTTGTGATCAAGTCTGCGAATTCAGGAGAGTTATTGTTCACATGGTAAAGTCCATTTAACCATACGACATTACCTCTTTCGACATTTTTCAAAGTGGCTGCAGCAATAACTTGTGGTTGTGTGCTAAGCGGGAAATTCAGAGGTAAGGTTGTAGGAATGATTGGGTCAAATGTTTGATAAGCAAATTCCACTAATTTTGAACCATGCTGTTTCTTGTCTTTTTTATCATGGTCATTCTTCTTACATTGTCTCTTCTTATCATAATCATAATCATTATCATTATCATGCTTCTTACAATGTTTCTTCTTATCATAATCGTAATCATGCTTTTTACAAGGGCCGTTTTTATCATGTTTCTTGTAGTCGTACCTTGCTGCGTTGTCTTCAATGACCGTTTTGTGTTCACTCTTGTAGTAATAATATTTTGCCATGAATTTTCACCTCCTTCCATTGAATTCTTTACATCTTATTCGATTTAAGAAATACTGCTTGGTCAATTGATGGAGAATTTTAGCCTATTTTTGCTTTAGAACACCTATTTTAAAATGGAAAACCTTTCGCAGTATCAACAGAACCATTCAGACAAAAGCTAATAATGTTCGAAAAGAGGTGGATTCTTTGAGAACATTTTCTCGAGTGATAGGGATGCTAATATACGATATGGCATCTGGGAATAAACTTGGCCGGGTGAAGGATTTTTGCGTGGAGGAGCCAGGTCAATTAAAAGGATTAATCATCGATGGAAAAGGTCTCTTCCATCGAGCGAAGTTTCTCCCTTTTGAATACATCCATTCCTTCGGTGATGAAGGAATTATGGTGGGCAAGCACATCCTGACTCCCATTACCAAAGAAGATGGACAAGTATATTATCATCACTTTCACGGTATTAAAGGAAAGTCATTTATTACTGGTGAAGGAGATAAGCTTGGCCTGTTGGATGATGTATATTTTGAAGAAGAAACGGGCACAATCGTAGGATATGAAGTAACGGACGGTTTTTTTGCAGATTTGTCAGAAGGGAAAAAGATAGTAAAGAACCCATCTGATCTTATCATAGGAAAAGATACCGTCGTCGTTTCTGTATTATCCTAACGCGAGGTGTCTAAAGATGGTCCTTTGTTGTCCTAACTGCAAAAGCAAAGATATCGGCAAAATCGGTGTGAACCAATATTATTGTTGGGGTTGTTTTATTGAGCTTTCTGTATCCAAAGGAATGGTCCATACTCATCAGGTGGAAGAGGATGGGACGTTAAGCTCTTTGGATGATTTGTTTCATGAAGACGATCGACAAATTAGTATCTAACTATAAGTTGGGAGTGAGTCGCATGAACAGAGCTATGACATCCTTGTTAATGATTGGCCTTGGAGCCGCTGCCACTCGACTGAGCCGGAACAATGATGTACAAAACTTCCTTGGAGACATTACTTCCAAACGGAATATGAAAAAGATGAGAAAGCAAGCCAAGCGATTGTTTTCTTAACAAGAGCCCGTTCCTTACCATAGGAGCGGGTTTTTCTTATTCACACTTTACACTTTGGACAGTCCCCACCCAATACAATTTAACATTATGTATAGTGAAATACTTATTTAAAGAAAGTAGAATAAACATAAAGTTCTAATTATTCCAACAATTTATTTGCATTCATCAAAAGGAGGTTCATGTATGTCCGACAAGGTGATGATTGGTTTGATCCAGGCGTCAAATGATGTGGATGGGAAAGAAGCAGTGGAAATCCATAAAAAGGCGGCCATTGAAAAGCATATCAAGCTTGTAAGAGAAGCAAAAGAAAAAGGTGCCCAAATAATCTGCCTTCAGGAAATCTTTTATGGCCCGTACTTTTGCAGTGAACAAAATGCAAAGTGGTACGAGGCAGCAGAGGAGATTCCGAATGGACCGACAACAAAGCTCTTTCAAGACCTCGCTAAAGAACTGGGAGTGGTAATCGTCCTTCCGATTTATGAGCGCGAAGGGATCGCTACTTATTACAATACTGCGGCTGTCATTGACGCGGATGGAAGATATCTAGGGAAATACCGGAAACAACACATTCCTCAGGTTGGTGTTGGTGATCAAGGACATGGCTTCTGGGAGAAATTCTACTTTAAGCCAGGCAACCTTGGCTATCCTATTTTTGATACAGCCTTTGCAAAGGTTGGCGTGTACATATGTTATGACCGCCATTTTCCAGAGGGGGCCAGATTGCTTGGTTTAAAAGGGGCAGAAATAGTCTTTAACCCTTCTGCAACGGTTGCTGGACTTTCTGAATACCTTTGGAAGCTGGAACAACCAGCACATGCGGTTGCCAATGGGTATTATGTCGGTGCCATCAACCGGGTTGGAGTGGAAGGGCCTTGGAAGATGGGCGAGTTCTATGGGCAGTCCTATCTCGTAGATCCAAGAGGTTCATTTGTCTCCATAGGGAGCAGGGATCAAAGTGAAGTAATCATTGGGGAGATGAACAAGAAACTTATTCGTGAAGTAAGAGATGTATGGCAGTTTTATCGTGACAGAAGGCCAGAGACATATGAAGAAATGACAGCACTTTTGCCGTAAGGGTGAAGAGGTGGCTCATTCGCAGTTTGTGAACCTAATTCCTACATAGAATCATGGGCACATGCGTCGACTGGGCCACTTTTTTCTTGCGAGTTTGGAGTAAGGAGCGTGGGTGTGTGAAAGGAGCAACGAATCGAATAGATTTTGAAAATTTAGCCATGAATTTTTTGGAATCAAAGCCTGGTTTGACTGACAGGGAAGCGTTGGAAGAGGCTAATCGCTGCCTCTATTGTTACGATGCCCCATGTATCGTCGCTTGTCCGACAGGCATTGACATTCCTTCTTTCATTAAAAAAATTGCATCAGGCAACCTTAAGGGTTCCGCAAAAACAATAATGAGCGCAAATCCAGTTGGCGCAAGCTGTTCACGGGTTTGCCCCACTGAGGAACTCTGTGAGGGAGCATGTGTGTTGAATCATCATACACAACCGATAGTTATCGGTGACCTCCAGCGCTATGCTACAGATTGGGCAATACGGAACGACCAGATACTTTTTGAAAAGGGAAAATCGAACGGCAAGAAGGTGGCGATTGTCGGTGGTGGTCCAGCAGGTCTTTCTGCTGCACGGGAGCTGGCGTTGCTCGGGTTTAATGTGACAATTTTTGAAGCAGAAAAGGAAGCCGGGGGACTCAATACTTACGGTATTGTATCGTTCCGTCTGCCAAAGCGGGTTTCTTATTGGGAAGTAGAGCAAGTCAGGAGCCTTGATGTGGAAATTAGGACAAATACAAGAGTGGGAGTTGATATTTCAGTAACGGAGCTGCTCTCTGACTATGATGGGGTGATTTTGGCAATTGGAATGGCTCATGTCCCGATGCTTGGGATAGATGGGGAAGAGCTTGAAGGTGTATATGACGCGATAGAGTTTGTGAAAGAAACGAAAACAAATACGATTACGGACAAATTTAAGGGGAAAAAGGTAGTGGTTATTGGTGCAGGGAACACGGCGATCGATGGCGCTACATGTTCTGTCCGCCTTGGAGCTGAAAATGTAAAGATTCTTTATCGCAGGACACAGGAAGAAATGACTGCTTACGATTTTGAATATGAATTTGCAAAACAGGATGGGGTTGAATTCCGATGGCTGACTGCGCCGAGTCGGATCATTGGAAATGAAGACGGCGAAGTCACGGCTATTGAGTGTGTGAAAATGGAGCTCGGGGCACCAGGTCTTGACGGAAGAAGGAGACCTGTTAAAGTAGAGGATTCTGAATTCACCCTTCAGGTGGATGCTGTCATTAAAGCGATCGGTCAGACCAGGTATACGAACCTGATAGAGCAATTTGGACTCTTGCATGACGGAGGAGTAGTGAAGATAGATCCACTTACACATCAAACATCCCATGAAAAGGTTTTTGCCTGTGGGGATGTGGTGTTTGGTAAAGGGCAAGGCGAGGCGATGGTCGTAACAGCGGCTGAACAAGGAAAGCGTACTGCCTATGCACTTTTCAATAAACTGATAAGAAGCAGAATAGAAACAGCCTAACAAACTTTAAGAGGGGGAAAAGCTTTGGCGGATCTATCGATAAACCTGGCAGGAATAAAATCACCGAACCCATTTTGGTTGGCTTCCGCACCGCCGACGAACTCAGGCTATCAGGTGCAGCGGGCTTTTGAAGCAGGCTGGGGAGGTGCTGTATGGAAGACGCTCGGGGACCCGATCATCAATGTTTCATCCAGGTTTGCGGCTGTGAGTTTCAACGGACAGCGGGTGGCAGGCTTCAATAACATTGAGCTTATCACCGACAGACCATTGGAAGTGAATTTACGGGAAATCGAGGAAACAAAAAAGAGGTTTCCTGACAGGGCAGTGATTGCGTCCTTGATGGTGGAACCAAAACAGGAGAAATGGCATGAAATCGTCAAAAAGGTGGAAGCGGTCGGTGTGGATGGACTTGAGCTGAATTTTGGCTGTCCGCACGGAATGGCAGAACGAGGAATGGGCTCTGCTTCGGGTCAGGTTCCAGAATTAGTGGAGAAACAGACATACTGGGCAAAAGAAGCTGCGAAGACGCCAGTAATCGTAAAGCTTACACCAAATATAACGGATATCACCGTAACCGCAGAGGCAGCAGTCAGGGGCGGGGCAGATGCGGTCAGTATGATCAATACGATCAACAGTCTTGCCGGGGTGGATCTAGACAGTTGGAATACTGTCCCGCATGTTGGGGGCAAGGGAGCACATGGAGGGTATTGTGGTCCTGCAGTAAAGCCGATCGCCTTGAATATGGTTGGGGAATGCGCAAGGAACTCTAGGATTAATGTTCCTATATCCGGTATGGGTGGCGTTTCGGATTGGCAGAATGCAGTGGAGTTCATGTTGATGGGAGCCACTGGCGTACAAATTTGTACCGCCGCCATGCACCATGGCTTTCGGATTGTAGAAGATATGATCGATGGCCTTAATAACTATCTGGATGAAAAAGGGATAACAAGAGTCATGGATCTTGTAGGGAAATCTGTGCCCAAGTATTCAGATTGGGGAAATCTTGATCTGAATTATAAAATCGTTGCCAGAATCAATCAGGACACCTGTATCAACTGCAATAAATGCCATATTGCCTGTGAGGATACGTCCCATCAATGTATTGATATGCTGAAGGACACTTCAGGCAGATCCTATCTGCAAGTAAGGGAAGAAGACTGTGTAGGATGTAATTTATGTTCAATCGTCTGCCCGGTGGAGGATGCCATCACAATGGTAGAGCTTCCACATGAACAGCCGCCAATGACATGGAATGACAGGCAGACTGCCCTTGGGTTGATAAAGCAATGTGAAGTGGACACGGTTAAATAAGGAGGAAGGAATAGGGATGACGGTAAAGAAACTGATAAAAAACGGGATAATCGTTACAGCAAGCGACCAGTATGAAGCAGACATATTGATTGAAGGGGAAACGATCTCTTCCATTGGCCTTGATCTTTCTTCAGCAGAGGCGGAAGTGATCGATGCGAAAGGATGCTACATATTTCCTGGAGCAATCGACCCGCACACCCACCTGGATATGCCATTCGGCGGTACAGTCACGAAAGATGATTTTGAAAGTGGCACCATGGCTGCTGCATTCGGTGGAACGACCACTGTCATTGATTTTTGTTTGACGGATAAAGGAAAACCGCTGCAAAATGCCATTCAGACATGGCATGAAAAGTCAAAAGAAAAAGCGGTAATCGACTATAGTTTTCATCTAATGATTGGCGAAATAAATGAGAACGTATTAACTGAACTTCCTCAAGTGATTGAAAAAGAAGGAATCACCTCCTTCAAAGTTTTCATGGCATATAAAAATGTGTTCCAAGCAGATGATGCCACATTGTTTCATACCCTGAAAGCTGCAAAGGAACTTGGTGCACTTGTAATGGTTCATGCAGAAAATGGGGATGTCATCGATTATTTAACAAAGGAAGCCTTGAAGGATGGAAAGACAGATCCAATCTACCATGCTTTGACAAGACCTCCAGAGGTGGAGGGAGAAGCAACGGGCAGGGCTGCACAACTTACATCTCTTGCGGATTCCCAGCTATATGTGGTTCACGTATCCTGTGCGGAGGCTGTGGAAAAGATTGCGGAGGCAAGAAACAAAGGGGTGGAAATTTGGGGAGAGACCTGCCCACAATACCTAGCCTTAGATCAGAGCTATTTGGAAAAACCGGATTTTGAGGGTGCGAAATACGTCTGGTCACCGCCGTTGCGTGAGAAGTGGCATCAAGAAGTGTTGTGGAATGCCCTCAAAAGCGGACAACTTCAAACACTCGGATCTGACCAATGCTCTTTTGACTTTGACGGACAAAAGAGTCTTGGAAAAGGCGACTTTACTAAGATACCTAATGGCGGTCCCATGATTGAAGACCGGGTCAGCATTCTTTTCTCAGAGGGTGTGAAAAAGGGGCGGATATCCATCAACCAATTCGTTGATATTGTATCCACACGTATAGCAAAACTTTTTGGGATGTTTCCTAAGAAAGGGACGATCTCCGTCGGTGCGGATGCGGATATAGTCATTTTTGATCCTGAACACGAACGGACCATTTCAGCGTCCACCCACCATATGGCCGTTGATTATAATGCTTTTGAAGGAATGAAAATAACAGGAGAGCCTGTTTCCGTTATGGTTCGGGGAGAATTTGTCGTACGTGACAAGCAGTTTGTCGGTAAGGCAGGAAGTGGGAAATACATCAAACGCAACAAGTATGGAGCGGCATCACAATTAAAAAAGAATGAAACAATGTCCATTTAAGTACCAATCCAATAAAAAAAGATTTCTGCCAACCTCCGTATGCTTGACCTACATAATCAACTTAGGTCAAGCATTTGTTATATCTTTTAAACGCTTGTGAAAATAATTTATGAAAGCATCTATTTACTTAATGGGGTGTAGTAATGAAGAAAAATGAAAGTTATTTAAAGTCCCCGGATCTGTTACCGATTGCTCATTCTGCAAGAAAAATCGGTACATTTGGATTTGCGGTTATGTGGATTGGTATGGCAGTGGTTCTTGCAGCATTTGCCATCGGAGGGGCAGGGGTTCAAAGTTTATCCCTTGGATGGGTGATTCTAGCAACCATAATTGGTAGCATCGCCATCGGTTTATTCATGACGATCACAGGGGATATCGGGATTGAGCATGGACTTTCCTTTCCAGTTTATATGAGGGCGCCATTTGGAACGGTTGGTACACATATACCCTCCATCATCCGCGGCTTGACGGCATCCTTTTGGTTTGGGATCAATACGTTCTTCGGTGCCACCGCCATGAACGCCATTCTTTTTACCTTGACGGGCTTTGATAACTGGTTTGTTTGCTTCGTGATATTTGCTGCAGTACAGCTATTCAATACGGCCCTCGGAATTAAGGCGGTAGAGCGATTCGCTGACCTGGCTGCCCCGATTATCATCATCATATCTGCATGGATGTACACGACTCTGTCAGATAGAGCTTTGGAGCAGGGAAGAGAGGTTTGGTCATGGATTGAAAGTCCGGTGACAGGAGGGGCTGCTGTAACTGCCTTCCTTATTGTTATTTTCAGTAATATGGGTTTCTGGGCAACATTAGCCGCAGACATTCCTTCAATATCCCGCTTCATTAAAGCTCCAAAGTATGAGAGGAATTGGCTGAAACGGAACAAGTCCAGCATAGTTGGAAGCATGATTGCTTTGCCCATCACCCAGACGTTTATGGTGGCGATCGGCGGTGTCTCATATATCGCCGTATCCAATTATGATCCTGTAGTCGCATTGCAAGAGGCTGCAACTGGAATCGTTCTAGGAGTACTGCTTTTGATGATCATCTTTGCACAATGGTCCACTAATGCTTCTGCCAACATTATCCCTGCTGCCACCATCTTCTCAAATGTAGGAGGTCCAAGAGTGCCGTTCTGGGCTGGGGTTGTGATTGCAGGGATAGTCGGTTCTGTCGTCCAACCTTGGAACTTGTTTGACGTACTGATCCCAGTCCTTTTGATTGTTGGGGGAATCCTGTCTGCGATAGTAGGAATATTGTTTGCAGATTATTATTTATTGAGAAAACGTAGAGTGAACGTTCACGACCTCTATGAAGGTAAAGGGCAATTCAAATACACGAAGGGTTTTAATCTTGCAGGATTCATCGCCTGGTTCGCAGGAGGGGCAGCAGCCTATTATTTAGCCAACTACTCGTTCATAGTAGGTTTCGTCGTTGGCGGAGGATTATATTATATCCTCGCAAAGTATTGGTATTTTAAAAAGTATCAACAGGCGGAAATAGAAGATCCGGATGATGACAAATATCTTGGTATCACAGTTGGAAGAGATTGGGTCATCCAGGAGGAAGCCGATGACTATGAAGTACCTAAGGAGCTTTCAAGCTGACCTTCAAAAGGAGGAATATTCTTTGAGTGATTATCAACAATATATAGCAGAAAAAGATAAGATAGATTTTTTCATAAATAAAGGGTTCCGTATCAAAGATGTAGAAGAGAACTTAGAGGGTTCATTTCTTGTCCTGGAAATGAAAGATGGACATAAGAACATTCTTCATGAAGAAACTCTTCACATCAAGCATGCAGATTCAAGGAAGTATTTTGCCTCCCTATTAATAAAGCAGCAGCGGCAAGAAAGTTAATAAAATCCTCATAGTTTGCTCAAGGCAGGAATAAAATCATGTAGACTGCATCGTGAAAGGAGTATTCTTTCTATGGAATATCAATTGAAATGTAAAGAAAGCGCGTATCCTTGTGAGGTAACCATCGATGAGGATAACAACAGATTCACGATTCGTAAAGCGGATTCAAGTGGGGAATTCTTCAATTCACCAGAAGAGTTGGTGAATTGGATCCTGGAAAATTGGGATTCAAGTGATTTCAATGACGAAGGTGAATTTCAAGAAATGGTGCAGGAGATTCAGTTATATTTTCCGATAAATAATTTAGAATATTGAACAATGACATGTTGAGCCTGAGATGCCCAACATGTCTTCTTTTGTGTTATTTTGTCAGAAAATTTAATTAAATCCAAACTGGAACGTGCGTTATAATTAATATAGATATATCTATTCATAATAAAAGATCTCACTAAAGGGGTGAATGAATGAAAGCCATGCTGTCCCTACAGGAAATCATGAAACGTAAGCAGTTTGAACAAGCTGAAGTAATAACAGGAGAGCAAGGTATGCATCGTCAAGTAAAATGGGTGCATGTTGTAGAAATAACAAATATTGAAAAGCTGTTAAATGGACAAGAATTAATCCTATCCACAGGGGTATCTTTTGGTGGAGACAATGCAAAATTCCGTTCATTTGTTCAACAGCTGATCAACTGTCAAGCAGCTGGGCTGTGTATTGAAAAAGGTTCCTTTATCCCCTCCATCCCGCAGGAAATTATTGATTTGGCCGATGCAAAACAATTCCCTCTCATCCTCTTTCATCATGAAGTGTCATTTGTGGATATTACACAGGATATACATTCTGTTTTGATAAACCAGCAATATCAGATGATTTCTCAACTCGAAAGCTACTCTCAAACTTTGAACAAGAAATTGCTGACAAACACCAATGAGTTCGAAATCCTAACCTATCTTCAAGAACATTTAGAAACACAGATCATTTACGAAAATAGCAATCAAGAAAAACTCTTCATACCGGATGTACCCATTCATAAAAGAAAGAAGCTCCTTTGCTTGTCAAATTCAAACTCCCTAAAGGGAAAATACTTGAAGGAAACAGTGCAGGTGTTGGACAAACAGCATGGGATCATTCATATTCTTTCAAGGGAAAGGGCGTTGAGCGAGTTTGATCATCTTCTTTTGGACAGGACGGTGACAGCCCTTGCCCAACATATTTTAAGAGGACTGTATGTTGAGGAAAAAAGAAGGTTGGAAGAAAGCGAGTGGCTCCGCAGCTGGCTCGAAGGCGGGCAAACTAAGGAATCCATCAGGGATTTCTTGGCACGGAACGAGGCTATCTTTCATAAAGGAGGAGTGGTGCTCCTTTGTAAGAAAAGGAGTCAGCAGGCACCGGACCTCGACAAAACTTACCTGACACTGGTCTTTCGTTCTGTTTTTGAACAGCAGGGTTTCGCCGTATTTTTCACAGAAATGAAAAACACCTTGACGGTCATCCTGATCAACAGAAGGGAAGAGCGGGGATGGAAGGAGAGGCTTTCAGAAGGCACCGTAACTTTAATGAACAAGCAGAAAGATAATAAAGGCAATGGCATGCTCCGTCTTGCGGTTGGAAAATATATTCAACCGCTCGATCAGTTATCCAAGAGCTATCAATCCTCCTGGGAAGCCATGCAGATACAGGAACAGTTGCTGAAAGAGGAACATTTCTCCTTTTTCGAGGATCTTCATATTTACCGTCTTATCTCGTTCATGCAAAAGCATCACGATCTCCGGGATTTCGTGATGGAATATCTGGAGCCGGTTATTGTCCATGATCAAAAGAATAATGGGAAATTGCTGGAAACACTGAAAATCTATTTGTCCTGCAATGGGTCGAAGAAAGAAACGGCAAGTAGGCTCTATATTGTCAGACAAACCCTTTACCACAGGATTCAAAAGCTTGAGAGCTTGCTTGGGGAGGATTTTATGACTTCAGAAAAGAGACTTGTAATTGAGTTCATGGTGATGGTCTATGAATATTTGAATACAACAAATGCATATTTAGAAGGGGATAATAAAACATACTCCATCTAACATACATGATAGGGTTGGTTTCCATAAGGAGCCAATCTTTTTTTCTGGCAAAATGTCATGGCCAGCACCTTATCCATTTTACACTTTGTCTAATGAAAGCCTTCATGATTTGTCAGATAATAGTCATAAGTTCTAAAAATCCTATTAAGGAATGAGGAGGACAAGGGCATGACAATCACTTCAAAAGAAACAGCAGTTTTGCAGAATTTCATAGATGGGAAATGGATGGATTCATCTGGCGATCAACAAATGGATGTCATCAATCCTGCGACAAAAGAATGTTTGGCAATGGTTCCGATTTCAACAAAAGAAGATGTGGAACAAGCGGTGAAGGCGGCAAAGTCCGCTTTTCAAACGTGGAAGGATACACCTGTTCCTAAACGCGCCCGCATTATGTATAGATATCATCATTTGCTGACGGAAAATCATGATGAACTGGCAAAGCTCATCGTTCAGGAAAACGGGAAGGCGTTCAAGGAAGCGCATGGGGAAGTGCAAAGAGGGCTGGAATGTGTGGAGTTTGCAGCTGGAGCCCCGACTTTGATGATGGGAGAAACCTTATCGAATATTGCAGAAGAAATTGATTCAAGTATGTACCGTTATCCGCTTGGAGTTGTAGGGGGGATCACTCCGTTTAATTTTCCGATGATGGTTCCATTGTGGATGTTCCCATTAGCGATTGCATGCGGGAATACCTTTGTCCTGAAGCCCTCTGAAAGGACGCCGATGCTCGCCAACAGGCTAGTGGAACTGTTTACAGAAGCAGGTGCACCAAATGGAGTTTTGAACATCGTCCATGGAGCACATGATGTGGTAAACGGACTGCTTGATCATGAGGATGTAAAAGCGATCTCCTTTGTGGGTTCCCAGCCTGTTGCGAAATATGTATATGAGACCGCTGCAAAAAACGGCAAACGAGTACAAGCGTTATCTGGAGCGAAAAACCATCATGTTGTCATGCCTGATGCGAATATCGAAAAAGCAGCACAGCATATCCTTACCTCGGCATTCGGTAGTGCAGGGCAGCGTTGTATGGCATGCAGTGCTGTAGTGGTTGTCGGTGATAATGACCAATTTGTAGAGGAGTTAAAAATGAAAGCAAATTCCCTGACAATCGGCAATGGAATGGATGAGGAAGTATTATTGACACCGGTTATAAGGGAAAGTCATAGGGAAAAGGTACTTGGCTACATTAAACAAGGTGTTAAAGAAGGTGCTTCCTTGATCAGGGATGGGCGCAAGGAAATGGAAGAAATGACAGAAGGGAACTACCTTGGGCCAACAATCTTTGACCATGTGACACCAGAAATGACAATTGCCAAAGAAGAAATTTTTGCGCCAGTATTGAGCCTTTTGCGGGCAAAAGATCTTGATGAAGCATTGTCTCATATTGAAAAATCCCGTTTTGGTAATGGTGCCACCATCTATACGAAAGATGCAAAAGCGGTTCGCCAGTTCAGGGAAGAAGCTGATGCTGGCATGATCGGTGTAAATGTAGGAGTTCCTGCTACCATGGCGTTTTTCCCATTCTCAGGTTGGAAGGATTCATTCTACGGAGATCTTCATGTGAATGGAAAAGATGGGGTGAATTTCTTCACCCGTAAAAAAATGATTACATCAAGATTCGATTTCTAAAATAGCTTAGTATGAGGGGATTCATAGCAGTTGATTGGAACATAGGGGGAAGACTAAGAAGAAAGGGTGTATCGGATGACGAAAGTGAATCAGACGCAAGAACATAATTTATTGGCTCAAGATGACCAGTATGTTTGGCATTCCATGAAGCCTTACAGCCCAACTGCCACCATGGTCATTAAAGAGGCAAATGGGGCTTGGGTCACAGATATTGAAGGGAACCGTTATTTAGATGGCATGTCTGGACTATGGTGTGTAAACGTCGGCTATGGAAGAACGGAACTTGCTGAAGCTGCCTATGAACAGTTGAAAGAACTTGCTTATTTCCCTTTGACACAAAGTCATGTCCCGGCGATCAAGCTTGCTGAAAAGCTGAATGAATGGCTTGGAGAGGAATATGTTATCTTCTTTTCCAACAGTGGTTCGGAGGCTAATGAAACAGCTTTTAAAATCGCGAGGCAGTACCATGCCCAGCGAGGTGATGCAAATCGATATAAGATTGTATCCAGATACCGATCCTATCATGGAAATACCATGGGATCGCTTGCTGCTACTGGTCAAGCGCAAAGAAAATATAAGTATGAGCCCCTAGCTCCAGGGTTTGTACACATTCCTCCACCGGACACATATAGGATGGAAGATGCTCAAACGGAAGATCCCATGAAAATGAGATGTGTGAAAGATGTCGATCAGGTCATGACATGGGAGCTCAGCGAGACAATTGCAGCCATGATCATGGAACCTATCATCACTGGCGGTGGGATCCTGACCCCGCCTGATAATTACATGGGAGCTGTAGCTGAAATCTGCAAAAAACATGGGGCACTCCTGATAGTTGATGAAGTAATCTGTGGTTTTGGAAGAACAGGAAAGCCATTTGGGTTTATGAACTATGGTGTAACACCCGATATCATCACGATGGCAAAAGGGATTACAAGTGCATACCTGCCTCTTTCTGCAACTGCAGTGAAGAAGGAAATCTACGAACAATTCAAAGGTTCTGAGGAGTATGACTATCTGCGTCATGTCAATACTTTCGGCGGCAGTCCGGCATCCTGTGCACTTGCATTGAAGAACCTTGAAATCATGGAAAAAGAAAAGTTGATAGAACGTTCTGCAGAAAAGGGAGCAGTCCTATTAAGTGAACTTAAATCACGGTTATCAGCACATCCCTATGTCGGGGACGTGCGCGGAAAAGGGCTGCTGGTAGGGTTGGAACTTGTCAGAAATAAAGATACGAAAGAACCTATCGATTTAGAAAAAATCAATGGGGTCATTGCTGCATGCAAAAAGAAAGGCTTGATTGTGGGGAAAAACGGAGCGACAGTTGCAGGCTTCAATAATGTGCTGACACTTTCCCCGCCTCTTTCAATCAGTGATGAAGACCTTGAATTCATCATCAAGACGATCGCTGACTCGATTTTGGAGTTAAAGTAAAATGACCGTATAAATACCTATAACTAAATAGAGAATAACGAGTAGGAGGCGTTTCTCTTGGAAAATCAGAAGAAATGGCTGTTACGCCTAGGTACACTTCTACTCGTTATGATCATTTTGTATATCTTCATGAAGCTTAGCCCGTTATGGGGACCGGTTCTAAAGGTTTTATTTATCATAAGCATCCCGTTTTTCATCAGCATTTTCATTACATACTTGTTGCATCCTGTTGTAGAATTCACACATAACAGGGGAATACCAAGGCCAATCGCCATTCTTCTCATCTATTTATTGTTTTTTGGCGGTATCGGTCTTCTATGCTACAAGGGTATACCTGTCATCATCGACCAGTTGTGGGAGCTGTCCGACAACTTTCCCCGCCTTGCTCAAACATATAGCGGCTGGATCAAACAGATTCATAGTTCCACCTCTAGTTGGCCGGATGGAATACATGAAAGGGTGGATCAGACCTTTGGTGAATTCGAAGGGATGCTGTCAAATTTACTGACTAAGGTCGTAGCGGGATTGAAAGGAATATTAAACTCTTTCTTCATGCTCATCGTCATTCCTTTTATTGTTTTTTACCTGTTGAAAGACTACGACCAGGTCAAAAAATCTGTCTGGTATCTTACTCCTAGGAAATGGCGTGAGCCAGGAATCGCCTTTATAAAAGATGTGGACATCTCTCTAGGGAGCTATATTAGGGGCCAGCTAACTGTATGCTTGATTATAGGATTCTTGGCCACAGTAGCCCTCTGGCTGAGTGGCATGAAGTACCCTTTAGTTCTTGGCGTCATCATCGGGATCACCAATATCATTCCATATTTTGGCCCGATCATAGGGGCTTTCCCTGCTGTAATTATTGCTGCGACTATATCAGTGAAAATGGTGATTCTCGTTATTATCATCATATTCGGTCTTCAGTTTATTGAAGGCAATATTCTATCGCCCCTCATTGTAGGAAAAAGCTTGCATATCCACCCGGTCTTCATCATTTTGGCACTCTTGATTGGAGGGGAAGTGGCTGGAGTGGTCGGATTGATTTTGGCTGTGCCGGTTTTTGCCGTGCTGAAGGTCACATTAACACATCTAACTGCGCACTTCATCAAACATTGACAACAATCTTTCTGTTGCATATAATCGAAGCATACTAGCTACATAAACCAATTCAAAGAAGGATCTGAGTACGTTACAGTCCATCCACAAAAGAGAGGAATTCCATGGCTGAAAGAATTCCAGGATGAAGGGTAAGGGAAAGCTAATCCGGAGTGCAGGGTAAAATCCTGCCGGCTTGCACCGTTAAAGCAATCTGAGAGATGGCAGAACCAATTTGTCATAATCAGGGTGGTACCGCGAGAACACTCTCGTCCCTGTTATTAGGGACGGGAGTTTTTTGTTTTCTTGTAACAAAATCCCCTGTTGACTGAAGTGCAAGGTGGTCGGCTCCGGCGGGAGGTAGCGGTTGACTTGAGACCCCTTAGCTCAGCGAGGAGGCTCAAGCACCTCCCTCTGGATAAGCGACCACCTGGAACGAAAGGAAACAGGAGTTTAAACAGTAACACTTAAAGGAGGAAAATCAAATGAAACATTTAACATCCGCACAAGTACGGCAAATGTTCCTGGACTTCTTCAAAGAAAAAGGACATGCTGTTGAACCAAGCGCATCCCTTGTCCCACACGAAGACCCATCACTATTATGGATCAACAGTGGTGTCGCAACCCTGAAAAAATACTTCGATGGACGTGTCATCCCAGCAAATCCACGTATTTGCAACGCACAAAAATCCATTCGAACCAATGATATCGAAAACGTCGGGAAAACTGCCCGTCACCATACATTTTTCGAAATGCTTGGTAACTTCTCCATCGGAGAGTACTTTAAAAAAGAAGCAATCGACTGGGCTTGGGAGTTCCTCACAAGTGAAAAATGGATCGGGTTTGACCAGGAAAAACTTTCTGTCACCATCCACCCTGAAGATGAAGAAGCATATCAATATTGGCATGAAGTGATAGGTGTTCCGGCAGAAAGGATTATCCGCTTGGAGGGTAACTTCTGGGACATTGGTGAAGGACCGAGTGGACCAAACACAGAGATTTTTTATGACCGCGGGGAAAGCTATGGGAACGACCTTAATGACCCTGAATTATATCCTGGTGGAGAAAACGAACGCTATCTTGAGATTTGGAACCTTGTATTTTCTGAGTTTAACCACAACCCAGATCACACCTACACCCCGCTACCAAAGAAAAACATTGATACAGGGATGGGCCTTGAGCGTATGGTATCGGTTATCCAAGATGTACCGACAAACTTTGATACAGACCTTTTCATCCCGATTATAGAAGCGACAGAAAAAGTCTCTGGCGAAAAATATAGAACAAACGAAGAAAAAGATACAGCATTTAAGGTAATCGCAGACCATATCCGTACTGTGACTTTTGCAGTTGGTGACGGTGCCCTGCCTTCCAATGAAGGGCGTGGCTATGTCCTTCGACGCCTATTAAGAAGAGCCGTTCGTTACGCAAAACAAATTGGCATCAACCGCCCATTCATGTATGAGCTTGTACCTGTGGTAGCGGAAATCATGGTGGACTTCTATCCAGAGGTAAAAGAAAAGCAGGACTTCATCCAGCGTGTTGTGAAAACGGAGGAAGAGCGTTTCCACGAAACACTGAATGACGGTCTGGCAATCCTTTCGACCGTCATAGCAAAAGCAAAAGAGGAAGGCAGCAAAGTCGTTTCCGGTGCGGACGCATTCCGTCTTTATGATACGTACGGTTTCCCGGTTGAATTGACGGAAGAGTATGTGGAAGAGCAAGGTATGACCCTTGATCACGGCGGATTTGAAAAAGAGATGGAAGGACAGCGTGATCGCGCTCGTTCCGCACGTCAGGATTCCAGCTCCATGCAGGTCCAATCCGGAGTTCTTGGGGAAATCCGATCTGAAAGCAGCTTTATTGGGTATGACCGACTTGCAGCAGAGACGACACTCTCAGTCATTGTCAAAAATGGAGAATTGGCAGATTCTGCTGAAACAGGTGATGAGGTGCAGGTCATCTTGGCAGAAACACCTTTTTACGCTGAGAGTGGTGGACAGATTGCAGATCACGGTTATATTGTGACCGAATCCGGAAGAGGATTTGTGAAAGATGTTCAAAAAGCTCCTAACGGCCAAAACTTACACACCATAGTTGTAGAGGAAGGTGTGCTGAATAGAGAGCAATCGGTAAAAGCTGAAGTGCATGCAAAAAACCGTGCTCAAATCATCAAAAACCATACAGCTACACACATTCTGCACCAAGCATTGAAGGATGTACTTGGCGCACATGTAAACCAAGCTGGTTCCCAGGTTACTGCAGACCGTCTGCGTTTTGACTTCTCACACTTCGGTCAGGTGACACAAGAAGAGATAGAGCAGATTGAAGCAATCGTCAACGAAAAGATATGGGCAAGTATGAATGTTGTCATTGAGAACAAGTCGATAACAGAAGCGAAAGCGATGGGCGCAATGGCATTATTCGGTGAAAAATATGGGGATATCGTGCGCGTCGTTCAAGTTGGTGAATACAGCCTTGAGCTTTGCGGCGGATGTCATGTACCGAATACTTCTGAAATAGGACTATTCAAAATCGTGTCTGAGTCAGGAATCGGTGCAGGGACACGCCGTATGGAGGCAGTTACAGGTGAAGGGGCTTACCGACTGCTGAATGATCAGGTTCAGCTGCTGAAAGAAGCTGCTGCAAAATTAAAATCAAAACCGCAAGAAGTAGGGGCTAGGATCGATGTCCTTCTTTCCGATATGAAGGAATTGCAGCGTGAAAACCAATCGCTTGCTTCCAAGTTAGGAAATATCGAAGCCTCAAACCTTTCTTCTAAGGTAAAAGAAGTCAATGGAGTATCAATGTTGGTGAGCAAAGTGGCGGGGACAGACATGAATAACCTGCGTACCATGGTGGATGATTTAAAAAATAAACTTGGTTCTGGTATCATAGTACTTGCAAGTGTACAAGATGGAAAAGTAAACATATCTGCAGGTGTGACAAAAGATCTTATTGAAAAAGGATACCATGCCGGCAAGGTTGTTAAAGAAGTGGCTACACGTTGCGGCGGCGGCGGTGGCGGTCGTCCTGATATGGCACAAGCAGGCGGAAAAAATCCGGAACAAGTCGATTCTGCATTACAATCTGTTGAAGAATGGATAAAATCCGTTTAACATTGCCGACATTTGGTGTACAATAAAGGTAACAATTGACAAGCATATAGAAAAGGCCCAGTTAAAGGATATTGTTGAAAGAAAGATATCATAGCTGTTGGTTGGAGCACAGGGCGAAGACTCCGGCGGGAGGTAGCGCTTAGGGGAGACCCCGCAGGCAAAGCCGAGGAGGCTCAACAAGCGCCCCTAGGATAAGCGAAGCCCAGTGCGGAAACTAACAGCGGCTTTTAACAGAGCCCAGAAAATAGAAGTCTAAGAGAGAGGTGCAAAAGATGAGCTCCTTTGACAAAACAATGAAGTTTAACTTTCCGGAAGATGCATTGGATGCTAATGTTGATGACGTATTAATAACGGTTTATGAGGCATTGCAGGAAAAAGGGTACAATCCGATCAATCAAATCGTTGGTTACTTATTATCAGGGGATCCTGCCTATATTCCTCGTCATAAAGACGCGAGAACGCTTATTCGGAAAATTGAAAGGGACGAGCTGATTGAAGAATTGGTGAAGTCCTACTTAGAACAGCACCGCAAGGAGTAGTACATGCGCATTTTGGGCTTAGACGTCGGATCTAAAACGGTCGGTGTTGCCATCAGCGATGAAATGGGATGGACGGCACAAGGTTTGGAAACGATAAAAATTGATGAAGCAATAAAAAATTTGGGTTTTAAGCGATTGAAACAAATTATCGCAGAATACAAGCCTGAAAAAGTAGTTATAGGAATGCCCAAAAACATGAACGGCACAATCGGCCCCAGGGGAGAAGCAAGCAAGCATTATGGTGAGATGCTGACCTCCAAAACCGGTCTGCCTGTCATCTATTGGGATGAACGTCTTTCTACTGTAGCAGCAGAAAGGATTCTCCTCTCTGCTGACGTAAGTAGAAAAAAAAGAAAGCAAGTAATTGATAAAATGGCTGCAGTTGTTATTTTACAAGGCTATTTAGACAGCCAACAATAAATTAGAGGTGAGCATAATGGAACACGGAGAACAAAATATTACAGTAGTAGACGAAAACGGGAACGAACAATTATGTGAGGTACTTTTCACATTTGACTCAGAGGAGTTTGGGAAGTCATATGTACTTTACTATCCTGTTGGAGCAGACGACGATGATCAAGATGACATCGAAATCCATGCTTCTAGCTTTGTACCAAGTGAATCAGAAGAAGGTGGCGACCTTCAGCCGGTTGAAACGGATGAAGAGTGGGACATGATCGAAGAAATGTTGAACACATTCTTGGCTCAAGAAGAAGAGTAAGTAATACTCAAAGATACATGCATACAAAGTCTTGAATTTGCAATTAAAGAGCACGACAGTAAGGTTGATAGGAAATAAAAAAGAGAGTAGGCGGATACATTCTGCCTGCTCTCTTTTTATATAGGATCTCTTCTCACCGGTTCTTTTTCAGTAAACAAAAGAGATGCCAGTTGCTCTTTATTTATTATTAGATCTTTTAAAGTATATTGGTCCAACACGGAAAGGAATGCTTGCAGTGCTTGATATAGCACACCCTTCAATTTACAGTCTGGGGATAGGATGCATGAAGAATGTTCGTGGAAACACTCGACCATATGAAAGTCTTCCTCGGTTTGTCGCACTAACTTTCCGATGTTTATTTCCTCGGGTAAAACAGCCAGCTTCAATCCTCCGTTTCGTCCCCTGATGGTTTCTACATAACCGAGTTTTCCAAGGTGAAACGTAACCTTCATCAGGTGGTTTTTGGATATACCGTAGGATTGGGCAATGTCCTTTATTTGCACAAGTCTTTTTTCCTCTGGTGCACTTGCTAAATATAGTAAAACCCTCAATGAGTAATCTGTATAAAGTGTAAGTTTCATATTTTACCTCCATATCACATTTTACCATAACCACTATTATGAATGAAAATGGTAAAACTACTAATTAGCACATCCTAATAAATTCAAAAATTTTAGGGCAAAAGTAATGCTTCGTGCGAAAAAAATGGTAAAATATGATGTGGGAATGTGTCGGAAAAACAAAATCGCATGTTTTTTTGTCAAAAAAATAATGAAATTGTTGTATAATTAATTGGTGTGCGAAAGGGGGGCTTTTTTTGTCAGAGAAAAAAAATAAGGAAAGTATTCAAGAAAAGTTGAAAGAGAAGCATTTTGAAGCGAAGATTGTTCGCCGCATCGTTTTTACCGTATTCGTCATTCTTATGCTTGCATTGACCGGTGTTATCGGTGGCGGTTATTTTTATATAAAAAATGCATTAAAGCCAGTAAGTGAGGATTCGACAGAAACGACAATGGTGGATATTCCGATAGGATCATCTCCTACCGCAATATATTGGAGGAAAACGGAATCATCCATAACGGAAAAGCATTCCGCTATTATGTCAAATTCAAAAATGAATCAGGTTTTCAGGCTGGCGAGTATGAATTGAGTCCATCCATGAATCTAGATGAAATCATCGGGTTTCTGAAGGAAGGGAAGGTAGAGCAGGATGTTTTGTTCACCATTACCATCCCAGAAGGTAGACAGCTCGAACAGATCGCCATCATCTTAGAAAATAGAATCGGTCTTAAGGAAGAAGATTTCTTGAAGACAGTTAATGACAAGGCATTTATAGAGAGCATGATTAAGAAGTATCCGAATGTAGTGACTGAAGAAGTGCTGGATGAAGATGTCAAATATGCTCTAGAAGGTTACCTGTTCCCGGCAACCTACCCTTTCTATGTGGAAAATCCCACTGCTGAAGATGTCATTGACGTGATGCTTCAGAAGACGAGTGAAGTCTTGGCTGACGATGAAGTTCGAATCGGCATGGCAAATAGGGATCTGACACCACATCAATTGCTGACGTTGGCGAGTCTCATTGAGGCGGAGGCCACTGTACAAACAGATCGTGAAAGCATTGCCAGTGTTTTTTATAATCGTATGGATGTGGGGATGCCGCTTCAGACCGACCCGACGGTATTGTATGCTCTAGGGGAACATAAAGAAAGAACTTTATATGAACACCTTGAAGTGGATTCACCTTATAACACATATAAACATCAAGGTCTTCCACCAGGTCCGATTGCCAACGCAGGAGTCTCCTCACTGCAGGCTGCTATGCATCCTGCTGAGACGGAATACTACTACTTCCTGGCAACTCCTGACGGGGAAGTGCTATTCAACGAAACACTTGAGCAGCATAATAACGATAAGAACCAACATATTACGAATCAAGATAACAGCTAGGGCTGTAGGGGAGGTGCGAAATTAATTCGCATTCCCCATTTTTTTGTGTTAAAATATATCGAGTTGTTTTGAACTGAAAAGTATTTTAAAAAAGAGGGTTCCTCCTGTGAGGTCACCTCTATTTTCTTTGTTTAAGGCTGTTTTCGTATTAACCAACTAACCGATATAATCATTATTGTCGAGCTCTTTTCTCTGTTTTACTTTATAGGCTACTTGCTTATTTTAGAGTAGGTAAGAAAACGAGAAGCCAAAATGCCGACTCTTAGAAAAGAGCCCTGTTTAAATAGAAGAAGGAGGCTGCCTGCGTTGGAAGCCAATGAAAATAAATTGATCACTTATCTTGAATCCCTCGTTCCCCCTAGGAACGAAATTGTTACCAAAATGGAAAAACTAGCACAAGAGGATCAAGTTCCGATCATGGACCTTGTCGGAATGGAGACATTGCTTCAGCTGTTAAGGCTTTCGCAACCAAAGCACATCCTTGAAATTGGTGCTGCCATCGGCTATTCTGCCATCAGGATGGCGCAGTCAATACCCGATGTGAACATCGTTACAATAGAGCGTGATGAACATAGATACCTGCAAGCGAAGGAACATATTGCAGAGGCTGGGCTAGAGGATCGGATCGATTTGATTTTTGGGGATGCCCTTGAAGTGCTCGAGCAAGTAGAACGGAAGGGCGTTTTTGATCTGATTTTTGTAGATGCAGCAAAGGGTCAGTATGAGCGCTTCTTTACGATGTACGAGCCTCTGTTGATCGATTCAGGAGTCATCATTACTGACAATGTCCTTTTCCGTGGGCTGGTTGCAGAAGACCACGAAGCGATCGAACCTAAAAGAATAAGAAACCTTGTGAAAAAAATTGACCGCTACAACAAATGGTTGATGGACCACCAAGATTATATTACTACCATTCTGCCTGTCGGTGATGGAATTGCCATCAGTAAAAAAAGAGGTGAAAAAATATGAAAAAACCAGAGCTGTTAGTGACTCCTATAGATATCGATAATATGAAAGATCTGTTGGGTGCTGGTGCAGATGCATTTGTCATCGGTGAACAACGTTTTGGGTTGCGCCTTGCTGGGGAATTTAGCAGAGATCAAATAATAGAGGCCATTGCACTTGCTCATGCTCAGAACAAAAAAGTGTATGTGGCAATGAATGCACTATTTCATAATGAAAAAGTTGAGGACCTTTCCGATTATCTGCAATTTTTAAACGATATGAAAGCTGATGCTGTGATTTTTGGAGATCCTGCTGTTCTGATGGCTGCAAGAGAAGTGGCTCCTGAGATGAAGCTTCATTGGAATACTGAAACGACGGCAACCAACTTCCATACCTGTAACTATTGGGGTAGAAAAGGTTCCAAACGTGCTGTTCTTGCGCGTGAATTAAACATGGATTCCATCATAGAAATCAAAGAAAATGCTGAAGTGGAAATTGAAGTGCAAGTACACGGCATGACCTGTATGTTCCAATCGAAACGTTCCCTTATCGGGCACTATTTTGAATACCAGGGGAAAACGATGGAAGTTGAAAAAGGAAAAGAAAGAGCCATGTTGCTTCACGATAAAGAACGTAACAATAAATACCCTGTTTATGAAGATGAAAATGGTACCCACATCATGAGCCCGAATGATATGTGCATCATTGATGAATTGGAAGATATGATTGACGCAGAAGTGGACAGCTTCAAAATTGACGGGGTGCTCCAAAACCCGGAATATATTGTGGAAGTGACAAAACGCTACCGCAAAGCGATCGATTTGTGCGTAGAAGATAGAGAACAGTACGAAGATATCAAAGACGATCTACTAAGTGAACTAGAAGAGCTGCAGCAGGATCATCGTCCACTGGACACAGGATTCTTCTTCAAGGAAACGGTTTATTAAGTTGAAAAGGAGGTAGCCTTTTATGACAACCTATATAAATGATAAAATCTCAAAAATAGTGGATGGCAAACGTGTTATTGTGAAAAAGCCCGAATTGCTTGCCCCTGCAGGGAATATCGAAAAATTGAAAATTGCCGTGCAGTATGGGGCGGATGCCGTATTCATCGGCGGACAGGAATATGGCCTGCGCTCGAACGCCGGCAACTTCACTTTTGAAGAAATGGCAGAAGGGGTCCAGTTTGCGGAGAAATTTGGTGCGAGAATTTATGTAACTACAAATATATTTGCACATAACGAAAATATGGATGGCCTTGATGACTATCTACGCGGCATTGAAGAAGCTGGGGTCCATGGTATTATCGTTGCAGATCCACTCATCATTGAAACTTGCCGCAGAGTGGCACCAAGACTTGAAGTACACCTCAGCACACAACAGTCCTTGTCTAACTGGAAAGCAGTTCAATTCTGGAAAGAGGAAGGATTGGAGCGTGTCGTGCTTGCGCGTGAAACAAGTGCAGAAGAGATCCGTGAAATGAAAGAAAAAGTGGATATTGAAATTGAGACATTCATCCACGGCGCAATGTGTATCGCCTATTCCGGCCGTTGTACGTTAAGTAACCATATGACAGCACGTGACTCCAACCGTGGGGGCTGCTGCCAATCTTGCCGCTGGGATTACGACCTCTATGAAATGAAAGACGGAGAAGAGAAAGCGTTGTTTGCACAAGACGATGCGCCATTCGCAATGAGCCCTAAAGACTTAAAGCTGATTGAATCCATTCCGAGAATGATAGAACTTGGTATAGACAGCTTGAAAATAGAAGGACGCATGAAATCCATTCACTATGTGGCAACAGTTGTCAGTGTGTACCGTAAAGTGATCGATGCTTATTGTGCAGATCCAGAGAACTTTGTCATCCAGCAGGAATGGCTGGAAGAGCTTGATAAATGTGCAAACCGTGAAACAGCTCCCGCCTTCTTTGAGGGGGTCCCCGGGTATAAAGAGCAGATGTTTGGCAACCATAGCAAGAAGACTGCCTTTGACTTTGTAGGACAAGTGCTTGATTATGATGCGGCAACACAGATGGTTACGCTGCAACAGCGCAATTTTTTCAAGCCTGGAGAAGAAGTGGAATTTTTCGGTCCGGGAATGGATAATTTCACACAGAAAATAGATAAGATTTGGGATGAAAAGGGTAGAGAACTAGATGTAGCCCGTCATCCGCTGCAAATCATCAAATTCATAGTGGAAAAACCGGTCTATCCAAATAACATGATGCGAAAGGGGCAGTAAGGAAATGGGGAAGAAACCGATCGTAATCGGGGTAGCCGGAGGTTCTGGCTCAGGAAAAACAAGTGTAACAAAAGCAATCTTTGATCATTTTACAGAGAAGTCCATCCTGATGCTTGAACAGGACTACTATTATAAGGATCAAGCGGATGTACCGATGGAAGAGAGATTGAAAACCAACTATGATCATCCATTGGCATTCGACAACGATCTTCTTATCCATCATATTGGGAACTTACTACAATATGATACAGTGAAAAAACCGGTGTACGACTACACCCTTCACACAAGATCCTCCCAGGTGATTGAAGTAGAACCGAAAGATGTTATCATTGTAGAAGGAATTTTGGTATTAGAAGACGAACGTTTGCGTAACTTAATGGATATAAAGCTTTTTGTGGACACAGATGCCGATATCCGCATCATCCGCCGCATGCTTCGTGACATCAAGGACCGCGGACGTACCATCGATTCGGTCATTGAACAATATGTGACAGTAGTTCGACCGATGCATAATCAATTTATCGAACCAACCAAGAGATATGCAGACATCATCATCCCAGAAGGCGGACAAAACCATGTAGCAATCGACTTGATGGTAACAAAAATTCAAACAATTCTTGAACAAAAAGAGATTTTGTAATAACATATGAGAAGCTAGAGAATTTTCCAATTGTGGAAGGAGCGACGATGTATTCCATTTAGTGGGTACATCTTTTTCCGCATTTACATAGGCTTTGAACTTTATTGCCATAAAGATACAACGTAAATTGGGGAATGCAATTACAGAAGGAGTGAAAAGTCATGGCACAAGAGAAAGTATATCCAATGACACAAGCAGGGAAAGACAAGCTTGTACAAGAATTAGAGAACCTGAAATCCGTACGACGTAAAGAAGTGGTAGAACGCATTAAGATAGCAAGAAGCTTCGGAGACCTTTCTGAGAACTCCGAGTACGATTCCGCAAAAGAAGAGCAGGCATTCGTGGAAGGCCGCATAACGCTTCTTGAGCAAATGGTCCGTAACGCAAAAATCATCCAGGAAGATAAGGAAACAGATGCTGTCGGTCTTGGAAAGACTGTAACATTCATGGAACTTCCGGATGGAGAAGAAGAAACTTACACCATCGTAGGTAGTGCCGAAGCGGATCCGTTCGAAGGCAACATCTCAAACGAATCACCAATGGGCAGCTCCCTTATGGGCAAACGTGTAAACGATGAAGTAACGATCCAGACTCCAGGCGGAGAAATGAACGTGAAAATTGTTTCGGTAAATTAAGCAAGGCTGTTATAAAAGCTACTTGCAATCCAAAATTTAGATGGAAGAATGGATTGTAGCGAAAGGCACTCGACTCCGGCGGGAGGTAGCGGTAGACTTGAGACCCCCGAGCATTGGAGGCCACTGAATAACCATAAAACTAATCTTATTTTGAACTTCTAGCTATTGATTGGAGCAAAAGGCGGGGGGATAGCGACAATCTTGAGACCCCGCATGGCGCAGCCCGAGGAGGCTCAAGGTCGCCCTCTGGATAAGCGCAGCCGTTTGCGGAAATCAACAGCGGTATGAAACAGATAACTAAAATATTGTACTTTTTCAGTGGCCTCAAGCGTTGTGAGGAGGCTCAAGCGCCGCCCCGCGGAAAGCGAGTGACTGAAGTGAAAAAGAAACGGTCAACCTTACAAGCCGCTAACATCGATTTCTATTGAAAACAGCCGAATTGATTAAAAAAATCACACCTCGTCAACAATGTTGATGAGGTGTTTTTTATGCAACGGTTAATCAGAGGGAGAATCAATAAACTTGGAATCTGTGTGATATTGCTATTAAGCTTGCTGATCGGCAGGCTTGTTCAAGTGCAGCTGATCAGTACAGAGTCCTTTACAAAAGATCATATAAATCTAATCGAAGCGAGTGTTAAACAGAGAACACAATCATTGATCATTGATGAAGGGCGCGGACGGTTCATCGACCGCAATGGTCTTCCGCTGACTCACGATTATTTTCCAAGTGTCATCTTGTTTCCATTTCTTAACGGCCTTGATTGGCCAAAGGATGAGCTAGCAGGCATAGTAGGAATGACCACCAATGAAATCGACCGCTTGCTTGCAGATGCCAAAAAGCCTGTGGTCCTTTCAGAAAGTCTGACAGAAGAGAAATTGGAGAAGGTCAATGAACTTGATTACCCTGGGGTTGTCGCGTTATATCGCCAGTTCAAGTTAAAGGACAACATTGCTGAACATGTGATCGGGATGACAGGGGAGGACGTTGAAACGTTTTTGGAACGATATCCCGATAAGGTGGAAAAGGAAAACTATTCCCCGCATACTCCAATTGGGGTTTCCGGGCTTGAACAGGCATTCGACGAAATCATCCTGCCGGAGGGGGCTACTAAACTCCTTTATCATGTAGACCGATTTGGAGGCCCGCTGTTCGGTATTGATGTTCGGTATATGTCCCCTTCCAATCCCTACTACCCACTATCAGTCAAGACCACCCTTGATAAGGATATCCAGCAGATGGCGGAAAAAGTGTTGGATGACTATAAAGTGAAAAAGGGCGGGCTCGTTATTTTGGATATCGCAACGAATGAAGTCGTAGCAATGGTGTCAAAGCCTTCCCTTGATTCGCAAAGTCCATTAAAAGGGCCTGGTGCACATAACCTGATGCTAGAACCACATTTCCCTGGCTCAGTATTTAAAACGGTTGTAACAGCGGCTGCGATCGAAGAAAATATCGTGGATAAAGACATGACATATAATTGCGATTTGGACATCCGCGGTGATCTTTTGAAAGACGAAGAAAAACGTATGGGCACCCTTAACCTTGAAAAAAGCTTTGCCCAGAGCTGCAATTATACTTTTGGAGAAATCGGCAAGCAGCTGGTGGCAAAGGACAAGGAAGTATTGGACAAGTACGCTGACATTCTGGGGCTTACAGGTACAGTAGGCTGGCGGGGAAATATGTTTGGCTTTGAAGATTTTATTCAAATCCCCGCTGAAAAAGAAAACGTAATATGGACAGATGCCAATGAAAAAGGCGTACCGCTCGCAATTGCGCAAACCTCCATCGGTCAAAAGGATGTAAAAGTAACGCCGCTTGCCATGGCAAATATGATGGCAACCATTGCCCGAGGAGGAAAATCAAAGGAAGTCAAGCTTGTCAGTGATATCCTTTATAAAAATGGCACGTCTCTCTATTCGTTCCCGGAACATGACAGAGAGGTCGACAAGCTGTCTCCATATACAGTCATGCAGCTCCAACATCTTCTAAGGGAAGTGGTGGCGGCAGATACTGGCACAGGCTGGAGGATGCGCGATCTGCCCTATGAGGTAGCGGGTAAAAGCGGTACCGCCCAGACAGGGAAACTTGTGGAAGGTGACAGGGAGTTGCTTAATAGGTGGTTTGCAGGCTACTTTCCTATCCAAAGCCCTAAATACGCCATGGTCATGGTGGAATTGGATGTCTTAGATGAGAACAATGTTTCATCAGTCTATGTGGAAATGGTCCAGCAGTTGTACAAATTGGAAAACCCCGAACGTTGATGCCAATCCTTTTCACTGTGCTTTCTATAGTATTGATGGTACAATAAACTATTGTAATAATACTATTTTTGGCTCTGACTAGGAGGGACTGTCATGTCTTTAAACTT
The DNA here is from genome assembly GCA_001648575.1 of Sutcliffiella horikoshii DSM 8719. GTDB lineage: Bacteria > Bacillota > Bacilli > Bacillales > Bacillaceae_I > Sutcliffiella_A > Sutcliffiella_A horikoshii. The sequence continues at coordinate 243,804 of LQXN01000064.1, read as the reverse complement.
TAACAAAGGTGGCTCACGTTACGGCCGAACAACCAAACGCAAAAAAACAAACATGATCTTGAATATCTTGATTGGTGTTGTATTCATATTTATCGTCGTTCTTGCTTCTTCCTTGTTCTTCGGGAAAAATGATCCAGAAAGAGACAGCGAAAACCAGCTGGCAACAGAAGAACAAGAATTAAGCGAAACACAAGAGAACGATGCAGAGCAGGAAGCCGAAGAAGAAACGGCTCCGCCTGAAGAAGAGGAAAAGCCTGAGACCGAGGAAAAGCCTGAGACCGAGGAAGCTGACGAAGAGGAAAAAGAAGAAGACCCCAATGAAGCAGAGGATTCTGAAACGGAGGTTTCCGAAAACTCCGATGACCCTAACGTCATCAAAACGATGTCAAATCCAGGGTGGGGTTCTGTCGGCACTACGCAGTCCGAACCACATACTTCTGTATATGACGAGGGCCATGTCGACTGGAAAGAAAAGTTGGATGCCGTTCACGCAGCAACAGGCCTGAACAGTGGGGACTACACCTTGTACTTCTTAGGTAATGGCGGCAGCGAGCATTTGGCTGTGGCATCCATAAAGGATAAATCCACCGGTGAGAACTTCAAAATTTACTTGGAGTGGGTGACCAACAAAGGTTGGAAGCCAACCAAGGTGGAACAGGTTAAGTCCTTATAATAGTTTGTATGTTGGTGGGTCCATCCCTTTGGGGTGGGTCTTTTTTTTGTGGGATTGGGGTTGCGGTGTGATGGGGGGAGTGGAGACTCGGAGGACTCGGGGAAGTGGGGGAGCTGGGGACTTGGAGGACTCGGGAAGCTAGGGAGTGGAGACTTGGAGACTTGGGGAAGGTCAAGGGATTGAAGTGTTGAGGGGCTTTTGAATGGGGGGTAGGAAGGTGCAGGGGGAAATGGGGTTGTTAGAAATAGGTAATTGGGTCTTCATGGGTGGGAAGGGGTGTGTCGATTGGTAGGGTGGTTTGTCGAACGGAAAGTAAAAGTGGAGTTTTGGCATGTATTTTTGTTGAATGGAAAATAAATTGGGAGATACGGCATGTATTTTTGCTGAATGGAAAATAAAACAGGGAGTTTGGAAAATAAACATTTCAAAAGGGGATTCAATAATAGTCCGCCACAACAAAATGCTCTAAGAAAGCGGTTCCTAATGCAGGATATTGAGGGAGAAGACGAGAATATAGTAAGGATCATGACAAGGGAGGTCTAAAATGATAAAAAAACAAAGAGAAAAGTCACATAGGTTGCTGACTCATGAAGCTGCCATGCGGAGGGTACCTAAAACCCATCCAAAAAATCCATTATTGGAAAATGAATATGGGAGGCTGCATTATGGTCATAAAGGAGAAGAGGCAATGGATTACTTTTTGAGCTTTCTTCCGGAAAATAATTACTTAATCCTTAATAGTCTCAGGCTAGAAGATCCGAAAGGCAGATACTTTCAAATGGATACATTACTTCTCTCGCCAACACATTGTATTATAGTCGATTCAAAGTATATTCAAGGAACATTAGAGTTTGATGAACCTGCAAATCAACTTTTGAGACATTTACCTAATAATGGCGGGGTTGAAAAGCTAGGAGATCCTCTTTCGCAAATGGCACGTCAAAGATATCAGCTTGCACTTTGGTTAGAAAAATATAATTTCCCTCCGATTCCAATCGCAAGTCTAATCGCATTGACCCATACAAGTGCCACTCTCATCAAAACAACCCCCTCCATTAGAAAGAAAGTCACTTTCCATACAAACCTTCCGAACAGAATTAAAGAGATTAATGGTTTACACAATGCCGAACAAATAAGTATGAAAGAACTTCATAAGCTCTCCAGACTAATGATAAAAAAACATACTCGGGATGAGTTTAACCTTCTTGACTTTTACAAAATTGAAGCGCAAGAATTAATTACTGGAGTAATCTGTCCTTCTTGTACAAATACTCCAATGAAAAAAAGGAGGTTAACATGGGGTTGTCAAAAATGTGGCTCATATTCTATTACCGCACACTTTGAGGCGGTATCGGATTATAAACTCTTGCTTGGGGACACCATCACTAACAAAGACATAAGGTGGTTTCTTCATTTAGGGTCCTCATCAATTACCTCTAAATATTTATCCTCCTTAAACCTTAAATTTGAAGGAAACTATAAAAATCGTAAATACTTCCTTTAGTTGTTAGACGATAAAAAACGCTCACTCCCGAGCGCTTTCATCCACCTCAATCAAAAATGCATAAAAGGCATTACCTTTATTTTTCCATCTGGCAAAATAAGAAAAGTAATACAGTCCTTCTTCTTTTGGTGCAGTAAATTTGTGGTCAACGGCAAGGATGACGTGGTTTTCGTATTGGTTTGTCAACGAAAAATCCACAGAATACTCATCCGGTACAAGTCCATTTGGTATGTCGATCGTTACTTCTTCGCCTGGAGCTGCCACTATTGGTTCTTTATCTGCCAATAGTTCCACAGAACCTGCGTATTCCTCGCAGACTCCTTGGCGGTTATTGCTCCAGCAGAAGCTTCCCCGTACCGTTTCATATGTATCCCCATTTATTTTCACAACAACATCTGGTGGGGTCATCTGCTCCGGATCGACTGTCCCTGTAACTGCATTGCATCCTGTCAATATGAAAAGTATCGCAATGCCCATCCAAAAATATAAATATCGCATGCAGTCCGCCCCTTTCTCAACTTACTAGACGGACTGATCTTCCAAAAGGTTACAAAGCCGATGCTATTTAGCACGTAGTTTAAAGTGCACGGCTGCACTGTAGAAACGTCTGCCTTCCTCATCCACATGCATCTGGTGGGATACTGAATGTACTCCAAGCATGATGGCCCGGTTATGGTCGATTTGTTCGTTTATTTTCTTTTCCAACGATTTTAGATCTGGTGCTTCAAAAAATTCCACTTTATCTTCTAGTAAACTAAATTCAAAATTCATAATCCCTAGTCCTTTCGTCGGGTTTAATCCGCTGAGTTTGTTAGAACCTATGAAACTGTTCTAACCCTTCTTCTACCAACTATCCATGTACATCGTACCAAACATTTTCGTTGAAGAAAATAGAAAGATGTGATAGATTGAGAACAGTAATTTTTTTAAAACATACTATACTCATAGGAATTATATAAATTATAGATGGAGTGATCATCAATGGGGCGTGAATTCGTCGAACTGTTTAATGATTGGGCAAACTATTATGATGCGACGGTAAGCGGGAAAGACCAGGAATATGCGGAGGTATTCCGAGGCTATAATGACATTTTGAAGGATGTTGCCTCTAAGGCTTTAACTCCTGTGGTTGAATTTGGTGTTGGAACCGGGAATCTTACGGCAGAGCTGTTGAAAAACGATCATAAAGTGTATGCCATCGAGCCTTCTAAGACGATGAGGGAGAAGGCTGCGGAAAAGCTACCTCAGACTGTCAGTATTGAAGACGGGGATTTTTTGAGTTTTCCGGTGCCATCTGAACCGATTCAATCGATCGTCAGTACGTATGCGTTTCATCATCTGACAGATGCAGAAAAGGAAGAAGCGGTGTCGCACTATGGAAAGTTACTTGGTAAAGGTGGTAAAATAGTATTTGCTGATACCGTCTTTGAAAATAAAGAGGCGTACAGAGCGACAATCGAACAGGCAGAAAAGCATACGTTTCTCAATTTGGCTAACGATTTGAAAACGGAATATTATACAACGATGGATGTCCTCACCGGAATCTTTGAGCAACATGGATTCAAAGTGGAGTTTCAGCGTTTTAATCATTTTGTCTGGGTAATGGAAGCGACAAAACAGTAGCAGGCGGGCAATCACACTCTCTCTTTTCAATGAAAGTGAGTCGTTCCGTCCGCTAATTCTATGAAAAGAGGGATTCTAGGAATGAAAGTAGCAATCATCGGAGCAATGGAAGAAGAAGTAACCATCATGCGTGAAAAGATTGAGGGCATGGAAACGACAACTGTAGCAGGTTGTGAATATTATACAGGAACATTGAATGGCGTTGATGTCATCCTTTCTAAATCAGGTATCGGGAAAGTGAATGCGGCACTCAGCACTTCCTTGCTGTTGGAGCGTTTTAAACCGGAAGTTGTCATCAATACTGGTTCTGCTGGTGGGTTCTCTCCATCCTTGAACGTTGGAGATGTTGTAATCTCAACGGAGGTCCGCCATCATGATGTGGATGTGACAGCTTTTGGATATGAGTACGGACAAGTCCCTGGTTTACCGGCAGCTTTTGAAGCGGATGCGAAGCTTATGGCAGTAGCTAAAAAAGCTGCTGAAAATGTAAGCGGCATGCAGGTTGTGGAAGGGTTGATCGCGACTGGTGATTCCTTTATGAACGACCCGGTACGAGTGGAAGCGGTTCGTGAAAAGATGCCTGAACTGCAGGCGGCGGAGATGGAAGCAGCGGCAATCGCTCAAGTCTGTCATGCTTTTAAAGTACCGTTTGTAGTCATTCGTGCGTTATCGGATATTGCTGGAAAAGAATCCAATATCAGCTTTGATCAGTTCTTAAGCAAGGCGGCATTGCATTCTTCCATGTTGATTGAAAATATGCTAAGCGAGCTGAAAAACGCTTAACACACTGATGGAATGTGTGCGGGGGGATACTAGATGAACGTTTTTAAGAATGTCCATGGACTGATAGGCAATACACCTGTCGTGGAGTTGACTAATTTTGAGGTACGAGAAGGGGTTCGCCTCTTTGCAAAACTCGAATTTTATAATCCTGGCGGTAGTATTAAAGACCGCTTAGGGAAAGAGCTATTGGAAGATGCGGTACGTTCCGGGAAGCTGAAAGAAGGTGGGACCATCATTGAACCGACTGCTGGAAATACCGGGATCGGCCTTGCCCTTGCTGCAGTTGGTACCAGCTATAAGGTGATGGTGTGTATGCCTGAAAAATTCAGTGTCGAAAAACAAGACCTTATGAAGGCCATTGGTGCGACGATCGTCCATACTCCAACATCGCTTGGGATGAAGGGTGCAATAGAGAAAGCCAAAGAGCTTAACAAGGAAATCCCTAATTCCTATTGTCCGCAACAGTTCGGCAATCCTGCCAATCCGGAAACCTATTACAAAACTTTAGGTCCTGAGCTTTGGGAGCAGTTGGATGGACAGGTGGATGTGTTTGTGGCAGGAGCGGGTACAGGTGGGACCTTCATGGGTACGGCGAAGTATTTAAAAGAAAAGAATCCTGAAGTGAAAACGGTCATCGTGGAACCGGAGGGATCAATCTTGAATGGCGGGGAATCAGGTCCGCATAAAACGGAAGGTATCGGGATGGAATTCCTCCCTGGTTATATGGATGAAACCTATTTCAATGCCATCCATACGGTATACGATGTTGATGCATTTGACCGTGTGAAGGAATTGGCGCAAAAGGAAGGCTTATTGGTGGGCAGCTCATCAGGTGCAGCATTGCACGCAGCCTTGGAAGAAGCAAAAATTGCACAATCTGGAACAAACATTGTGATGATTTTTGCAGATAGCAGTGAACGCTATCTAAGCAAGAAGATTTATGAAGGAGGCATTTAATATGCATAAAAAAACGAAATTGATACATGGTGGAATATTCGGAGATCCGCATACTGGTGCTGTATCCACTCCGATCTATCAAGTCAGTACTTATAAACAAGAGAGTGTAGGGAATTTCAAGGGTTATGAGTACTCTAGAACAGGAAATCCTACACGTCATGCACTTGAGGAATTAATCAGGGATTTAGAAAACGGGAAAGCGGGCTTTGCTTTTGGATCCGGTATGGCGGCCATTACAGCTGTCATGATGCTGTTTGACAGTGGGGACCATGTTGTTTTGACTGATGATGTGTACGGCGGGACGTACCGTGTGATGACGAAGGTATTGAACAGGATGGGGATCAGTTCCACATTCGTGGATACTAGTAAAGTTGAAAATATCGAAGCTGCTATTCAGGACAATACAAAAGCGTTATTCATTGAAACACCGACAAACCCATTGTTAAAGGTGACAGATATTCAAAGAGCGAGCTTAGTCGCGAAAAAGCATAACTTGCTGACAATCGTTGATAACACTTTCAGCACACCATACTGGCAGACTCCGATCAATCTTGGTGCAGACATTGTCCTTCACAGTGCAACTAAGTATATTGGTGGTCACAGTGATGTTGTAGCGGGCCTTGTTGTCGTCAATTCAGAAAAATTGGCAGAAGAACTGCACTTTGTTCAGAACTCAACAGGTGGTATTTTAGGGCCTCAGGATTCTTGGCTATTGATGCGGGGAATCAAGACGCTTGGGCTGCGTATGGAGGCGACTGAAAAGAATACCCGCCGAATTGTGGATTTCCTAGAAAGCCATCCGTTTGTGGGGAAAGTTTACTACCCTGGTCTAGAAGATCATCCAAACCATGATGTTGCAAAACAACAGGCTGGAGGTTTCGGCGGGATGGTATCCTTTGATATCGGAAGTGCTGAGAAAGCTGATCAGCTGTTAGCAAGAATTAAGTATTTCACTTTGGCAGAAAGTCTTGGTGCGGTGGAAAGTTTGATTTCTGTCCCTGCACGCATGACACATGCATCCATTCCTGCAGAACGCCGTGCAGAGCTTGGGATTGTAGACGGACTTGTACGTATTTCTGTTGGAATCGAAGATGTGGAAGATCTGATTGCAGATTTGAAGCAAGCGATAGAAGGATAATAAGTAAAATTAGGCCCTGTGGGAGCATGTCTCTTATAGGGCTTTTTTATGAATTAATTTATTTTATTCCCCACACAACATTCTGTTATAATAGATTAGAATACATAATTTTCATACTATTTTTACTAGGGGGATAATTCATGTCAACAGTACCTGTATTGGAAAAAAACATACAAGAAAAAGTGGAAGCCTTCAATAAGCTTGATGAGAAGCTTTGCCACTATAGTGATGTTTTGGGGCTCCTTAGCTGGGACTCTAAAACAAAAGCTCCTAAAAAGGGGAGATCCCTGTTTGGGAAGGCTCGGGGAACTTTATCGACCGAAGCATTTAAGTTATCCATTTCAAGTGAAATGGGTGAGTTGCTTACTTACTTAACAGAGGAAAAAATTTGGACGCAATTGGATGAAGTCACAAAAGCATGTGTTGCAGAACGCAAAAAGAATTTTGACAAGTCCAGTAAAATACCGGCCGAAGAATATCAGGAATATGTCATTTTGATCAATGATGCAAATGAGGCTTGGGAGGATGCGCGCGAGAAGAATGATTTTGCTTCTTATGCACCTGTCTTGGAAAAAGTATTGGCATTCAAAAAGAAATTCGGAGAATATCATGGCTATGAGGGGCATCCGTACAACGCCATGCTAAATGAGTTTGAACCAGGTCTTACTGTAGAAAAATTGGATGTACTGTTCAAAGATCTTCGTGAAAAAAGTGTGGAAATCCTTAATAAAATCAAGGCTGCTAAAAATCAGCCACGGGAAGATATCTTTGCCCAGGATTACGATATTGACGGACAAAAGAAATTCAACCAATACCTGCTGCCTCTAATTGGCTTTGATATGGATGGTGGCCGCTTGGATGAAACGGTCCATCCGTTTGCTTCTTCCGTAAACACGGGTGATGTGCGAATCACTACCAGATATTTAAAGGATAATGTCCGCTCTGCCATTTTTGGTACCATACACGAGGCGGGTCATGGCATGTATGAACAAGGTGTGAACCCTGAGTTCGAAGGAAGAGTCATCAGAAGGGGAACGTCTTTTGGAATCCACGAATCCCAATCTCGTTTTCTAGAAAATATGGTAGGCCGCAGTAAGGAATTCTGGAGCTATTTTTATAAAGACTTACAAGAACATTTCCCTGCGCAATTAAATGATGTTTCCTTGGAAGATTTCTATGCAGCGACAAATCGGGTGGATCCTTCTTTTATCCGTGTGGAAGCAGATGAACTGACCTATAATCTTCACATCATGATTCGTTATGAAATTGAAAAAGGGCTGTTTGCAGGGGAATATGAAGTGAGGGACTTGCCGAAGGTCTGGAATGAAAAGATGCAGGAGTACTTAGGTATTACCCCGCCGACAGATACGTTGGGCGTCCTTCAGGATGTGCACTGGTCCTTTGGAGGGTTCGGTTATTTCCCTTCCTATTCACTTGGGAACCTGTATGCGGCGCAGATTCTTTATACATTCCTTAAGAAAATGCCTGATTTCTATGATAAAATCGAGCAAGGGGATTTCCAAGCAATCCGTGAGTGGTTAAGAGAGAATATTCATCAATATGGAAAGCTTTATTCCCCCAATGAGTTAATTGTAAAGGTTACAGGTGAAGAGTTGGATGCCAAATACCTTGTCCGATATCTTGAAGAAAAATACTCTGCGATTTATCAATTTTAAACCTTAATGAAAAGTAAAAAAGGCCTTCTGCGGTTATTGTAGCAGAAGGCTTTTGTATTTACTCATCTTCATTTTTCTCTTTCATATAAAGAGTCCCATCTTTGGCATTGTCAGGATTTTCCGAGCTATGTTCCTTAGTGTCCGGGGTATCTACAATAATGATTTCCTCCGTAGTATCACTTGAAGAAGAACAGGCTGTCAGCAGGGATAAGAAGCAAAAAGCAACGAGTAGTTTTTTCATTATCGTTCCTCCTCCCGATATATTGTTCCATTATAACGATATTTACCAATTGAAAAAAGTTCGGTTCCACAAAAATTCCAGAATGATAGAAAATCCCCATAATGAAGCGGATTTGAAGGGGGAGAAAGGTTTCGGTTGCAGGAATAAAACGGAAAAAAACAAAGACTATCTTCACTCTAAGGGAAAAATTACAAGCTAGGTAAATTAGTAATCTATGATAAAGTGGATGGTAAATGGGGGGATTCTAGATGAATGCTAAGGAGTTACAAGCCAAGATTCAGGATTATACTAGATATGCCATGATATTAACGACTGTCAGCGTTTTTTTATATATAGGTGTTGCCTTCCAACATGCAGGAAAAGAAGCAATCCAGATCTTTACGATGATGGGGGCTACTGTCATTCTACTAGGTGGGGCAGCTTTTTATATTTTGAAAGCAAGAAAAATGAAGAAGCTATTGCAAGAACAGGATGACCAATGAATGAAAAAGGAGCCTCGCGAAGGGCTCCTTTTCATTTAGCGTTTTGACTTTCTATATCCCGCAGCTTTTGCAGCTTCTTCTGTGGAAAAGCACTCCTCTGGGATCGTCCTATCATAATATGCACCAGTTTTCACATGATAAATTTTTTCCCCGCTTGAGCTTATATTACCTTTGACGATACAGTTTTCTGTATCAGGATTGTTTTCCTTTGCCTTACTTATTTCAGGATCTTCCACATATTCAGGGTAAAAACCGTCCTCCTGTGCATAGTTCTCCACACTCCAGATACCTACACCAGCTATTTGAGCCGTTTCTTGAATGGCTTGGAATTGATCGACATAACGTGTGTTTGGTGGATAAATATATGCGACACGCGCCAATCCCCTTCTCAAAAGTTCCTCCTGGGCAGACACTCCATCCACGTAGACATAAGCCAAGATCCGGCTATATTTGTCCCGTTCGCTTACATCCAATTCCAATTCAATTTTTTTCCCTTCGGTGAACTCTTCCAGAAACTCTTTTGCTTCATGTCCAAAGGGTTGTGGACCATTCATCCTGGGATGGTTGGTTTCAGGAGTATCGACAAGCAGAAAACGAATATTTTCTTCCTTTCCATTAACCATCACCTTAATGGTGTCCCCATCAATGACTTTTACAAGGGGGACCTCAGATCGTGGAAATTCATATTCCCCTTCTGTCGTGATTTCCGTTTCGTCTATGGAGGTATCACTTGGTGTATGTTTTTTTTCCTGCTCATGGTTGCCAGAGCCACTCTCCACCAACGTGGAGGAGCCACCTTCGATTCCACATCCTGTCACGACAAGAACAATGATCAGACACCAAACATATAAAATTCTTTTCATAATGGTCACCTTTCTGTCCAAAAAATCATCCCAATTATACCACGTGAAAGTAAATAATCCTGAGTGAAATATGAACAAAGTTTATCAGGTTGTGAAGTTGGGTATTTATAGTTGTGCTTTTAGGAAATGCTAAAGAGAAATTTATGGCTGGGAGTGAGCAGGTTTTGATAACCTTTCGTGATGTGACAAAAACATATGAGGATGGGACGACAGCAGTCCAATCCTTTAATCTAGAAATAAAAGAAGGGGAGTTTTTTGTATTAATTGGCCCGAGTGGTTGTGGGAAAACCACCACACTGAAAATGATCAATCGATTACATAATATGACACACGGAGACATACTTATTGATGGGAAAAGTATCGCCGAACATAATATTCATGAACTACGCTGGAATATCGGATATGTGCTGCAACAGATTGCACTGTTTCCGCACATGACAATAGAAGAAAACATCTCTATCGTACCAGAATTAAAGTCTTGGAAAAAAGGGGATATCAAAGAGCGGGTTGACGAACTGCTCGGCCTTGTGGGCCTAGATCCTTCCACCTATAAAAAGCGGAAGCCGTCTGAATTGTCTGGAGGACAACAACAACGTGTTGGTGTTGCAAGAGCCTTGGCGGCAAATCCTCCCATTATTTTGATGGACGAGCCGTTCAGTGCACTTGACCCTCTGAGCCGGGAACAGCTGCAACAAGATTTCCTGAAACTTAAAGAGAAAATCCAGAAAACTATCGTCTTTGTCACACATGACATGAACGAAGCATTAACACTTGGTGACCGTATCTGCCTAATGAAAGACGGAGAAACCGTTCAAGTGGGTACCCCGGAAGAGTTCATTAACCAACCGAAAAATGAATTTGTAAAATCCTTCATCGGCAACAGAAGAAGTGTTCTCCAACTGCCATTGAAAGAATTGTTGGAAGAATTGGAGTTGGAACCATCTGCTACTCCTGCAAGGGAGGTAAACAGCAATGTTACCCTTGGTGATGCATTGGCGTCTTTGAGTGAAGAAAAGATCCTCACCGTCATGCATGAAAATGAACCGGTGGGAATTTTGACAAGTGAAAAGGCGCTTCAATTCCTCCATGCACATAGCAGGGAAGGAGGGCTCGTATAATGAACTTCCTAAAGGATCTATATGCAGCCCGCGGTGACCAGTTATGGACCGCCTTATTGGAACATATACAAATATCCGTCATTGCCTTAGCGATTGCAGTATTGATTTCTGTACCGCTTGGGGTATTTTTAACCAGAAAGGAACGTATTGCAGAACCGATTATAGGAGTGGCAGCCGTTCTCCAGACCATTCCATCGCTTGCTTTATTGGGACTCCTCATCCCGCTTGTCGGGATCGGATTTTTACCGGCGGTCATCGCTTTATTCCTATATGCGTTGCTTCCGATTTTAAGGAACACTTACACCGGAATAAAGGAAGTGGACCCGTCATTACGAGAAGCTGCTAAAGCGATGGGGATGACATCCATGAAAAGGCTGTTCCGGGTGGAGCTGCCGTTAGCGTTGCCGGTGATCATGGCAGGAATTAGGACCGCAATGGTATTGATCATCGGTACGGCAACAATTGTAGCCTTGATTGGAGCTGGAGGATTGGGAAGTCTGATTCTATTAGGAATAGATAGAAATGACAATGCACTAATACTCCTAGGAGCAATTCCAGCTGCCTTGCTTGCCATATTATTTGATATCGTTCTAAGGTTGATTGAAAAAGCAGCGAAACAGGGCGCCGGAAAAAAAGCCATGATCATAGGAATTGTGGTGGTACTTCTTTTCCTATCACCATTTGCTATCATGAAAGCAACCGAAGCTGACCTTGTCATTAGTGGCAAAATCGGAGCGGAACCCGATATCATCATCAATATGTATAAACTATTAATTGAAGAAGAAACAGATTTAAGTGTGGAGCTGCGTCCCTCATTAGGTAATACAAGCTTTGTGTATAGAGCATTGATAAACAAAGATATCGATATCTACCCGGAATATTCCGGAACCGCCATAGTCACTCTGATGGAAGAAGAGCCGGTAAGCATTGATGAAGAGGAAGTTTTTGAACAAGCAAAAACAGGTCTGTTAGAGCAGGATGACCTGGTTTTCTTGCAACCAATGGGCTTTAATAACACCTATGCTTTAGCTATACCGGAAGATTTTGCGGAAGAGAATGATATAAATACGATTACGGACCTCGATGGTGCAAAAAATGAGATGAAAGCAGGATTCACCCTGGAATTCTCTGACCGTCAAGATGGTTACCTTGGAATCCAGGAAGTGTATGGCATCACCTTCCCTAACCTCACAACCATGCAGGCCAAGCTAAGATACCAAGCAGTTGAAACTGGAGATGTCAACCTTGTGGATGCATACTCCACAGATGCAGAAATTAAGCAATTTGACCTCCGAGTCCTGGAAGATGATAAAAATCTCTTCCCGCCATACCAAGGAGCTGCACTTCTAAGAAAAGAAACCTTAGATGAGCACCCTGAACTCGAAGCCATTTTAAACAAACTAGAAAACCAAATCAATGACGACGAAATGCGCGAAATGAATTATCAGGTAGCAGTCGAAGGCAAGACAACTTATGAAGTGGCAAAGGAATTCCTGGAAAGTAAAGGGCTTTTAGGGGAATAAGAAGTAAATAAAAAAACTAGGCTGAGATGCCTAGTTTTTTTATTTACTCAATAAGAATGGACAGTTCGTCGATTTTTTCTTTAATATGTTTAACAAACACCTTATTCTCCTGAATCATAAAAATTTGAATGGATTTGTTATAATACTCTATTGCAATATCGTTATTAAGTAAAAGGCTATAGTTGTAGCCGATGTGGTAGTAGAGGTTGGCTAGAGCGTACAAGCTATTTTGTTTCACGCACCATTTTACCGCTTGCTTGCATGTTACATTAGATTCTTCAAGTTTATGTAACCTAGTTAAAGTTTTCCCCTTATTATATAATATTCTCGTTTTAATTGTAGGATCATGGTGATATGGAATTTTCATATAACTTTCAATTGCAAGGTTAAAGATTTTTAAGGCTTCCTCACAATTTTTAGTCTCAAAGTGAACTATACCCATACTATTGAGAATTTCTATTTCTCTTTCTCCTAACAATTTCGAAGTCATTTTGGTCAAATCCAAAGCACTTTGTAATAGTCTTAAAGCCTCTCTTTTATTCTTTTTTAAATGGTAAACACATATTCCTTCCATCCATAGGAGGAATTGCTTATTATTCCTGTTATTAATGAAAAGAGGGTTATTTCTCTCAGTTTCAACAATTACAGAAATTTCTTCAATTTCACTTCGGTTTAATAGTTCTCGAGCTTGTGTAAAAACTTCCTTTACATAGGATAATTGTGGATTTGTGGCTAGATCGTAAAAATAATTTATATCCACTCCAAGTCTTTCTGCTATATAATATAAAGTATTAGCAAGAGGATACACTTCCCCCTTCTCAATCTTACTGATCTGTGACTGTGTACAGATCCCTTCACTCAACTCAGCTTGTGATAAGTTTAGTGCAGATCGCAGGATTTTTATCTCTTTCCCAATTAACGAAAAATCCACAATATATCACATCCTAACTAATAAAATATTCCTAGAGTTATAATTGAAAACGAAAATCATAGGAAACATGAGGAAAACATAGATTTATTTGATAAATCACCCGATATCGAGTGATTTGCGTTTTTTTGATATAGTGTAAAATACTTATTAAAGATAGCTATACAGTAATTCAAATAAAATAATAGAAAGAGGTAATGAAAAATGAAGAAGTTCATCTTAACATTTCTAGTAGTTTCTTTAACGTTGTTTGGCGCAAGTGCAGTTACTTCTCATGCGGGTCCATCTGATGATTTTAAAACAAATGAGTTACCGCCTTTACATTAATAAATAATTCTAAAAAGGAAGGCTGATATCATGTCAATGACCAGTACGAACACTTTTGAGCTTACATGCTTTTGGTTTATCGTAGTAGATCGTGAGCAAAAGGCGCGTAGGCGTTACCGGGTTGCCCAGCTTGTGGATTACAAAAATAAAACATATGCAGAAGTCTCTAAGTGGTTTGAAACTTTGTTTCAAGAGTACAGTGTAGTCAAAGTAGGCAAAGGTACCATTCCTTCCAAATTGAAAAAATACCCGTATATTCAATATTAAGATCTTCCTATTTCGATAGGAAGATTTTTTTGTTCTTTGGGATGAACATTTGTTCTTCTTATTGAAATTGTACCATTAATCGTCAGAATTGACACATAAATTAATGTTTTATAGGAATAGTTAATATGACAGTTAATTTTGGATTTATTTTGAAGTGTACTTGCACACGTAAGCCTTTTCCTACATAAGAATTATTACTGGGCTCTTGCCTAAGCATTTCTTTGGAGGTGAAAGTGTGTCAAGCATACTAGCATCGGTAGGATACTTAATCAAAGAACTTGTTTTTCTAGTTTCTTATGTTAAAAACAATGCATTTCCACAACCATTGTCATCTGGGGATGAAGCGAAATACTTGAAATTGATGGCAGAGGGGAATGAAGAGGCAAGGAATCTACTAATTGAACATAACTTGCGGCTGGTGGCACATATTGTAAAAAAGTTTGAAAATACCGGGGAAGATTCGGAAGATTTGATTTCCATCGGGACAATCGGGTTGATCAAAGCGATTGAAAGTTTCCACTCAGGAAAGGGGACAAAGCTTGCGACCTATGCAGCTCGCTGTATTGAAAACGAAATATTGATGCATTTAAGGGCTTTGAAAAAGACAAAGAAAGATGTATCCCTCCATGATCCCATCGGCCAGGATAAAGAAGGCAATGAAATTAGCCTGATTGACGTCCTGAAATCGGAATCAGAGGATGTAATTGATACCATTCAGCTGAATATGGAGCTTGAAAAGATCAAAGTGTATATCGATGTACTCGATGAAAGGGAGCGGGAAGTGATCGTGGGCCGTTTTGGCCTTGATCTGAAGGATGAGAAGACGCAGCGCGAGATTGCCAAAGAACTTGGCATCTCTAGAAGCTATGTCTCCAGGATCGAAAAACGGGCACTCATGAAAATGTTCCACGAATTCTACCGAGCCGAAAAAGAAAAGAAAAAACAATAGTCAAAAGCTATATTTGGGCTATATACGGTTTTCAGTTTTAAAGGTTATATAGGCTAAATAGGTTTAATAATGACAACCCCTTGGTGATAGTCCTCTCCCAAGGGGTTTCTACATGTAAAGGGAAATTCCTGCAGGGGTCTGACCCCTTAAAGCAAAAAACCCAAAAAAATTCCCGTTTTCTCCGCGTTTGCCCTGTCTCTTTTGTGGGATTTGCATATGGTAGTAGTGTAGATACCTAGATGGAGAAAGGGGTTGATGGTATGTACGGGTACCCTGGGTACGGTTGTTGTCCCCCGCCATATCCTGGACCATATGGGCCTGGATTTTTTGGTGGATGGTTGTATGGTCTTTTAGTGATCTTGTTTATCTTGTTGTTAATTGGCGGCGCATATTATTGTAAAAATCACCTTTACAGATAAGCTTATGCTCTCGGGCATAAGTTTTTTTGCCTGAAAATAATAAGTATGGCCAGAAATAATTTCGAAAGACGAAATTTAAGTGTATCAAATAGTTTAGAATTGTAGAAATATTTACACACTTCGTATATAATAAATCTATAATGCCAAAAGGGGGACATTACATCGTGACAACAAAAACATACAGTGAGACTTGGGATTTAGAAGTATTTTTCCAAGGTGGAAGTAACTCAAAAGAATTCCATACATATTTATCAGAGATTCAGAAAGAATTAGAACAATTTGAGCAGGAGATTCAAGCGTTCTCTCCAGATACTCTTGAGGATGTTCTTACTTCTTATGAAAGTGTCGTCAAGAAAGTGGTCCAAGCTTCCGCTTTTATCAGCTGCCTGCTTGCACAGGATGTAAAGGACAAGGGAGCTTCCCAACTTCAAGGGAAAGTGGCGCAATTACATGCGAAACTGCAAGTGCAATTGGGTGCTCTGGATGAGAAGCTGGTGGAGATTGATGAAGCAGCATGGGCAAACCTTATCCAAAAGGAAGCTTTCCAGCCTTTAGAATATGTATTAAATGAAAGAAGACGAAGAGCGGGGGATAAACTGCCTGCTACTCAGGAAAAACTTGTTACATCCCTTGCAGTGGACGGTTACCATGCTTGGGGTAAATTATACAATTCTATCGTCGGCACTATTAAAGTTCCGGTTGAAGAAAACGGAGAGGTAAAAGAGCTTTCTGTTGGACAAGCGCATAACCGTTTCTCCAATGGAGACAGGGAAGTCCGTAAAAAAGTTTCAGATGCATGGAAAAAGGCGTGGGAAGGTCAAGCGGAAACCATCGGGGCGGCATTGAATCACCTTGGAGGTTTCCGTTTGCAAGTATACGAGCAACGCGGATGGGACTCTGTGTTGAAAGAGCCCCTGGAAAATAATCGCATGAAGCAAGAGACATTGGATATGATGTGGCAAGTGATCACCGACCACAAAGGCACATTGAAGAAATATCTTGAGCGCAAGGCACAACTGCTGGGTCTGGAAAAATTAAATATGTATGATGTTTCTGCACCTCTTTCTGCAGAGGAAACCATCCTTTCCTATCAGGAAGGCGCCGATTTCATCATTGAACAATTCTCTAAATTCGGACCTGAACTTACAGAGTTCACAAAAAAATCCTTTGAGGACCGTTGGATTGAGGCAGAAGACAGAGATGGAAAACGCCCTGGTGGTTTTTGTACAAGCTTCCCTGAATCCGGCCAGTCCAGAATCTTCATGACTTATTCCGGTACGCTGTCTAATGTTTCTACATTGGCACATGAACTTGGACATGCATTCCATCAGCATGCCATGCATGGGGTACCGACATTGAACCGCTTCTATGCAAGCAATGTAGCGGAAACGGCGTCAACATTCGCGGAGATGATCGTTGCGGATGCAGCTGTGAAGTACGCAAAAGACGAGCAGGAGAAAATCTCCCTTCTTGAAGATAAGATTCAGCGCAGCGTCGCGTTCTATATGAATATCCATGCACGCTTCTTGTTTGAAACAAGATTTTATGATGAGCGTAAAAAGGGGCTTGTAAGTGTGGAAAGATTGAACGAGCTGATGGTAGAGGCGCAAAAAGAGGCTTATTGCGATGCATTAGGAGAATATGATCCAACATTCTGGGCTTCTAAGATGCACTTCTTTATCACACAGGTTCCTTTCTACAACTTCCCTTATACATTTGGTTACCTTTTCTCATTAGGTATTTACACACAAGCGTTGGAGCAAGGGACAAACTACGAAGAAAAATATATGGCACTGTTGAAAGATACCGCATCCATGACAGTGGAGGAGCTTGCAATGAAGCACCTTGGTGTCGATCTCACTCAACGCGATTTCTGGGAAAAAGCAGTAAAGAAGTCGCTTGAAGACGTGGAAGAATTTCTGCAACTGACCGATAAATAATTGAAGAAGAGAGGATTCTCCGAATAATGGAGATTCCTCTTATTTTTTTGAATTATGCTTCTACTAAAAATATTAGTGAAGTTGCTGGCAAAATGTTATAATATTTCTCATGGAATCAAGATGACCGTGAAATATCTGTAGGGGTTCAACCTTTTATATAGACAGATTTATACTTGGAGGAATGTGAATTGTTGAGAAGTGTATATAGATTATCCATTGAACTGACGAATCATAAACTGTCTTCTATGGCAGTAAAACGCTTTGCCAGTTCAAAGCTGAGCAAGCGGGTTATTCCATCTTTTGCGAAGGTCTATAATATTAATATAGATGAAATGCAGGACAAAATGGATTCTTTTCCAACCTTGCAGCAGTTTTTCATACGAAGCCTGAAGCCGAATGCCAGACCCATTGATTCCGGGAAGACTTCTGTAGTAAGTCCGGTGGATGCAGTGGTAGAAAAGACGGGCGCAATTACGGATGATCTTTTGCTCACAGCAAAAGGGATCGATTATTCTGTAGGGGAAATGCTATCGGACCCTTCGCTTGCCCAAAAGTACATGGGTGGTTCTTACATGGTGCTTTACTTGAGCCCAAGCCATTATCATAAAATCCACACGCCAATTTCAGGTACTGTGCAAAAACAATGGACACTTGGAGGGAAATCCTATCCGGTCAATCAGCTTGGATTGAAATATGGAAAGGAACCACTTGCAAAAAATTATCGCAGATTAACTGAAATTGAAAATGGCGGTAAACATGTTGTGGTCGTGAAGGTTGGAGCAATGTTCGTCAACAGTATCGAATTGACGCACGAAAGCGAACAGCTTGTAAAAGGTGAGGAAATGGCTTACTTTTCTTTTGGTTCCACTGTCATATTGCTGTTTGAAAAATACGGATTTGTGATGGATGAAACGATTAAGGAAAAAGAAGAGGTCAAGGTAGGTCAAAAGATTGGAACGTGGCTAAGCTAGTGGAGGCACTAGCTTTTCTTATTTTTTGTAAATAATGTGTAACAGCATATGTTTAGAAGTCGCTATGTAGACCCTGGAAGTGTAAAGCAAAATAAAAAGACCCGGGGAACCGGATCTTTTTAGGAAGTTGCTTTAATCTTATAGCTGAGGGAACGGCGTTTTATCTCTAATTCGATCAATAGAATAAAATCATTGCTCAATTTCAATTCTGTCGCTTTGTGATAGGATTCCAGTAAAAGTTCATCAGAGAGTTTTCTCATCAGATAGGCCTCTGCCCTACACCTCCTAGTGTTTCGTCACTATGTATTGTCGAATGTATTATGTGCGATTGTCAGTTCTATATCTGTAAAAAGTCTCGTATAATGGTAGTTTCTCTTGTTAGTAACCTAACTCTATCATGTATTTTTTCGTAGAACAACCGTTCTGTTATCCACAGCCAACAGTGGATAACATGTGGGTAATATGTTTATAATTACCAGTAAATGAGATGGGGCACACTGTATAATGTAGATAAGTTTATCCACAGGTGTTGAAAGTGATGAGAATTTGTCGAAATATTTTTTATTATGAACGATTTTATAAGAACCTTGATGCAGGATAACACTAGAAATATCAATAATTTGCTTAACACAAGCACAGAAGTTAGGTAAGATGGTAAAGTGTTTAGATGCATAAGAATATGTCCATTTAATATGTAAGTGCAAGTGAAAGATTGAACTAAATAAAAGAGACAATAGAGGGTGATAGGATGATTAAATATTTTCTGCCTGCACAACACGTAAAAAGTGTGTTTGAGATAAATCCGAATGAGTTAAAGGAAAAAGGAATTAAAGGGATTATTACTGATCTGGACAATACGCTAGTTGAATGGGACCGACCGGAAGCTACTCCAGCGTTAATTGCATGGTTTAAGGAGATGCAGGATGCTGGCATCATCGTAACGGTTGTTTCCAACAATAAGCTGAAAAGAGTAAAGCTGTTTTCAGATCCTCTGGGAATCAATTATATCTATGGTGCTAGAAAGCCGATGAGAAGGGCATTCAGAAGAGCACTTAAGGATATGAAGCTTAAAAAAGAAGAAGTGGTGGTAATCGGTGACCAGCTTCTGACAGACGTTTTAGGGGGGAACCGTCTTGGTTTGCATACCATCTTAGTGGTGCCCGTTGCGCAGACAGACGGGTTTGTGACAAAGTTCAACCGCAGAGTTGAAAGGCGTATCCTTTCCTGGATGAAACGAAAAGGTATGATTAATTGGGAGGACTAAAAGATATGGAAGAACAAATAGTTTGTATCGGGTGTGGCGTTGCCATTCAGACAGAAGACCCGAAAGAGTTGGGTTATGCACCGCCATCTTCTTTGGATAAAGAAGCAGTCATCTGTAAGAGATGCTTCCGCCTGAAGCATTATAACGAAATACAGGATGTATCCCTGACAGATGATGACTTTATCAGGATATTAAATTCAATCGGACAGACTAAGGGTCTGGTTGTTAAGATTGTCGATATCTTTGATTTTGATGGAAGTTGGTTACCTGGACTGCATCGCTTTGTAGGAAATAATAAGGTGTTGCTTGTAGGCAATAAAGTGGACCTTTTGCCTAAATCAGTCAAGCCCAATAAAGTAATCAACTGGATGAAGCAGGCAGCCAAAGAACTGGGACTTAAACCGGAAGATGTTTTTCTTATCAGTGCTGATAAAGGAACAGGTGTGAAAGAACTGGCTCAGGCCATAGAAGAGTACCGCGCAGGTGAGGATGTGTATGTGGTTGGTTGTACGAATGTGGGTAAATCGACCTTCATCAATAGGATAATACGTGAATTCTCAGGAGAAAAGGATGTAATCACTACTTCCCAGTTTCCAGGTACAACCCTTGACCTTATCGATATTCCATTAGATAACGGGAGTTCCCTTTACGATACACCAGGGATCATCAACCGTCACCAGATGGCACATTTTGTAGATAAAAAAGAATTAAAAGTCATTTCTCCTAAAAAGGAAATAAAGCCGAAAATCTTTCAGTTAAATGAGGGACAAACCTTATTCTTTGGTGGATTGGCACGATTTGATTATGTAAAAGGCGGTCGTAACTCCTTTACGTGTTATGTTTCAAATGATCTTTACATCCACCGTACAAAGCTTGAAAATGCAGAGCATGTGTATAAGGAGCATCTTGGAGATTTGTTGCAACCACCAGGTCAGGAATTTGCAGAAAGCTTTCCTGAGCTGATAGCACACGAATTTACAATCAAAGATGACAAAACAGACATTGTCTTTTCAGGCCTTGGCTGGGTGACAATAAATGAACCGGGAATAAAAGTCGTCGCACACGTACCAAAAGGTGTGGGTGTAATGGTTCGTAAATCTTTAATCTAAGCAAAAGCCTTAATTCTTGGGAGGAGGGGACAATGTTGAAAAAACTATACGGAGTAATAGGATCTCCCATTACCCACTCCATGTCTCCGCACATTCATAACGATGCCTTCAAGCAAATGGACTACAATGCCCATTACCATGCGTTCCATATAGAGCCGGATGAGTTAGAAGACGCTGTTAAAGGGATGAAGGCACTTGGAGTTAGCGGTTTTAATGTCACGATTCCTCATAAAGAGGCAATCATTCCCCTGCTTGATGAGGTCGATGAAGCAGCCAGGAGAATCGGTGCGGTCAATACGGTAGTGAACAGGGACGGGGTTCTCATCGGTTATAATACGGACGGAAAAGGGTATGTGGAAGCATTGAAAGAGGTTACAATGCTGAAAAATAAACGAGTGCTCATTATCGGAGCGGGTGGTGCGGCTAGAGCGATTTTCTATACCTTGGCCAAAGAGGGGAACATCCAAATTGATTTGTATAACCGTACTGCTTGTAAGGCAGTCGAATTAATACAGGAATTTTCCTTGAATCATCTTGCAAAAGGCATATCATCTAAAGAGGCCGTCAATAGGATGAAAGATTATGACGTGGTTGTTCAGACTACCTCTGTCGGGATGTTCCCATATACAGAAGAGTCCCCGTTTCCATTAATTAATATCAAGGAAGGTGCGGTCTTCAGTGATATTATTTATAATCCAATCGAAACAAGATTATTAAGGGATGCAAAAGCATTAGGCGCGGTAACACAAAATGGCGTCTCCATGTTTGCCTATCAAGCTGCATTTGCTTTCGAACACTGGACAGGCCAACTTCCCGATACAGATAGAATGAAAAATATAGTGAAAGTACAACTAGGAGGAATATCATGTTAACAGGTAAACAAAAAAGGTTTTTACGAGCAGAGGCACATCATTTAGATCCAATTTTCCAAGTGGGAAAAGGCGGAGTGAATGAGAATATGACCAAGCAGATCTCAGAGGCTTTGGAAGTGAGAGAGCTATTGAAGGTCAGTGTGCTTCAAAACTGTGATGAGGATCGTAAAGTTGTAGCAGAGGAGCTTGTTGCAGGAACCAAAGCAGAACTAGTGCAAGTGATCGGCAGCACCATAATTTTGTATAAAGAATCAAAAGAAAACAAGCAAATCGTACTGCCAAGATAATCGGAGGATGGAGGGATGATGATGAACAAAGTAGGCATAATAGGAGGTACATTTGATCCACCTCATCTTGGTCATCTGCTGATAGCCAATGATGTGAGACAGAAATTGGCCCTCGATGAAATCTGGTTTATGCCTAATCATATCCCCCCCCATAAGCAAGGTGCTGATATTACACCTACGGAAATCAGGGTTGAGATGCTCAAAGCAGCCGTTGAATCCAATGCAAGTTTCCGGGTGGAAACCATTGAGCTTGATCGGGAGGGTCCCTCTTATACATATGATACAATGGTATTATTAAGGGAAAGAAATCCGAATACAAGCTTTTATTTCATTATCGGAGCGGATATGGTCGAGTATTTGCCCAAATGGTATAACATAGAGAAACTCCTGGAAATCGTGACCTTTGTCGGCGTGAAAAGGCCAGGGTACTCTTTTGCTTCGGTGTATCACGTACTTGAAGTGGAAACCCCTCAATTATCCATAAGCTCCACCATGATAAGGAAGCGTGTTCGAGAAGGATGGACTTCTCAATATCTTGTACCTGAAAGGGTAAAGGAAATTATAGAGGAGAAACACCTATATGAATAGAGAAAAAGCATTGAGATTGGTGAAGGATCAGCTGACGGAGCGTAGGTATGTGCATACTCTCGGTGTGGTGGAAACGGCAATCAGATTAGCCGAAGTCTATAAAGTTGATGTTCAAAAAGCTGAGCTTGCCGCCATTTTCCATGACTATGCGAAGTTTCGGGACAAAGAAGAAATGCGCCAGATCATCATCGATCAGAAAATGCCTCAAGATCTTTTGCAGCACCATGATGAACTATGGCATGCTCCTGTGGGGGCATACTTAGTAGAAAAAGAGGCCGGTGTATCCGACCCTGAAGTGCTTGAAGCAATAAGATGCCACACTTCGGGGAAAATAAATATGAGCTCTTTGGATAAGGTTCTTTATCTAGCCGACTATATCGAGCCTGGCCGCGATTTCCCAGGTGTGCAGCAGGTTAGGGATTCCGCTGAAACATCACTGGATATAGCTGTCATACAGGCAATGAAGAATACCATCTCATTTTTATTAAAGCGTAATCAACCGATCTATCCAGATACATTTCATGCATATAATGATATGACCATGAAGGTCAAAGAAAGGAAGTTGACATAAATGTCAAACGAACTATTACAAGCTGCAGCAAAGGCTGCTGATGATAAACGTGCAGAGGAAATTGTTGCATTGAATATGCAGGGAATCTCCCTTGTGTCAGATTATTTCCTGATCTGTCACGGTAACTCAGATAAGCAAGTGCAGGCCATCGCCCGCGCAATTAAGGAATCCGCCGAAGAAAATGGCCAGACTGTCCGTAGAATGGAAGGTTTTGATGAAGCCCGATGGATTCTTGTGGACCTTGGGGATGTGGTAGCTCATGTATTCCATAAAGATGAGCGCGGTTATTATAACCTAGAACGTCTTTGGGGAGACGCTCCCCGTGAAAATATACAAATTGAGTTAACGTAAATGGCATACGGACAATTTGCGTACATTTACGACCAACTAATGGAGGACGTCCCATATCAGGAGTGGGTATCCTTTGTCCAGTCTGCCAAAGAGCGGCATTTTGAGAGTGATACTAAAAAATTTTCAATAGTGGATGTTGGCTGCGGCACTGGCGAACTTGCCATCCGTTTTGCAAAAGAGGGGTGGGAAGTCGCAGGAGTCGACCTTTCCGGGAGCATGCTGGCCATTGCTCATGAAAAGGCTGTGAAAGCCGGGGTCTCCATCCCATTTTTTGAGCAGGATATGTCGGAGCTAGAAGGATTCCACCATGTAGACTGCATCACCATTTTCTGTGATTCCTTAAATTATTTAGAGTCAGAAGAACAGGTTAAGGATACCTTCTCATCTGCCTATGGGCAGTTAAAAGAAGGGGGACTCCTTTTGTTTGATGTCCACTCGCTATTCAAAATGACCCAAGTCTTCATGAACAATACTTTCACAAGTGCAGAAGAGGATGTTTCTTACATATGGAACAGCTTCCCCGGAGAGCATCCAAATAGTGTAGAGCATGAGCTTTCTTTCTTTGTTCAGGAAGAGGAAACAAACCGATATCTTCGGTTTGATGAACTTCACTTTCAACGTACGTTCCCGGTGGAAACGTACAAAAAATGGCTGGAGGAAGCAGGGTTCACAATAGTATCTGTAACAGGCGACTATTCCACAGAACTTTTAGCAGAAAATGCCGAAAGAATATTTTTCATTGCAAAAAAATAGGCTTCCCAAAAGGAAGCTTATTTTTTTAACTTTTTTTGTGAATTTTAAAGGGATTTGTCGGTTGTTGGCGAATACCCTAAATAGAAAATCTCAATGAAACTGCTTTTTGACCTCCATAAGATCCTCATCAAACTTCTCATGCGTCTTTTGAATCACATGATGGAACACATCACCAAGTTCATTTTCCAGCACCTTAATGCCTTCTCCGGTAACTCCGCCCTTTACACAAACCTTTTCTTGCAATGTTTGAAGTGTGTATATGTCTTTTTCAATCAATTTCCCCATCCCGATTATCATCTGACTTGCCAAATCAGTCGCTTGTTCTTTAGAGATTGCCGTTTCACTTACAGCGCCATCAATAAATCTTTGTAAAATATAACTGAAAAATGCGGGTCCGCAACTTACAATGTCAGACGCCACCCTTGTGACATTTTCCTTGATTGGTATGGGTGTTGAAATCTTCGAACAAATAGTCAGCAAGAAATCCCTGTATTCTTGCCGGACATTTGCACCAAAGGTCACCAAGGTGACACCAGCCAGAGCACGGTTTGTGATACTAGGAATAATACGTGCAACCTGGCAATTGATGATTGTCTGAAGTTGACTGACCGATACGGGACTTGTTATGGAAATCACACATTTATCCGCCGTCAACTTATTATTAATTTTTGATAAAAGGGGGTGAATATCCAATGGTTTCACGCACAAAAAGATGA
This sequence comes from Sutcliffiella horikoshii DSM 8719, assembly GCA_001648575.1. Lineage (GTDB taxonomy): Bacteria > Bacillota > Bacilli > Bacillales > Bacillaceae_I > Sutcliffiella_A > Sutcliffiella_A horikoshii. Next base: position 218,911 of record LQXN01000064.1, on the reverse strand, counting down.
TATCAGCAGCATTTACCACTTCTTCTGCCGTTTCTGCCACAGATAGTTCAGGATATTTACTTTGTAAATGGAATGCTTTCTCTATTGTACGATTAGTTATCGTAATATTTTCAGGAGGTACTGCCATCGAGTCGACAAATGATTCAACCAAGATTCTCCCCATGTTGCCTGTGCCAATCATCCCAATCTTCATGTTTCTTTCCCTCCTCCATCCAAAAAAGTTTCTCATACACTATATGTTTTTATGCTAATTATTATGAATAGAAGGTGAATGTGTTTGAAAGAGTTGTGGTATGTTCATAAAACAAAATTGTTGATAGGAGCAGGTGTTTTTGTGCTGCTTTGTGTCATTATCTGGTCCAGGTTTCCAATACCTGACCAAGCGCATACTGAACAGCAAGTGAGTTTTCTGTTAGATGCGGACGAGGTTGAAGAGATAAGTGCCCCTGTTGATACAAAGGGTGAACCGGAAGTCATAGAGATGGCCAGCACAGAGCTGTTGGTTGATGTAAAGGGTGCAGTATTCAAGCCTGGTGTTTATAAAATGAAGCCTGGCGACAGAGTAATCGATGCGGTGGAGACAGCTGGAGGGTTCCTGAATGATGCAGATACCAGAAAAGTAAATTTGGCATCGTTACTTTCAGATGAAATGGTTATCATTGTCCCCCAAGAAGGAGAGGAAGATGAAGGAGAAGTCCTTATCACGACTGATATCAGTGAAACCTCTGATCCTTCTGATGGAAAAATAAATATAAATTCAGCTTCCGCAGTAGAATTAACAGCCCTAACAGGAATAGGACCTGCAAAAGCGGAGGGAATCATTGCCTATAGAACAGAGAACGGAATGTTCAAGAACATTGAAGAAATTATGAATGTGACTGGGATCGGAGAGAAATCTTTTGAAAAGTTAAAGGATGAAATTACTGTCGCCGATTGAATTGACGAATGACAAGTGTAGCCGATACACTAGAGGTATTGCAAAAGCATATTGTAAAGAAACTGGGGGTCATGAAAAAAGATGACAAGGATATCTTGGAACCAATATTTTATGGCGCAGAGCCATTTATTAGCACTGAGGAGTACCTGCACAAGACTTGCAGTCGGTGCCACCATTGTACGCGATAAACGTATCATTGCGGGAGGATATAACGGCTCCATTGCCGGTGGGGTACATTGTATAGATGAGGGTTGTTACGTAATTGATAATCATTGTGTGCGCACCATTCATGCCGAAATGAATGCCCTGCTCCAATGCTCCAAGTTCGGAGTACCAACAACAGGTGCAGAAATATATGTCACACATTTTCCATGTCTGCATTGCTGTAAAGCCATTATTCAAGCAGGAATCAAAACAGTGTACTACGCAATGGAATATAAGAACCATCCATATGCAATGGAAATGTTTGAACAGGCCGATGTCCGTGTAGAACATGTTGAGCTTGTCGAAATGGCAGTGAGTTTAAATGATCCTGAGAAGATTGGATTCATTAGCAGCCTTATTGAAAGATTAGAGCAATCTGGTGCAAATGATGAAGAAATTAAACGCTGGTATGAACAATCCACCGAATTGTTCAGCAAGCGAGGGTAGAAATTTGTTGAAATTCAGTACAGGTTCATTCGCCTATTTGGCGATAGCAAGCTGTTTGGGAATAGCGGTCGCAAGGTCCGGGTTTCACTTGGGTCTGCTTTCCCTCCTGATTGCTTTTTTCCTATGGCTCTATTTTAAAGATAAACCACCTCGCAGATTATTCATTCTATGTCTCCTCTTCTGTTCGGGATTCTTCAGTTACATGGTATTTATGGAATCTCAAAACTTTTCTCTTCACACAGAAAACGAAACAAACATCATCGGCACACTCATCACACCTATCCCAATCGACGGAAACAAAGCAGGGTTCGAAATAAAGAGTGAACGAAAAGAAAAGATCGTGGTGGAATATTACCTTCAAGAAGAAAGGGAAATCCCGCTTTTAAAAGCTCTGGAAGTCGGAGGGCTTTGTGAATGGGAAGGCACCTTGAAAAAACCACAACCGCCAACAAACCCCCATGCATTCAACTACCAGAAGTACCTCTATGAACAGAATAAGCACTGGATCCTGACGCTAAATGATATACCTGCAGTATGTTCTTCCGCCAAGGATTCCTCCATATTAAATAGTCTTCAAAAATACCGCGACAAGGGGATAAAAACCATTCTCCAACATGTTGATCCTGAAGTTGCAAGTATAATGATTTCCTTGATCTTCGGGGACAGAAGTTATTTAAATAATGCACTATTAGATTCCTATCAGCAGTTAGGTCTCATCCATCTCCTGGCGATCTCGGGTTTACATGTAGGAATCATTACCACAGCGGCATACTACCTGGGTATTCGTCTAGGATTGACCAGGCAAACAGTAATCACGATCCTGATAGCTCTTTTACCTATGTATGTAATACTAGCAGGTGGTGCTCCATCAGTAATGAGGGCTGCAGCTATGACAACAGTAGCGCTTTTCCTGTTATTGATGAAAAAAAGAATTCTCTCCATTGATACAATTGGGTTGGCATGCATTTTTGTCCTGCTGCTTAATCCTTATTACATGTATCATATCGGTTTTCAACTTTCCTTCTCGGTAAGCCTTTCTCTTTTGTTGTCTTCTAAGAAAATCAACTCTGTGGAAAATAAAATCCTTCAAATTTTCTATGTCTCTTTTATTGCCCAGGTGGCATCCTTGCCATTTCTCTTGTTCCACTTTTATCAATTTTCCATATGGAGCCCATTTTTAAATCTAGTTTTTGTCCCTTTTTTCTCTTTATTTGTCCTCCCTGGTGCATTCTTTCTCTTTTTTGTCATGCTACTCTACCCCGAAATGCTAAGTATAATTGTTCCATTATTATCATATCCACTTGCATTTATGAATTCTTTTGCTGTTTGGGTGGCGGGACTTCCACTTGGTACCTTGGTATTTGGAAAGCCTTTCGTTTGGGGTATGGGGATGATGGTGGCATGTACCGTCCTGTTTTTTTATTTCTGGGAAAAAGAGAAAAAGCGAACGGCAATGTTAATACTTGGCGGTTGTTTGTGTTTGCAATGGAATGTGCATAGTTTTAATCCGAGCGGGAAAGTGGTGGTCGTGGATATCGGTCAAGGGGATGCCATTTTCATATCCCTGCCATTTCGCAAAGGTACCTATTTAATTGATACAGGCGGGACATTCCCTTTTCCTAAAGAGGAATGGAAAAACAGGAAAAAGGAATTTGATAGCGGTACAGATGTATTGGTCCCTTTTTTGAAGGCAGAGGGGGTACGGAAACTGGACAAATTACTATTATCACATGGGGATTATGATCATATCGGAAATGTGGGAAGTCTTTGGGGGCAAATAAAAATAGATGAATTGGTGATTCCGGCTGGTTTTGGGGGAAGCGAACTGGAAGAAAATATTTTGCGGGAAGCTGCTAACAGAGGGGCAAGCGTCCATTCTGCCATTCCAAAAACAGGCTGGAAAGTGGCTGGGGCCAGTTTTTATTATTTACATCCTGCTAAACCATATGAAAACAAAAACGAAGGATCTATTGCCCTATTTGCAATAATTGGGGGAAGGAGCTGGCTGTTTACAGGAGACATGGAAGCGCAAGGGGAGAAAGAGGTACTGCTTCGTTACCCGAATATCTCTGTGGATGTATTAAAAGCTGGTCATCATGGTAGCAGGACTTCAACGGGCCAAGAGTTTATTGATAAGTTGGAACCAGAGATCGCCATCATCTCCGCCGGCAGGAACAATCGCTTTGGGCATCCGCACCCTGAAGTGCTTGATAGGCTGGAATCGTTAGGAGTGACAGTATACCGCACAGATGTACAGGGAGCAATTATCTTTGAATTTACACATAAGGGAGGAACATTTTCCACGGTACTACCATAGGATACAGTATCAAAAAAGAAAAAGAGACTGCACCTTGTAGACGCAGTCTCTTTTATAGCGAAGCTTTTAGAGATATCCTCATTCTTTTCACAACTGCTTTGGAAAAGAATCACGACGGTATGTATCAATAACCCGCCATTAAGATCCTAGGTAATGAATCAACGTTGCCATCACAAAGATTGTTGCGAAAAAACCGAAGGATACGACAAAACCGACACCAGAATCTACTGCATCGTTACGTTTACTTTGGACGCTTTTCTCAAATTCGTTCATAAGTATCCCTCCTATCACATCAATAGTATAAGCTATACGGCAAAAAAAATCCACCTGTCAATTTTGCTTTTCCACCTTTGACAAGAGTTGTCACAAATAGTTCGGAAATTCAAGGAGAACATAGTATTACACCCAACCGGGGCAATCGTTATCGGGCAAGTTACCTGGGGCTTGCATCGTTAACGTTTATATAAAATGGAGATTAGTTCTTTGTAGGTGAGAACTAATCTCCTTTGACTTTAAATTAATGGCTTTAACTTCTTGTCAATCACCTTCCTTCTCATGTACGATAAGAAGGATAGAAACAGATGACGGGAGCAAAACAATGGGATTTGAAGCCTTGAAAAAAATAAAAGCTAAACATTTCGCGTCGATTTACTTATTATTAGGCACGGAAGGTTTTTTGATGAAAGAAATAAGGAACAGCATCATCGATCATGCATTGGATGAAGAAGAGCATGATTTCAACCTTTCCTATTATGATATGGAAGAACAACCGATAGATGTTGCAATAGAGGACGCTGAAACCCTGCCGTTCATGGGAGAACGGAGAGTGGTGGTAATGTCCAACCCATTCTTCTTAACAGCAGAAAAAAACAAAAGCAAGATTGAACATAATACCGACAGATTTCTCTCTTACATACAAGAAGCAGCGCCGTATACTATTTTGGTGATACAAGCTTCGTACGAAAAATTGGATGAACGAAAAAAGATTGTCAAGGAACTGAAAAAACAAGCGGAGGTCATCGAAGCGCAGCCGCTTGGGGAACGTGAACTGAAACAGTGGATGAAAGATAAGGCGATGCAAAATGGAGCGGTATTAGGGGATGCGGCTTCGGAGGAACTTCTAAAGATTGCGGGGGTGAATCTTTCTGTCCTCTCACAGGAAATTAATAAAATGGCAATGTTCATTGGTGTGTCCGATCAGGAAATCTCAGTTGAGACAGTAAAGTTGTTGGCTGCCAAATCCATCGAACATTCCGTGTTTGAGCTGATTGAAAAAATGGTCCATAGGCGGATAGATGAAGCACTTGAATTATTTTATGATTTGGTCCGTAACAATGAGGAGCCGATAAAGCTTCATGCATTGATCGCCAACCAATTTCGCTTGTTGTATCAGGTTAAGGACTTGGGCGAACAGGGGTACAGCCAACAAAAGATGGCGGGTATATTAAAAGTCCATCCATACCGAGTGAAATTGGCTGCCCAACAAGGGCGGTATTTCCAGCGAGCAGAATTGATGCAGATGGTGAATGAACTTGCCGAAGCGGATTATTTGATGAAGAGCGGGAAGATTGACAAACAACTTGCGATGGAGATGCTGTTGATCAAGCTCGCACCTGTCAAATGAACAAACCAAAAACCAATAAAAAACCGTCCCACCACCGAACAACCAGTTTCGGTGGTTTTATTATATTTCGGCAAGAGACAACACCTTTATGGTCTAAGTCATTGGGGTTAAAAGCGCAGTATTAGTATATATTCGCCGTAAATCAAAAAAATCCTTTGGGGGTCTGACCCCCAAAGGACAAAAAATAAAAAAACGACCCGTCCGGATCGCCCTTTTATTATGCAGTAGCTCCGTTTACTTTTTTCGCTAGGCGAGATTTTTGACGGTTTGCTGCATTTTTGTGGATGATACCGTTTTGCGCAGCTTTGTCTAAACGTTTTGCAGCATCAAGGTAAGCAGTTTTTGCACCTTCAACATCGTTGTTAGCAACAAAAGCTTCTACTTTCTTCACAGCGGTACGCATAGAAGATTTCATAGTAGCGTTATGAGCACGACGTGCATCGTTAGTTTTCACACGTTTGATAGCAGATTTAATGTTTGGCATATCTTTCACCTCCATACAATTCGACGATCGAGATTATATAAACTCGACATTTCTTTACTTATGAGAACAAGTGATATTTTATCAAATCCATAATGATTATGCAATAGGGAGTCAAGGGAATTTTCTTGAAAGTGCAAAACACCTGTTTTCTCATGCATGAAAAATAGTTGTGGGGTCAAAATAAAACTAAAATTTGGAAGTGCTGGAGGCGGAAGTAGAATGAATCAACCACAACAACCATTAGATTTAAGTAAATATGAAGTAAGGACCGACCTGGCCGTTGAAGCCCATGAATTGGCAGTGGAGAAAAAGAATAAGGAGAAAGCCCCGAGCCCGACTGCCGAACCTGTTTCATCCATAGAAGGCGTCGTAGTCAAAGAAAGGGAAACGGATGGCATCAATGTGACCACGGTGACTATCTCTGATAAGGGTGCGGAAATGACGGGAAAAAAGCCCGGTAACTATTTGACGCTTGAAGCGGTTGGGATTCGGCAAAAAGATACCGATCTGCAAAAGAAAGTGGAGGTTGTTTTTGCAAAGGAGTTCAGTGCATTTTTAACATCGCTGAATATCTCCAAGGATGCAAGCTGTCTTATTGTCGGACTTGGTAATACAAATGTCACGCCGGACGCTCTTGGTCCTTTAGTGTGTGAAAACCTGTTGATAACTAGACATCTTTTCAATTTGCAGCCAGAGTCTGTACAGGATGGGTTCAGACCTGTCAGTGCCATCATTCCCGGGGTGATGGGGATCACTGGTATTGAGACGAGTGACATCATCTTTGGGGTGGTGGAGAAAACCAAGCCTGATTTTGTCATTGCAGTTGATGCTCTTGCGGCACGGTCAATCGAGCGGGTGAATGCGACCATCCAGATATCGGATACAGGGATTCACCCAGGTTCTGGTGTAGGAAATAAACGTAAAGAGATAAGCCTTGAAACGCTTGGGATCCCGGTCATTGCCATTGGCATTCCGACGGTGGTGGATGCCGTTTCCATGGCAAGTGACACCATCGACTTCATCTTGAAGCATTTTGGAAAAGAGATGAGGGAAGGGGATAGTCCTTCCAGGTCGCTCGCACCTGCCGGGATGACATTCGGTGAAAAAAGAAAATTGACGGATGAGGACCTTCCTGGTGAAGAGCATCGCAAGAATTTCATGGGAATAGTCGGGACGCTTGAAGAGGAGGAAAAACGAAAGCTCATTCACGAAGTCCTTTCTCCTCTAGGCCATAACCTTATGGTAACGCCGAAAGAAGTGGATGATTTTATTGAAGACATGGCAAATGTTGTGGCGGAAGGGTTGAACTCCGCACTCCATTTTCATGTGAATCAGGATAATGTAGACGCCTATACTCATTAATGCCCGACCTTCCTGAAGTTCTAATTTGTGCCTTTTTACATACACATAGTAACAACTAGTATGTGAAAGGGTGAGAAAATGAAGGGCTACCGCTCCTCACACGTCGTCGTATTAAATGGGACAAGCATTAAGAAATCAATCGTAGCAGTGATCTTAGGATTCATTCTCGTATTTGCGGTATCCGGTGTTATGACATCTCTCAAGCCAGAATACCGAGTCACCTCGAGTTCCATCAATGAGTTTTCCAAAAGGTTTTCGGGGGAGTCTCTGTTATATATTTTCGGTTATACCAATGCTTATTTTACGCAGGGGTTGTCAAGTGAAGCGAAAGCACCTAATTATGCTTCCGCTTTATTTGAATTGACGACAAGTATCAATTTGGATGACCCGCGCAGTCTTATCCGCAATGAGATCCCGGGCTTTGCTTATTATGATGGTGAAATACTTGTAGCTGGATCTGGTGTTAATTATACGGACATGCCGGTTGAGTCCTCCCCGCCAATGGAAGTGCTTTTGGAGGAAAGACAGGCATCCATTGTTGATTTGGATGAAGAGGAAGATGAGAATGATGAAAGTACACCGCCTCCTGAACAGACCACTGGAGATAAGCGCACCGTTTTTATTTATCACTCTCATTCTCGGGAATCGTTCCTACCTTACCTTGAAGGGGTAACAAGCCCGAATGCTGCAAGTCACCCGGAAGTGAATGTAACTCGACTTGGCAAAAAGCTTCAAGAAGAGCTGGTACAACGCGGCATCGGAACTGATGTCGATACAACCGATACTGCAATGGCCCTGAAAAACAGGGGCTGGGTGTATGGACAGTCCTATGATGTGACAAGGCCGATCGTGGAAGAAGCGATGGCGGGAAATGAGCATCTGAATTATCTGATTGATGTTCACCGGGACTCAGGAAGAAGAAAAAGTACGACGATGGATATAAATGGTGTTCCGCATGCAAGGCTTTATTTTGTGATAGGAAAGAAAAATCAACACTATGAAAAAAACCAATACCTTGCAGAGCAAATCCATAAACAATTAGAGGAAAAATATCCTGGATTAAGTAAAGGTATATTTGTCCCACCTGCTGTCGAGACTCGTAATGGGATCTATAATCAAGACCTTTCTCCAAATTCAATGCTTATTGAAGTGGGGGGAGTCGACAATACATTTGAAGAGATGAACCGCACATTGGAAATATTTGCTGATGTGTTCAGTGAAATTTACTGGCAGGCGGAAAAAGTGGACGGGACGCCAGATGGTGAAGCTCAATAACAAGGTGAAGGAGCTGAAAGTGCGATGAAAAGATTTATGGTAAAATGTTTATTCATTTCCCTAGTACTGTTTCTTGGAGTGCTTTTAGGGATGCAGCAGGCAAATGAAGGTATGAGGAAAATGAAAGGCTACGATGATCCGGCATTCAGTGGGCAGGCTTTCCATGTAGCGGAGACGACTGAGGGTATTAACGGAACAATCCTTGGACACCAAGTGAACTCCCAGGATATGAAAGAAAAGCAGGAAAAGCTAGAGGGGATCAAAGCATATAATGTATTTTCATCTGCAGGTAAAAAACTGGCAGACGGGATGTCAGGCATGATGAGCGGGATCTTTAACAAGGTGCAGGATAAAATTGAAGAAGATGAGGAATGAATATATTATTTTTACGAAAACAGCATGATAAAAAGAGAGCGTAGTCCACATTGGATTGGATTGAACCATCCTTGGCATATGCTTTCTTTTTTTGCTGTTAAAGTCGGTGACCGTAAATATCATTGAATCTTACTCTATGTATTGATATAATCAGAAATAGTGTACGTTGCCGAAAGTGTAGGAGTGAAACAGATAATGAACAGAGAAGAACGGTTAAAAAGACAATCAAAGATAAGAAACTTTTCAATTATTGCCCATATTGATCATGGGAAATCAACGCTTGCAGACCGTATTTTAGAAAAAACATCTGCATTGACACAAAGGGAAATGAAGAATCAGTTGCTCGATTCCATGGATCTCGAACGTGAGCGTGGAATTACAATTAAATTAAATGCGGTTCAATTACGATATAAAGCAAACGATGGGGAAGAATACATTTTCCATCTTATTGATACACCGGGACATGTCGATTTTACATATGAGGTTTCCCGTAGTTTAGCCGCATGTGAAGGTGCCATTCTTGTGGTAGATGCAGCGCAAGGTATTGAAGCCCAAACGCTTGCAAACGTTTATTTGGCATTAGACAACAATCTGGAAATTATGCCAGTTATTAATAAGATAGACTTGCCAAGTGCAGAGCCAGAGCGTGTTCGCCAAGAAATAGAGGATGTTATTGGCTTGGATGCATCTGATGCAGTTTTAGCTAGTGCGAAGGCGGGCATTGGTATTGAAGATATTTTAGAGCAGGCTGTCGAGAGGATTCCTGCGCCACAAGGTGATCCTGAGGCACCTTTGCAAGCACTTATTTTTGATAGCTTATTTGACCCATACCGTGGAGTTGTCGCTTACATCAGGGTAGTGCATGGTACAGTTAAGGTTGGCGATAAAATCAAAATGATGGCAACGGGAAAAGAGTTCGAGGTTAACGAAGTAGGTGTATTCACACCGAAAGCAGTGATGCTTGATGAACTGACAGTTGGTGATGTAGGCTTCTTAACTGCTGCTATCAAAAACGTTGGCGATACTCGTGTTGGTGATACAATCACGAGTGCGAAGAATGGTGCTGTTACACCGCTTCCTGGTTACCGAAAATTAAATCCAATGGTATACTGCGGACTTTACCCAATTGATTCAGCTAAATTCAATGATCTTCGTGATGCATTGGAAAAACTGGAACTTAATGATTCTGCACTACAATACGAACCTGAAACATCACAAGCGTTAGGCTTTGGTTTCCGTTGTGGCTTCTTGGGATTGCTTCATATGGAAATCATTCAGGAACGTATCGAGCGAGAATTTAATATTGATTTAATTACGACAGCCCCGTCTGTTATTTACCAGGTGCATTTAACGGATGGAACAGAGCTGAGTGTAGATAATCCATCAAATATGCCTGATCCACAAACGATTGATCGTGTGGAAGAGCCTTATGTGAAAGCAACAGTGATGGTTCCAAACGAATATGTTGGAGCAGTTATGGAGCTTTGCCAGGATAAGCGTGGAAACTTTATTGATATGCAATATCTCGATGATATTCGAGTGAGTATCATTTATGAAATTCCATTAGCTGAAATCGTATATGACTTTTTTGACCAATTAAAATCGAATACAAAAGGGTATGCCTCCTTTGATTATGAGTTGATTGGGTACAAGCCTTCCAAACTTGTGAAGATGGATATTCTTCTAAATGCTGAAAAAGTGGATGCACTATCCTTTATTGTTCATAACGATTCTGCCTACGACCGCGGAAAAATAATCGTTGAGAAATTGAAGGAACTTATTCCAAGACAACAGTTTGAGGTTCCAATCCAAGCTGCAGTAGGTCAAAAGATTATCGCTAGGTCAACGATTAAATCGATGGGGAAGAACGTTCTTGCCAAATGTTACGGTGGAGATATTTCACGTAAACGTAAACTTTTAGATAAGCAAAAAGAAGGTAAAAAACGTATGAAGCAGGTTGGTTCTGTTGAAGTGCCACAAGAAGCGTTCATGGCGGTCCTGAAAATGGACGATGCAGCGAAGAAAAAGTGATAGATTAATTAAGCTCGAGAAATACCGCAGAGATGCGGTATTTCAGTGTTTAGACAAAGTTATTTTATTTGAGATATGTAATAACTAAGTTGATCGTAGTGGAAGGCGCGCAGACTTCTGCGGGAGGAAGGGACATGGAAGACCCCGCAGGGCGTAAGCCCGAGGAGGCTTCCGGACCGCCCGCGAAAAGCGAAGCGCCTGGAACGAAGATCAACAGCAGGATGCAAATTTAAAAATATCTAGGGCTTTGTCAACAGTCTGAAATACCGCAGAGATGCGGTATTTTTTCATAATGGAAATGCCTGTGCTATAGTTTAGATACTATTTAATGAAAGTGTGATTGTTGTGATTAAATCAGCCTATATCCATATCCCATTTTGTGAGCATATTTGTCATTATTGCGATTTTAATAAAGTTTTTCTAAAAAATCAGCCAGTGGATGCCTATTTGGAGTTCATGAATGTGGAAATGAAAAATACAATGGATCGTTTTCCGACTCAACATTTGGAAACCATCTTTGTTGGAGGTGGAACTCCGACGGCTTTAAACCAAAAACAGTTATCCTACCTATTGGAATCCATTCAACGAAACTTTGATGTGGTGCCTGATATAGAATATACCTTTGAAGCAAATCCTGGAGATTTATCTCTTGAGAAGCTGCGGTTATTAAAAGAGGGCGGGGTAAATCGCCTAAGTTTTGGTGTTCAAAGCTTTAATGATGACCTCTTGAAAAGAATAGGAAGATCTCATCGTAAAACGGATGTTTTTAAATCGATCGAGCATGCCAGAGAGGCTGGATTTGATAATATTAGTGTGGATCTCATATACAGCCTTCCCGATCAAACGGTGGAGGATTTTCAGGATACCCTTCATACGGCATTTTCCCTTGGAATGGAACACTACTCTGCTTACTCATTGATTATTGAACCGAAAACGGTGTTCTATAATCTGATGAGTAAGGGGAAACTCCCGCTTCCGACTCAAGAGGAAGAAACCAGCATGTATGATGTTCTTTTGAATGAAATGGAAAAGCATGGGTACCACCAGTATGAAATATCAAATTTTGCCAAGGAAGGTTATGAGAGCAAGCACAATCTCACATATTGGGATAATGAGTCCTATTACGGAATCGGAGCGGGTGCTCACGGTTATACAGAAGGTGTTCGCCGAGCAAACCATGGACCACTGAAGAAATATATGGATTCCATCAGTAAGACTGGATTTCCTTATAAAGAGGAACATGTGGTGACAAGAGAAGAAAGAATCGAAGAAGAGATGTTCTTAGGCTTGCGCAAGTCACAAGGAGTTTCTATTTCTAGATTTGAACGAAAATTCGACGCAGAGATGCTAAATATTCTTAAAGGGCCAATTGAAGAAAACATTCAAAAAGGGCTGTTGGAACAGCAAGGAGACTTTATCCGTTTAACAAAAAAAGGTAAATTTCTAGGAAATGAAGTTTTTCAAGCTTTTATTGGTGCGATCTGATTGACATGTGAATGGGTATTTGGTAATTTATTTATAGAATTAGCACTCGAAGAACAGGAGTGCTAACAGAGGTGATGCTGAGTGCTTACAGAACGACAGTTGTTAGTATTGCAAGTCATAATCGACGACTTTATCCGATCTGCACAACCTGTTGGCTCCAGGACGCTCTCCAAAAAAGATGAAATATCGTTCAGCTCTGCCACCATCAGAAATGAAATGGCAGATTTGGAGGATTTGGGTTTCATTGAAAAGACACATACTTCATCAGGAAGAGTTCCGTCAGAAAAGGGGTACCGCTATTATGTAGATCACTTGCTTTCTCCGGAAAGGCTGACGAACCAAGATGTGTTTGAAATTAAATCCATTTTTCGCGAGCAAATATATGAATTAGAGAAAACCGTACAAAAATCTGCACAGATCTTATCTGATTTGACCAAGTACACATCCATTGTGCTTGGACCAGGCTTTAGGGATCACAGGCTTAAAAATCTGCAGATCATTCCCATTAACTCGGAACAGGCGGTTGCGATCATTGTGACGGATACGGGGCATGTAGAAAACCGCATGTTTTCATTTCCGGCCAATATGGATTCATCAGATATCCAGAAGATGGTCAATATTTTAAATGAACGGTTAGTGGGAGTGCCGCTATCTGAGCTTATCAACAAGCTATATAAAGAAGTGGCAACCCTATTGAGATCTCATATCGGGAACTATGAAAACATTCTGCAGTCCTTGAGCTCTACGCTATATATGGAAGAAAAGGATAAGGTGTTTTTTGGTGGGAAAACGAACATGCTTGCCCAGCCCGAATTCAATGATATCAACAAGATACGTTCACTGATGCTGCTTATCGATCAAGGGAAAGACCTGTCTCAGCATATTCGTGCTAAAGAAGCTGGTATCCATATCAAGATTGGCAGTGAAAATAATATTCCTGGTATGGAGGGGTGCAGCATTATTTCTGCTAGCTATTCCATCGGACCAGAGCAGCTTGGCACCATCGCTTTGCTCGGTCCAACCAGAATGGAATACTCCCGTGTTGTCAGTCTCTTGCAACTTGTCAGTTCCGACCTTTCACAGGCGGTCAATAAACTGTATCAAAAGGACTGAGCATGGAAATATTGTTAGAGGATGGAGTTACTGCTCCGTCCTATCATCATGGAAAAACAACATGATTTTTACACTTTGAGGGAGGTGAAACCATTGGTAAACGAGAACGAACAAGCAACAGTTGAAAATGAAGAATTGACTACTGAAGAAACAGAAGAAACGACGGAAAAAGCAGAAGAAGTTGAAGTATCTGCAGAGCAGCAAAAGATTTCCGAATTGGAAACTAAGCTTGAGGAATCGGAGAATCGCATTCTTCGTCTGCAAGCCGATTTTGACAACTACCGTCGTCGTGTGAGACTTGACCAAGAAGCTGCACAGAAATACCGTGCACAGAATCTTGTTACAGATATTCTTCCTGCCCTTGATAACTTTGAGCGTGCGCTTAAAGTAGATTCAGAGGATGAGAAGATCAAAACATTTTTACAAGGCATGGAAATGGTGCACCGTCAGTTAGTGGACGCACTAAAATCAGAAGGACTCGAAGCTATCGAAGCAGTTGGACAGTCTTTTGATCCACACCTACACCAGGCAGTGATGCAGGTGGAGGAAGGAGAAGGAGAATCCAACACTGTTTTGGAAGAGTTCCAAAAAGGGTATAAGCTCAAGGACCGTGTCATCCGACCGTCCATGGTAAAAGTGAAACAATAGTTGATTGTAGTGAAAGGAACGAACTCCTGCGGGAGAAACGTGTGAAATGAGACCCTAGACGTATATGTCGAAGAATCTCGTGGGAACCGTCCGCAGAAAGCGAGTGCCTGCAACGGAAATCAACTGTAAATGTATCATATAAAAAAACTACATATTAATGTAAGTTGCAATAGGAGGAAAAACAAAATGAGTAAAATCATCGGTATTGACTTAGGTACAACGAACTCATGTGTAGCTGTGCTAGAAGGCGGCGAACCAAAAGTAATCCCTAACCCAGAAGGTAACAGAACAACTCCATCTGTTGTTGCTTTCAAAAACGGCGAACGCCAAGTAGGGGAAGTGGCAAAACGCCAATCAATCACAAACCCTAACACAATCATGTCTGTTAAGCGTCACATGGGTACAGACTACAAAGTGGAAGTGGAAGGAAAAGAATACTCTCCACAAGAAGTATCTGCAATCATCCTTCAACACTTAAAAGGTTATGCAGAAGAATATCTTGGAGAAACAGTTACAAAAGCTGTTATCACAGTTCCTGCATATTTCAACGATGCTGAGCGTCAAGCTACAAAAGATGCAGGTAAAATCGCTGGTCTTGAAGTAGAACGTATCATCAACGAGCCTACTGCTGCAGCACTTGCATACGGTCTTGATAAAATGGACGAAGATCAAACGATCCTTGTTTATGACCTTGGTGGCGGAACGTTTGACGTTTCTGTACTAGAGCTTGGAGATGGCGTATTTGAAGTTCGCTCTACAGCTGGTGATAACCGTCTTGGTGGAGATGACTTTGACCAAGTTATCATCGACTATCTTGTAGCAGAATTCAAAAAAGAGAACGGCATCGACCTTTCTAAAGATAAAATGGCATTACAACGCTTGAAAGACGCAGCGGAAAAAGCGAAAAAAGACCTTTCCGGTGTAACAAACACACAAATTTCCCTGCCGTTCATCACTGCTGGTGAAGCTGGACCTCTTCACTTAGAAGTAAGCATGTCTCGTGCGAAATTCGATGACATTACTTCCGGTCTTGTAGAGCGCACGATGGGACCTGTTCGTCAAGCATTGCAAGATGCAGGTATTTCTGCTTCTGAACTTGACAAAGTTATCCTTGTAGGTGGATCTACTCGTATCCCTGCTGTTCAAGATGCAATCAAAAAAGAAACTGGTAAAGACCCACACAAAGGTGTTAACCCGGATGAAGTAGTTGCTTTAGGTGCAGCAATTCAAGGTGGAGTATTAACTGGTGATGTGAAAGACGTAGTACTTCTTGACGTAACACCACTTTCATTAGGAATTGAAACAATGGGCAGCGTGTTCACGAAGCTTATTGAAAGAAATACGACTATTCCTACTAGTAAGTCTCAAGTGTTCTCTACAGCTGCTGACAACCAAACAGCGGTAGACATTCACGTACTACAAGGTGAGCGCCCAATGGCAAGCGACAACAAAACTTTAGGTCGTTTCCAATTGACTGATATCCCGCCAGCTCCACGAGGCGTACCGCAAATCGAGGTTTCTTTTGACATCGATAAAAACGGTATCGTAAACGTTCGTGCGAAAGACCTTGGAACAAACAAAGAGCAAACTATCACTATCAAATCTTCTTCAGGTCTATCCGAGGACGAAATCAACCGCATGGTACAAGAAGCGGAATTGAACGCGGATGCAGACAAAAAGCGTAAAGAAGAAGTAGAATTACGCAATGAAGCAGATCAGCTTGTATTCACAACTGAAAAAACACTTAAAGAAGTAGAAGGCAAAGTGGAAGAAGCAGAAGTGAAAAAAGCTGAAGACGCGAAAGAAGAATTAAAAGCTGCCATCGAAAAAGGCGACCTTGAAGAAATCCGCACGAAAAAGGATGCACTTCAAGAAATCGTCCAACAGATTTCCATGAAGCTTTACGAGCAGGCAGCACAAGCACAACAAGCCGCTCAAGGAGCAGAAGGATCTGAAGGCGCTGCGAACAACGACGACAACGTAGTCGACGCAGAGTACGAAGAAGTGAACGACGATAAAAAGTAAGATAAAGTCCTAGGGCTTTTCTGATAAAGATAAAAAGAAAGTCGAAGCCATGGCTTTGGCTTTCTTTTTATGTAAATAAGAATTTCCCTTGGTGCCTGAAGTGTAAGGTGGTCGACTCCTGCGGGAGGTAGCGGTAGCTTGAGACCCCGCAACGAAGTGAGGAGGCTCAAGCACCGCCCCGCGGAAAGCGACCACCTGAAACGGAAGGTACCAAGGAGTTAACCAGAATAGGGTTAAAGCACATAACTTTTATTGCTTTTTCCCTCTTTCAGGTGATACAATAACCTTTATGTGAATGAAACGGGAGTGGGTATTTAATGAGTAAACGCGATTACTATGAAGTGCTTGGCGTCAGTAAAAGCGCGTCGAAAGATGAAATAAAGAAAGCTTATAGAAAGCTATCCAAACAATACCATCCGGACATCAATAAAGCAGATGATGCAGCGGACAAATTCAAAGAAATCAAAGAAGCTTACGAAGTACTGAGTGACGACCAAAAGAAAGCGCACTATGACCAATTTGGCCATACCGATCCCAACCAAGGATTTGGCGGTGGCGGTGGATTTGACGGCGGCTTCGGCTTCGAAGATATTTTCGAAACATTCTTTGGTGGTCAAGGCGGCGGAAGAAGGCGTCGTGACCCGAATGCTCCAAGACAAGGCGCAGATCTTCAATATACAATGACTCTTTCTTTTGAAGAAGCAGCCTTTGGAAAAGAAACAACCATTGAGATTCCTGTGGAAGAAACATGTGATACATGTTCAGGTACAGGTGCAAAGCCCGGGACGAAAGTGGAAACATGTTCTCAATGTCGTGGTAGCGGTCAGGAGAGTGTGGAACAAAACACACCATTCGGTCGAATTGTTAATAGAAGAACATGTTCTAAGTGTAACGGCTCTGGAAAATCAATCCCTAACAAATGTACAACATGTCATGGTGCTGGACGTGTGAAAAAACGCAATAAAATCAAAGTCAATATTCCGGCAGGTGTCGATGAAGGACAACAATTGCGCGTAGCTGGAAAAGGCGAAGCTGGAGTGAACGGCGGACCTGCTGGCGATCTATATGTGGTCTTCCATGTACGCAGACACGAATTCTTTGAACGTGACGGGGACGATGTGTATTGCGAAATGCCGATAACTTTTGCCCAGGCTGCATTGGGTGATGAAGTCGAAGTTCCTACATTACACGGAAAAGTTAAACTGAAAGTCCCTGCAGGAACGCAAACTGGCACCAATTTCCGACTAAAAGGAAAAGGGATTGCAAACGTCCGTGGATACGGTCAAGGGGATCAACATATTAAGATACGCGTGGTAACCCCAACTAAGCTTACCGAAAAACAAAAACAATTGATCCGCGAATTTGCGGAAACAAGCGGTCAGGCACCGGATGAGCAGGAAGATGGCTTCTTCGCTAAAGTAAAACGTGTCCTTAAAGGTGAATAAAAAGTCAAAGTTATCATTAAGTAAGGATTGGAGTTGGTATGTATGAAATGGTCAGAAATTAGTATCCATACTACAAATGAGGCGGTGGAACCGATCTCTCATATTCTTCACGAAGCAGGTGCGAGCGGAGTGGTGATAGAGGATCCTTTTGAGCTAACAAAAGTAAGAGAAGATCAGTTCGGTGAGATATACCAACTCAATCCAGATGACTACCCGGAAGAAGGGGTTGTAATGAAGGCGTACCTTCCCGTCAATAGCTTTTTAGGCGAAACAGTGGAAGGGATCAAAGACGCAATCAACAACTTACTTGTCTATGACATCGATTTGGGTTTAAACAATATCTCGATCAGTGAAGTAAACGAAGAAGAGTGGGCGACGGCATGGAAAAAGTACTACAACCCTGTGAAAATTTCTGAAAAGTTTACTATCGTACCTACATGGGAGACATATGAACCAGTAAGCTCCGACGAGAAAATCATCGAACTTGATCCGGGAATGGCGTTTGGAACTGGTACCCACCCGACAACGGTACTTTGTATACAAGCGATAGAAAGAACCGTCAAACCGCAGGATAAAGTAATTGATGTAGGGACAGGTTCTGGGGTCTTAAGTATCGCAGCAGCCATGCTTGATGCAAAGGAAGTACTGGCACTTGATCTGGATGATGTGGCAGTTGAATCTGCAAAATTGAATATCAAGCTGAACAAAGTACACCCAACAGTAACGGTGAAGCAAAACAATTTGCTTGGAAATGTAGAAGGTCCTGTCGACGTGGTTGTTGCTAATATATTGGCAGAAGTTATCGTCAGGTTTACAGATGATGTTTATCGTGTGTTGGAAAACGGCGGAACATTCATTTCTTCCGGGATCATCAGCATGAAAAAGCAAGAAGTGAAAGACGCCCTCATCAAATCAGGCTTCAAAATTGAAGAAACGATGATGATGGAAGACTGGGTGGCATTTATCGCCAAAAAAGAAGAATAAGCGAGGGTGAAGGTCGTGCAACGTTATTTTATTGACTCCAATCAAATAGATGATTCCTCCATGACTATTACCGGAGAAGATGTTCATCATATAGTTCGGGTTATGAGGATGAGCGTGGACGATCAACTTCTTTGCAGCTGTTCGGAAACCAGGCAGACGGCCCTTTGCAAAATTGCTGAAATTACCAATGATATGGTAGTAACTGATATTGTAGAATGGATAAAGACTGAAACCGAAATCCCAGTTCGTGTTACGATTGCGAACGGGTTGCCTAAAGGGGATAAATTAGAGTTAGTGATACAAAAGGGAACAGAGCTCGGGGCAGAGTCGTTTATCCCTTTTAATGCTGCTCGTTCGATTGTGAAGTGGGACGAAAAGAAGGGCAAGAAGAAAGTAGAACGCTGGAATAAAATTTCTAAAGAAGCAGCCGAGCAGTCGCATCGTTCAATGGTACCTGTAGTAGAGGAGCCAGCTTCATTAACCCAACTTTTAGAAAAAAGTAAAAACTATACTTATAAGATCGTTGCCTATGAAGAGAGTGCAAAAGGAGGGGAGCGTGCTGCTTTTGCCTCCATCCTCAAAAAGATGAAACATGGAGAATCGATTTTATGTGTATTCGGCCCTGAAGGCGGCCTGACAGAAAAAGAAATCGATCGACTTTTGGAGAATGGATTTGTTCCTTGCGCTCTTGGGCCAAGAATTTTAAGAACGGAAACGGCACCGCTATATGCGCTTGCCGCGATTTCGTATCATTTTGAATTAATGTGAGGTGGAAAACATGCCAACTGTTGCCTTTCACACACTAGGGTGTAAAGTGAACCATTATGAAACAGAAGCTATCTGGCAGCTTTTCAAAGCAAATGATTATGAACGTACAGAATTTGAAGGTACTTCAGATGTGTATGTCATCAATACCTGTACCGTTACAAATACCGGAGATAAAAAGAGCCGTCAAGTCATCCGCCGTGCCATCCGTAAGAACCCGGATGCCGTCATCTGTGTCACAGGATGCTACGCGCAAACGTCCCCTGCAGAAATCATGGCTATCCCTGGAGTGGATGTAGTAGTAGGAACGCAGGATCGTGTGAAAATGCTTGATTACATCGAACAGTTTAAACAAGAGCGTCAACCGATTAACGGTGTCGGAAACATCATGAAGGCTCGTGTCTATGAAGAGTTGGATGTACCGGCATTCACAGATCGTACACGTGCTTCCCTGAAGATCCAAGAGGGTTGCAATAACTTCTGTACCTTCTGTATCATCCCTTGGGCTCGCGGACTTATGCGTTCCCGAGACCCGCAAGAGGTTGTCACACAAGCACAACAACTTGTAGATGCAGGATACAAGGAAATCGTCTTGACCGGTATCCACACAGGCGGTTATGGAGAAGACATGAAGGATTACAACTTTGCAATGCTTCTTCGTGAATTGGATGAAAAAGTGGCAGGCTTAAAGCGTATCCGCATCTCATCCATTGAGGCGAGCCAAATCACAGACGAAGTAATTGAAGTGCTGAACAATTCCGATAAAATTGTCCGCCATCTTCATATCCCAATTCAATCAGCATCCAATACCGTTCTGAAGAGAATGCGTCGTAAATACACGATGGAATTTTTTGCAGAACGTCTAGATCGATTGAAAGAAGCTTTACCTGGGCTTGCGATTACTTCCGATGTAATCGTTGGATTTCCTGGTGAAACAGAAGACGAGTTCATGGAAACGTACAATTTCATCAAAGAACATAAATTCTCTGAGTTGCATGTATTCCCTTACTCCAAACGTACAGGTACACCAGCAGCCAGAATGACGGACCAAGTAGACGAAGAAGTGAAAAATGAGCGAGTTCATCGCCTGATTGCACTTTCTGATCAACTTGCAAAAGAATATGCTTCCCTATTTGAAGATGAAGTATTGGAAGTCATTCCTGAAGAAATCTATAAAGATGCTCCAGACCAAGGTTTATATGTTGGTTACACAGACAACTACTTGAAAGTCGTATTCCCTGCAACGGAAGATATGGTCGGCAAGCTTGTAAAAGTAAAAATTGCCAAAGCGGGTTACCCATACAACCAAGGCCATTTCGTTCGCGTGCTTGAGGATGCGCCACGCTTGAAAGATGAGAGTGTTCGGTTAAGTTCATAAAAAAATATAGCGGGTGATTCCATTATTATGGAGTCACTTTTTTGTCGTGAAGAAAAAATTGAAGGTAATACTAACATAGTACTCGCCAAATTAATGGAACCATGTTATGATGTTAGAGGTCAGACCTCTTAACTTGAAAGGAGTATGAACATGCATACTAACATTGGAAAAATGATTGATCATACATTATTGAAAGCCGATACAAAAAAAGAACAGGTAGAAGTACTTTGCCAAGAAGCTAGAGAATATAACTTTGCATCAGTTTGTGTTAACCCTACTTGGGTAAAAACATCTGCAGAGCTTTTAGAAGGAAGCAACGTGAAAGTATGTACAGTAATTGGATTCCCTCTAGGGGCAACAACTCCGGAAGTGAAAGCATTCGAAACGACCAATGCAATTGAAAACGGTGCCACTGAAGTGGACATGGTTATCAACATTGGTGCACTTAAAGATGGCGACGATGAATTGGTGGAAAGAGACATCCGAGCTGTTGTAGATGCTGCAAAAGGTCGTGCGTTGACAAAAGTCATCATCGAAACTTCCTTGCTTACAAATGAAGAAAAAGTAAGAGCATGCCAGTTGGCTGTTAAAGCCGGAACTGATTATGTGAAGACTTCCACTGGTTTCTCTACAGGCGGTGCAACTGTTGCCGATATCGCACTTATGAGACAAACAGTAGGACCTGAAATCGGAGTGAAAGCTTCCGGTGGTGTACGTGATGCAAAAGGTGCAGAAGAAATGATCGCAGCTGGAGCTACACGTATTGGCGCAAGTGCTGGAATCGCAATTGTTAAAGGGTTAACAGCTGATACGGATTACTAAGAATGAATAAAGCACTCACTTGAGCATTGAATTGCTTGAGTGAGTGCTTTTTTTTGGATAATCGATTGGTCAAATTGTACTGTTGTCATAATAATGGATGAAAGACTCACAATAGCAGTGGCAAAACTCACAATAACCAATGAGAAACTCACAATAACCAATGAAAAACTCACAATAGCAGTGGCGAAACTCATAATAATAAAATTCAGAATAACTTCATGAAAACCCTATTTAACTGAATTAACTCCTCCTGGCTAGAGTTCCATACCTCCCTCAACCATGCAACCTCTCCACAAACCGTGCAAAAGGCCTCACGAACGGCAAAGCAACCGCAGAACTAATCACATTGAAAAGCACACTCGAATGAGCAAGCTGTACATCGGCACTAGAAGCAAGCAACTGCACAAATCCACCCAACCAAGGGATTAACGGGAAAAACAATGCCACACCAATGACATTCAACCAAATATGTGCATAAGCAGTTAATTTGGCCTCCCTGATGGAGCCGAGGCTTGCCAAATAAGCTGTAACGCATGTCCCGATATTAGCCCCAAGCATAATCGCAATCCCCGCTGGAAGAGATAACAGATCATTATTCAAAAAGCTCATGCTGATACCCGTAGTTGCTGAGCTCGACTGTATGACGGCTGTTAGTAATGTACCGATCCCTACACCATATAGGTGGTGGTCATTAGTCATTGCAAGCATATCCTGAACCTTCGGAAACCCTGATAAAGGAACAGCCAATGATTCAAATCCGTTCATTGCGACAAATAAACACCCCAGACCGAACATGGTCGAACCGAAACTGAAGGGTAATTTCTTTTTGGAAAATAAAAATAAGAATCCAATGATAAGCATAGGGAAAATCAATTGGGAAATATCTATGGTGATAAGCTCGGTTATAAAAGTAGAACCGATATTACTGCCTAGCATGATGCCGATTGATTGGTAAAAAGTCAGATATCCTGCCGCAACCAATCCGACGGTGATGACCATGACTGCCGAACTGCTCTGCAATAGACCGGTAATCAATATGCCGATCAATAGTCCTTTCCAAGGCATATCGGTAAATTTGGTAAGATACCCTTTTGTCCTTTCTTCGGACAGCTGCAGCAATCCCGACCTCATGACGGTCATGCCGATCAAAAATATAGCTAAATAAACAGATAATAACGTTATAATAGAAAACAAGCCCATCACCTCCCTCTAATATATGGTGGATGATGGACAAGAATGACAAGAAAAGGGGAGAGAGGACATGCGGGAGTGGACAACGAATACCGTTATGCATAGTTATCCGGGCATGGTGGCTTTAGTAACAGCCAAGTGGGACGGGAAACAGAATATCATGGCAGCAGGGTGGCACAGCTATATTTCATATGACCCTCCGATTTATGGGGTTGCAATAGCGAAGGAAAGATATACGCATCATTTAATAGAGAACTCCAAGGAGTTTGCGATAAACTTCGTTCCGGAGAAATTCGCTCATTACATACAAGCATCTGGAATGCTCACAGGGAAAGAGCAGAATAAATTAGAAAAAATAAATATAGAATATGAACAAGGGAAAACTATTTCCGCTCCAATTCTAAAAGAGGCTTACATCGCATATGAATGCAAATTAATGGACCAGCGGACTTATGGTGACCATGATTGGTTTGTAGGGGAGATGATCGGGTTTTACAAAGACCAAACCCTATTTGCCGAAAATGGACTGCCGAATTGGGATAAACTTTCTATCCCCCTATACCTAGGCAGGTCCCAATATATGCTGGCAAATAAGGATTCCAAGGTGTTAAATCTATATCAAAATAATAGTTAGTCCAGATTGTTTTAAAGCATTTCCTTATAATTGTTGACCAGAAATAGTGAATATATTATAATTGGTAAGTACATGTTCTATACATGCTTTTTTGCATTTATGAGATCATGTATTTTCTGAAAATGTTAGTGGTTGTTCTGGAGGGAGGGAATTAGAATGTCAAAAACAGTTGTTCGTAAAAACGAATCGCTTGAAGATGCTCTTCGCCGTTTCAAACGTACAGTTTCAAAAACTGGGACGTTGCAAGAAGCAAGAAAGCGTGAATTCTATGATAAGCCAAGCGTAAAACGAAAGAAAAAGTCTGAGGCTGCTAGAAAGCGTAAATTTTAACAAGAGGGTGTAAGAATGAGTCTTCTCGAGCGTTTAAATACCGATATTAAGCAAGCTATGAAGGATAAGGACAAAGAGAAGCTTTCCGTACTCCGAATGGTTAAGTCTTCGATTCAAAACGAATCGATCAAGCACGGCAGAGACTTATCCGAAGAGGAAGAACTTACCGTATTGTCTCGTGAATTAAAGCAACGTAAAGACTCCCTCCAAGAATTTGATAAAGCCGGTCGTGAAGACTTGGTTCATAAATTACAGGGTGAAATTGCAATAGTTGAACATTATATGCCTGAGCAGTTATCAGAAGAAGAACTGTCTGCAATTGTCCAACAGACAATCGCGGATGTGAATGCTACTTCGAAAGCTGAAATGGGTAAAGTAATGGGAGCACTGATGCCTAAAGTTAAAGGCAAAGCGGACGGTAGCCTTGTTAACAAACTTGTACAACAACATCTTTCATAAAAACCCAAAATAGCACCTTACCATTGTAAGGTGCTATTTTTTAAGCTGTGACAGACAAGTACATGGATTCAAGGATGCTGGGTATTCAATCTCCTGAACTAAACTCCCTTTCTATTATGGTTGTTCACATAACCGCCACATTTTAGCATATAGTTCATAAAAAATCTGCGAGGATGAAACTTTGTGTTTTTCCATGCGTATTACATAATGGTTACGGTGAAAATAAAATGAAAAGGTATTTGGGGAGGAGGACATGATGAAAAAAGTTCTTCGTATTAGTTATGTTAGCGCTTTTGTGCTTGCGCTTATTTTATCGGCGTTACCGCTTTTTCCATCTCATACTAGCAGTGCCGAGAAGTTGGTGCATGTCATTCCGGTGCATGGTACCGTGGAAAAGGGGCTTCTTGCATTTATCAATAGGTCCATTGAAACCGCGGAGGAATCTGGGGCCGACCTTATAGTATTTGATATTAATACACCTGGTGGTGCTGTGGACGCTGCTAGTGAAATTGCAAATAGCTTCCAAGGCACTTCTATTCAAACAGTTGCCTTTGTCAACAACCGGGCTTTATCTGCAGGTGCTTATTTAGCACTTTATGCGGATGAAATCTATATGACGCCCAATGCTAGTATGGGGGCGGCTGCCGTTATTACTGGTGATGGCAATGCTGCCGAAGATAAGGCACAATCATATTGGCTTAATGAAATGAAAAACGCTGCGGAGTCTCATGGGCGTGATCCTGAATACGCGATGGCAATGGCGGATAAAGAGATCGACCTGCCCGAAGTCGGCGCGGCAAAAGGTTCTTTGCTTACTTTGGGACCTAAGAATGCTTTAGAAGTAGGGTATTCAGAAGGTACTGTTTCTACACTGGATGAACTTCTAAATAACTTAGGTTATGAAGATGCGCAGCTTGTTACTTCTGAAGTGACTTTTGCCGAGAAGATTGCACGATTTTTGACTGATCCCATTGTGGTCCCGATTCTATTATCCATCGGTTCCCTTGGACTGGTACTTGAATTGTATTCCCCTGGTTTCGGTATTCCGGGTGCTATGGGAATCAGCGCATTGTTATTATTCTTTTACGGCCATCTTGTGGCTGGATTAGCAGGAATGGAAACGGTAATCCTGTTTGTCGTAGGGGTGGTGCTGATCGTCCTGGAGCTCTTTGTGCCTGGTGGGATACTTGGTGTCATCGGACTGGGCGCAGTCATTACAAGCTTCTTTTTGGCAACAGATGATATTGCAGGAATGGGGTTATCCTTATTGATTGCTATGTTGGTAACTATTATTGCGATGGTGCTGCTGTTTACGGTATTCGGTAAGAAGATCCGTCTGTTTGACCGGATCATACTCCGTGATTCAACAAATACTGAGCAGGGCTATGTATCAAACGTATCCAGAATTGAATTGGTAGGTCAAGAAGGGGTCACCATGACACCTCTAAGGCCTGCAGGGACCGCTGTTATCAACGAAGAGAGAATTGACGTTGTGACAGAAGGTAATTTTATCGGTTCAAACAAAAAAGTGAGAATTGTAAAAGCGGAAGGATCCCGTATCGTTGTTCGGGAAATCCATTCTGTTGAATAATATTTAGGAGGAATTAGAATATGGATCCAACTACTTTAGTAATACTTTTAGCAGTCGTACTGGGAATTATCTTTCTATCCGTTTTACTGACATTTGTACCGGTAATGCTGTGGATTTCCGCATTGGCAGCTGGTGTAAGAGTCAGCATATTCACACTTGTAGGGATGAGATTGAGACGTGTAATCCCAAGCCGTGTAATCAATCCTTTGATTAAAGCGCATAAAGCTGGTTTAGCGGTTACTACGAACCAACTGGAGAGTCACTACTTAGCTGGTGGTAATGTAGACCGTGTAGTTAATGCTCTTATCGCTGCGCAACGTGCGAATATTGAACTTTCATTTGAAAGAGCTGCTGCAATTGACCTTGCAGGTCGTGACGTATTAGAAGCGGTTCAGATGTCCGTTAACCCGAAAGTAATTGAAACTCCATTCATCGCCGGTGTAGCGATGGACGGGATTGAAGTGAAAGCGAAAGCCCGCATTACAGTGCGTGCTAATATAGAACGCCTTGTCGGTGGTGCTGGTGAAGAAACCGTAATCGCCCGTGTAGGTGAGGGGATTGTAAGTACAATTGGTTCTGCAGATAACCATAAAAAAGTTCTAGAGAATCCAGATATGATTTCTCAAACAGTTCTTGCTAAAGGTTTGGATGCAGGTACAGCTTTTGAAATCCTATCCATCGATATCGCGGACATTGATATCGGGAAAAACATCGGTGCGGAATTACAAACTGACCAAGCAGAAGCAGATAAGAAAATTGCACAAGCGAAAGCGGAAGAACGTCGTGCAATGGCCGTTGCCCAAGAGCAAGAAATGCGCGCCCGCGTAGAAGAAATGCGTGCGAAGGTTGTGGAAGCAGAAGCAGAGGTACCTCTTGCGATGGCAGAAGCATTGCGTACTGGGAATATTGGTGTAATGGACTATATGAACATTCAAAACATTACAGCTGATACGGATATGAGAGACTCCATCGGCAAGTTGACAGATCAACCTGAAGACGGAGAAAAGTAAGTTTGAAAGATTAAGCAGGGAGAGAATGGAGTCTTTTCCTGCAACTCCTTTAAGGAAGGGAGGATGATGTGCAATTGGAAACCATAATGGATATATTTACACAGGCTCCCTGGCTTATAATTGTACTGCTGGGTATTCTTTCGAGCCTATTCAGGGGAAAAAAGCAAGAAGAACAACAGCAACAACAACAGAAGAGACAGCAACAACAGCGTCAACAACGCCAGCAAGCCGCTTCTCAGGCTGCCTCAAAAAGGCAGGATGACTATGAGGATTACAGACGTGAAAGTGCCTCTACCCCTCACAGGGAAGAAAAGCCGCGTTTTGATTGGGATAAGGATGTTTTCGGGGAAGGTAAACTGGAAGAACTGGAACAAAAAGTTCGAGAAAGAGTGAACCCTTACCTTGAAAAGGTGGAAAAGAAAAAAGAACAGATCTCCCCTATAAGGGATAAGGTGTCTCAAGACGTGAAGGAACTGTCCATAAAAGGGCAGGAAATCTCTAAAGACAGTCCTATCCTAAGGGATGAACTGAAGCTTTCAGAAGGGAAAGTCGTGAATTCCCGCCATCGTATTAAACCAAACCGTGTGGTCGAAGGTGTGATGTGGTCTGAAATTCTAGGCCAGCCTCGTTCGAGGAACCCTCATCGTCCTGTTTATGCTGAACACTTTTCAAAAAGAAAAAAATAAACATGAACCCTTGTAGATAATCAAACTTCTACAGGGTTTTTTTTGTATTGATCATAGTGGAAGGAATGTAGACTCAAGCGGAGTCTTCGCCTATTGCCCATTCAGGAGATACAACCTAATATTATTCAGTGGCCCTCACCAAAATGAGGATGGCCCCCGATCAGCCGCAGGAAAGCAAAGCGCCTGGAAGGGAGACAAAATAGAGTCACTCACACTATGACAGACATAAAAATTCTGTGTTAAACCCTCTTCTCCATTCATACATATGAAAGGAAAGGGGGTTTTTCCATGCTGAAAAAGTTACGTTCCCGTATGAACAATTGGATTACAAACAATATGGAATTACCCGCAGATGTCATGATGGATCTGCCGCGCATAACTATGATAGGACAAATACATATATATATTGAAAATCATCGTGGGTTGGTTACGTTTAGCGATACGGAAATTCGCTTGCTGCTGAAACAGGGACAGCTTCTCGTAAAAGGGGATTCATTTGTGATCAGAACCATTTTGCCTGAAGAGATCCTACTTGAAGGTAAAATCAGTCAAGTAATGTATCTGGAAGAATGAAATAGGGGGATTCACATGAAAAATCAATGGATGAACTTTTTTACAGGTAGCGTTAAAATCATACTTCATGGCAAAGGTATAGAAAGATTTTTTAATGATTGTTTACGGAATGGGATTCAGATATGGAATGTGAAAAAACTGGGGCAGGAGGCGTATACCTGCCATGTCAATTTAAGGGATGTAAAGAAGTTAAGAACGCTCATAAAGAGACAGGATTGCACATTCAGGTTTTTAACAAGAAAAGGACTGCCATTCTTGACGCAATATTCCCTTAAAAATAGCGGGTTGATCATCGGTGTGATCGTTTGCTTCCTTACTGTTTTTTTATTATCAAATATGGTGTGGAGCATCGAAATCAAGGGGGCTGAACCAGCAACAGAACATAAAATCATGCAGGAGCTGGACAAGCTTGGGGTTAAGAAGGGGAAATTTCAATTTTTTCTTCATGATGTAGAGAGTATTCAACGCTATTTAACGGACACAATAAGTGAAATTACCTGGATAGGTGTAGTTTTGAATGGGACATCCTATCATTTTGAAGTGGTGGAAAAGAATGAACCCAAAAAGATTGAAACCTTATCACCGAGAAGCCTTGTAGCTAAGAAAAAAGCCATGATTGCTAAAATTTACGTAGAAAAAGGACAACCACTTGTTCAGGTGAATGATTATGTGGATAAAGGTCAAGTCCTTGTTTCAGGTTTTATTGGAAAGGAAAATAATAAGAAATCGATTGCCGCAGTTGGGGAAGTATACGGGGAAACATGGTATTTAACACAAGTGGATATCCCTATTAAATCCACCATTCCGGTTTTAACGGGAGAAGCTTATAACAGACATTATTTGAAAGTGGGAAGTCTGAATATCCCGGTATGGGGATTCTTCCCTCCAGAATTTGACCGGCAGGAAGAGTATACAGCGGAAAGGCCATTTTATTTCTGGAAATGGAAGTTGCCATTCTCTTATGTAGGAAAAACCCTCCATGAACAAGAAATAGTTGAGAGAATATATGATGATGATGAAGCGATAGAACAGGCGATTGAAATGGGAAGGGATCAGGTTCTTTCCAATTTAGACAGAGATGCGCAGATAAAAGGTGAAAAAGTTTTGCGCACTCAGAAGGAGAATGGTAAAGTAAGGGTAGATATACATTACCAAGTCATTGAAAATATTGTAAAAATCGAACCAATTATTCAAGGAGACTAATGAATGTCAGAAGAACTAGTGATGATGAATCAACAACTAAATAATCCAAACGAAGCAATTGCACTCTTTGGGAACCAAGATATACACCTTAAAAGGCTGGAAGAGGAATTGGGTGTTTCCATTGTGACACGCGGCGAAAAGGTGAATGTTTCCGGTGATGCCAAACAGGTGGAGATAGTAGATATTGTCATTCAGAATCTGCTAGAAGTCATCCGCAAGGGTGTATCCATTAGTGAAAGGGATGTCATATACGCGGTTCAACTTGCAAAAGAGGACAAGATGGATTCCTTCTTGGAGCTTTATGATGAAGAGTTGACCAAAAATGTGAAGGGTAAATCCATTCGTGTCAAAACATTAGGTCAAAGGCAATATGTAGCGGCCATACGCAAAAAAGATCTCGTATTCGGTATCGGGCCAGCAGGAACAGGGAAAACCTATCTTGCAGTTGTAATGGCGGTAACTGCTTTGAAAAATGGCCATGTGAAGCGTATCATCCTGACTCGCCCTGCGGTGGAAGCAGGTGAAAGTCTAGGCTTCCTTCCTGGAGATCTGAAGGAGAAAGTGGATCCTTATCTACGACCACTATATGATGCGTTACACGATGTATTTGGTTCAGAGCATACCCAAAGATTGATTGAAAGAGGAACGATTGAGATTGCTCCATTGGCCTATATGAGAGGGCGGACATTGGATGATGCCTTTGTAATATTGGACGAAGCACAAAATACCACAGCGGCTCAGATGAAAATGTTTTTAACGAGGCTTGGTTTCGGATCCAAAATGGTTATCACAGGAGATATAACCCAAGTGGACCTTCCAAAGGGTATGAAGTCAGGACTGGCTGTTGTACGGGACATATTAAAAAACACATCCGGCATTCAGTTCATAGAATTGGAACAATCCGATGTCGTCCGACACCCGTTGGTAGCTCGAATCATTCAAGCGTACGATAAATTGGAATCATAATAAGCCCCTTAACTGGGGCTCTTTCACTTGTACCGGAATTTTATGCACGTCGTTTATGGAAGGGGATAAACAAAGTGAAAAAGAAATTGAAACAACAGAGAATTTCTTTTCAACACTTGAAGACCTTTAAGTTTTATCATGTCATCATCTACATCTTATTGGGGCTCATCATGTTCGGTATCATGTTCAGTAATGTGAAACCGGAGAAAGTTAATGTGCAGCTTTTTACAAATGCCGAGAAGACGATAGTGGCACCGCATAGCTTTGAGGACAGGGAAGCGACAGAAAACCTTAGAAAAGAAGCAGAAGATAAGGTTCCCGATCAATATAATCGGGACAAGGATCGTGCTTATCAGCAGGTTGCCCGGGTAGAAAACTTTTTTGATGTGTTGATAGATACAAAAAAACAGATAATCGAACTTGAGAAACCTCCCGAATCAACCACTCCATCATCTGATGAACAAGATGAAGCTGAACCTGAAGAAGCAGCAGACCCCATTCAACTGACAGATACGGAGAAATTGAAGCTTTTGGAGGAGACCCTAAATGGTCAGGTTCCTGAGCAATGGAATGATGAACTAGACGAGGAAGACCTTTTGTTCTTACTCTCTTCAAAAGAAACAGATCTTATCAGATATAAAAATGCCTCCGTTACTGCTATCAATAATGCCATGTCAAGGGATATCCATACACCTGAAAACCTGACCGAAGCGAGAAACGGCCTCAGGACGGAACTATCACTAACGGGGAATGTCCCGAGTGTGATTATCAATCTTTCCAGTCTTTCTGTCGTTCCCAATGTCATCTATGATTCTGCCCAAACACAAGAGAAGAGGCAGCAAGCAATAGATTCTGTTGAGCCGGTGAGGATATCACAAGGGGATACGTTAGTAAAAGCGGGGCAATTCATTGATCGCGATATCTACAGACTTCTTTCTGTTGCGGGATTTGTCGATCAATCGAATAGCATAGCCCCATTTGTGGGCTTGCTGATTATTATAGGGTTGATGATATTTGCATTGATTTATCTGTTTAAAAACATAGACACAACCATTCATAGTAAAAATACGTATTTGACGATGTACCTTCTGATTTTTTCCATCACGTTGATATTGTTGAAGATATTCAGTTTCTTTCAAACATTGAATACAACGGAAATTGGCTATATCGCCCCGGTGGCAATGGGGGCAATGCTGATAAAAATGTTGATAAATGACCGTATTGCCATTCTTTCCAGTATCATTTTCGGTATATGCGGCAGCTTTATTTTTAATATGGTTCCAGGCGCGATGAACTATACGGTTGGTTCTTACTTAATCATCTCTGCTGTAGCCTCTGTACTGTTTTTGAATCAGCATAACAGGCGTCTCACCATCCTGCAGACAGGTCTTTTTGTATCGTTCATTAATGTGATAACGGTTATTGCGATGGTATTGCTCACAAATCGTGATCTGTCTGGAATGACTGAGCTATTGGAGCTTGGCATCAATGGGACAATGGCCATCGGTTCTGGGGTGGTTTCCGCAGTTCTGACCATTGGGATTTTACCATTCTTCGAGGTGGGCTTCGGAATGCTTTCCACCATGAAATTATTGGAGCTTTCCAACCCGAATCATCCTTTACTCAGAAAGATCCTGATGGAAACACCTGGTACGTACCATCATAGTGTCATGGTTGCAAACCTGTCTGAATCAGCATGTGAAGCTGTAGGGGCGAACGGATTGCTAGCAAGGGTAGCTTCCTATTACCATGACATCGGGAAAACAAAAAGGCCGCACTACTTTATCGAAAACCAGATGGGAAGGTCCAACCCACATGATAAGCTTCCTCCACAAACGAGCAGGAATATCATTGTTGCACATGCAACAGATGGGGCACAGATCCTCCGTGAACACAATATGCCGAAAGAAATTGTGGATATAGCAGCTCAGCATCATGGAACAACTTTGTTAAAGTTCTTTTATTTTAAAGCGAAAGAAAAGAATGAAGCGACTCCAGAAGAGGAATACCGTTATCCTGGACCGAAAGCCTCCTCCAAGGAAGCGGCAATAGTCGGGACTGCCGATAGCATTGAAGCGGCGGTAAGATCATTGAACAATCCGACTCCCGATAAAATTGAGAGTATTGTAAAAGCTATTATTAAAGACCGACTTCAGGATGGGCAGTATAGTGACTGTTCCCTGACATTCAAAGAACTCGAGGAAATCGGTCGCTCCTTCTGTGAAACGTTACAAGGTATTTTTCACTCTAGGATCGAGTATCCGAAAGGAGAGGATGAGTAAGATGGAAATTGATATGATAGACGAAACTTCAAGATTGACTGATGAACAATGGGAAGAAATCAAAGATTTGTTGATTTTCACTGCAGGCAAAGAAGGCATTCAGGTCGGGGCAGAACTCTCAGTTACCTTTGTAGAAAATGAAAAAATACAGGAAATCAACCGTGAATACCGAGATAAGGACCGCCCGACAGATGTCATTTCTTTTGCCATGGAGGAAATGGGTGAGGGTGAGATAGAGATTAATTATGGTGGTGATGCCCCAAGGATTCTTGGGGATATCATCATTTCCATCCAAAAGGCGGAGGAACAAGCGGAAGAATACGGTCATTCTGTAAAGCGGGAGCTTGGATTCCTTGCCCTTCACGGACTTTTACACCTGCTTGGGTATGACCATGAAAACGAAGTAGATGAGAAAGTGATGTTTGATAAACAGAAGGAAATTTTGGATGCGTATGGACTCACAAGATCGTAATAGGAAGGGATACCGGGGTTCCTTCACTCGCAGTTTTTTTTATGCGTTTGAAGGACTGCTGTTCGTTCTTCGCACTGAAAGAAATATTAAATTTCACTTATTCTTCGCTGCTATAGTGATTTCTATGTCTTTATACGTTCAGATTACTAAAGTGGAATGGTTGGTCGTAATTCTGGTTATAGGTGGAATGTTTGTCATTGAAATCATCAATACAGCAATTGAGAATGTAGTGGATCTTGTGACAGAGGAATACCATCCACTTGCAAAAATAGCAAAAGATGTGGCGGCCTCTGCTGCCTTAGTTTTTGCTTGTATCTCAGTTATAATTGGGGTAATCTTATTTGGCCCATATTTTATGGTAGCCTTTAAATAAATTGAAAATTTGAAATTTTTTATTTAATTCAAGGGTGATTTACGATCGGAATTAAGGTAAAATATAAGTAACGCGCAACTGAAGCTTACAGAAGAAAGGAAGAAACAACTGTGAACATCGAAGCTCTAATCCAAGAAGCAAAAGCAGCAAGAGAAATGGCTTATGTACCCTACTCCAAATTCAAAGTAGGCGCAGCATTATTAGGCAAAGACGGTAGGGTCTATCGCGGATGCAACATTGAAAACGCTGCATATAGTATGTGTAACTGCGCTGAAAGAACAGCTCTGTTCAAGGCATATTCAGAAGGCATAAAGGAATATGATGCCATCGCTGTAGTGGCCGACACGAAGCGACCTGTTCCACCATGTGGAGCCTGCCGTCAAGTAATCTCGGAGCTATGTGCACCTGAAATGAAAGTGATCCTGACAAACCTACACGGTGACATTCAGGAATTGACTGTAGCCGAGTTGCTGCCAGGGGCTTTTTCACCGGAGGATTTAAATGAATAACAATACAACTAACAATTATAAATCAGGGTTTGTCTCCATCATTGGCAGACCAAATGTGGGGAAATCCACTTTCCTGAACAGGGTTATCGGTCAAAAAATTGCCATAATGAGTGACAAGCCGCAAACGACTAGAAATAAAATCCAAGGTGTATTCACACAAGATGACGCGCAAATAGTTTTTCTCGACACACCAGGCATCCATAAGCCTAAGCACAAGCTTGGCGACTTCATGATGAAGGTGGCGCAAAACACGCTAAAAGAGGTAGATCTTGTCCTGTTCATGATCAATGCAAAAGAAGGCTTGGGTAAAGGCGACGAATTTATCATTGAAAAACTGAAAGAAACTTCCACTCCAGTGTATCTGGTGATAAACAAAATTGATGGAGTGCATCCTGATGACCTTCTTCCGTTAATGGAAACGTATAAAGGCCTCTATCCATTCAAAGAAATAGTACCTATTTCTGCACTGCAAGGGAACAATGTAGAGGTCCTCCTGGATCAAATTAAAATGTTCCTCCCGGAAGGACCCCAATACTATCCTGCGGACCAAGTGACAGACCATCCGGAACGTTTTATTGTGGCAGAACTCATCAGGGAAAAGGTCCTGCATCTTACAAGGGAAGAAGTGCCGCACTCCATCGCTGTGGCAATCGATTCAATGAAGAAACGGGAAAATAAAGACATGGTTGATATTCAAGCGACCGTGGTGGTAGAACGCGATTCCCAAAAGGGTATTGTTATCGGGAAACAAGGAAAAGTCCTAAAGGAAGTGGGACAAAAAGCCAGGGTGGACATCGAAGCATTGCTTGGTTCCAAAGTATTCTTGGAACTTTGGGTGAAAGTTCAGAAAGATTGGCGTAATAAGCAATCACAACTAAGGGATTTCGGCTTTAATGAGAACGAATATTAATCGGGAAGACGAGCAAAACACAGTTAAATCACAATAAGAAATTTACAATATTTATCTAACATGTTTTGACCCTTCTACGGTCATCATAGTCATATAGGAATTGGAATAAGTATGCTGGTCTTTACTACAAGAAAGGGTGGGGTTTACAATGTTGGATTTTACCTGGAAGGTCTTTAAGGAAACAGGTAATATTGATACCTATCTTCTTTTTAAAGAGCTTGAGAAAGAGAATGGCGATTTACCCGAGCAATCTGAAGAGCTAGCGAATAGTGACTTACCAATTTCATAATGGCTGATGATTAACTTATTAAGGCGATTTACACACTAAAGTGTTGTGGATTGCCTTTTTATTTTGCAAACTTTACAATGATAATAAGCCTGAAAAAATGGACGGTGTACGATTTGCTGCATAAATGTGAAGGTATTGTCATTCGAACGAATGCCTATGGAGAAAATAATAAAATTGTTACCATCTATTCCAAAGAACTTGGAAAAGTAGGAGTGATGGCAAGGGGTGCGAACAAACCGAGCAGCAGATTTACCGCTGTCTCTCAATTGTTTTCCCATGGAACCTTCGTGTTTCAACGGGGGACAGGTCTTGGAAGCCTTCAACAAGGCGAAATAATGGATTCCATGAGGTCAATCCGGGGGGATATCTTCCTTACTGCCTACGCATCATTCATCGTGGAACTGTTGGACAGGACAACCGACGAAGGAAAACGGAATCCGGCACTATATGACCTGTTATATCAAGTTCTGCATTATATTGACGAAGGCTTTGATGCGGAAATATTGACCTTCATCTTCGAAATGAAGATGTGTGATGTCATCGGCATCACACCGGAGTTGAATCGCTGTGCATCTTGTGGAGCGACGGAGGGAACATTTGCATTTTCCATAAAAGAGGGCGGTTTTCTTTGTAACAGATGCTTCCATAAGGATCCGTATCTTATCAAAGTTTCCCCATCCACATTGAGGTTGTTACGTACGTTTTACTATTATGACTTGAATCGGATCGGCAATCTTTCCTTAAAAGAAGAGACAAGAAAAGAACTTCGCTTCATCATAGATGAATATTACGAAGCCTATTCAGGTATAATGTTAAAATCCAAACGCTTTCTGAAACAAATAGGCTCATTGAAAGCAAGTCTGCCTGAAAAAAAAGAAAAACCTGATTGACTTTGCAAAAGAAATCATTTATTATCCAAGTACATTCATAAAGATTGCGTTGAAGGAAAGTAGTACTTATCAAACTCGATTAAAGCGAACCTAGGACGGTGTGAGCTAGGGAATCAAGCGGTAAGGAAGGCGTTCTGGAGCGATACGGATAAAGTGGTAAAAGGGCATTCCTTTTTACAAATAGGGTGGAACCGCGGGAGAACCTCTCGTCCCTATGCTGACAAAACAGTTGGCATAGAGACAAGAGGTTCTCCCTTTTTGTCTTACAGCCAACATTTGAAAATCAGAATTAGTGGTAGCTTTAACGAAGAATAAGTTTCCCTGTAGGTTGGAGTGCAAGGTGTGAGACTCCTGTGGGGGAGTAACGGTTGATTGAGACCCCGTAACAAAGTGAGGAGGCTCAAGCACCGTCCCGCGGAAAGCGAACACCTGGAACGGAAATCTACAGGAGTCACAAGCAATAAAAAAAGGAAGGTGTCAAAATGAACATCCAAAACATGATCCTGACCCTGCAAAATCACTGGTCAGAACAAGGCTGTATCCTCATGCAAGCCTATGACGTAGAAAAAGGTGCCGGAACAATGAGCCCCTATACATTCCTAAGAAGCATCGGTCCAGAACCATGGAATGTTGCATACGTGGAACCATCCAGAAGACCTGTGGACGGCCGTTACGGGGAGAATCCGAACCGCCTTTACCAACATCATCAATTCCAAGTCATCATGAAGCCTTCACCGGATAACATCCAGGAGCTTTATCTTGAATCTCTGAAAAAGCTTGGAATCGACCCACTTAAACATGATATCCGATTTGTAGAAGACAACTGGGAAGCACCGACGCTTGGAGCCGCAGGGCTTGGTTGGGAAGTTTGGCTTGACGGGATGGAAATCACCCAATTCACATACTTCCAACAGGTTGGCGGTCTTGAATGCAAACCAGTTTCCGTTGAGATCACATACGGGATTGAGCGGCTTGCTTCCTACATCCAGGACAAAGAAAATGTATTTGATCTAGAATGGACAGAAGGATTCACGGTTCGCGATATTTTCTTACAACCGGAATATGAGCATTCAAAATATACGTTTGAAACATCTGACCCAGATATGCTGTTCTCCTTATTTGATATTTATGAAAAGGAAGCACACCGTCAAATGGATTATGGACTTGTTCACCCTGCATATGATTATGTTCTTAAATGTTCTCATACGTTTAACCAGCTTGATGCGCGAGGTGCCATTTCCGTTACAGAAAGAACAGGCTATATAGGGCGTGTCAGAAATCTTGCGCGTAAAGTGGCTAGAACTTTTTACGAGGAAAGAGAAAAGCTTGGTTTTCCAATTTTGAAAAAGGAGGAGAACAGCCATGAATAAGAGAGACTTTTTATTTGAAATTGGATTAGAAGAGATGCCGGCTCGGTTCGTGACAGATTTGATGAACCAGCTTCAGGAAAAAGTGAAGGGATGGCTTGATACGAACCAGCTTGCATATGCAAATATTCATGCGTATTCAACTCCAAGAAGACTTGCAGTTTTAGTGGAAGGTCTTCAGGAAAAACAAGAGGATGTTACGCTAGAAGCAAAAGGTCCTGCTAAAAAGGTTGCTTTGACAGCTGAAGGGGAATGGTCAAAAGCCGCTCAAGGATTTACAAGGGGCCAAGGGCTTACAGTGGAAGATATCTATTTCAAAGAGATCAACGGCGTGGAATATGCACATGTCCAGAAACATGTGCAAGGCAAGGAAACCAAAGAGATCCTTAGTTCTATTGGTTCTGTTGCAACTAGCCTGCACTTTCCCAAAAATATGCGATGGGCGGATGGGGATTTAAGATATGTACGTCCGATAAAATGGCTTGTTTCGTTATTTGGAGAGGAAATCATACCTGTTGAGATTGCAAAGGTGACATCAGATAGAGTTTCTAGCGGTCATCGTTTTCTTGGAGGCCAGGTGGAGCTGAAGGATGCAGGAAGCTATGTGGAAGAAATGCTTACCAACTATGTAATTGTAGATGCTGCAGAAAGAAAAGAAGCGATCAGAAAACAACTTTCTATCGTCGGCGAAGAAAACGGATGGAATATCCCTGTAGATGAAGATCTTCTTGAAGAAGTAAACAATCTTGTGGAATATCCAACTGCTTTATTCGGAACCTTCGAGTCAGAATATTTGTCCCTGCCTGAAGAAGTATTGATTACTTCCATGAAGGAACATCAGCGCTATTTTCCGGTGAAAAGTGAAGAGGGTTCTTTGCTCCCTTATTTTGTAACTGTGCGTAACGGAAACCATGAAAACCTTGATACGGTTGCAAGAGGAAATGAAAAAGTATTGCGAGCAAGACTTTCAGATGCCGCTTTCTTCGCCAAAGAAGATGAAAAGCTAGTGACCGAGGAAGCTGTTAAAAAGTTAGATAAAATCGTATTCCATGAAGAAATTGGAACAACGGGCGATAAAGTCAGGCGAGTACAGATGATAGCGACTGATCTTGCAGCTCTTGTAAATGCGGACGATGAAACAAGGAAACATGTGCATCGTGCAGCCTCTATTTATAAATTTGACCTTGTCTCCCATATGGTCTATGAATTCCCGGAATTGCAAGGAATCATGGGGGAGAAATATGCAGTGGCCAAAGGGGAAAGCCCTGTAGTCGCAAAGGCGATCAATGAGCATTATATGCCGCGATCAGCAGAAGATAACACACCAGGATCTGACGTTGGTGCAATTCTGAGCATCGCAGAAAAAATGGATACCATTGTCGGCTTCTTTGCCATCGGTGTCATTCCAACAGGCTCACAAGACCCGTACGCTTTAAGACGACAGGCATCTGGAATCATTCAGACAATCATCAACAAACAGTGGGGTTTCTCATTAGAAAAGTTCATTCTTTCAGTAGTGGAGCGCTACGGAGAGAAAGGGATCGCAAAGAACGATTCAAAAGCAATTCTTGAGGATCTACTGACTTTCTTTAGATTACGTCTTAAGAACAATCTCTCAGAACGTGGTGTAAGGTACGATATAGTGGACGCGATCCTTGAGCTTCCATTGGAAAATATTTGTTCCACTGTGAAGAAGGCAGAAACACTTGAAGCGAAGAAGAATGAAACAAACTTTAAAGAAACGATGGAATCCTTAAGCAGGGTTTGTAATATTGCCAAAAAAGCGACAGACTCAGTTGAAGTTCAGGCACGATTGCTGCAACAATCAGAAGAGCAAGAACTTTATAGACAATATAATGATAAGAAAGAACGTGTATTGCAAGCGGCGGCAACACAGGACTTCCAAACTGCCTATGACGAACTTGCCTCTTTGAAGCCCGCCATTGATGCATTCTTTGATAATATCATGGTAATGACGGATGATGAGGCGATTAAAACTAACCGTCTGGCATTGATGGAGAAACTTTCGAAAGTCATTTCCATTTTCGGTAATGTAAATGGTATCATCGTCAAGTGATAAAAAAAGACAAAGCCATAACCCTATGGTAAAATAGTGAAACATCCAAAAGAGGCTGACTAAAGGCATTACCTCACATTATTTAGTCAGCCTCTTTCCAATTCTTCTGTTTATCAGTATAATTAGTATATAATAATTACATATACAGTATGTCACAAATAGAAAAGCGGAGGGCACCCGTTCAGCGGCGTACAAACCGGACTGAGCCGTATGAGATAAAGGAAACACGAAGAGCGCTAGCGATTCGATGTTGAGCTTATCGTAAGGCGAGGGAAGTTTGAGAGACGCTGGGTGCCCGGAGCTAGACAATAGAAAAACGGAGGGAGGCTCGAGCCTCTCCATAACCGAATAGGTGGTGAACGACAATCGAACTGAATAAACGGCAAGAAACCATTTTACAAATTGTAAAAGATCAAGGCCCGATTACCGGTGAAGCGATAGCAGATCAACTAAATTTGACTAGAGCGACACTGCGTCCAGACCTTGCCATATTGACGATGGCCGGATATTTGGATGCAAGGCCACGGGTTGGTTATTTCTATACCGGCAAAACGGGTTCACAGCTTTTATCTGATAAAATCAATAAAATTCAGGTGAATGATCACCAATCCATTCCTGTCGTCGTACATGAAAGTGTATCGGTTTATGATGCAATCTGTACCATGTTCCTTGAAGACGTGGGGACACTTTTTGTTGTGGACAACTTCTCCATCATTGTAGGGGTGCTTTCTAGAAAAGACCTGTTGCGGGCAAGCATCGGCAAGCAGGAGCTTACATCCATTCCTGTTAATATCATTATGACGAGGATGCCGAACGTTACGTTTTGCTTCAAAGATGATCTTATTATTGATGTGGCCCAAAAGCTGATTGAAAAGCAAATTGATGCTCTTCCGGTCGTCAAGAAAACTGACAAAGGATATGAAGTAATCGGTAGAATCACAAAAACAAACATTACAAAAGTGCTGGTGGCCTTGGCACGCGATGAAATTATCTAGATTGGAGGAGAATCATGGAAAAGCGTACGGTATACATTGTATCCGATTCTGTTGGGGAAACAGCAGAACTGGCAGTAAAAGCGGCGATAAGCCAATTTAATGGAGCAAACTTCCATCTGAAAAGAATACCATATGTAGAAGATATCGCTACCTTGACGGAAGTGGTTTCTATCGCTAAACTCAATCATGCCTTGATTGCATTCACGTTGGTGGTTCCAGAAATGAGAAAGCATCTTGTATCTTTGGCCCTAAAAGAAGGGGTCCCGGTCTATGACATCATTGGACCTCTTGTCGATTTGATGGAGCAAGAATACGGAGTAAAGCCAAAATACCAACCAGGTCTCGTTCGTCAACTGGATGATGACTATTTCAAGAAAATCGAAGCGGTCGAATTTGCTGTTAAATACGATGATGGAAGAGACCCCCGAGGGATTATCAAAGCGGATATCGTTCTAGTAGGGGTATCGAGAACATCTAAAACACCTCTTTCCCAATATCTTGCCCACAAACGACTTAAAGTGGCAAATGTACCGATTGTGCCTGAGGTCGATCCACCTGAAGAGCTGTTCAAAGTCAATCCGGAGAAATGCTTCGGCTTAAAAATAAGTCCGGAGAAACTCAATGATATCCGGAAAGAAAGATTGAAGGCATTGGGACTTAATGACAAAGCTGCTTATGCTAACTTGGAAAGAATTAAAGAAGAGTTGTCATTTTTCGATTCTGTCGTAAATAAAATAGGTTGTGAGGTTATCGACGTAACCAATAAGGCAGTCGAAGAAACCGCCAACATGATAGCAAATATATACAATAAACGATTGAAATGACCTATTGGACGAAGTGCCAAGAATGAGAAATAAATGTTTAAATCAGCCCTAAAAGAATGATTATTTGTCAACAGGATGTGAGCGCTTTTCGGAGTGCTCTTTTTCATGTACTAATCCCCATCTATTTATCCAAGCAAAACGGTAGTCAATTCATTAACTTTATACTATAATAAAAAATTGTGATAAAAATTACTTGATAAGGTTTAGAGTGATGGATATTCGAATAAACTAAAATTAGCGATAAGTCAAGGGCAATATTATAGTTTCGTTCGACAAATTAAAAAAACATAGCGAAAAAAGAAGGTTTTTGGGAAGGGATGTAGAAACCATTTAACATGCAAAATAATCGCAAACCTATTATTTTGGTGGACGCTGATGCTTGTCCTGTTAAAGAAGAAATAAGTAGGATCAGTCATACATATGAAATAGATGTCTGCTACGTTGCTTCTTATTCCCATGTCATGACCAATAAAACAGAAGGTAACTGGATCTATGTAGATGATGAAAAGGAGTCCGCAGATCTCTATATATTAAATCATGCCAAAAAGAATGATGTAGTAGTCACTCAAGATATTGGCCTAGCAAGTATGTTGGTGTCTCGAAACGTTTACGTTCTCACTCCTCGTGGAAAACAATACGAAGACAGTGAAATGGAAATGAGCCTTCATATGAGATTTTTATCCGCGAAAGAACGCCGTAAAGGGAACTACTCTAAGGGTCCCAAAGCTTTCTCCGCAAAGGACAGGGAAAGATTTGTCCAATCACTTAAAAAAACTTTGTCGAAAATTGCAGGAATTCTCGAGTAGAGATAGAAATAGTTAATCACGGAGTGTTGTTATGAATTATCGAATTCCTGAGCAAACAATTGACCAGATAAGACAGTCTACCGACATAGTTGATGTAATAAGTGAATACGTTCAACTGAAGAAACAAGGTCGCAACTATTTTGGACTATGTCCATTCCACGGGGAAAGCACTCCGTCGTTTTCAGTTTCGCCGGACAAACAAATCTACCACTGCTTCGGTTGTGGAGCTGGCGGGAATGCCTTCAACTTTATTATGGAGATAGATGGGGTAAGTTTTGTTGAAGCTGCACAAAAGCTCGCCAAGTCCTCCAATGTGGATGTGGAAGTGCCAGACTACCCCAACGCTGAGCAAGCCGGACAACCAAAAGAAACAAAATGGATGATGGATGCGCACTTGCTTTTGCATAAATTTTACCATCATTTACTTTTAAACACAAAAGAGGGTCAAGAGGCTTATGATTATGTGACAGGCAGGGGATTCACCGATGAGACCTTAAAGAGATTCGGTGTCGGTTATGCCCTTAACAGCTGGGACTTTGCCTTGAAATTCCTTACAAAAAGAGGCTATAATCAACAGCTCCTGGAAAAGGCGGGCCTTCTCATTGAGAAAGAACATACGGCAGAGTACTATGATCGTTTCAGGAATCGGATTATGTTTCCGATTCATGATCATAAGGGAAATGTTATCGCATTTTCCGGGCGGGTACTCGGAGAGGGAGAACCGAAATACTTAAACTCACCTGAGACACCGCTTTTTAATAAAAGTAAGATTCTCTATAATTTCCACCAAGCACGCCCTCATATAAGAAAGCAAGAACAAGTCTTATTATTTGAGGGGTTTGCAGACGTAATCGCTGCAGATGGAGCCGGTTTTCCAAATGCCATTGCGACAATGGGTACATCCTTAACTGAGGAACAAGCCCGGATCATCCGCAGGCATGTGGAAAGTGTCATCATCTGCTACGATGGAGATAATGCCGGGATAGAAGCTGCTTACAGGGCAGCTGGTATATTGATGCAACAAGGCTGCTATGTAAGGATTGCAATGTTGCCGGATAAAATGGACCCTGATGACTATATCCGTAAAAAAGGATCAGATTCATTCAAGCAGGATGTAATAGGGGCAAGTTTAACGTTCATGGCATTTAAGCTCAGGTATTTACGTAGAGGCAGAAACATGAAAGATGAAGGCGAACGGATGCGGTATGTGGAAGATGTTCTGAAGGAAATCAGCATGCTGACCAAAGCGGTGGAGCGGGATCATTACCTCCGTCAATTATCAGATGAATTTTCAAT
Source organism: Sutcliffiella horikoshii DSM 8719 (assembly GCA_001648575.1). GTDB lineage: Bacteria > Bacillota > Bacilli > Bacillales > Bacillaceae_I > Sutcliffiella_A > Sutcliffiella_A horikoshii. Next base: position 175,457 of record LQXN01000064.1, on the reverse strand, counting down.
CTCGTTGGACGCTTTAAAGCAGCAACAGTTCCAAGTATATAAATCTTTGATTCAAAAAAAGGATTATAACGAGCAGAAGAGAATAAATATACCTAATAAGCCTAAAGTCTTCACACAAGCGCTAAAGCCGGCTTATTTGAATGCAGAACGCTATTTGCTGGCACATATGTTAAAGGATAGTAATGTTTCGGAAAAAGTACAGGCGTCCATCGAGGGCTCCTTTATAGTGGAGGAGCATCGGGCAATCGCCGCTTATCTATATGCCTTTTATGAAGAAGGCTATGAACCGAACATCAGTATTTTCATGGAACGCATCCCTGAACAAGCGCTCAAGAAAATCATTTCCGAACTCGGAATGCTGACTCTTGAGGAAGAATTAAGTGATGCAGTATTACATGATTACATGAAACAGGTGTTTAATTATCCAAAATTGTTAACAATAAAAGAAAAAGAGCAAGAAAAGAAACAAGCAGAAGCACAAAGTGACTTTCTGGGTGCTGCAAAAATCGCGATGGAAATAATCCAAATGAGAAAAGAGTTAAAACAATAAATATACCTCTTTATCGCGTTCATATGTTGGAAGGAGGGGACAATTGATGGCTGAAAAATCAGCGCAATCAAAAGAGATGGAAACAGAATTGACCATCGAACAAGTAAAAGAGCAACTAACGGAAGTGGGTAAAAAACGTGGTGTCCTAACCTATGAAGAGATAGCCGAAAAAATGGCTGGATTTGAGATAGAGTCTGATCAAATGGATGAATACTACGAGTACCTTGGTGAACAAGGTGTAGAAATCATTGGTGAAGCAGAATCCGATGATGACCCAAACACCCAACAGCTTGCAAAAGAGGAAGAGTTTGATCTGAACGATCTTACAGTACCTCCAGGAGTGAAAATCAATGACCCGGTTAGAATGTATCTGAAAGAAATAGGCCGTGTCGATCTTTTATCTGCTGAGGAAGAGATAAGCCTTGCAAATCGTATTGAGGAAGGCGACGAAGAAGCAAAACGTCGACTTGCCGAAGCGAACCTGCGTCTTGTTGTAAGTATCGCCAAACGGTATGTGGGACGAGGAATGTTGTTCCTGGATCTTATCCAAGAAGGTAACATGGGTCTGATTAAAGCCGTAGAAAAATTTGACTATCGTAAAGGGTTCAAATTTTCTACATATGCAACATGGTGGATCCGCCAAGCGATCACGCGTGCAATCGCTGACCAGGCAAGAACTATCCGTATCCCTGTTCATATGGTGGAAACAATCAACAAGTTGATAAGAGTTCAACGCCAATTGTTACAAGACTTAGGCAGAGAACCAAGTCCTGAAGAAATAGCGGAAGATATGGATCTGACGCCTGATAAAGTGCGTGAAATCCTTAAGATCGCTCAGGAACCGGTATCTCTTGAAACACCGATCGGGGAAGAGGATGATTCCCACCTTGGAGACTTCATCGAAGACCAAGACGCAACATCGCCTTCCGATCATGCAGCATATGAACTGCTGAAAGAACAATTGGAAGATGTCCTGGATACACTTACAGACCGTGAAGAAAATGTATTGCGACTGCGTTTTGGATTGGACGACGGCCGTACACGTACATTAGAAGAGGTAGGTAAGGTCTTCGGAGTCACAAGAGAGCGAATCCGACAAATCGAAGCCAAAGCCCTTCGTAAACTTAGACATCCAAGCCGCAGTAAGCGCCTTAAGGATTTCTTGGAATAGAATGAAATTCAATACGGAAATAGTTTGCTTTTCAAAAAAGAGTAAGCTATTTCTCTTTTTTTGCAATTCATTACTTTTACAATATTCAGTTATCTATAGCTGGACCTGTCATTGGAGTGTTAGCTGTGAACATACATAGGAAACAAACAATCGTCCAAGAAATCGAATATTGGAAGAAGAATCGAATGCTCCCAGACCAATATTGTAATTACTTATTGGCACTATATACAGAGGGAGAAGCGGTTCAAGGGCAGAGAGGACAAAAGAAAAAAATGTTCCACCTCTTTTTTTCTTGCTTGATACTCTCGCTTATTCCAATAACATTTCATGTCATTTATTTTACTGAAATGCCAGTTCATTTGCAAATGGTCCTGGTAACTTTTTTTATTTTGCTTTCTTTTATCGGTTATTTTACTTTTCGAAAAGAACAATTTTTCATACATATTCCAGTCGTTATAAGTGCATTTCTCATTTTGATCCTATCCATCAAACTGCTTGAAGCGACCAACTTCAAACTACCCACAACCTTTACTGTCATTACTTTTCAAGCATTGACTTGGTTTATTCTCGGGTATCTGAAGAAGTGGTACTATTTAAATATTGCAGCAATTATCATAATGGTTTTGCTTGTGATAAACATTATAGCAATGTAATTTACATACAATTAAATTATTTTAAAAAGTTGTGAAAATTCCCTCATATCTATTATAATACAAATGAAAGCGCATTCAACTTTATGTAGGATGGTAGAGCAATTAACTGCTAATGTTTTTAAAACAACAGGGGGGGAAAGATTTTGAACTTTGATTTAACGTCAGAACAAACGATGATTAAAAAAACAATTAGAGAATTTTCGGATGAAGTGGTAGCTCCTGGAGCGCTACAAAGAGATCGTGATAAGAAATTTCCTGTAGAAGTATTTCAACAGTTATCACAATTGGGGATGATGGGCTTACCTTTTCCCGAGGAATATGAAGGGGCAGGGGCAGACACAGTAAGCTTTGCGATAGTGGTAGAAGAGCTGAGCCGTGCTTGTGGGTCCACCGGTATTACATATTCTGCACATGTTTCACTTGGAGGAGCACCATTGAATCTATTCGGTACTGAGGACCAAAAGCGCAAGTACCTGGTGCCTATTTGTACAGGTGAATCACTTGGTGCGTTCGGATTGACTGAACCTAATGCCGGTTCGGATGCTGGCGGGACTCAGACTACTGCTGTGGTAGATGGAGACGACTTCATCATTAACGGGAACAAATGCTTCATTACAAATGCCACATACGCCAAGCACTTAGCTTTGACTGCAATTACCGAAAAAAAAGGGACCGAAAAAGAAATATCAGCGGTTATTGTTCCGACAGATGCTAAAGGATTCCAGATAATTGATAACTATGAAAAAATGGGTCTGAATGCTTCCAATACAACGGAATTGGTGCTAGAGGATGTTCGCGTGCCGCAAGAAAACCTGTTAGGTAAGCGGGGGGAAGGTTTCAGGCAATTCCTTATCACCCTTGATGGAGGGCGTATTGGAATTGGTGCGATGGCAGTTGGTATTGCACAGGCTGCTTTTGAGCGAGCGCTCGCTTACTCTACCGAAAGAAAACAATTCGGTCGTTCCCTCTCAAGCTTCCAAATTAATCAATTCAAGCTTGCAGATATGGCCATGAAATTAGAACTTGCAAGAAATATGGTATACAAAGCTGCATGGCTGAAAGATCAGGGTAGACCATTCTCAAAAGAAGCATCAATGTGTAAACTTTATGCATCAGAAGTATGCATGGAAATCGCCGACCAGGCTGTACAGCTTCATGGCGGTTATGGCTATATGAAAGAATATCATGTTGAGCGTTTCATGAGGGATGGTAAACTCCTGGAAATCGGGGAAGGTACATCCGAAGTACAAAGAATGGTAATCGCGAGATCCCTTGGAATTTGATAAATAATTAGCAAATAATTTCTAAGGATTTCTAGCTGTTGATTGGAGCAAAAGGCGTAGACTCCAGCGGGGGAGTAGCGACAATCTTGAGACCCCACAGGCGAAGCCGAGGAGGCTCAAGGTCGCCCCGCGGAAAGCGAAGCCGTTTGCGCAAATCAACAGCGGAATTAGAACAGAACTACTTTACTAAAAAAAATTCCTAATAACACATCAGTTACCTTCTTTTGAGGTACAATATAGTCAAGAGACATATAAACCTTCATCCATATACGATGAAGGTTTTTGTCTAAACTGTGAATTTACTTTAGAAGTTGACATTTAAGTCTTTTCCTATAGTAAAATATAAAGTAAAATAGAGAGTGCTTGTATAAGATAAGACTCACGTACATGTACATAAGGAGGTTTGAATAGCATGAATCGTAATCCGCTTATTCCTTTTGCATTTATCGCGGTATTAGGTCTCGGACTAATGTTCTTACTATCTTTCGTAGGACTTGATCAAGCAGAAAAGATCGCATCAGGTGAAGATGAAACAGTAGAATTAACTGCGGAAGAACTTTACCAACAAAACTCTTGTATCGGCTGTCACGGCGGCAACTTGGAAGGGGCAGGAAATGCACCGGCATTATCTGATGTTGGCGAGCGACTTTCCCAAGAAGAGATCCAAGACGTCATCGTTAATGGACAAGGATCAATGCCAGCTAACCTGGCTACACCAAAAGAAGCTGAAGTTCTTGCTGAGTGGCTAGCAAATGGTGCTGAAAGTGAAGAAGGGCAAGAAGAAGGCGAAGAGTAAGATTGCTTTACTAGCAAAATGTTACACATATAAAAGATCCTTTGCATTTGTGAAGGGTTTTTTTTTATACTTGGTGATAAGAAGTTCAAAATACATATGCAAAGAAGGATAAAGACATGAATGAATTGAAACTCTCAAAACGATTAGAAGCGGTAGCTTCATATATACCTAAAGGCAGCATTTTGGCAGATATCGGGTCAGACCATGGGTATTTACCGTGTTATGCCTATTTGCAAGGGATGATCGAGAAGGGGATAGCTGGTGAAGTGGTGGAAGGTCCCTTTCAATCTGCTGTACAACAGGTACGCAAGACAGAGCTCGACCATGCAATTGAAGTGAGAAAAGGCGATGGTCTGGAGGTAATCTCACCAAATGAGGTCACTTGTATAACAATTGCCGGAATTGGGGGGACCCTTATTCAATCCATCCTAGAAAAAGGGAAAGAAAAGCTGGCAGGAGTTCAAACCCTTATTCTTCAACCGAATATCGGTGCGAAAAAAATCAGAGAATGGCTACTTGAAAATGGATGGGAACTCATAGCGGAACAGATTTTATTGGAAGATGGCCGGATTTATGAAATTCTAGTGGCTGAGCGTGGCGAAAGCCAAAAACCTTATGCTTTTAATAAAGGTGCTTATTTACTTGTAGGTCCTTTTCTCGCAAAAGAAAAAAATGATGTGTTTGTACAAAAATGGACACATGAGCTTGCGCATTGGAAAAAAATCGTTGCACAGCTGGAAGTAGCGGCAAAAACAGAGGCGAATGAAGCGAAAATGAAAGAATTAGGTGAGAATATTCGTTTCGTCGAGGAGGTATTAGGTGTTGAAAACAGTTAATGGTTTACAAGTAATAGAATGGTTTGAACAGTTTTCCCCTAAGAGGTATGCAATGGAAGGGGATAAAATAGGCCTTCAGATTGGATCCTTGAACAAACCTGTTAAAAAGGTGATGGTGACATTGGACGTTCTTGAACAGGTCGTAGATGAAGCCATTGCCAAAGATGTGGATTTACTTATCGCACATCATCCGCCGATCTTCAAGGCCCTCCCTAATGTAACCGACAACTCTGCAGCAGGAAAGATTGTCACCAAATGCATCAAACATGACATCAGTGTATATGTAGCACATACGAATCTGGATGTGGCAGTAGGTGGGGTGAATGACCTGCTTGCAGAAGCTTTGGAGTTAGAAGATGTGAAAGTTCTAGTACCGACATATTCAGAAGACCTGCGAAAACTGAGTGTATTTGTTCCGATTTCTCATGCAGATGAGGTGAGGGAAGCACTTGGTGGGGCAGGAGCGGGTCATATCGGGAACTATAGCCATTGTTCTTTTAGTGTGGAAGGGGAAGGACGTTTCCTTCCTTTAGAGGGGACAGATCCTTTTATCGGTAAAAAGGGCCAGCTTGAAAAAGTAGAGGAAGTGCGGGTAGAAACTGTTTATCCTGTTAGTTCTGAAAGGCGTGTATTGAATGCGCTGGTAAAAGCCCACCCATATGAAGAAGCAGCCTACGATATCTATAAACTTGAAAATGCTACAGACTCCCTTGGGTTGGGGAGGGTAGGAAGATTGAAGGCACCCATGAGTTTATCTGATTTTGCGTCTCATGTTAAAAAGGGATTGGATGTTGGCAATGTCAGAGTGGTCGGAGATCTAAACAGAGAAATTAAAAAAGTGGCCGTATTGGGCGGTGACGGTAATAAATATATTCATGCTGCTAAATTCGCAGGTGCCGATGTGTATGTGACAGGTGATCTATACTTTCATACCGCTCATGATGCCATGGCAATCGGATTGAATGTAGTCGACCCAGGACATTATGCAGAGAAGATCATGAAAAAAGGTGTGGCACAGAGACTGGAGAAAGAAATGCGGGAGAAGAATTGGGAGCTTGATGTCCTGGTTTCGGAAACGAACACAGATCCTTTTACGTTTATGTGATGAAATGAAAGAAGCGATCCATTATTGGGTTGTTTCTTTTTTTGTGGGGGGTGTGAAATCCGGAAAAATCCATCTCGATGTATTAAGCATCAGCAAATCCAGAAAAGTATCAGAACGAGCGTCACAAGGCAGAAATAAAAACACCCTCCAAAAAGGAGGGTGCAGTCAATATCATGAAGTTTTCGCTTTCTTCACTTTTGGCAGGATCTTTTGCAATGGAACATTTTTCGTGGTGTTCCAAGTATCCTTATTCAGAGGATCGAACTGTTCCACAAAACGAATGACTTCTTTTGTAATTGGGGTTGGAGTGGATGCGCCAGCTGTAACGGCTACCGTGCTCGCACCCATCAACCACTCGACATTCAACTCGCTGATATCGGAAATGCGAAATGCAGGAGTTCCTGCGATTTCCAGTGATACCTGTGCCAAACGATTCGAGTTATTACTCTTAGGGTCACCGACAACTATTGTCACATCCGCTTGTCCTGCCTGTTCCGCCACTGCTTCCTGTCTGACTTGGGTAGCAAGGCAGATTTCCTTGTGCTGCTCCACATGTGGGTATTTTTCCTGGACCTTGATCATGATGTCGGCAACATCCCATTGACTCATGGTCGTCTGGTTTGTGACAATGATTTTTTCACTATCAATGGAAAGGGACTCCACATCTTCAGCTGTTTCCACAAGATGCACGATAGAAGGGGCGACACCGACTGCACCTTCTGGCTCAGGGTGGCCTTTCTTACCGACATAAATCACTTCGTAACCTTGCGCCTCTTTCATGCGGATCAGGTCATGTGTGCGTGTTACATCCGGGCAAGTAGCATCAATTGTGGTCAGCCCTTTTTCCTTGGCGCGGACCTTTACTTCCGGTGAGACACCATGAGCAGTGAAGATGACGGTGCCTTTCTCGATCTGATCTAGAATATCAAGCCGGTTTGCACCGTCCAATGTGATGATTCCTTCTTCTTCAAAAGCGTCTGTAACATGTTTATTATGAACAATCATACCTAAAATGTAGATTGGGCGTGGCAATGTCTTATCTAATGCTGCATTTCTCGCGATGACCATAGCGTCTACTACACCATAGCAATAACCGCGAGGGGCGATTTTAATAATCTCCATATAGGGTTAACCCTCCTTACATCAATAAAGGCTCAAGAAAAGAGCCAAAATAAAGAGAGTGACGAACACTCTCTCGCTACTTACAATCTATTATAGTATAAAATGAGGGGTTAGTACAAAAGAAGATATTAGATATAGAGTTTTGGTGCAGATCCACCTTTAGGTTTTTCTTCAGCTTCATCAGTGTCTGGTTTAGATTTTTGCTGTGCTTTTTTCTTCTTGGCTCCCTTATCGCCTTGGGCGGCCTTTACTTCTGTATCTTCACTTGAAGTATCCTCTGTGGCAGTATCTTCTGATTCATCATCTGTGTCATCCACATTTTTCAACTCACTATAAAGTTTAATCATGGCCGGAACATTTCTTACAAGAGGTCCATATTGCTGAACCATCGGCATGACACCTTCAGCCATTTTTAAAGCTTTTTGAACATTCCCAAGCATACCTGTTAGATTATTTGGGTTGATTAGCTGTTGCAAGGTTCCCGCATTGGCAAGTTGACTGATTCCTCCCCTGGCACCTGTATTGGCTGCCATTTGTCCAAGCCCGCTCATATTTCCAATGCTTCTGGCACCGGACCTTCCAAGAAGTCTGGCAAGCAGGCCACCGCCTCCACTTCCTCCATTGCTTCCACCCATTCCTCCCATGCCCATTCCTCTTCCTGCCCCGCCCATGAATGAAGAAGGGTTTCTCATCATCATTTGATTTGACATGTTAGGCATATTTCTCATGGCAGGATTGGGCATATTAAACATGTTGAACATGTTATTCGGCGGTTGTTGCATAAATGGAGACTGACCCATGCGAATAGGAGATTGCTGTATAGGTGGCATAGATCGATTTGGTCCAAAAAACATGGTAATCCTCCTTTCTGATTCAACTTCGGCTTCCTTTCCATAAGTGGAATAGAGCCTAATCTTTTCTAGTCTCCTATAATTTATGCGAATAGTGCTTGGCATGTTTATTGTCTAACAAGAATGGGCACAACCGTAATGTAGCCAAAAAGGCGAAACTGCTTTATAATAGTGGTTTGGGGTAAAAAGTACGAGTAACCGAAAAAGAAACATTTAATTAAATCAGGATATAAAATAACCTTTAAAAGAATGACATAGATACATATTCATGCATGATTTTAAAAGTGGAGGTAAATAGATGAACACATCGTTTGAAAAATTCAATGTAAAACCGTTTATTTTGGAAGCGGTAAAAGAACTTCGTTTCCAGAAACCAACAGAAGTCCAAGAAAGAATGATCCCATCATTATTGAACGGGGAAAGCGCCATTGGCCAATCTCAAACAGGGACAGGGAAGACCCATGCATACCTTATCCCGATAATAAGCAAGATCGATCCGACGGTCCAAGAAGTACAGGCTGTCATTACAGCTCCTACAAGAGAACTGGCGAATCAGATATATCAAGAAGTCCTTAAGATCACCAAATTCTGTTCAGAGGAAGAAATGATCACTGCTCGCTGTTATATCGGTGGGACGGACAAGCAACGAACCATTGACCGCTTGAAGCAACAACCCCACATCGTAGTCGGGACACCTGGCCGTATTAAAGACCTAATGGTAGAAAATGCACTTTTGGTCCATACAGCAAAATCAATTGTCGTGGATGAAGCAGACTTGATGCTTGATATGGGATTCATCGAGGATATTGATAAGGTTGCTGCGGCAATGCCAAAGAATCTGCAAATCATGGTATTCTCAGCAACAATCCCGGAAAAGTTGAAGCCTTTCTTGCGCAAATATATGGAAAATCCAAGATATACACATGTTGCCCCTAAGCAAGTAACAGCAGCTAAAATCAAACACCTATTGATTCCTGTCAAATCCAAAAACAAGACAAAGCTTCTCCATGATGTACTTGTTCAGTATAATCCCTATTTGGCGATTGTGTTTACAAACACGAAAAAGAAAGCGGATGAAGTGGCAGACAGCTTATTGGAACAGGGGCTAAAAGTCGGAAGAATTCATGGGGATCTTAACCCTCGTGAGCGTAAGAAGATGATGAAGCAGATCAACGAACTTGAATATCAATATGTAGTGGCGACCGATCTAGCGGCTAGAGGAATCGATATTGAAGGTGTAAGTCATGTCATCAACTATGAACTCCCTTCAGACCTGGATTTCTATATACACCGTGTAGGACGTACAGCACGTGCTGATTATTCAGGTAATGCCATCACTCTTTATGAACCATCTGATGAAAATGCATTGGCACAGATAGAAAAGTTTGACATTGAATTCACTCAAATGGATCTAAAAAATGGCGAACTCGTTGAAATAGGTCAACGTAACAAACGACAAAACCGTAAGAAACAGATCAATGAGATTGATGTAGCAGCAAAAACAGCTGTAAAAAAATCAAGCAAAGTCAAGCCAGGGTATAAAAAGAAACATAAATACGAGGTAGAGCAATACAAGAAAAGACAACGCCGCCTTAAAAAGAGATAAACAAGCACTTGGATAACCTTTCACGGCATCCTTATGTTAAAATAAAGACTGATTTTAAAAGAGGTGATGTTGTGGAAAACTTACTTATTGGTTCTCATGTATCCATGAGCGGAAAAAAAATGCTGCTTGCTGCGAGTGAAGAGGCTGCATCCTATGGATCTAACGTTTTTATGATCTATACAGGTGCTCCCCAGAATACACGAAGAAAAAAAATTGAAGACCTGAACATTGAAGCAGGTCTTGCACATATGAAAGAGCATGGACTAAAGGAGATTATCGTCCACGCACCATATATCATCAATATTGGTAACTCACAAAAACCTGAGACATTCGAGCTTGGTGTGAACTTCCTCGCAGAAGAAGTAAGAAGGACAGATGCGATAGGGGCAAAGCAGATTGTCTTGCATCCTGGGGCTCATGTGGGCGCAGGGGCGGAAGTCGGCATATCTCAAATCATAAAAGGTCTGAATGAAGCGCTGACGAAAGAGCAAAACGTTCAGATTGCATTGGAAACGATGGCAGGGAAAGGCTCCGAATGCGGTCGTACTTTTGAAGAACTGGCTGCCATCTTTGATGGGGTACACCTAAACGAGAAGCTCTCCGTTTGTTTGGATACTTGTCATGTTCATGACGCAGGATATGATATCGTAAATGATTTTGATGGAGTTTTAAAACAGTTTGATGACATCATCGGATTGGACCGTCTGAAGGTACTTCATATTAACGATAGTAAGAATATTTGCGGAGCGGCAAAAGACCGACACGAGAACATCGGCTTCGGTCAAATCGGATATGATGCGATTCAATACATCGTGCATCATGAGCAGTTGATGCATATTCCTAAGATATTGGAAACTCCGTATGTTGGGGAAGATAAAAAAGACCGTAAACCACCATATAAGCATGAAATTGCCATGCTTAAAAATAAGCAGTTTGATGAAGAACTGTTACACAAGATCATCAACGACTAAAAGTCAGAAGCCAGGAACCAAGTTCTTGGCTTCTTCAGACTGTTGACAAACTATAAATTAGCTAGGTTATTTGTTGGAACAGTTACTCTTCGTTACAGGCGCTTCGCTTTCCTGCGGGCGGTCCGTAAGCCTCCTCACTTCGTTGCGGGGTCTTACCTGTCCCTTCCTCCCGCGGGAGTCTACGCGCCTTCCACTACGATCAACTAAGGAATTTCATTATTTTAAGCTTTGTCTATACACTGCAGAAGCCAGGAACCAAGTTCCTGGCTTCTTTTATCATTCGGCCAAAAAGAGAAAGTTATATTGTCGTAGAGGCCGTATGGAACCACCAGAACCCCCAAAAAGAGAAAGTCAGTCGTCATAGAGGACCGATGGAACCACCAGAAAATTTCATTGAAAAACAAATTACTTGGTGAATTCCAAAAATAGCTGATTCACTTTTTTGGCTGTTTCATGTCCGGTAATCTTTGCGACTTCCTTCATCAGTTGGATTCTTTCCGAGACGTTGAATACATTCACCTTTTTAGACTGTAATAGGGCTGAAACTTTTTTAGCCTGATCAGGTGTCAAAGAAATATTATATTCGCCGCTATACTTCATCAACTCTTCTGCCGTGATGTTATGAAGCTTTTTATTGACAATTTGCTGATAGATATTCATCATACTATCCCTCCCATTTGTAGCCTATGATAAAAAAACAAAAAGGCTACCTTTACGAAATAATATGACAACTGTTGGGAAATTATTGTATAATTAAAATATTCCATAAACGAACGAACAACAAAGGGGTAAACAAGGGGGAGTCACCTTGTCGTTTATATTAGATGAGAAAGAACAAGACATCTTTCACCATTTAAGTTCAGACCTAAGAATAATAATTAACCCGAATGGATTTATAAAGGAGTGGAATGAGAGGGCCAGTACTTTTTTAACCACCTTGGATGAAGACCGTTCTTTTTTTCTCAGTTTTCCATCAAGTTATCGCCATGAAGTACATACATATCTACAAGAAATTATCGAAGCGGAAGGTAAACCATTAAAAAGAATTCTCTTTCATAGGATAAATGGAAGCTACTTTGAAGTAGTATATACTGGCCTGCTGTCAGGTGAGCGCATTTATTTATCTGGTCATGTCATTGAGAACGGTAACAATTCAGCTGTCCTGCCGGTCCATTTTGGAACCATCGAACAGTCCTTAAAAGTAAATGAATTTATGACCCACTCACTGGATATTGCCATATTGGTGCTCACTAAGGGTGGAAAAATAGAATATATCAATAAGCGTTGTCTGACATTATTGGAGTTGGATGTCGATGAGAACTACATAAACTTAGAATTTGATGAAATAATGACACCTGTATCTTTGAAGGATAAATTGTTCGAGATATATGAAGAAGTCTTGGAAAATAAAAAATTCAAAGAACGAGTCTGTTACGATGATGAAATGCTTTATCAGATTCAAGGGATTCTTTTTGAACGATCAGAAAAGGTATTCTTCATCATTCATGACCGTTCCTACCAACAAAAATTTGAGAACCTGCTAATTTATAAACAGCAGATGGAATCTGTATCTCAGATTTCTGCAGGTATGGCTCATGAATTAAGGAATCCTTTGTCCGTCATAAAAGGATTTATCCAGCTGTCACAAATCACGAACAACTGGAGTAAATACTACGATACAATCATGGCTGAAATAAACAGAATGAATTCAATCATTGAAGATTTTTTATCCGTTTCCAGAAAGAAAGTCAAAAAGCAACTCATCCAGCCACAAAGTATCTTTCAATCATTGGTATATATATTCCAATCCGAATGTCTTTTACATAATATTGACTTTGACTTTGAGATTGATGAAGTGGAAGAACATGTTCATGTTAATGAAGCCATGATCAAACAGGTTATGCTGAACTTCCTACGAAATGCCATTGAAGCATATTCAACGGATCAGAGAAATAAACTTTTTCTGTTAAGAGCCAAAAAAGTGGACTCATTTTATGAAATAACTGTCATTGATAACGGAAAAGGGATGGCAGAGGATGTATTGGAGCGTATAGGGAAACCGTTCTTTACGACCAAGGAAAAGGGGAATGGTCTCGGAATTCCTCTGTGCAAAAAAATTATCGAAGACCACGATGGGGAGTTATTTATTGATAGCAAATCAGGGGAAGGCTCAACGTTTTGTTATCGATTACCCCTACTCAACATAAAGCCCGAATAGGGCTTTTTTGTTATGCTTTGGGATTATTTTTAATCGAAGGGGATAACAACAATCTGATTAAGTAAAACCAAACATCTGAACAATATCAACAAAGTCAAAGACACATATATTTACTTTTACTCAAGGGTAATGTATACTAATCTATTGTTATAAAATCGTAATGATTCTTATCCTTTAAGGTGTGATGAACTTGGAAAAAGTACTCGAAATCAAAGGACTTTCCTATAAGTATGATAAACAAAATGTAATAGAAAATATAAATTTGACGATACCAAAAGGTGCTTTTCTTGGGTTGGTCGGGCCGAATGGTTCCGGTAAATCGACGCTTTTAAAGTGTATCCTCGGGCTTTTGCGCCCTCAAAAAGGGACCATTGAACTTTTCGGCAAAGATATCCGAAAGTTCAAGGATTGGAGTAAAATCGGCTTCGTTTCCCAAAAGGCGAACAGCTTTAATTCGGGTTTTCCTGCGACCGTTTTCGAAGTGGTATCAACTGGTCTCGTTTCAAAAATAGGTCTGTTCCGATTCTTTAATAAACAGCATAAAACACAGGTAGTGGAAGCTATTAGAGCGGTAGGGATGGAAGACTTCACCAACAGAAACATCGGGGACCTATCGGGTGGGCAACAACAACGGATTTTTATTGCACGTGCCTTAGTCAGTGAACCAGAGCTTCTTATTTTGGATGAGCCTACAGTCGGAGTGGACATCAAAAATGTTCAAAATTTCTATTCCATGCTGGCTCATTTGAACAAAAAGCTCGGCATCACCTTGATTCTTGTTACCCATGATGTTGGGACTATTACGGAAAAGGTGACACATGTGGCCTGCTTGAATAAAAATTTACATTTTCACGGTGTGACAGATGAGTTTGAAAAATTACGCACAAATGACCTTTCCCAGTTTTATGGTCATGATGTGCATGTTTTAAGTCATGATCACCATCACCATGATGGAGGGCATATGTAATGATATCAGCTTTTATGCAATTTGAGTTTTTAAGGAATGCTTTTTATACAGGGATACTAATTGGTTTTCTAGCACCGCTGTTAGGTGTATTTGTGGTGGTAAGAAGGTTGTCCCTGATTGCGGATGCTCTTAGCCATGTAACATTGGCGGGAATTGCTGCAAGTTTACTTGTGGAAAAAAGATTCGGCTTAATGGTGGGTGTGAGCCCGATTTACTTTGGAATGGCTTTCTCTGTTACGGGAGCTCTTTTTATTGAAAAATTGCGCGCAGTCTATAAACACTATCAAGAATTGGCGATACCGATAATTCTTTCCTCAGGGATCGGTTTAGGGGTAATCTTCATTTCATTGGCCGATGGTTTTAATACAGATTTATTCAATTTCCTCTTTGGAAGTGTCAGTGCTGTAACAAGAGCTGATTTTTGGACAGTGTTGGTTGTCTCAATCGGTGTGATCATCACGATTGTGGCATTTTACAAAGAGTTGTTTGTTCTTTCATTCGATGAAGAACATGCAAAAGTATCAGGTGTGAATGCTCGAGTGTTTCATCTGATATTCATAGTCATGGTAGCGCTCGTCATCGCCGCATCTATGCGCATTGTGGGAATTCTGCTTGTTTCTTCTCTTATGACCTTGCCTGTTGCTGCTAGCATGAGGTTGAGCAGAGGGTTTAAACAAACCATCCTGATTGCGATATTTTTTGGCGAGATTGCGGTGATCGGTGGGCTGATATCCTCATTCTATCTGGATCTTGCTCCAGGTGGAACGATTGTAATCATTTCTGTACTTATTTTGATCATCACCATTCTTTGGAATAAAATAAGGGGTGGAAAATAGTGAATGTAACGCAAGCGTTGAAATTAATGAAGGATAAAGGGTTTAAATATACGGGGAAAAGGCAGGAAATGCTGGAGTTGTTTGCAACAGAGGATAAATACTTGACCGCAAAAGATGTGCTCGATTCCATGAAGGACAATTATCCGGGATTAAGTTTCGATACGATCTATCGCAACCTTGCCGTGTTTGTGGATCTTGGGATCTTGGAAACCACAGAATTATCTGGTGAAAAGCATTTCCGTTTTACGTGTTCAACCAAACACCATCATCATCATTTCATCTGCATGGATTGCGGGAAAACAAAGGAAATTGAAACCTGTCCAATGCAGGAACTCGAAGATAATTTGAAGGGCTATGATATTACAGGGCATAAGTTTGAAATATACGGTAAATGTCCCGAATGTGTCTAAAGTAACACTTTTTAGTTTATCCCATATATAGTTATTACCACCTATTTTCATTGTTCGCCCTCTGAAAACGGATGGTTGTACACGAACAATGTTTTAAAAGAAACGTAAGGGTGTATGAAATGACTGCAGAGAGTGAACAGTTTTCCTCTTTAAGAAGAGAAGATCTTGTAAACATCATGAAAATGGTCAAGGATATGGGATCATCTAGAACAGATGTCAGCACAGAGGACTGTGTGAAAGCGATAGAAGGGCAACTATTAAATGCTATGTCCAGACCAAAATAAAAAACTGCGATCTCCTCATTGGAGACCGCAGTTTTTTGATTTATCAGTTACTATCGTGTGACGCTCATATTTTCTAGGATGGATTGTACTTTATGATCTGCCTCTAACCAGTCTGACACCCTGTAGACATTGGAAGGGACGGGTTCGCGGTTGTAAGGAGTATCAAATAATATGACAGGAATCCCGCATTCTTCACTGATATCACATGCATTATCATGTTTGTCTTCAAAAAACAGGTCAATGCCATGCTTTTTAACTGCTGCAATTTTATTATGGGTACCAATAAGTTCAAGATGGTCATAATTGATTTCTTGTTTGGAAAACCAATTGTTTGTTACTTCGTAAAGGTGATTTCGGCGGGCGCTGATGAAAAAAAGGTCAAATTGATTTTTCCATTTCTGCACTATGCCCTTTGCGCCTTTAGCAAGTGGGGCATCCTTGTAGATAATTGGCTCCATTTCGTCCATCCACTTCCAAAATCCTTCTTCATCCAAACCCATTAAAGGGGTAAGGTCATATTGAGTTATATCATCAAAAGTAATGTTTTTATTTAATGTCTGATTAATAAAGGGTACAAATGTGGTGGGGCAAGTCAATGTCCCGTCAATGTCTATTCCGAATCGTTTTCTCATAGTTGCCTCCAGTCCTATTTCTATCCATATAGTTTATCATATTTTGTCCTTTTATCTGTCATTATGTTGAATGATTTGCATAAAAGAAGTAACAAAACTTAACAAAGTTTGACACCCATTATTTTGGGTCCGCTTGTTCATACTAATAAATGCTCCTAACTTCCTAAGAAAGCGAGGGATACGAATGGCAAGTGAATTTGAGAATAACGAAGAGAAACTTGACCGTTTTGATTCAGACTTGGCTTATGAAGAACCTCATGTTTCGAGAGCGAAGGGACACCGGGACTTTTTAGAAGAGCATGCTGCTGAAGTGGCAGCAGTGCCTCCTGTTGTGGAACCTGATAGAAGCAGGGAAAGAGAAGCGATTTTTGAAGAAGAGCGCAGTGACGTGATGGGGATGAGTGGACGAGGACTTGGGATATTGGGGTTAGCTTTATCTATCCTTTCTCTGTTCTTTCTTCCGATCATCATGGGGGCTGCCGGTATTATCGTCGGCTTTATTGCCCGTAAACGTGGGGCAGCAGGATTAGGAGCATGGGCGATCGGAATCGGTATCGTTTCCATCGTTGTTGGTATCTTTGTTTTACCATTGTTTTAACACCACCATGGACTGGTGAGGGCAACCTCATCAGTCTTATTGTTTTAAAAGAATCTGTTAAACACCGCTGCTGATTTCCGCAAAAGGCTTCGCTTTCCGCGGGGCGACCTTAAAGCCTCCTTGCTACGCTAGGGGGTCTCAAGATTGTCGCTACTCCCCCGCTGGAGTCTACGCCTTTTGCTCCAATCAGCAGCTAGAAACTAGTCATAAGTAAAAACAAACTTTAACAAAACCAAGTGAAAAGAAAAAAGCTTGGCACCAATTGGTGTCAAGCTTTTGCTTTTTCGGCTTCTACTGCCTGGTTTGCGAAGTATTCTTCGGCAATTTTATCAATTTCTTTTTTCAGTTCGTCCACCATGGTTGCTTCCGGTACTTTACGGACGATTTCCCCTTTGCGGAATAACAGTCCTTCATTGCGGGCTCCGGCGATACCGATATCTGCTTCACGGGCTTCACCAGGACCGTTCACGGCACAACCAAGGACTGCAACCTTGATTGGTGCTTTAATGGTGGAAATGTATTCTTCCACTTCATTTGCAATACTGATCAGATCAATTTCGATGCGTCCGCATGTAGGGCAAGAAATCAATGTCGCTGCATTAGACGATAGACCGAATGACTTTAACAATTCACGAGCGACTTTAACTTCCTCGACAGGGTCGGCACTTAAAGAAATACGCAGTGTGTTTCCGATACCTTTGCTTAAAATGGCACCAAGGCCTGCCGCACTTTTAACCGTTCCAGCAAAAAGAGTACCTGATTCGGTAATTCCTAAGTGTAATGGGTAATCAAAGGCTTTTGCGGCTTTTTCATACGCTTCAATCGCAAGGTTAACATCTGAAGCCTTCATCGATACGATGATATCGTGGAAATCGAGGTCCTCCAATATCTTGATGTGATGAAGGGCGCTTTCCACCATACCGTCAGCAGTAGGGTAGCCATATTTCTCGATGATACGTTTCTCAAGTGAACCTGCGTTAACGCCGATACGAATCGGGATCCCTTTGGCCTTACAAGCCTTCACTACCGCTTCCACTTTCTCACGGCGGCCGATATTGCCTGGATTGATGCGTATTTTGTCAGCGCCGCCTTCAATTGCTTTCAAGGCTAGCTTATAGTCAAAATGAATGTCCACAACAAGTGGGATATTTATTTGTTTTTTTATATCAGCGATGGCATTTGCAGCGCGTTCGTCCGGACATGCGACACGGACGACCTGGCATCCGGCTTCTTCAAGACGTTTTATTTCTGCAACAGTGGCTTCTACATCATGTGTTTTTGTAGTGGTCATGCTTTGGATGAAAAGTTCGTTGCTTCCGCCAATTGTTATGTCTCCAACCTTAACAGGCCGGGTTTTAGTACGATGTATAATTTCATTCACGAGTGAATCGCTCCTTTAGGAATGATCTATTGATCAAAACATCTTTCTTTCATCAGATTACCTATAAATAAGAGAAAAAGCTAGTATTATCCACTAACTCCCAACATATTTTAACAATCGACGCCACATCTGACAAGTGAAAAAGTTTCCTGATGCTCAGTAGACAGGAAACTTGTAGGTTCTTCCTATTTGGATTTTTTCTGGAGTGGTTCCTTCATTCATTTCGGCAAAATCTTCTACAAGCTGAGTGATGGATACGGGAACAGGCTTATTAGCCACCCTTTCTGCGATCGTCAACACAGTATCGCCCGCTTTGACTTCTACTTCTATGTACATTTTCTCACCTTGATGCTGAGGAGAAGTTTCTGCCACCGTTTCAGGTCCGGTAGTGGTAGGGACTAGGGCTGCTGCAGGAGCTGTCGGCTCTGGTATGGTGCCAGCGGATAAATCGTAATAGATGCTGTATATAGTAATGAGAATTAATGCTCCAATGAATAGTCGGATCATAGATTTATTCCTCCTTGTTATGTACAAGCTTTCTACCACTATATGACCGACAGGAGAGGATATGACAAAAAAACACCGACAAGATTTGCCAAGCAAATTGTCGGTGCCACTGGAAAATTATTCAATTGTTTTATTCGTGACAGTTTTTTTTACTTTTACTTCCTTTATAATCAGGAACAAGATGAAGAGGCTGACAGCAAAACTCAATAATGTAGAGTATGGCAAAGTAATGCGCAAAGCCTGTAATAAAGAGAAAATCAAGGTTGGCAGCGTAACGGCATAAGCCGATAGAATCCATGTGTGGCGATACCGTAAATTGTTCCGTTTAAGGCTGTTTTTAACAATCAAGCCGAAGAGTGCCAGTATGGTTACCTGAATAAACTTGGTAGCACTGAAGAATACGTAACCAACGAGCAATAGGATGGTGATGATGATAGGAAAAGAACTGCCGACAGAATTCATGAAGGAAATCAAATCACCCTTCGTTATTTCCGCTCCTTGAAAATCACTTAGGGGGACAAAATCGGTAGTGCCTTTTCCCTGAAAAATGATTTCATGAGATTGGATTGCCACGACTTCCTGATAGGAACGTATTTGATTTAAAGTCAGTTCGTTATCAGGATCTAAAATGATGGTGAAGCCACCTTCATCAGCAATGAAAGGTTCCTCTACATCCGCATGGAATTGCCCGTCTTGAATATAAAAATCCGGTGTTTCATTTACTAAAAATTGATCCGTGCTCTTAACTAAATTCATTGCACTGGTTCCAAAAGTGATGAACATGGGAATAGAAGTAATGAGAACGAGCAAAAATACGTACAGAATGGTTTTTCCAATTCCTTGAAAGCGGAAAGAGGCCATTGCTTTCGGGGAATATAGGCTTTTAACAAATTGAGCGAAAATATTCAATTCCTATCAGTCCTTTTAAAGTAATATACCACTTTAATGTTACCTTAATTTGGTTATATGAACAATATTTAATTGTTAGACAAAAGCTAATGTAAATTTCAAGTTACTGTTTGTAAAGATAATGTAAATTTATCAGAAAGTCTATTTACAATGTGGTGTATTTAGGTTAATAATTGTACTTGGTTTTGTAGATTTTTGTCGATATAATTAGTCTTTTTGGAATAAGGGGTTGAATGTATTGGAATTGGATGTGCAGAAGTTAATATTTGAATTTATTGGTGGTCTGGGTATTTTCCTTTTCGGGATTAAATACATGGGTGACGGACTGCAAAAGTCTGCTGGAGATAAGCTGAGGGATATTTTGGATCGTTTTACGACAAATCCGTTTATGGGTGTACTAGCGGGTATTCTAGTAACGGTTCTTATTCAATCCAGTTCAGGGACGACAGCCTTAACAGTAGGATTGGTTAGTGCTGGATTCATGTCTTTGCGTCAGGCGATTGGAGTAATAATGGGTGCCAATGTCGGTACCACAGTAACGGCATTTATTATCGGAATTAAGATCGATGAATATGCGTTGCCTATTATTGCTGCGGGTGCAATTTTACTATTCTTCTTTAAAAATCAAAAAATACAATACTTCGGTCAAATTGTTTTTGGTTTTGGAGCATTGTTTTATGGTTTGAAAACAATGGGAGAAGGGCTTAAACCTTTGCGTGAGATCCAAGCATTCATTGATCTAACTGTATCCATGAGTGATAATCCCATTTTAGGGGTTGTGGTCGGTACTGTCTTTACTATTCTTGTCCAAAGCTCGAGTGCTACCATCGGGATATTACAAGGCCTATATGGACAAGGCGCAATAGGCTTAGATGCTGCCCTGCCTGTCCTTTTCGGTGATAATATCGGAACCACTATCACTGCAGTGTTGGCTGCGATTGGTGCGTCAGTTGCTGCAAGGCGTGCTGCATTATCACATGTAATATTCAATCTATTAGGAACGGCCATAGTCTTATTGCTATTGGTACCATTTGAGAAGTTCATTTTATTTTTACAAAATGCTTTGAACTTAAATCCTGAAATGACAATTGCATTTGCACATGGTTCATTTAATATAGCCAATGTAATCATCCAATTTCCGTTTATCGGCCTGTTGGCTTTGATTGCGACCAAGATCATCCCTGGTGATGATGCCATTGTAGAATATAAAGCAAAACATTTGGATCCTATTTTCATTGAACAATCACCATCATTAGCACTGGGACAAGCTAAGGAAGAAGTGTTAAGAATGGGTGAATTCTCCATAGTGGGATTAGAGTCAACACATAACTATTTAAAAACAGGTACATCCAAATATTCAGAACAGGCTTATTCATTAGAAGATGCCATCAACAACCTGGATAGAAAAATCACTGATTACTTGGTTAAACTCTCTTCTGCGTCGTTAACTGATAATGAATCAGAAGAACACTCCATTTTAATGGATACTGTTCGCGATATCGAAAGAATAGGGGATCACTTTGAGAATATTGTTGAGCTGGTCGACTATCAGATTCGGAACAAGGTGGAACTGACAGAAGCTGCAGAGAAAGACCACGAGGAAATGTTCACACTGACTATTTCAACCGTAAAAGAAGCGGTTGAGGCGTTAAGAACGAACGATAAAGCATTAGCAAATGATGTTAGGCTAAAAGAAGACCAAATTGATAAAATGGAGCGCTCCCTTCGTAAGAAACATATTATGCGTATGAACGAAGGACTTTGTTCCGGTCAAGCGGGAATCGTGTTTGTAGACATCATCAGTAACCTGGAGCGAATCGGTGATCATGCTGTTAATATTGCCGAAGCAGTTCTTGGAGAAGACCACGAAACTTTATAATAGCCAATATCGTATATCAAGAACCAGACTCAAATTAGGGTCTGGTTCTTTTCAGAATAAGGAGGTTTTCTCATGGAAGTGGTATATTGGATCATTATCATAGCATTATTCGTCATTTCATTTATAGGTCTCATCTATCCGATCATCCCAAGTGTCCTATTTTTAGTAGGGGGATTTTTACTTTATGGCTTATTGTTTTCTTTTGAAGAACTCACATTTCTTTTTTGGATAATTACCATCCTATTTGTTATCTTGCTTTTTGTGGCAGATTATTTCTCCAATCTTTTAGGGGTGAAAAAGTTCGGTGGCAGTAATGCATCAATCTGGGGGAGCACGATTGGATTATTAATAGGACCCTTTATCATTCCGGTAGTCGGTATTATTCTCGGTCCGTTCCTTGGAGCCATTTTAGGTGAGCTCCTTGTAAAACGAAACAGTTTAAAAGCATCCATAAAAGCCGGCTTCGGTTCAGTGGTGGGCCTTTTCAGCAGTGCGTTTGTCAAGGGTATCATACAAGCTGTGATGATCATTATTTTCTTTATTTTCATATGATGAATAGCATATAAGTGGATTCAAAACATTATGGAATGGTTTAATAAGGTTATACTAAAAGTGTTTGAAATGGGTACTTTAGTGTAATAGCAATGATAGGTACATAAAAAGGAGGGCGTAATGTGAAAACGATTGGTGTATTAACTAGTGGAGGCGACTCGCCGGGAATGAATGCCGCTGTTCGGGCAGTGGTCAGAAAAGCGATCTATCACAATATGAATGTTTATGGAATCTACCAAGGTTACGCTGGACTGATGGCAGGTAACATCAAAAAATTGGAGCTTGGTTCTGTAGGAGATATCATTCATCGGGGTGGAACCATTCTTTACACTGCCAGAAGTGAAGAATTTAAAACACTTGAAGGGCAGCAAAAAGGTATCGAACAGTTGAAAAAACATGGAATAGAAGGCCTTGTTATAATTGGCGGTGACGGTTCTTACAAAGGAGCACAGAAGCTGACTGAACATGGTTTTCCTTGTATCGGCCTGCCGGGGACGATTGATAATGATATCGCAGGAACTGATTATACAATCGGATTCAATACGGCTCTTCACACGGTCATCGATGCAATTGATAAAATCAGGGACACGGCAACTTCACATGAACGAACTTTCATTATTGAGGTAATGGGTCGCCATGCCGGTGACATTGCCTTATGGGCAGGCCTTGCAGGTGGTGCAGAAACCATTATCATTCCTGAGATAGGGTATAAACTCGAGGATGTAGTGGGGCGGATAAAGAGCGGTCAAAAGCGAGGGAAAAAACATACCATTATTGTTTTGGCTGAAGGGGTAAGCAGCGGGATGGAGTTTGCCAAGCTGATCGAAAAGGAAGCGCAACTGGACACAAGGGTATCAGTATTAGGTCATATCCAAAGAGGCGGAACACCAACGGCATTTGACAGAGTGTTATCAAGCAGGATGGGCGGACGGGCTGTAGAGCTATTGATGGAAGGAAAGGCAGGAAGGGCAGTGGGGATGGAAAAAAACCAGATTGTCGATTACTCCTTTGATGAGGTATTCTCCATGCCGCATAATATTGACGAGAGCATGTACAGGCTTTCCCAGGAGCTTTCTATTTAATAGGCTCCTGTTAATATGATGCCTTTTAAAATATTCCATTTACTCAAAGCAGATTAATTGAAAGATTGTACAAGTTTTGGTAATCTGAAACTAACGGATTGAAAAGGTGATACTTTTTGATTCAGAGTTATAAATACATATTAATTAGGAGGAGATAATTATGGCATACGAACTACCACAATTACCTTATGCATACGACGCATTGGAGCCTCACATCGACAAAGAAACAATGAACATTCACCACACTAAGCACCACAATACTTACGTTACAGGGATCAACGCAGCATTGGAAGGTCAAACTGAGCTTCAAGGCAAAAGTGTTGAAGAGTTAATCTCCAACATGGACGCAGTTCCTGAAAACATTAAAACTCCTGTTCGCAACCACGGTGGTGGCCACGCGAACCACAGCCTATTCTGGAACATCTTGACTCCAGGTGGCGCTACTTCTCCAAACGGCGAATTGGCTGACGCTTTAACAAGCAAATTCGGAAGCTTTGACAACTTCAAAGACGAGTTTGCAAAAGCTGCAGCGACTCGTTTCGGTTCTGGTTGGGCATGGTTAGTAGTGAACAACGGTGAGTTGGAAATCACTAGCACACCAAACCAAGACTCTCCATTAATGGAAGGCAAAACTCCGGTTCTTGGCCTTGACGTTTGGGAGCATGCTTACTACCTTAACTACCAAAACCGTCGCCCTGACTACATCAACGCATTCTTCAACGTAATCAACTGGGATGTAGTAGGAAAACTTTACAACGAAGCAAAATAATTACCCAAAACTCTCATCCTTAATTGGATGGGAGTTTTTTATGTTGAAAGTGATTAGTGGATTGGAGCGGAAGGCACTCGACTCCGGCGGTAGGTAGCGGTAGGTTGAGACCCCTGAAGCGTTGTGAGGAAGCTCAACCTACCGCCCCGCGGAAAGCGAGTGCCTGCAGCGGAAAGGAACGGCGCAGTTTAACAGAACCTTCCCAAGATGTTCAAAATCAAAGTACATAACTCCCACTCCTTTAAGCCACAATAAACGTAGATAAAGGAGCGGGGTAATGATGGCAGCTTTAAAAAAACTAATTGGCGACGTTGAAATCAACAAAGACCTAATGCTACTGTTAATAATAGGCGGACTTTACTCACTGAGCATCGCCTTATCCAATACATTCGTAAATGTATACCTGTGGAAGCAGTCGGGCGAATTCAGTGACCTGGGCTTTTACAATTTGGCGATAGTCGTTTTTCAGCCTTTGACATTTATCTTGGCTGGAAGGTGGGCTAAAAAAATCGATCGAGTCATTGTGCTACGTTTAGGAGTCATATTCTTAGCACTTTTTTATTTGTTTGTTTTGTTTATCGGAGACAAGGCTTCAACCTATCTATTGATGCTTGGAGCACTTCTCGGCATTGGTTACGGTTTTTACTGGCTCGCCTTCAATGTATTGACTTTTGAAATTACAGAGCCGGAAACGCGCGACTTCTTCAATGGTTTTCTAGGTATTTTAACCTCAGTTGGAGGGATGATCGGCCCGTTTGCAGCTGGGTATATCATTTCCACCTTAGAAAAGTTCACCGGGTACACAGTGATATTCACTATTTCTCTCATTTTGTTCTTCGCCGCAGTGATTTTGAGTATGTTTTTAAAAAGGCGGGGGGCGGAAGGAAGATATGAACTCCGTCGTATTTTTCATGAAAGAAAAAACAATGATAATTGGCGGTACATAACGAATGCCCATTTCTTCCAGGGACTAAGAGAAGGGACGTTTCTATTTGCGATTTCAGTTCTGGTTTTTATCACGACAAACAGTGAAATGGCGCTTGGGACATTTGGCCTCCTTAACTCTGCTGTTGCATTTGTGTGCTACTATCTTGCAACAAGGCTGATAAAGAAAGCATATAGGAAGAAAGCGATTTTAATTGGGGGGCTGATTCTTTATGGGTCCATCTTTTTCCTCATCTTTGATTTAACATATACCAAGCTGCTTTTTTATGCAGTGACGATTGCAATCGCCTATCCGCTATTATTGGTGCCATATGTGTCATTGACATATGATGTGATAGGCAGGGGATGGAAAGCCGCGGAAATGCGAATCGAGTATATTGTCGTCAGGGAAATCTTCCTGAACATAGGGCGTGCCGCCTCCATCATCCTTTTTTTGATTGCCGTCATTTTTTTCGATTCAGCAAAAAGTCTCCCTGTACTTTTGAGTATCATTGGAGCGGGACATGCTCTTATATATCCTTTCGTCCGTAAAGTGGAACTTG
Organism: Sutcliffiella horikoshii DSM 8719; assembly: GCA_001648575.1. Lineage (GTDB taxonomy): Bacteria > Bacillota > Bacilli > Bacillales > Bacillaceae_I > Sutcliffiella_A > Sutcliffiella_A horikoshii. The sequence goes on along the minus strand of LQXN01000064.1, from coordinate 150,002 downwards.
ATGCGCGACCCCATGATGAAGAGCCTCATCCAATTGTGACAACTTTGCGAGATGGAGAAGGAGAATCCACACCTTAAATAGATTTATTAATAGAAATTTCCTGCACTTTCCTATACAATAAGAAGAGACACAGACACCTAGTAAAGCAACCATTAGGTGTCTCTTGATTTTTTATTCAAAGGGCCTGACCGGCCGTATAGATACGAACAAAACAATAAAGTATTCCAAAACGTCCTAAAAATAAAATGAAAAGGTGTAGAGAATGACCAATCAAAAACAAAAAAAGAAAAAAAAGAATTATGTCCCATCTCGCTTGAACCTTTTGTTTTTTGCGGTATTCTTACTCTTCTCTGCCTTGATACTAAGGTTGGGCTTTGTGCAGATCGTATTCGGTGAGGATTATCGCAAAGAAGTGGACCGGACGGAAAATGTCACGGTCAATACGCTGGCACCAAGAGGGAAGATTTTTGATCGTTACGAAAATGTTGTGGTGGATAATACGCCTCTGAATGCAATTACATACACACGCATGCAATCAACTACGGCAAAAGAACAGCTGGAAGTTGCAAAGAAACTATCTGAAGTCATCACGATGGATACAAAAAAAATCCAACCGCGTGACCGACAAGATTATTGGATCCTTACACGGCCAGAAGAAGCGGCAGCTTTAATCACCGATGAGGATCGTGATAAGGTTGCAGACGGTGAAATGGAAGAAAGTGAACTCTATAAACTTCAGTTAGAACGTATCACCGATAGCCAAATTGCTGAAATAACTCCTGAAGAGGAAGAGGTGCTTGCCATCTTCCGCGAATTCAATAAAGGTTATTCACTTACTCCGCAAATTGTCAAAAACCAAGATGTAACTGCCAAGGAATTTGCGATGGTAAGTGAAATGCTTGGAGACCTCCCTGGTGTGGACATCACTACAGATTTTGTCAGGGATTATGTATATGATAATACATTGCGCTCCATCTTTGGAAAAGTATCCACATCGGAAACCGGTATTCCAAGTGAGAGGATAGATGAGTTTCTTGCCAGGGGCTATAGTCGGAATGACCGTATCGGGATTAGTCAGATTGAAGCACAATATGAAAATGTATTGCAGGGACAAAAAGCACGTGTCCGAAACGTCACAGACACCGCCGGAAACCTGCTTCACCAGGAAAAGGTATTTGATGGAGCAAGAGGGAAAGATCTGATTTTATCCATCGATATGGAATTTCAACAACAGGTCGAGGAAATTTTGACTGAAGCTTTGTTAAGGACGAAACCCAAAGCCGAAGCTAGATATTTAGACCGGGCATTTGTTGTCGTCATGGATCCCAAAACAGGAGAAGTTCTATCTCTTGCAGGAAAGCAAATCGTTCTGGAAGATGGAAAGTATGAGGTGCTTGATAATGCACTTGGAACGTTCCAGGAGGCTTATGAACCTGGTTCTACTGTCAAGGGAGCAAGCGTACTGGCAGGGATGGAACATGGAGTGGTGCATAACAATAAATACTATCATGATGCTCCAGTGTATATTGGTTCAAGGGAAAACCCGACAAGAAAAGCGTCTTATGTGAACATGGGAACAATCAATGAACTAACTGCACTTGAGAGATCTTCTAACGTTTATATGTTCAATATTGCATTAGACATTGCAAAAGCAAATTATAGACCATATAACCCATTGTTTATTGACCCAAGTGCGTATGACGTGTTTAGAAAATCATTGGCTCAATTCGGACTTGGTGTAGAGACAGGAATTGACCTGCCTAGAGAATCAACCGGGGTAATAGGAATGGACAGAAGCTTGCCAGGTAAATATCTAGATTTATCCATTGGTCAGTATGATAACTATACTACCCTGCAATTGGCACAGTATGTATCCACCATAGCAAATGGGGGATACCGTATGAAACCTCAGCTGGTGAGAGAGATACGAGATCCTTCTCAGGCAGAAGGAATGGGTACTGTTGCAAGAGGATTCCAGCCGGAAGTATTGAACCGCTTGGAGGTTACAGAAGATCAACTTAGAAGGGTTCAAGAAGGATTCATTCGTGTATACCATGGTGCTCAAGGAACTGCTAGTAGATCAACAGCTAAAAAATACAAACCAGCCGGTAAATCAGGTACAGCAGAATCACCAATCTTCAATGTGGTCGGGGAAGATGCTGATGGTAATCCTAAATATGAAATGATTGAAACCCTAAACTTCAACCTTGTAGGTTATGCACCGTATGATAATCCGGAGATGGCTTTTGCAATCGTCGTACCGAAGGCCTCTACGAACTTCAGTGTTACAGGTGGTGTAACAACAGAAATTGGAGACGCGGTAATGGAAGCTTATTTTGACTTAAAGCAAAAGCGTGCTCAAGGACAACCATCACTTGAAGAGCAGAAGGAAGAAGAGGAAAACCAACAAGAAAACGAAGAAGAAACAGAATAATAGTAGAAAAGCACCCCTCAATGGGGTGCTTTCAGTGTGTAGACAAAGCTTTATAATAATGACATTCCCTAGTTGATCGCAGTGGAGGGAGCGTAGACTCCAGCGGGACAATAAAGGGACAGGTAAGATCCCGCAACGGAGGAGGCCACTGACAAACCCAATAACTAATCTTATTTTGAATCTCTAGCTGTTGATTGGAGCAATAGGCGAAGACTCCAGCGGGGGGATAGCGACATTCTTGAGACCCCGCAGGGCGTAGCCCGAGGAGGCTCAAGGTCGCCCCGCGGAAAGCGCAGCCGTTTGCGTAAATCAACAGCGGGATGAAACAGATAACTAGAATTTTGTACCTTTTCAGTGGCCTTCAACGGAGTGAGGAGGCTTACGGACCGCCCGCTGGAAAGCGAAGCTCCTGCAACGAAGATTAACTGTTCCAACAAATTACCTAACTAATCTATAGTTTGTCAACAGTCTGAAAGCACCCCGCAATGGGGTGTTTTTTTATGTCTAAATCATGATTTATGCAATTTGCAATAGGAAGAAACCCCTAAATCACGCTATTTTTCCCCATATTTCTCCGTAAAATACGACATTTACAAAACCTTTACACATGATTCATACCCAGTTAACACACAAGTTATATTCTAATACTCGTAGGGCAAGACAAACAGAAACATCAATAAAACAGAAACCTTAGGGGGAATTAAGAAATGAAAAGCTTCAAACGTTTTTTATTACTGGCAATCGTTGCATCTTTAGCGGTATTCGCTGCAGCATGTGGCAATTCAAACAACAACGGTAACGGAACTTCAGAAGGAGCTTCTGCTGAAGGAACTGCAGCAGCAGACGGAGAAGAACTTGAAGGTAGTGTAGTAATTGATGGATCTGGTACAGTATATCCTTTCATGTCCGTTATGGCGGAGAAATACATGACAGAAGCTCAAGAGGGCGTTTCAGTTGAAGTAAGTCGTGCTGGTACATCTGCAGGATTCAAAAAGTTCCTAGTAGAAAACGGTACTGATTTCAATAATGCTTCCCGTACTATCAAGGACGAAGAGAAAGCAGAAGCTGACAATTTAGGCTTAGATGTCCATGAAATGAAAGTAGCGCTTGATGGATTGACTATCGTAATCAACCCAGAAAACGATTGGGCTCAAGAATTAACGAAAGAAGAGATCATTGATATCTTCTTAGCAGAAGGAAATAAACAAAAATGGTCTGATGTACGTTCTGATTTCCCAGATGAAGAAATCAAAACTTACGGGCCAAACGAAAACCATGGAACATATGAGTTCTTCTGGGAAAAAATCCTTGAAGAAAAAGATTTAGCTGAAGGTACAAACTTACAACAAGAATATTCTACTCTTGTAGATCTTGTTTCTAAAGATAAAAATGCAATTGGATTCTTCGGTTACGGTTACTATGCAAGCAACACAGATAAATTAACTGCTGTAAAGGTTGACTTTGGTAACGGACCTGTTGAACCATCTCTAGACACGATTGCTGAAGATGGCGATTATGCTGACTTCACTCGTCCAGTATTCACTTACTTGAACACAAACTTGGCAAAAGAAAAACCACAAGTGTTAGATTTCGCAATCTTCACGATGCAAAATGCACAAACTATTTCAAGTGAAACAGGATTTGCTCCATTGACAGATGATGAGATCAAAGCAGCTGTAGAAGAGCTTGAAGGTTTAAAGTAAGTTAGGTGGTGGAGATGAGGAGCATAGCGCTGCTCATCTTCCTCTATGTATGATGATAATCAGACCTTGGATGGTCCTTGTTACAGGGTGAAGGATGAAAGGGGATTTCAAATTGGCTTCTCAGAAGGATGGCTTAAATGTAAGAGAGTTAATCAATGAAAAAAAGACAACTCTTAACATAAACAGATTTATTGAAGCGTTTGTGCCGAAATTTTTATTAGTAATCGCGACGATTTCTATTTTCACTACGCTTGGTATCGTGTTCACATTATTATTTGAAACGGTAGAATTCTTCAGAAGAGTACCTTTCGTCGAATTTTTTACAGGTACAGTATTAAAACCATTGGGGCAAAATGCTCAATTCGGGGTACTTCCATTACTTACAGGAACATTGATTTCCTCGTTGATAGCAATGGTTGTGGCTATTCCAATCGGACTGATGTCAGCCATCTTCTTAAGTGAATATGCAACAGATAAAGTGCGAAGAGTATTGAAACCAATATTAGAAGTTCTTGCAGGAATTCCTACCATTGTTTATGGATTCTTTGCATTCACTTTCGTCACTCCAATTTTACAAGCAATCATTCCAGGATTGCAATCAACCAATATCCTCAGTCCCGGAATCGTGATGGGAATCATGATCATCCCAATGGTTGCCTCTTTATCGGAAGATGCGATGAGCTCAGTCCCTAATGCAATGAGAGAAGGGGCTTTGGCGCTTGGTTCTACTAAATTAGAGGTGGCTTGGAAGGTTGTTGTCCCCGCGGCTATGTCCGGAATTATCGCTTCCTTTGTTCTTGCTATTTCCCGTGCAATTGGTGAAACGATGATTGTAACCATTGCAAGTGGAAGTACGAAGAATTTTACGTTTGATGTAACGCAATCTATGCAAACGATGACTGCATACATTGTGGAAGTAACCGGTGGAGATGCACCAGCTGGTTCAACTTTATATTACAGTTTGTATGCTGTTGCGATGACGTTGTTCGTGTTTACACTCATCATGAACCTGATCGCCCAGTATATCTCTCGCAAGTACAGGGAGGAATATTAAGATGAAGTATGTTGATGCAGCGCAAGTACAAAAGAAAATGAACACAAGATTGTCGATTAATAACTTGGCAAAGTCATTATTTTTGGTAGCTACATTGATCGGTCTTGTCGTTTTAGTAATCTTGTTCTACCGTGTTATCGCCCAAAGTATGGGATGGATTGATCTTCAATTTATTACGAGTAAACTGTCTACCATGGCAGATAGAGCAGGAATCATGGGGGCCATTATGGGAACTGTTTGGCTGATGCTGGTGGTCGCACCAATCACCATGTTCCTTGGAGTCGGAACGGCTATCTATCTGGAAGAGTATGCAAAAAAAGGACGCCTTCAACGCTTCTTACAGACGAATATTTCTAATCTGGCGGGTGTTCCTTCTATTGTATTTGGTATCTTGGGATTAACTATATTTGTAAGGGCGGCGGGTCTCGGAAACATCGTGTTGGCCGGTGGTCTTACAATGGCACTTTTGGTTCTTCCTATCGTAGTTGTAGCAAGTCAAGAAGCTATTCGGTCTGTACCTGGTTATTTGAGAGAGGCATCCTATGGAATGGGTGCGACAAAATGGCAAACAATCAAGAATATCGTTTTGCCAGCATCATTACCAGGGATTTCTACAGGAGTAATATTAGCGTTATCCCGTGCAATCGGGGAAACCGCTCCATTAGTTGTTTTGGGTATACCGGCACTATTGATTCCTCTTCCTGAAGGAATATTCGATAAGTTCACCGTTCTTCCAATGCAAATTTACTATTGGACCATTGACGCAGCTCTTGTAGCAGAATATGCAAACCTTGCAGCAGCAACTATCGTGGTACTACTTATTATACTATTAGTCATGAATTCCATTGCAGTTGTCATTCGAAATAAATTTCAAAGAAGATTTTAATCATAGGAGGAAACATCTATGCAAATTGCGGTACCTGAACGTGAAACGAAGAACAATCCTTCTTCTAAAACAAACACTCCAAAAGATAAGAAAATTATTTACAATACTAAAGATCTAAACCTATGGTATGGTGAAAATCTTGCATTGAAAAATATCAACCTGCCAATTTATGAAAATGAAGTGACAGCTATCATTGGTCCATCCGGATGTGGTAAATCCACTTATATCAAAACATTGAACCGAATGGTGGAGCTTGTACCAAGTGTGAAGGTTTCTGGTGATATCCTTTACCGTGAAAAGAACATATTGGCAAAATCCTTTAAAGTAGAAGAATTAAGAACAAGTGTAGGGATGGTTTTCCAAAAGCCGAATCCGTTCCCAAAAACCATCTATGACAATATTGCCTACGGACCACGAATTCATGGTATCCGTAACAAAAAAATCCTTGATGAAATCGTAGAGAAAAGCTTGCGCGGAGCAGCAATCTGGGATGAAGTAAAGGATCGCTTAAAGGAAAATGCATATGGTCTATCTGGTGGGCAACAGCAGCGTTTATGTATTGCACGTTGTTTGGCAATCGAGCCGGACGTTATCCTAATGGATGAGCCAACATCTGCACTTGACCCAATTTCAACACTTAAAGTGGAAGAGCTTGTTCAAGAATTGAAAAAAGACTACAGTATCGTCATTGTTACACATAATATGCAACAAGCTGCTCGTATCTCTGATAGAACAGCCTTTTTCCTTAACGGAGAAGTGGTGGAATACTCCGAAACAGATAAGCTATTCTCCAATCCTTCAGACAAGCGTACAGAAGACTACATTACTGGACGTTTCGGATAATCAAAATCAGAGAGGAAGAATAAGATGGTATTACGTCAATTTCATGTCGACTTGGAGACGTTACGAGATAAATTATTAGAGCTGGGCAGCTTGGCGGAAGTGGCAATGGGCAAATCCATTACAGCTTTAACAAACAAGAATATTGACCTAGCGCTTCAGATTATTGAAGAGGACAATAAAGCTGATAGATTGGATGAGGAAATCAATGACTTTGCAATCCTTTTAATCGCAAAACAACAACCGGTTGCGATTGACTTAAGAAGAATATTTGTTGCCATAAAAATCTCCACAGATGTAGAGAGAATAGCTGATTTTGCAGTAAATATCGCCAAGTCCACCATACGTATTGGAAAAAGCGAAAAATCTCTGTTACCTTTAGAGAAAATAGAGAAAATGCACAGCATTGCAACAGAGATGCTATCCCTGTCGCTAAAAGCGTATTACGATGAGGACATCGTATTGGCAAAAAAGGTTGCCGATATGGATGATCAGGTGGACGAGCTCTATGGTAAGAATATACGGGAACTGTTGCAACTTACGAAGGACAACCCGGAAATGATACCAGAAATTACTCAACTGAGCTTCATCTGTCGTTATATCGAGCGTATGGCCGATCACACGACAAATATTTCTGAAAACATCTTCTACCTTGTAAAGGGTAGCCATTATGAATTAAATGATTAATTTGTTGAGCTTTGTTCTTAAAGAACAGAGCTTTCTTTTTGTCTATTTTTTTACATGCATACCAAAACAAGAGAAAAACAAAGAAATAGGAAGAACGTAAGAGCTAATCTCACATGTTTCCGTTTTCACTCTGATTTTCAGCTTAAATCATTTATGATATGATGTTTTCTGTTGCAAACGGACCCGACTTTCTTGAGAGTAGAGAGTCACAAAACTAAATAATAAAGAAAGAGGTGTGCTATGAACGTAGCAAACTTAAAACATGAATGGTTTGGTAATGTGCGTGGTGACGTACTTGCCGGTATGACCGTAGCATTAGCCCTCATTCCAGAAGCTATCGCATTCTCTATCATTGCGGGTGTAGACCCGATGGTAGGTTTATATGCGTCCTTCTGTATTGCTGTGGTTATCGCCTTCACGGGTGGAAGACCTGGAATGATTTCGGCTGCAACAGGAGCCATGGCTTTACTAATGATTACATTGGTAGCAGATCATGGAATTGAGTACCTTTTCGCTGCAACTGTTTTAACAGGTATCATCCAAATTTTGATGGGTGTATTTAAGCTGGGAAAATACATTTCGTTTTTACCACAGGCTGTTATTATCGGTTTCGTCAATGCGTTAGCAATCTTAATATTCACAGCACAATTGGTGCACTTTACCCCTGAAAAAGGTGGTTCTTGGATGATGGTCGGATTTGTGATTGCCACATTGGCAATCATATACTTGCTACCACGAGTGACCAAAGCTTTGCCTTCCGCTTTAGTGGCAATTGTCGTAATTACTGCCATCACTCTTTTTGGTGGAGGATTTGGATTGAGTACAGTAGGGGATCAAGGAGAAATATCCAGAACCTTACCTTTTTTCCATATCCCAATGGTGGGTTTATCTTGGGAAACCTTCATGATTATACTGCCTTATGCATTTACACTGGCTATTGTAGGTAATCTAGAGTCCCTTTTAACTGCAACAATCGTTGATGAAATGACAGATACAAAGAGTAATAAAAACCGCGAAATGAAGGGACAGGGTATTGCAAACGTCATTACTGGTTTCTTCGGTGGTATGGCTGGTTGTGCCATGATTGGACAATCAGTAATCAACGTTAAATCTGGTGGGCGTGGCAGACTTTCTGCTTTAGTCGCTGGTACATTCCTATTATTTTTAATCATGGTACTTGGTGATGTAGTCGTACAAATTCCAATGGCGGCACTTGTTGGAGTGATGATTATGGTTTCTATTGGTACATTCGACTGGCAATCCATCCGTGAGCTACACAAAATTCCACGCGCCGATGCGGTTGTCATGATTGTAACAGTTGCCATTGTCGTCTACACGCACGATCTTGCAAAAGGTGTGGCAGCAGGGGTTGTATTAAGCGCATTGATTTTCGGCTGGAAGATGGCCAAAATCAAAGCCACTATGAGATTGAAAGAAGATGCCATGCACTACAAAATTTCCGGTCAAATGTTTTTTGGAACAATGAGTCATTTTGTTGATTTGTTCGATTATATTAATGATCCAACAGATGTTGTCATCGACTTCAGCAATACACATATTTGGGATCAATCTGCTGTAACCGCGATTTCAAAAACGGTGCAAAAGTATCAAAGATTAGGTAAAAGAGTTAACATAGTCGGATTAAATGATGAGAGTAAAGCACTTTTAAATAGAGTAGGTCTATCGGCCACTTCAGGCCATTAAGAAACCCGGGACAATTTGTCCCGGGTTTTTTAATGAAAAAAGACATAATAAAAAGGAGCCTATAAGCCCCTTAAGAAGTGTGATGAAAGAAAGAAAAAAACGCGGCTATAGAAGCCATCATCGATTTGGATTTCTTAACTTTTTGTATTAGCTCAATTTTTGCTTCTTCTTGTTCCACATGTAGGTTCTGAAAAGCTCGACGTCTGTATTGATAATCCATCATAACACAGCATCACCTTTCCCACTCATATGATATTGGAAGCGCTTTCTTTAATTAGTATATCAATTAACAGATAATTCCGCAATTAATCTTTACAAATACTTTACAAAAAAGTGGTTGCCACCGATATATAAGTGTTTTATTATATAAGCATATTGTTATATAAGTAATTGTTTATATAAGATAACCTTTTCCGAAAGCGGGTGAATGTATGCAACATGTTTTAGAAATGGAAGAAGCAGCAGTGACGTTGAAAATATTAGGGGACAAAACCAGGCTTTCTATGTTAGCACTCCTACTAGATCACGATTGCTGTGTATGTGAGTTTGTTGAGATATTTCAAATGAGCCAACCCTCCATCAGCCAGCATGTGAAGAAGCTAAAGGATGTGGGCCTTGTAAAGGAATCAAGAAATGGCCAGTGGATTATGTATTCCATTAATAAGGACCATCCACATTATGGACTAATCACATCGATTCTTGTGCATGTTCCTTCACTTGAAGAGAAGTTGAAAGAGCTAGAGGAAAAAGGACTTAGAATTACTTGTTGTTAAGGGGGGATTTAATTGCTGGATATAATTTTGGCATCTGTGATTTTTTTACTAACATTAGTATTTGTTATCTGGCAGCCTAAGGGACTTTCCATTGGTTGGTCAGCTTGTGGCGGAGCGCTATTAGCATTGCTCTTTGGAGTAGTCACTTTTACAGACGTAATTGATGTAACTGGCATTGTTTGGAATGCAACATTGACGTTTGTAGCTTTAATCATTATTTCCCTCATTTTAGATGAAGTAGGTTTCTTTGAATGGTCTGCGCTTCATATGGCACGATTCGCCAAAGGAAGCGGTGTGAGGATGTTCATCTATATAACTTTGCTAGGAGCAGTAGTAGCTGCATTCTTTGCGAATGACGGAGCGGCACTTATTCTCACACCTATTGTGCTGGCGATGGTAAGGAACTTGCAGTTTAAAGAGAAAATGATCTTGCCATTTATCATGGCTAGTGGATTTATTGCCGATACGACATCCTTGCCATTGGTGGTAAGTAACCTAGTGAACATCGTTTCAGCAGACTTTTTCGAGATAGGGTTTGTGGAATATGCTTCACGGATGATTGTTCCGAACTTCTTTGCGCTAGGTGCAAGTATTGTGGTACTATACTTGTTTTTCCGTAAAAGCATCCCGGATAATTATGATATGTCCGTATTGAAGGCTCCAAGAGAAGCGATTAAAGAAGTGAAACTTTTCAACTTATCATGGATTGTACTTGCGGTCCTTCTTGTCGGATACTTTGCAAGTGAATTTGCTGGGATTCCTGTTTCTTTCGTAGCAGCATCAGTAGCAATTATTTTTCTATTAATAAGCAGAAACAGCCCTGTTATTCATACAAAACAAATATTAAAAGGTGCACCATGGGCAATCGTATTCTTCTCCATTGGAATGTATGTGGTGGTTTATGGTCTCCGAAACGTAGGTTTAACGAGTGTTTTAACAGATATCATCCAAATGGCGGCTGATGAAGGGCTTTTCGTTGCAACCATTTCTATGGGCTTCATTGCAGCAATCCTTTCATCCTTTATGAACAATATGCCGACTGTAATGATTGATGCGCTAGCAATTAAAGATACCAATACCGATGGAGTAATACGCGAAGCGCTAATCTATGCCAATATCATCGGATCCGACCTTGGACCAAAAATCACGCCAATCGGATCCTTGGCAACATTACTATGGCTACATGTACTAAGATTAAAAGGTGTGAAAATCAGTTGGGGATACTACTTCAAAGTAGGTATCATCTTAACCATCCCAACCCTATTCATCACACTAATCGGCCTATACTTCTGGCTTTTAATAATTGGTTAAAAATATTAATGTTGTATTCCTGTTGATTGAAGTGCAGGGTATGAGACTCCAGCGGGAGGTAGCGGTAGACTTGAGACCCCGCAGGCGAAAGCCGAGGAGGCTCAAGCATCGCCCTAAGGATAAGCGAATACCCGGAACGGAAATCAACAGGAGTTTAAGCAAAATACAAAATAGAGGAGTTTTTCAACATGACTAAAAAAACAATCTACTTCCTATGCACAGGTAACTCTTGCCGCAGCCAAATGGCAGAAGGCTGGGGAAAAAAATATCTAAGTGACGAATGGGACGTATACTCCGCTGGAATCGAAGCACACGGTGTAAACCCAAATGCAGTAAAAGCAATGAACGAAGTGGAAGTGGATATCTCCAACCAAACTTCTGATATAATCGATCAAGAAATCTTGAAAAAAGCAGATCTAGTAGTAACACTTTGCGGTCACGCGGCAGATGTATGCCCGGCTACTCCTCCAAACAAAGAGAGAGTTCACTGGGGATTCGATGACCCTGCCAAAGCAGAAGGAACAGAAGAAGAGAAATGGAAGTTCTTCCAACGTGTACGTGACGAGATTGGTGACAGAATTAAGACCTTTGCTGAAACAGGAAAATGAAAAAAGGAAAAGTTGCTGAAGAAATCTTTCAGGGAGCGATTCTACTATTATTCTACTTGAAAAAGAAAAGAGTGAGCAACAATGCTTGCTCTTAATATTATCAAATAGTTGCACAATACAAATAAATGTATATAATATCTGTAAGGGGTGAAAAAATGGAAGATGTAAGAGCTATTCTCCAGGTAACCATGAGAAGATTTGGAATGTTGAACAAGAATTGCTGCTCGGTAGAGAATCATGATATTTCTCAAGTACAAAGTCATATTCTTTATGAACTGGCCAGAAAGGAAGGCCCATCCATGCTACAAGTTGCTGAAACAATTGGAATGGATATCACCACATTCAGTAGGCAAATTCAGAATTTAGTGAAACTGGAACTTGTTGAAAAAAGACAATCAACAGATGACAAAAGAATTTATCACTTACATCTAACTGATAAAGGTCAGGACTTAGAAGATGGAATTCATCAACAGATGCTTCAATACTTATCAAATATTTTTTCGAATTTAAGTGAGAAAGAAAGTGAAGATGTTTTAGAGGCATTAAAGGTTTTGAATAAAGCGCTGGGTGAAAGCAGTATGTGCTGCAAGCCATTATTTTGAGCAAGTGTCAAAACTTGCTTCTTACAGAGTTCATACTTGCATATTGCAAGTTTTTTATATTTTAGGATAAAACGGTTGACTATTTCCGGAAGAATCGCATATACTAATATTCAAATGAACGTTTGAATGTAAAGGGGTGCTTTCCATGTCATCAAAAATAAAGACTGTACAATGTCAGGATGAATGTGCTGACGAATTAAAGGTGAATGAAGTTAAAGACCAGATAGATGAAACGATGACGACCGGTGTAGCCAAAATATATCGCGCACTGTCCGATCCAACCAGATTAAAAATCGCCCAGGCTTTAAATATTGCAGAAGAGCTATGTGTCCATGATGTTGCCACCATCACCGAATCGACGGTAGCGACAGCTTCCCATCATTTAAGGCTATTAAGGGACCTGGGACTTGCAAAGTTCAGAAAAGAAGGGAAGCTTGTTTTTTATTCTCTTGATGACGATCATGTGAAGCAATTGATAGATATAGCCTTTACCCACCAACGAGAGGTGAAGTACCGTGAAAAGCAAACAAGATGAACAAGTATATCGGATCCAAGGCTTGACTTGCGCAAATTGCGCGCAGAAATTTGAGAACAATGTAAAAAACATTAAAGGAGTTACAGATGCGAGAGTGAATTTCGGTGCTTCTAAAGTATCTGTAACCGGGGCTGCCGATATAAGTGAACTTGAAAAAGCGGGAGCATTTGATAAATTAAAAGTGTCTGCCGAACAAGATGAACTAGCAGAAGAACCCAGCATTCCATTTTATAAAAAGCATGGAACCGTTCTTGTATCCTTCCTGTTCCTTGTGGCAGGTTGGGCAGCATTCTTTCAGCAAGGTGAGGAACATACCACCACAACGATCCTTTTCGCCATTTCCATTGTGGTAGGAGGATACAGACTGTTTATCACCGGGTTGAACAATCTCATCCGTCTGCAATTTGATATGAAGACATTGATGACCATTGCGATTATTGGGGCAGCAATCATCGGGGAATGGGGGGAAGGGGCCACTGTTGTAATTCTCTTTGCCATCAGTGAAGCACTCGAAACCTATTCCATGGAAAAAGCGCGTGCTTCCATACGTTCACTAATGAATGTATCTCCTAAACAAGCGACTATATTAATAGAAGGAAAAGAACAACTATTAGCTGTGAAGGATATCAGGATAGGCGACAGGATGCTTGTAAAACCTGGCCAAAAGATCGCCATGGACGGAAAGATTGTAAAAGGATACGCATCAATCAGTGAAGCTGCGATAACTGGTGAAAGCATTCCCGTTGCCAAGGGTGTCCAAGATGAGGTGTTTGCGGGGACCTTTAATGAAGATGGACTGCTTGAGGTGGAAGTCACAAAGCGGGTGGAAGACACCACCATTTCCAAAATTATTCATCTTGTCGAGGAAGCGCAGGCGGAAAGAGCCCCTTCTCAGGCATTTGTGGATAAGTTTGCAAAATACTATACACCACTAATTATCATCATTGCGTTTTTAGTAGCCACTGTCCCTCCACTTTTCCTGGGGATGGACTGGAATACTTGGATCTATCAGGGCCTTGCGGTGCTTGTTGTCGGTTGCCCGTGTGCACTCGTCATTTCCACACCTATTGCCATTGTGACGGCAATAGGAAATGCTGCACGGAATGGTGTTTTAATTAAAGGTGGGGTCTTCCTGGAGGAAGGGGGTCGAATTAAAGCAATTGCCTTTGATAAGACGGGGACGCTCACCAGAGGGGCACCAGAAGTAACGGATGTTCAAACTATCCAACATTCAGAAGAAGAGCTGCTTCAAATCTTAGCGACCCTAGAAGGTGGATCCACCCATCCGTTAGCTTCGGCAATTCTCCAGAAGGCAAAGGAAATGGGAGTAGCTGACACGTCCCATACCATGGAGAATTTTGAATCTGTTGCCGGAAAGGGAATAATGGCCTCTATCGAAGGAATTGTATATAAAGCCGGAAGTCCCAACTGGTTCTTAAATGAAAAGCATCCAGAAGTGGAGATGCTTGGTGAAAGAATCCATCAACTTCAAAATGCTGGGAAAACAGTTATTGTAGTCGGTACTCCTGATAAGATTATAGGAATTCTAGGCATCCGAGATGAAATCAGAGAAAGTAGTGCCTCTACCGTAAAAGATTTAAAAGAGATGGGAATCCGACATTTATACATGCTGACTGGGGACAATGATCGAACTGCCGAAGCAATTGGACATGAGGTAGATATTGACCAAGTCAAATCTGGCCTCCTGCCTGAAGATAAGCTCCGTTATATCAAGGAATTAAGGGAAAAGCACGGCAGTATGATGATGGTGGGGGACGGCATTAATGACGCCCCGGCACTTGCTGCTTCCTCAGTAGGAGTTGCAATGGGCGGAGCGGGTACGGATACGGCGCTTGAAACAGCGGATGTGGCATTGATGGGAGACGACCTCAAGAAGCTGCCTTTCACCATTAGACTGAGCCGAAAAGCGCTTGCCATCATAAAACAGAACATAGCTTTCTCATTGGGTCTGAAAGTACTTGCTCTTTT
Organism: Sutcliffiella horikoshii DSM 8719; assembly: GCA_001648575.1. GTDB lineage: Bacteria > Bacillota > Bacilli > Bacillales > Bacillaceae_I > Sutcliffiella_A > Sutcliffiella_A horikoshii. The sequence continues at coordinate 134,876 of LQXN01000064.1, read as the reverse complement.
GCTTGTCATTCCAGGCTGGCTAACCTTATGGATCGCGATTTTCGCCGATATGGGAGCGACATTGCTTGTGACACTAAATAGTTTGAGGCTCCTGAAAGTTAAAGATAAGCAAAAATAGAGAAAAGCACCTTCCTCTCAGAAGGTGCTTTTAGCAATCAAACAACTTATTTAATCAATACCTCTGCAGCTTCCTTATAACTCATACCTTTTTTCATGGTAAAAGTACCAGAACGGACCTTGGTTGCAATGTCACGGTCTTCAAGATACTCATCAAATTCCTTGTCATCCTCAATGATGCCTTCTCTTGCTAATAAGGCAGTGATTTCGTAGGTTGCCATTCCATCAGGAATCACAATTTCGAAAGGTTCGTTAGACTCTTCTTTCTCCTCTACTTCTTCCTCTTCCTTTTTGCCTTCATCATCTTTTTTCTCTTCCGTCACTTCTTCTTTAGGTTCTTCTTTCACTTCTTCTACTGGATCGATAGCAGGCAATAGCTCATTATATTCGGTCTTCGTCAACAGATGCAGTTCATTTTCCTCTGCATAAGCTCTTATGGACTCATCATTCAACGTGGTCGCTCCAGCGCTTACGATAGAATAGGCAAGACCCATAACACCAGTAGCAAAAAGGATTCCGATTGCAAATGCTCTTAGATTAGTTCTCATTGGCTACATTCCCTTTAAGGTTTGCAGACTGAAGGATCTGTTCGACTTTATCCATGGAAGTGGAAGTGAATTGAGAAATTTGAGTAGCGGTGTATCCTTTTTGATAAAGGGAAATGGCTACGTCTTCCTCACTGACATTTTGATGGTTGGATACCTTTCTTGTATTGCTCTTATGTATAGGAGTGGATCCGCCCAATAGTTCTTCTTCTAAAACTTTCATTTTTCTTTCCAGCTTATACTTGTCTTGAACAACATCAAAAGATAATTGTTCCATTTCCTTTTCCAAATCGGAAAACTTGTCATTTGCAAAAAAGGAAATCACAATTACTGCAACAGCAATAACGATCAAAATGATACTTGCAATTAACATCTTGTCACCTCAAAATTAGTTTCTCTCCTTTTTATATCATAGGTGCAGGGATGGAAAAATAGTCTTTCGACAAATTCCTCAGAAAGATTTGACAGTTTTGTGAACGTTTTTTGTCAACGGACATAAAAAATTAACACTTTTTCACAAAAGACGACAAAAACCGGCTGTTGTAGAAAGGAATTTTCACGTGATAAGATGGAGACAAAGATAGATTCGTGGGGGAGCCAGGACATGAACAACAGGGAAAGTGCCGAAGAGTATATTCATTTGGCAGTGAATGAGGCTGGAAACATTCAGTTCGAATGGAACCTTTTAGATTGGAGGAAGGATTTCGTTCAAGTATATCAACCAGCTTCTGCACAAAGATTAATTGTCAGACTAATAGGCTGGAAAGGAAGCTTACAAACTGATGGAAACCCGTCATTCTTCTTAGATATACTGACAGATAAGAATCAAGGAAGCTTAGAATTGCCTGATGTTTCCGTGTTTAAGACTATTCGGGTTGAATTAGGAGTCGGGAAAGGAAGGGGCTTTTTTCCATTCTTCGTAAGTGAAGATCTGGATTTGGAGTGGAACCGGAAGCAGAGTTTATCACCATCCGATGAATGGTCTCCACTAAAGCTTATTGATAAACAAAAGTGGGAATCTTTATCTGCTACTTACACTTATTATGGCAATGGCCGCAGCGCTCATTCTTCGCAACGTACGGTATATGATTTAAATCCTGATATATTTCAGGAATCTGTGACTCCTGAAGTATTCTATTCTGTAAATCATTCTCATAATCATTTCTTACATGAAGAAAAAAAACATACTTTTACTATTGTCATGCTTTCATGGGAGTTCCCTCCTGCAGTTATGGGAGGACTGGGCAAGCATGTTTGGGAACTTTCCAAACAACTAGCACATGCAGGACATCAAGTGCTGGTTGTAACACCACATACCCTTGGCGCTCCCCCTGTGGAAACAGTGGAAGGAGTCAAAGTCTTCCGTGCAAGAGAGGTATCTTGCTTTTATGATGATTTTCACCTTTTTGCAGCTCAAACCAATATGAAGTTGGTGGAACAAGTACTCATCTTGATAAACAGATATAATGTGGACTTGATTCATGCTCATGATTGGCTGGTTGGGTTTGCTGCGAGGTATCTTAAAGCGGTAACGGCAATTCCGGTCATTTCCACCATTCATGCACTGGAAAATGGCAGGAGCAACCTCTCAGAGCCGATGCAGCAACGAACGAATCAATGGGAAGGGTTGTTGATTAACGATTCGGATGTTCTGATTGTTTGCAGTGATTATATGAAAAAAGAAGTTAAAAGAAAAACCAAAAACAATAAAGCAATTCACATAATTCCTAATGGAGTTCACATTTCCCCCAATAAAAATGAAAGCTTGATGGAATTCTTCACTAAAAAGTCATATTCACATCTTGTCCTTTATATGGGAAGGCTTGTACCGGAAAAAGGTGTCGATACCTTGATTGCCGCTGCACGAGAAACACTTGAAACTTACCCCGATTGCCTGTTCATAATAGCTGGGAAAGGTCCATTGTTGCCAGAACTTAAACGGGAGGTTTCTCGGTTAGGATTGGAAAAAAGAGTATTGTTTATAGGCTTTTTGAATGAAGCTGAAAAAGCTACGATGTTACAACTAGCGGACATGATGATCGTTCCAAGTCTTTATGAGCCATTTGGTATAGTGGCCATTGAAGGAATGGCAGCAGGTAAGCCTGTAATTGCAGCAAGGACCGGTGGAATGGCTTACATTATTGAACATGGAAAAACCGGCTTGCTTTTTTCACCGGGAAACAGTACGGAATTAAGTGAAAAGATTACCTTGTTACTAGAGAACCCAGAATGGCGTATCAAGTTTGGCAGGAATGCTATGGATGAAGTGAAGCGAAAATATAGCTGGGAAGATGTAAGAGAGCAGACAGAGGCGGTTTATAGATCATCGGTAACTACTTCTTCCGTCCAGTAGGAGGGATAAAGAATATGAAAGCGGTCATTTTAGCAGGTGGAAAAGGTACCCGCCTTATGCCATTAACCCAAAAGCTCCCAAAACCATTAGTGCCACTCCTGAATAAACCGGTAATGGAATACAGTATTGAATTACTCAAAAAACACGGGATAACAGAGATCATCATTACCTTACAATACTTGAGCGAAAAAATAAGGAACTACTTCGGTGATGGTTCACAGTGGGGGGTTCAAATCACGTATTTGCAGGAGAATGTTCCACTGGGTACAGCGGGAAGTGTGAAAAATGCGGAATATCTTCTTGATGAACCGTTTCTTGTAATAAGCGGAGATGCGTTGACGGATTTTAATTTGATGGCCGGAGTAGATTACCATATTCAGAAGCACGCCCTTTTTACCATTTTCATGAAAGAAGTAAAGAAACCAAATAAATTCGGCATTATTGAGACAGATGAAGAAGGGCATATTCGCCGTTTCGTCGAAAAGCCTTTGAAGGAACAGGAATTCAGCAAGGTAGTTAACACTGGGATATATGTAGTGGACCCGTTTGTTCTGTGTATGATGGATAAAAAGAAAGAATATGATTTCAGCAAAGATATTTTTCCTAAGCTCATCAAGAATGGAATGAGTCTCTATGGCTATCATGCAAGCGGCTATTGGAAGGATATCGGCAGCCACGAAGATTACCGGCAAGCACAATATGATATGCTCGATAAAAAAGTTCAGGTAAACATCCCAGGAGAAGAAGTGCTCCCAAATTTATGGGTGGGTTCCAATGTGAAAATGGAAAGCAATGTGACCATCAATCGCCCGGCTTATATTGGAAACGATACTTACCTGGGTGATCATGTCGTGATAGGTAAATATACAATTATCGGTAAAAGCTCCAATATCAATAAGGATTGTGAACTGACAAGAAGCATTGTTTGGGATGATGTCACGATAAACCATACAACAAAGTCAGCAATAAAAAATGTGACCATAGCACCGCGCTATCAGATAGGTGAAGGTTACAAGGCGGGAACGTCTATGAAAGTGAAAAATAAAAAGAATATCAGCCCTGTGGAAGCTGGATGATGGGCAAAAAAAATAAGCAGACAGGAGAATCCTGCTGCTTATTTTGTTTCACGGTGTACAGTTACTTTTTTCAATCTTGGGCTGTATTTTTTAAGCTCAAGACGATCTGGGTTGTTACGTTTATTTTTAGTAGTGATATAGTTACGATCACCAGTTTCAGTACAAGCTAAAGTTACGTTTACGCGCATGGTTATCCCTCCAAACATATATTACATTCAATTCAGACCTTACTATAATATCACTTATTTTTTTAGAATGCCAGTTTTTTTTCGAGTTATAAAAAATTATGTAAAGTGCTTGGTAACTCTCTGTTGTCTTCCATTTGATATTTGATATGGTAATAGTAGAGATTGATGTATAGGAGTGGGCCTAGTGAAGGAAAAAGGAATGTTAAGGGATGAAATGAAAATAGTATTAGGCGGGGTAGAGCGGTTAAGCTATGAATTGTGGTGTAAAGATATCCAAGACAAGCTGTTTCATTCAGCGGAATGGAAAGTGGCAAAAACGATCGGTGTGACCATTTCCCGTTTCCCGGAAGTGGACACAGAACAAATCATCATGCGTGCATGGCACGAGGGAAAGAAGGTGGCCGTGCCTAAATGTTTTCCAAAAGATAAAAGTATGCAATTCTATTTTCTTGAGGATTTTAAACAGCTTGAAACCGTCTATTTCGGGTTGAGGGAACCGATAGTGTCAGAAGTCAGTGCCTGTCATAAGAACGCGATTGACTTAATGTTGGTCCCAGGATTGCTTTTTGACAAGGAGGGCTATCGGATCGGTTTCGGTGGGGGATACTATGACCGTTACTTGACAAATTTCCAAGGAGTGAAGATTTCACTCGCATTTGCTCAACAGGTGGTTGAAAAAGTACCGACAGATATTTTCGATATACCGGTACATAAACTCGTTACGAATGAGGCGGAATATGGCGATTCTATTGGAAAATGAGATTCTTTTACTATTAGGTATTGTAGCTTTAGCTTCGGGGGGATTTAAGTTAAAGGCCTTGTCCCTTTCTGGAGCGGTGGGGACGTTTTTCGTAGGTATATTCATCGCGCTTGGATTTCAAGGGTATGGCCTTTTATTAATAGGATTGTTTTTTGTGACATCAAGCTTCTGGAGCAAATACAATCGAAATAAAAAAGAAAAAATCAGCGATATGCATGAAAAAGGCTCAAGGCGTGACGTGGTGCAGGTGCTTGCTAATGGTGGGGTTCCGGCCCTTATAGGCGTTCTGGCATACTTTTTTCCAGCGGACTATTGGATTTACGGGTTTGTGACGTCCATTGCCGTCGCAAATTCAGATACATGGGCATCGGAGATTGGATCGTTAAGCAGAAAACGCCCATACTCTGTTCTTCGGATGGAGAAAGTGGAAACGGGAACGTCAGGTGCAATATCATCTTTAGGTACTCTTGCGGCTATTTCCGGCTCTGCCTTGATAGGTATCGCTTCTAATATATTGTGGGATGATGTAAATGAAATTGCGGCCCTCTTCATCATAATAATTGGCGTGATTGGGTGCTTCATCGACACTTTATTGGGAGCGACAGTCCAATCATCTTATCAATGCAAGGAGTGCGGGAAACTGGTGGAAAAGACGTTGCACTGCAACCGACCCACCAAACTGGTTAAGGGTAAAGCCTGGATAAACAATGACGTGGTGAATATTTCATCCATTCTTATCGCAAGCCTCCTTATAATGCTACTAAGCTCATTGGTCATGTAACAAAATAGATACATATTGCTCACTATTTCACAAACTTTTCTGTTATACTGAAATTGTATTAGTAACCAAGGTGAAAAGAGGAGATACCATGAGAAACGGAATTAGTCGTGTTGCTTTAATAGGAACAGGGTTTGTCGGTTCAAGTTATGCATTTGCCTTATTGAATCAAGGAGTGACAGAAGAACTCGTTTTAATTGATTTGAATAAAGAGAAATCTGAAGGCGATGCAATGGATCTTAATCATGGAATTGCATTTGCACCGACACCTACAAGGATATGGTATGGCGATTATCAGGATTGCAAGGATGCAGACATTGTAGTGATATGTGCAGGTGCCAACCAAAAGCCTGGTGAAACAAGACTGGATTTAGTGGAGAAAAATACAAAGATTTTCAAAAGCATAGTGGAAGAAGTGATGGGAAATGGGTTTGATGGCATTTTCCTTGTGGCGACAAACCCTGTTGATATCTTGACCTATGCCACCTGGAAATTCTCTGGGCTGCCCAAAGAGCGGGTAATCGGCTCCGGAACCATCCTTGATACAGCAAGATTCCGTTATGTTCTTGGCGATTATTTTCAAGTGGATGCACGCAATGTGCATGCCTATATAATTGGAGAACATGGGGACACGGAATTGCCGGTATGGAGCAAGGCGGATATCGGTGGCAAACCAATCCTGGATCTGATGGCCAAACAGGAAAAATATAAAGAAGAAGATCTGAATGAACTGTTTGAAAGTGTAAGGGATGCAGCTTACCATATTATTGAGAGAAAAGGTGCAACCTATTACGGGATTGCCATGGGACTTGTAAGGCTTACAAAGGCAATCCTCCAAAATGAGAATTCCATATTAACAGTTTCCGCCTATCTTGATGGAGAATACGAGAGTGAAGACATTTATATCGGAGTCCCGGCCATAGTGAACCGCAATGGAATAAGAGAGATTCTTGAGCTTGATTTGAATGAAAAAGAGAGCGAGCAGTTCCATCACTCTGTAAAAGTGCTCACAGAAATAAAAGATAAAGTATTTTAAAGGAAATCAAAAATTTATATAAAAACATGTCTCATTGGGGGCATGTTTTTTTCATTTCGTTACAAAATAAGAAGAGGAGGGATGAAGATGGGATTCTTATTAAGGATATTACTTATTGTAGTCGGTACATATGCGATTTACCAAAGTCGCTATAAAATCCTGAATTACATTCTAGGTATCGCTAGCATCAGGAGGTTTGTGGTGGCATTCGGCATGGATTTGCCATTTGTCCGAGACCGCTTCATGCAAACCGTTTTCCGAGGATAAACTGCCGGTTACTAACCGGTGGTTTTTCTTTTGGGTAAACGGTGAATGCACCATTGGCCATTCCTGAATATTTTATTACATAGAATTTACATTAGATTAATAATCTTCCATTATAATTTAGCCTGACTAAGTAATTTGTACTAGCAGGGGGAAGAAGATGAGACGATTAAAAAAAATCAACATACGCAACATAAAGGGCTTCAGAAAAATGGCAGAAAAAATTAACTTAGGAACAAGGCTGTTCCTACTATTCACAACGCTTCTTTTGATTTCTATTACTGTCGTTGGGGTAAGTTCCTATAGTAAATCTAAAGAGATGACAATTGACAGTATTGAAAACAGATTAGTCAGAGAAGTTGAACTTATGGGCTATATAGCTGAGAACTTGAAATTTACCTATATTAGTGATGATGCATATTTCATGCAACAACTGGAAGTGAATATTCGTTCTCAAAAAGAGAAATTAAAAGAAGAAGGGATCATCTCAGACTTTTTTTATATTAATGAAGACGGGGTTCATCCATTTAATGTAAGTCGGGAGAGCCTGCCGGAATTGAACACTTCTATTTTAGAAATCATGATGCAAAACCAAAGTGGAGTAACACACAAATCTATTGATGGTGTGGAGTACACGATTACATTTCAACAGATGAAAGAGGTTAATGGTATGTATGCCTTGATCGTTCCTACCAGGTCCTATTTACATCCTGTTCATGAAATGGGCCGTTTCACATTGTTGGTCATTCTAGGCAGTGTTCTTATTTTTGCTGTCATCACAATATTATTTGTCCGGTCCCTTACAAGACCACTTTCCTTATTGCGTGAAACAATGAAAGAAGGAAGAGATGGTAATCTGAAGCTTTCCGGTGGCATTAACACGACCATACCAGAAATCGTTTCTTTAAATAAGAGTTATAATTCAATGATTATCAGCATGACAGAGGTATTGAATGAAATAAAACAAACAACCAAAGAGTTAGAAGAAACTGGAGTACAACTAGGTTTATCTTCTGAAGGTTCAATGGCTTCTACTCACCAGCTGATTTCATCCATCAATCTGGTTAAAGAAGGAGCGGTACAAACTGCGACCAGCTCAGAGGTAAGTGTACATAGCTTTAAAGAGATGAAAGAAATCATAGAGGATATGCAAAACAATGTACATAATGTTTCTTCCACCTCTAACACTATGACTGCTTCAGCAGTTATAGGGAAAAAACAAATGAACACACTGACCTCCACCATCATTGAATTTGGACAGGATTTTGATGGTTTATCCAACACGGTGAAAAATGTAAAAGATTACTCTGTTTCGATAACAGGTCTCGTAGGGTTAATAAAAGGAATTGCAGAACAAACCAAGCTTTTGGCTCTGAATGCTACGATCGAAGCTGCACGGGCTGGAGAGTCTGGAAGAGGGTTTGCAGTTGTGGCAAATGAGGTGAGGAATCTTGCCGACCAATCTGCAAGCGCTGCAGAAGAAATCACCAACTCTTTAGCTCATATGGAATATGTTACTTCCCATGCTGTTAATGAATTTGAGAACATGCATACAAAGATAAAAGACAATCTGAAAATCGCAAACCTTTCAAAGATCACGTTCGATGAACTTATGTCAGAGATGGATAACGTTAGCGATAAACTGTCCAAAATAAATTCCGATTTATATGGATGGAAAGAGTTTCTGCCTAACTTGGAATCGGCTGCAGACAGCTTGCTTTCGGTGTCTCAGGAAACCTCCGCGAGTTCCGAAGAGATGCTTTCAGCCAGTGAGAACCAGGTAGTACAGATAGAATACACAAATGATATAGGGAAAAAATTAAGCGAGCTGTCCAAATCGTTGTCAATAATTGCCTCCCGTTTTCATGTTCAATAGTCTCAAAGACAAATCCTGATTTCAAAATACTACCACCTCTGAGTATAGGGCTATAGTTATATTTTTACTTTTCCTTACCTACCATATAAAATAAAGGAACGAGGAGGTGGGGATTTGAAGCAGGATATTGTTTTTTGGGAGCTAATACAATACTTTGTAATGAAAAGAGAATATCGGATTTTACATATATCACCCGACCATATGGAGGTCTGGCTGGAAGGGTTGAACCATAAAAAAGCACCGATCATCCGGTTGCACAGGCAAGACCTGGATTGGAGCAGCTGGCTTCAGCGGGATATAGAAAACGCCTCCCATCACGTGGTGAATTTTAAAAATCAGTTGCGAAAGCGCAGTTTGCAGGCGTTGAATATATACGTTTCTTCCTATCCGCCTGTTGATGATTGGGAGTTCAGAGTACATGAACCTTACATAAATAATAAGGCTGAGCTTCGTACTGTCGTGATTCATGAGGGGAATATCCATCAGGCTGTGGGTGAAATATCCAATCTTACCGGAGATGAAGTGCGAATAGATGAGGACATGATAATGGATGATGAAGGTTTGCAACACCTTAAGCAACAAGTCCTGAATGCATCATCGCAAAGGGTGAAAATGGAACAATCCATCTTCCAGCATGGAAAACCGTTGTTCACTTATCTTTTCATCTTTTTGCATCTTGTCATGTTTTATCTATTGGAAACGAACGGAGGCAGTCAAAATCCTGAAACACTTGTAAAGTACGGTGCCAAGTACAATCCCGCAATATTAGAAGGAGAATGGTGGCGCTTTTTCACACCGGTTGTGCTCCATATTGGTGTATTGCATCTCTTACTTAACACGATGGCCCTATTTTATCTGGGGACTGCGGTTGAGAGGATCTATGGCAATGCCCGTTTCCTGATCATCTACTTATTTGCTGGATTTGCAGGTTCTCTAGCGAGTTTTGTTTTTACATCATCTCTATCAGCGGGGGCATCCGGTGCCATTTTTGGATGTTTTGGAGCCCTCCTGTTAGTGGGTATCACCCATCCTAAATTATTTTTCAGGACGATGGGTATGAACATCCTTGTGCTTATCGGGATTAATCTTGCAATTGGCTTTACCATTCCGGGAATAGATAATGCCGGCCATATTGGCGGATTGATCGGAGGATTCTTGGCATCCGCTGCCGTGCATTTACCTAGGCATAAAAAGCTGTTCACTAGGATATTCGGACTTGGGGCGGCTGTAGGTCTGACCTACTTTTTGCTCCTGCAAGGATATGATAGTGAGAACCCGAACCTTCTCCTGTCTCAAGCGGAAACATTGCTGCAACAGGAAGACATTGGTGAGGCGAAAGAGCTGCTGTCTAAGTTGGAGGGTAGGGAAAATGAATATCCTGAAGTCCTTTTCTATCTTTCATTTATTAATATAAAGGAAGGCAGGCTGGAAGAAGCAAGGGACCAATTGGAAAGGCTGACAGCAATCGCCCCTGAATTCCATGAAGCTCATTATAATCTGGCCATTGTATATCTTGAACTTGATGAAATCGAAAAAGCCTCCGCTTCTATTAATAAAGCTATAGAGATTGATTCTACCGGAGAAAACTATCTTGATTTACAAACGGAGATCAATCACCTGCTTGAAAATAACTAAAATATTACCCGATTCCATTGCAGCGACAACCTCTTCTTCTATTAAAAGAAGGGCGTTATCGCTGCTTTTTTATAGGCTGTTTTTGTATGCGCTAGACCTAAATTTTAAATAGATGGAATTATTTTTATGCGATTGGCAAAAAATGAAAAGATGAAAGGTTTTGAATGACAGACAGGGCACATTTTAGGAGGAAGGGACTTTGACTTGGCACAAACCTACGAAGAAGATGTCAGGAGATTTTGAACAGGATGTTGGATATGTAAAAGAAAGAATGGCCGTGGATAAGAGCTTTGATTTAATCTTCCTGGATCTTCATTATGCAGGAAGAAAAATCGCCATGTTCCTGGTGGATGGTTTCGGTAAAGACGAAATCATGCTGTTCCTGATGAAATTCCTTTCCGATCTGTTACCGGAGGATCTTGAGGAACATCCACTTGATAAGCTCTTAAAAACTTACATACCTTATGTGGAAATCGATAAGACGGATGATCTAGAAAAAGTGGTCGATCAGGTGCTGGCAGGGCCTACTGTCATGATTGTGGAAGGTTTAGAAGAGGCTGTCATCATCGATTCGAGAACATACCCAGTTAGAGGTCCGGAAGAGCCGGATATGGAAAGGGTCGTTCGTGGATCTAGGGACGGGTTTGTCGAGACATTGATATTCAACTGTGCCTTGATCCGCAGGCGAGTGAGGGACAGCTCGTTAAGAATGGAATACATGCAGGTCGGGAGAAGGTCAAAGACAGATATCAGTTTATGTTATTTAGATGAATTGGCAGATCCACATCTCGTAGAAGAGATTAAATCATCTTTGGAGAAAATTGATACGGATGGATTGCCAATGGCAGAAAAGACGCTCGAGGAGTTTGTCGGGGGAAGGCATTGGAATCCATACCCGACAGTGAGGTACACAGAACGACCTGATACCGCCGCTGCCCATTTATATGAAGGTCATGTCTTGGTGATTGTGGATAATTCACCAAGCGTCATCATTACTCCGGCAACTTTCTGGCATCATCTGCAGCACGCGGAGGAATACAGAAATAAACCTGTTGTCGGTGCCTACTTAAGACTGGTTAGATTTCTTGCGGTATGGGCATCAATCTTCATCCTGCCGCTATGGTATCTGTTAGCTACAAATACTCAATTGCTTCCTGATCAATTATCGTACGTGGGCCCAAGCGAAGTCGGTGCGGTTCCGTTGATTGCCCAAATTCTCATTATTGAGGTAGGGATGGATATGTTGAGGATGGCGGCTATCCATACACCGACTTCTTTAGGTACCGCTCTTGGACTTGTGGCAGCGATCCTTATAGGGGACGTCGCTGTAAAGGTAGGCTTGTTTGTCCCGGAAATCATTCTTTACCTTGCAATTGCCGCCATTGGAACCTTCGCTACTCCAAGTTATGAACTTAGCTTGGCCAACCGGTTATTCCGGATTGTTATGTTGCTGTTGACTTTCATGTTCGGGGTAATCGGCTTCATGGCGGGGATGGTTCTGTTGATTCTTTTCCTGATGATGATGAAATCTTACAATGTTCCATACCTTTGGCCGTTCATTCCATTCAATTACCGAGGATTCCGTGACGTATTGATTCGTTCTCCAATTCCATTGAAGAACAGAAGGCCGACAATCTTGCATCCTGAAGACCCAGATAGATGATAACGATTTCATAGAAAAGCGGATGGGAATATTCCTATCCGTTTTCTTTCGTATTTTTCTTGCTTGACGTAGTAAGTGATTCCTTTATACTAAAAATGAAGTACATATCCTTTTATATAGTAATAAGAAAAAGGTGAAGTCATGAAAACGATGTATGATGTTAGACAGCTATTGAGAAAGTATGGAACTTTCATCTATACGGGTGACAAAGTAGCGGATATAGAAATGATGGAGGATGAGATCAGGGAGCTTTACCGATCAGGTGTTTTGGAACCTCCTCTTTTTCAATCAGCCATGATGTTATTGCGACAAGAGCTGTCTAAATTACGATAAAGAAAAGGTGAATGAAGATGGAAAACAATTGGTTAGTTGGTGTTGATCTAGGTGGGACAACGATTAAAATGGCGTTCATTACACAGTACGGTGAAATAGCACATAAATGGGAAATTGTCACAAACATCAGTGAAAAAGGAAAATATATCACAACAGATATTGCCAAAGCTATCGACAGGAAACTAGAGGAACTTGGTGAGCCCAAATCAAAGTTGAAAGCGCTGGGCATGGGAGCGCCTGGTCCGGTCAATATGGCAACCGGCTTAATATATGAAGCGGTCAATCTCGGATGGGAGAATTATCCCCTTAAGGATCTTTTGGAAATAGAAACGGGATTGCCTGTCGTCGTGGACAATGATGCAAATCTGGCTGCTATTGGAGAGATGTGGAAAGGTGCGGGAGAAGGATCGAAAGACTTGATCTGCGTGACCCTCGGTACTGGAGTGGGCGGCGGAATAATCACTAATGGAGAAATCGTACATGGAATCAATGGTGCAGGTGGGGAAATCGGACATATTACTGTAATAGCAGAAGGTGGAGCACCTTGTAACTGTGGAAAAACAGGCTGTCTGGAAACGATCGCATCCGCTACAGGTATTGTTAGACTTGCAAAGGAAGCGATGGAGGAGAATCCGGGAAGTAAGTTAGAAGAAGTTGCCGAACGGGAAGGTTTGACTGCAAAGGTTATTTTCGAGCAAGCTGACCTTGGAGAAGAAGTATCCTTACTTGTAGTAAACAAAGTTACTTCCTTCTTAGGGTTGGCACTTGCCAATTTGGCTAATGCCATGAATCCTGAGAAAATCGTCATAGGTGGTGGGGTTTCAAAAGCCGGGGAAAAGCTACTGAACCCAGTTCGTAAACATTTTGTAAAGTATCTCTTCCCAAGAACCAAGGTTGGAGTGAAAATTGCAGAAGCCACTTTAGGAAATGATGCAGGTGTGATTGGCGCTGCATACTTGGCAAAAACAAAATTGTAAAAAAGTGTATGGTTTATTCTTGCTGCTACATGGGTAAAAATGTAGAAAGAAGCAAGCATAGTACGTAAAGGGAGGCTTCTTGATAAGAAGGCTCCTTTTTGTTTGACTATTTAGAATACATGAACTTCTGTTTTTTATGAAACCTTTTTGCTTGTACATCGTCTATTATATATAGATGCAAAACGGGCCCAACCCTATCATTCTACTTCTTTTCTTTAAATGCAGTATTAATTATCCATTGATTTTTTGTAAAAAAAGTTTTAAGATATGTCGTAGCCGAAATTTTTACATGCTGAATTTGGGCAAGTGATACATCTAATCAGGATTATTAACAATAATAAAATAAAGAGCTTCCCTGTCTTTCGCTTTAAGGAGGTTAAAAAAGATGAAGCAAGCCTTTAAATCAAAAGTGCCTTTCATCCTTATTGCAGTCGTACTGCTTTGGGTGAAAACCTATATCGTTTATAAAACAAGCTTTAACATTACAATTGAATCCGTAAAACAAGAATTTATCCTTTTTATTAACCCGTTAAGTTTTATATTATTAATTGCCGGGTTTGCACTGTTCTTTAAGGAAAAAGGCATGAAACGATATTTGATCATTACAAGCTTTATCGTTTCTTTCGTACTTTATGCAAACGCCGTATACTACCGCTTCTTCAATGATTTCATCACGATACCATTGTTGTTCCAATCAGGAAACATGAGCGACCTCGGCGGAAGCATCACAGAACTGATGACTCCGGTAGATTTATTGATGTTTACTGATGTAATCATCCTGATCGCGTTAGCTAAATGGACACCTCAGTTCGTGAGTATGTCCACTTGGAGACCGAAAGTGCGTAAAATGTACTTCCTTTCCATTGTGGGTATTTTCCTGTTTAACTTGGGATTAGCTGAAACAGAAAGACCACAGCTTTTAACACGTACTTTTGACCGTGAAATCCTGGTTAAAAACTTAGGGACTTACAACTATCACGTATATGATGCGGTATTGCAATCGAAGACTCGAGCACAACGTGCAATGGCGGATGGAAGTGAGCTTGCAGAAATTCAAAATTATATTAATGCAAGCTACAAAGCACCTAATGATGACCTTTATGGGATTGCAGAAGGCAAGAATATCATTGTGGTGAAAATGGAGTCTTTACAAAGCTTTGTCATTGACAATGAAATCAATGGTGAGCCCATCACTCCGTTCTTGAATGAACTGAAAGATCAAAGTTACTATTTCAATAATTTCTATCATCAAACTGGGCAAGGCAAGACGTCCGACTCTGAATTTTTATTAGATAATTCCTTGTATCCTGTAGGTCGGGGGGCTGTTTTCTTCACCCACGGAACAAATGATTATCATACAGCAACGCCAAATGCAATCAAGGAGAAGGGTTATACTCCGGTGACGTTCCATGCAAACAATAAGAGTTTCTGGAACCGTGATGTGATGTATGATTCATTGGGATATGATAAGTTCTTTGACATTGCCAGCTACGATGTCAATGAAGAAAACTCAGTCGGTTGGGGATTGAAAGATAAGGAATTCCTTCAACAATCAGTTCCTTATATGCAGGAACTCCAACAACCGTTCTATGCTAAGTTCATTACATTGACTAATCACTTCCCGTTCGTGTTGGATGAAGAAGACAGATTCGTTGATGAGTTTGATTCTAACAGTAGAACATTAAACCGCTATTTCCCGACTGTTCGCTATATGGATGAATCTTTAAAAACTTTCTTTGATGAATTGAAAGCTGCTGGGCTATATGAGAATTCCGTCATCATCATGTATGGTGACCACTATGGTATTTCAGAAAACCATAATGAAGCGATGAGCCAGTATTTAGGTAAAGAGGTAACTCCTTTTGAGAATGCTCAGCTTCAACGTGTACCGATGATAGTTCACATTCCTGGCGTGACAGATAAGAATCCAAAGGAATTTGATACAGTTGGTGGTCAAATTGACCTTAAACCTACCATCAAGCACTTGGTTGGAATGGAAACTAAAAATGACATCCAATTCGGTGAGGATTTATTCTCAGAGGAACGAAACGACTTTGTAGTATTCCGAGATGGAAGCTTTGTAACAGATAAGGTTGTTTACACAAAGAATGCTTGTTACGATAAAGAAACAGAAGAAGAAGTAGAACAAGTAGAACAAGAAGCATGTGAGCCATATATGGAAAAAGCCAAGAAGGAACTTCAGTACTCTGATAAAATCATTTACGGAGACCTACTTCGCTTTTATGATGGAACATCCATTCAAGTAGATGAAAGCAAACTAGCTGAATAATGATATCTAAACTGCCATGTAGATCCTCTCGATCTGCATGGCAGTTTTTTTATGTGATAATTCATGAACATCCCAATTTTCTCAGCGTTCTAAATCCATCCTCTCAACCATAAGTTATAGGTATACATGTGTTATCGGGTGGTGTTTAAACATTGAAGGTAGTAAGTAGAAAAGGGGATACATTGTGGTATTTCAGTCAACTATTCAAGGTTCCCCTCCAATTAGTTGAAGATTCAAATCCGGAGCATTCATCTGACCATATACTTAAAAATGGTGAAACGATACTAATTCCGGGTTATATCAGATCAATATGTGAGATAAAGAAAGGTGACACGCTTTCTTCCATCCTTTTTCAAAAAGGCATTTCCTTGGACTGCATAACCATCATGAATCAAGGAAAAGAATTATCCCGATTAAGGCCGGGCGAAGTAATTCAACTGCCAGAAAAAGTGCGTAATAAAATTGTAAATCCAAAGAAAAAATATGATTATCACGCCTTTCTTCATGATCTAAACAGGCTAAAAGAGGTTTATCCATTTATGGAATCCAACTGTATTGGACAATCCGTAATGGGCAAACCTCTTCATCACCTTAAAATTGGTAAGGGCACGAAAAAGGTTCATTGGAACGGTAGTTTCCATGCCAACGAATGGATCACAAGTGCTTTGATCATGAACCTTCTAAATGAATATTTAGTTGCCGTGACCAATGGGCAGCCACTCAGAGGCCTCCCTTGTCTCCCTTTATACGAGCAAACGTTGTTGTCCGTCGTCCCCATGGTAAACCCTGATGGTGTCGACTTAGTAGTTAATGGACCCCCAGATACAGAGCCGTTTAAACAGATAGTAGAAACAATCAATGAGGACCGGGCAGATTTCATGGGGTGGAAAGCAAATATAAGAGGTATAGACCTAAACAAGCATTTCCCCGCCAATTGGAGGGTTGAGAAGGAGCGTAAAGAAGAAAAGGTACCTTCTCCAAGGGATTATCCTGGTGATACACCTTTAACAGAACCGGAAGCAAAAGCAATGAGAAACCTTGCCGAAAAAGAGGACTTTGACATGGTGATTGCAGTTCATACCCAAGGTGAAGAATTTTATTGGGGTTATGAAGGTCTTGAGCCATCTGAAAGTGAAAGAATAGCTCTTGAATTTGAACGAGTCAGTTCATATAAGAATGTGCAATATGTGGATAGCCATGCAGGTTTCAAAGATTGGTTCATCCAGGAGTTCAGAAAGCCTGGATTTACATTAGAATTGGGAAAGGGCATCAATCCTCTGCCATTATCCCAGTATGATACAATCTACACGAAAACATTGGGGATCTTTTTAGCTTCCCTGTATATATGAAAAGGACAAAGCTTTGCCCATCACTAACACTATTTACTGCTTAGAAATTCGTTTGATTATAAATACTAAGAAACCTAAACAAAATGGAGCACCTGATTAACTCTATCAGGGGCTCCATACCTATATTCTTTCTGCTATTTCGACTCCATATATAAATGTGCGGAATCTGTCATTATTACTCTAGGAATAACAATATATTTCTCTTGTATTGAAACCTTTCCTGCCTCATAATCGTTAATAAGATAGGCAAAAAGGAGGGGTGCAATGAAGAAAGTCATTTACATCATAATAGTAGTTCTTTGTTTGTTGTCTGGATGTCAATCTCCTCCAACCCCCAAGGAAGTAAGCAATGCACCTGTACTATCTAATCATGCGAAACCAAAACCTTTCAATCCTTTAATTCTTCAGAATGAATCTTTCGAAAAGCTCTCCATACCTGCGGAACAATTCAGTACCGTTGCTGAATGGTTCAACGATGAGACTATTCTATATATAATAAATGAAGGAACCGGATCAAAAGTACTATCCTTTAATCTGCTTACAAGTGAAACGGAAGTGTTTTTCGATTCCCCTGAACACATTATTTCAGTTACTGCCAATAAAGATTTTAATCTTTTTTTAGTACGCTCTGCACCTTCCTATACTGACGGGAATTTACGTGTACTTTCAGAAAAAGGAGAATTGATGGCTGAGTGGAATTTCAAAGATTCCATTGACCTTTTCACTTCTTGGGACCCCTTTTCAGGTGAGAAGCTGCTAGTCTCTTCTTTTAAAGAGGACTGGTCTTATGACAGCTTTTTACTTGATATACAAACAAAAAATATGATAAAACAAAATGTGGACGACCCATTCGTTCAATGGTTATCTGCGGAAAAGCTCGGGTATATTAATTGGAGCCGAGACATGCCATTGTTGGAGGCGCCATTGCTCATGCAGGACTTGACTACGAACGAAACCGGCGAGCTTATGGAGCAGGTAGTAACGTTCCATACTTATAGTGACTTGCTCATTACGGTGGGGGATATGAACGATGAGCATATGGGAGAGTATTCATTTTATCGTCTTCCAGAACTTGAAAAAGTTCATTCTTATGAAGCCCCGTTATTAACCATGTATTCGAATTACTTTATTCCCTATTTTGCATACGCAGATGGGACAGATAGGTTTTATTCGTTCGAACCGGTCCGCGGAGGCAGTGTGGACGCATATCAAGATGAGTTTAAACTTGTCCTGGTTGATGTGAAAGATGGTACAAAGAAGGTATTATTTGAAAATGTGGAAAATAAACCGTTAAAGTTTTCTCCGAATGGCCTATTATGTTTATATGGATACCAACTGGAACAAATTTTAATACCAGTAAACGGGGAAACACTAGATTTAGTGGAGTTATTATAGAGGAGGTCAAGTAAATGGCGATAGTTGATGTAACCGTTATCCCAATCGGTACAAATGGACCAAGTGTAAGTGATTATGTGGCAGAAATCCAGGATTTATTAGAAGGATTTAAAGAGGAAGGGAAAATTAACTATAAGTTAACTCCGATGAGCACGATCATTGAGGGGGAGCTTCCAACCTTGATGCATGTCATCCAGGTCATGCATGAAGCACCTTTCCAAAAAGGGTTGCACCGGGTGGCAACTAACATCAGAATAGATGACCGCCGTGACAAGAGTGTGCAAATGGATGACAAGTTACGTGCTGTGGAGACCAAACGATCAAACTCACTCTAATATATTTTAACAAATCGAGCCAAGCAAGCTATTGCTTGGCTCAGACTGTTGACAAACTATTAAGCAGAAAAGTTATTGGTTGGAACAGTTGATCTCCGTGGCAAGAGCTTCGCTTTCCAGCGGGCGGTCCGTAAGCCTCCTCACTCCGTTGAAGGCCACTGGAAAACCCAATAACTAATCTTATATTGAATTTCTAGCTGTTGATTGGAGCAATAGGCGAAGACTCCTGCGGGGGGATAGCGACATTCTTGAGACCCCGCAGGGCGCAGCCCGAGGAGGCTCAAGGTCGCCCTGCGGAAAGCGAAGCCGGTTGCGGAAATCAACAGCGGCATGAAACTGATAACTAAAATATTGTACTTTTTCAGTGGCCAACTCCGTTGCGGGGTCTTACCTGTCCCTTTTTCCCGCAGGAGTCTACGCTCCTTCCACTACGATCAACTAGGGAATTTTATTATTCTAAGGTTTGTCTACACGCTGAGCCAAGCAAGCTATTGCTTGGCTTTTGTCTATATAAAGAAACCTTTCGTGATCTTGCCCTGTCCATTGCACTTTGTACACTTTTTGTAAAAGGGAAGGATAAAAACCTTCTTTCTTCCTGAACCGCTGCAAATTCCGCATAAAGTTTTTACTGCCACTCATATCTTCCTCCTTAATTAAGAGATCATTTTCTTTATTATCTCCATGCCGCATTCAAGCTAACCTTGAACAACTATATCTTCAGTATATTCATCTTTAATTGATTTGGGATGATTCTTAGCTTCCGTCGTGATGACCTGAAACCAACCTGCCAAGACATAAAAAAGGGTTTCCAATAATGCATTAAATTTCTCGATCGAAAAAATGAACAAAAAAGAGTATTCTTCTCAAAAGGGAAGAATACTCTTTTTTGTTCAAGCGCCAGGCGCTCCATTTTCTAATTAGTGTGCTACCGGGTATCCGGATTGAATGATAGTCATTACAGTAAACCAACCAAACACTGCAACTGTTCCAAAGGCGAAAAGAACTCCAAGGAAGTTTTTTTCTTTCAGGGAACGGACAAGTCCTAGTACACATAAAATTGTTACAAGTCCAAAAATAATAACTAATGGCAAGGTTAACGCCCCTTTCAGAAATCATTTCTATTTGAAAGAAATCATGAAAATAAAGTATGTAATTGCTCATTACACTCCACTTACATTTTAAATGTTTTCTCACTATTTGTCGAGGTCAAAAAATGACACTTCTATGTCATATGCTTGAGCTACTTTTACTACATATTCTTTATTTTCTTTATCGATAATATACGATTTTTTATATTGTTCCTCCAAAGCAATAATAGATTCATCCATTTGTGTTATGAACATGGTGATATCTTCAGCTTTACCGCTTTCAATTTGATAGATGGAGACCATATCCTGATATAAGTAATGATTATTCCTTTCCGTCACAAAGCCATAATCGCTGAACAAGGAACTTGCAATAGGATTCTCCAATAAAGAGAGTGTATAGGTTTCCTCTAGTATGCATCGGTCAGCAAGCATATTCTTTATAACCTTGGCTTCCATCGCTGTATCAGTAATAAGTAAATTATCATCTACATCAAAAATGCTGGATATCTGCTTTAATTGGAGTAGGAGATTTTGAAAGTATTGAGGTTTGTCATCGGCACATTGTATTTCTAAACCATACATCCGCTTCATTGGCAGTTTCCTTTCGTTTCTCAACTTCTTCCTCTTAGTGTAAAATAGATGGATAGATACTTCAAGGGAAGGTGTGGAATGAAAAATGAAATGGACTCAATTACCACTGGGACCTCTTCAAACGAATGCTTACTTACTCATCAATGATAAAAACGAGTGCATTATTTTTGATCCTGGAAGCGAAGGGGAGGCTTTTAATGCTTATTTAGAAGAACAATCCTTGAAACCACTTGCTATCCTTTTGACTCACGCTCATTTTGATCATATCGGGGCGGTGGATTCAGTTCGCTCAAAGTGGAACATACCGGTCTATATACATAAAAAAGAAAAGAATTGGTTGATGGATCCAAGTTTGAACGGTTCTCAATTTTTCCAGCTCGGACCAATCAAGGCAAGCCCCGCAGATCATATTATCCAAGGGGAAGAGAAATTAACGTTTTCCAATTTCGAGCTTGAGGTTCTTTTCACTCCTGGACATTCTCCTGGAAGTGTCAGCTTCTATCATAAGAAAAGCAAGGTGGTAATTGCTGGAGATGCACTTTTTGCAGGAAGTATCGGAAGAACCGATCTTCCTGGAGGGAACCACGATCAGCTTATACAAAGCATACACAACAAGCTGATGACCCTACCAGAGGAGACGACCGTTCTATCCGGTCACGGGATGACCACAACCATTGAAAGGGAAATGGATAGCAATCCTTTTTTGAACGGCTTTTAAAATGATACCAAGGCAACTTAAAGAAAAGATCGAAGCTGCCCCAAACATGAAGCTGGATTACGCGAAATACTTGGAGGAAGTCCTCTATCATCCTATACATGGATACTATATGAAGAACAACGAGAAAGTAGGGACAAAAGGGGATTTCATTACCTCAAGCAATGTCCATAATATTTATGGGAAAATTTTTGCCAAGCTTATAGTTCAATACATCAAGCAAGCAAATCTTTCACCTGTAATGATTGAAATGGGCGGAGGAAACGGTAGGTTCGCTGCTCATTTCCTGCAAGAGGTCGAGAGGATGGATCCTTCCCTTTATACCAAGTTCGAATATTTTATAGTCGAAACAAGCCCGTATCACCTTTTATTACAGAAAGAAGCGATTCCGAACACGGCACATGTTACATATTGCCGTTCCATTGATGAGGTGCCGGCAAATAAGCTTTCTGGTGTCATTTTTTCTAATGAATTTTTTGACGCCCTGCCTGTTCATGTGGTGGAATGTTTAAATGGGAAAGTACAGGAAGTATTTGTGACATTGAATCAGGATGACTTGTTGGTTGAAGCGAGGGGACCGTTAAGGAACCAGGCAATAAACGATTATCTGACTTTACATGAATTCACACTCAAAGAAGGTCAGCGTCTGGAAATCCCGCTTATGATGCTATCGTTTGCCAAAAAGTTAGCAAATAAGCTGGAAAAAGGGGCAATCATAACGGTCGATTATGGCTATAGATTCTCGGAGTTGCTTCTTGAAGAACATCATAGGGGAAGCCTGAGGGGTTATTTCGAACATTCCATGGTCACAGATCCGCTTTCCCATCCTTATGATATGGATTTAACAACACATATCCATTTGGACGCACTGGAAAAGGTATTCATAGCTCAGCACCTACATCATATCTGTACACAGAGGCAAGGGGATTTTCTTGTGGCAGGGGGGATACTTGATTTCCTGCAGGAAAATCAGGATTCCAATCCTTTTTCAGAAAAAAGCAAGCAAAACAGAGCGATAAGAACCCTTATTATGGATGGTAGCTGGAGCAACTCCTTTCATATTATGGTCCATGAAAAACAAACGGATGTGTGGAGCGAATTACTAAAGACCAAAAAAAATGACTCAACAATAAAAAGCGATGACAACTGTCATCGCTTTTTATTGTGAAGCTACGTATGTTTAATGACCACCAGAGCCAGGCACCATCATAAATGTTGTCCAATACGAGAAGGCAACAAAGAAAATTGTTAAATATGCTCCGAAAATATAGATGTACATACGTTCAGATAGCTTAAGATAACTTAATAAAATGAAGAATACCGTTTGTCCGAAGAAAAGTAAAGACGTTTGAGTCATGTGGCCAAGATAGAACATAACTGCAAAGATCCCTGTCCAGAAACCCATTACACGGTACATACGATCCATATGTATCCCCTCCTTACGCACTAATCCTTATGCTTGTCACTTACCTATTATAATGTACCGATACTTTACTTGTAAATAAGCGTTTGTTTCTAGATTGTGACGATTGCATGATAAGTACATTTTTCTCTTGCAATAGCTAATTTATACAGCTATTTTTCTATCATACTTATTTCCATTATAATGCAAAGTTAAACATTCGTCCTCCATTTCGTGAATGAAATAAGAAGTTGTCGTTTTTTGTTCAAAAAATAATTGTCATTTAACTGTACAAAAGTTATACAAATAGTATACAATGAAATTAACATAAAACTTATTAAAAAGATCATAATACGGGGAGGTAAGCAAAATGAATGAAATCATTTTTTACAGTTATCCAAGTTGTACATCCTGCAGAAAAACGAAAAAGTGGTTAAAAAGCAATAATATTAATTTTCAAGAAAAACACATTTTCAGAGAGACGCCTAGTCATACTGAAATGATGAAGATTCTATCCTTGACTACAGAGGGGATGGATGAAATCTTGGCCACAAGAAGCCAAACATTCAAGGATCTTGGAATTGACGTAAACGAATTAACCGTATCCGAACTGATCAAGCTGATTATTGAAGAGCCTAAGCTGTTAAGAAGACCAATAATTACAAATGGTAATAAACTGATTGTAGGCTATAACGAATCTTCTTTGCAGAAGCTCAACAGACAGAAAGCAAAATTGGATTTAAAGAGATCCGTTTCATAATATTGTCAAAACATTCCGTTGACTAAAAAATAGTCCGGAATGTTTTTTTATTTCACTACTTTTCGCCTTTTTTTCTTTATATAAAAGGTGAAAGGGGGTGAGAGCATGGCAGATTACGCAGTGGAAAATGTCCAACTTCGACTTATGTATGAACTGGGAGAGGATGACAAAGGAAACTTGATGTACCGTACTAAAAACTACAACAACGTAAAGGTGGATGCTGAGGTAACAGCACTTTTACAAGCGGCGGGAGCGATTTCCGAATTGCAGAC
Source organism: Sutcliffiella horikoshii DSM 8719 (assembly GCA_001648575.1). GTDB lineage: Bacteria > Bacillota > Bacilli > Bacillales > Bacillaceae_I > Sutcliffiella_A > Sutcliffiella_A horikoshii. The sequence goes on along the minus strand of LQXN01000064.1, from coordinate 111,078 downwards.
TACTCCTGTTTCAAATGTTAGACGCAGTGAGTTACACTTCTTGGGGTAAACAGATCTAACAGTATTCAATAAATGGAAAGGGGGAACCTGCACATGTTTACATTGGAATTGCTTTTCTTGAATGAGGAAGGTTCAACTGTGAAAATTTCAGTAGACGATCCGAAAGCGGATTTGACGGCTGAAGAAATTGAGCAAGCGATGGACACACTTATCGATGCGAATGTTTTTACATCAAAGGGTGGGAACATTATCGAAAAAAATGGTGCTAGAATCATTGAACGTAATGTAACGGAATTTGAGATAGCATAACCCAAACATGGAAGGTCTACTTTAAGGTAGGCCTTTCTTATATTACGAGGAAGGAGGAATTGTATATGGACCAGTGGTGGACATGGGTAAGCGAAGTGGGATTCCCTATTGTCGTAACGTTCTACTTGCTGCATCGGATTGAACAAAAGTTAGAAAATGTGACAAGGTCGCTGCAACAACTCCCTTATCAATTATCTAAACAGTCATTGCCATCAAGGGGGATTAAATAATCCAAAGCGTAGGCTGGAGAATCAAAAAAGAGATTCACAGCTTACGGTTTTATGAAATGCTTTGCCTTTCCACTTTATTTCGATAATAATATAGGGTAGAGTATGACATGAAGGATGTTGATAATATGAAAAATAAAAAGATAGTATTCACAGGTGGAGGGTCTGCAGGACACGTCACACCAAATATCGCGATTATAAACAAGTTAAAAGCTTCGGGCTGGGACATTACATATATCGGGTCTAGAAATGGAATAGAAGAAGAAATTATAGGCAATGAGAAAATACCTTTCCATGGCATTTCGAGTGGAAAGCTGCGTAGATATTTTGACTGGAAGAACTTCTCTGATCCCCTCCGTATTATTAAGGGGGCAATGGAGGCGTTGTTCATTTTAAGGAAAGAAAAGCCGAGTGTTGTTTTCTCTAAAGGCGGATTTGTGACAGTCCCTGTTGTGATGGCTGCCAAAATGCTGAAAATACCGGTGATCATTCATGAATCGGATATCACCCCTGGACTTGCCAATAAAATTGCAACAAAGTTTGCAACGAAAGTCTTTGTCACATTTGATGAGACATTGAAACACTTTCCAAAAGACAAAGTTCTATTCACAGGCTCTCCTATCCGTGAAGAACTGTTTAAGGGAAAATCACAAGAAGGCAGGGCGTTGCTCGGTTTTCACGAGAAAAAACCTATTCTTACGATTATGGGTGGAAGCCTTGGGGCAAAAAAAATCAATGAAACCTTACGTCAAATCTTGAATGAACTCACAGCTCAATTCCAGATTGTTCATATTTGCGGAAAAGGAAATGTGGACCAGTCCTTACAAGGAGTCAAAGGTTATAAACAATTTGAATATATCAATCAGGAGCTTCCTGATGTATTGGCTGCATCTGAATTTATCATCTCACGGGCAGGGGCAAATTCAATTTTTGAATTTCTTGCTTTGCGCAAACCAATGCTGTTGATTCCTCTTTCCCGGAATGCGAGCAGAGGGGATCAAATTTTAAATGCACAATCCTTCGAGAAAAAAGGATTTGCAAAGGTTTTATTTGAGGAAGATTTAACAAGTGAAACCCTCCGTAATCATTTGGAGGCCCTAAAAACCGATAAAGAACCCCTGCAAAGAAAAATGGCTGAAGATAGTGCACCAAATACGCTCGACATCATCCTGCAAGAAATCGTGAAGACAGCAAAATAATAAGCAAAAAGCAACCTAATCTGAGTATTTGGTTGCTTTTTTTGTTTTCTCATTTATGAAAGAATTTAATAAGGGATAAGTAAATACTGTAAGTAAAATTTGCCATTCAGGTTAAACTAGCATCATACCAATATTCACTTTTTAAAAAGGCTCTTTTCTCAAAGATTGTTGCTACTTATGGATGAAAAGTCGGCAATTGGACTTTTCATTGCTTACAGGGTCTTGAATTTGCAAGAAGTATTCAAATCATAACAGGGAAAAGAGCACGATAGTAAGTAATATAACGGGCTGATTGGAAAATACGAAAAGCAACAAAATATACGAAAACAGCTTTTAAAAAAGAGAGGCCGATTAAAATGAAAAAACAGACATTAAAATTGTTTACGATAGCTCTCATCGGATTTGTAATCATCATTTCCGTACTCTTATATTTCTTTTCAGAACGCTTTACACGCGCTTGGCTGCCTATTGATAATGGCTTGGGAGAGACGGTCACTTTATCGCCAGATGACAAATCTATTGTTTTTCCGTTCTACCAAAGCGGGGATGGGGCTCTATATAAGGCCAATGTGGATGGCAGTGAAGTAAATCAATTAACCTACCCACGACAGGCTGAAAGTCATGTGCATCCAAGGTATTCTTCAAATGGTGATAAGCTCCTTTTTCTTTCTCAAGAAAAAGGAGAGGGAAACTTAAAACAGTCTTTGTATATCATGAGCAGTGATGGGAGTAATTTAATTAAACTATCGAAAGATGAAGAACTTATTACAGATGCAGTTTTTTCCGAAGATGACAATTCAATTTATTATTTGGTCGCACAAGATTATCAAGAAGGAAGTGAATTGGAAGAGGGGCCGACAAACATTGATTTATATTCCATCTCTGCAACAGGGGAGAATAAAGAGAGGCTTACTCATGATGAGAGCCTTAAGAAAAGAAGTCTTTCTTTGACGGAAGATGGAGGAAAACTTGGATTTGTGGAATGGGTGAAGGATGAAGGAGAAGGTCTAAATTCTTCATATGTCATGATGGACACAAATACCAAGGAGAAAGAATATGTAAACCCTGAGTTTAATTTTGAGACAAATATCATATATAGTGCAAAACTCTCTCCTGAAGGTGATATCATTGCCTTCTCGGCAGCAAGTGAAAACCCTAGGAAAAAATCTCAATTCATCTATGAAATGTATACGATGGATAATGAAGGGGATGAAGTAAAACCGGTAACAAGTTTTCGTACATTAATTACTGAGCCCGTATTTTTCCGTGATAAAGAACGGGTCCTATTCATTCAAGATCAGAGCTGGCTGAGGGGGAAACCAAACTATAAATTGTGGGCTGTAGATATCGACGGGGAACAGATCCAGTCCATTACCTTGCAAATGCCTCAGTTCTCGGGAACAATTCTATAAAAAGAAGTTGTGGCAATGTACATAAGATTTTCAAAGAAGGTGATTTCGTAAATCAGGAACAAATCCTTCAAAGCAAAAAAGCAGGGAAAGCGTCTGAGTGACACTGCCCTGCTTTTTTATATGAGTCCATTTTATTATTGAATCATTGGAAGTAGATAGCTGATGATAAACCATATAATACCGAAAAATATGATCAGATATGCCGTGTATTTAATGAACGTAGATGCAACCATTCCCCTATCTTCTTTTGTTTCCCGTTTGTCAACCCTTACATCTTTATCTTCCATCTTTATCCCTCCTGGGAATCTTTATTTACTGACTAAATACCCTTTTGTATACCGCATAAACATATATCTTTTTAGTAGGAAGAAAGCGCTATACTGAAAAAGTATGTAGAAATTGCGGTCCAGGAAAGTGTATAATGAAAAAACAGTCTAATTCGACAATATGCGAGATGACTTTCCCAAGTGGGACTTTCTATCTATATTTTGAATAAAAAGATATAATAAGGGAAACAACCATTTGAAAGATTAATTTTCACTTTGAAAATCAATTACTATAGATGCATGAGGTATTTTATGAAAAGGAAATGGCTAAAGTATATACCTTTAATCTATCTATTCTTTGGCATTGTATGGATTGGCCTATCAGATTATTGGATATATGTCCTAAAACAAAATAATTATTTCGTAATAGCAGAATATATTAATTTACTTAAGGGCTGGCTGTTTATCCTCATTACAACAATTTTGTTGTATATGATGTTAAAAAAACACGAAGCATTAAAAGAACTAGAACAAAAGGAACAAGAGCTTTCCACGTTGATTAATAACATGCCTGATTTTGTGTGTTTCAAGGATGGTAAGGGCAGATGGCTTCAAACAAATGAGTATGGCCTTGCACTTTACGACTTGGAAGACGTGGATTATAAAGGGAAAACAGACATTGAGCTTGGGGAGTATTCTCCACATTTCAAGGAAGCTTTTGCTTATTGTACAGTAACGGATAGGATGACATGGGAAGAAGGTCGCCCATCTCGTGAAGAAGAGTCATTTTGTTTGGCAGATGGCGAATGGAAAACATTCGATGTGATAAAAGTACCCTTATTTCATCCGGATGGAAGAAGGAAAGCCCTTGTTACGATCGGAAGGGATATTTCCTCTCTCAAAAAGACGGAGCAGCTATTGGTAACCAAAGAAAAACTATCAGTGGTTGGGGAGCTTTCTGCAGGAATTGCCCATGAGATTAAAAATCCTCTGACATCCATAAAAGGCTTTATCCAACTGATTCAAAAATCAGGTAAAGCCAACAGACTACATGTCGATATGGTACTTTCAGAAATTGATAGAATCAATGATATTGTTTCAGAGCTCCTGGTGTTATCAAAGCCGCAAACCAAGGAGCACACAATCTTACCAATTAAAGAAATCATTCAATATGTTATAAACCTGGTAAGTAACGAAGCAAAAAAGAATGATATCAGGATTGAAACAAAGGGCATGGACATGAAAATGATGATAAGGGGAGACAAGAACAATCTAAAGCAAGTATTCATAAACCTTATCAAGAATTCAATGGAGGCTATGCCAGCAGGCGGGAAGATTGAAGTTACGGGGAATCAAGACCCTGCCGAAGGTGTAATCATTGAAGTTAAAGATCACGGAAATGGTATAAGTCCTAGCAACCTTGAAAAGCTGGGGGACCCGTTCTTCACATCTAAGGAAAAAGGAATGGGACTTGGATTGACGATTACCAAAAAGATTATCCAAGAACATAGAGGCCATCTAAAGATTGAAAGCGAGGAAGGAAACGGTACAACTGCAACTGTAATCTTACCTTCACAATAAAAATGTGCGTTTGATAGAAGATAGATGACCAAGCAGTTCATAGAATGTTGCATAATATATATCGTGTGCAGCTTCCTTCTCCTTTCGTACACGGGATTTTTGGACAGAGACTTACTCTCTGTCCCTTTTTTTTTGACTACTATTCACATGTGAAAATATGCATTGTTTTTCTTCAACCCCAGAATTTTCATGCTCTCATTGTATTAACCAGTTATAAAAAGTAATTTTCCGAAAAAGAGGGAATAAATAAGTCATTATATATAAAAATGGGGGAGCTTGATGACAAATAAAATCTTTGACCTTATTGGAATAGGAATTGGTCCTTTTAATTTGGGATTGGCCGCATTAACAGAGGATCTGCCGAACTTAACATCCCTTTTTATTGATAAAGAAAAAGGCTTTAATTGGCATCCAGGTATGCTGATTGAACAATCCGATCTGCAGGTTCCATTCCTAGCGGACCTGGTAACATTTGCAGACCCTACAAACAAGTACAGTTTTCTGAATTATATACATAAGCATAACAGGCTCTTTCCATTTTTCTTTTATCGGAGATTTGACATTCCGCGACGAGAATATAATCTTTATGCAAAGTGGGTCTCAGAGAACCTTTCAAATTGCCGATTTCAATCCGAGGTCACTACTGTTTCCTTTAATGGCACTGCCTATGAAGTGAAGGTGAAAGATATTATGACAGATAAAGTTAGTACGTATTTAGCGAAGCATATTGTTGTGGGGACGGGGAGTGTGCCCTTCATACCAGACAGCATAAATACCAGTGAACATGTCGTGCATACAAGTGGCTTTCTGCATGCTGCCAAAGATATTAAAGCTTCTTCTTCCATCATTGTGGTAGGCTCCGGCCAGAGTGCCGCAGAGGTGTTCTATGAATTGCTTGAGGATCAGAAGCATCATAACTATTCGCTGACATGGTACACTCGTTCTTCAGTTTTTTCCCAATTAGAAAGCGCGAAACTCGGACAGGAGGTTTTCTCACCAGATTATGTTCACTATTTTCATGGACTTTCTTATGAAAAACGAAAAGAAGCCTTGGAAAGGTTGGTTTCTGTGCGTAATGGGATTGATAAGGAAACATTGATGAAAATCTATGATCTTCTTTATAATCGATCCGTGGAAGGCAGGGACAAAAAAATCACCATACAGCCTTTGACGGAAGTGAATGCAATAAAAGAGGAAGAAGACCTTTTAAATGTCTCCTGCATGCAGTGGGAGAAGGAAGAGGAATTTACGGTACAAGCTGAAAAAGTGGTACTTGCCACCGGCTACAAGCCTCACGTTCCGGAATGGATTTGGTCTGATAGGGATGACATTATCTGGGAAAGCGAAAAAGAATATAAAGTGGATGAAAAGTTTAGGTTGGTCTGGAAGGAAGAAAGACGGAATCATATGTATGTTTCCACCAATCTGGAACATTCCCATGGTACGGCTGCCACAAATTTAGGACTTGCTGTGATGCGAAACCAGGCCATCATTAATGATGTAATGGGGAAGGAAGTGTATCCCATCCAAAAGAATACCATCTTTCAACAATTCATGCCGAATGAGTAATGGAACGTTTTAGTTTGAAGAGTGGGGGGTACTTAAACACATATGTACCAAAATTGCCCTGATGCATGGTTAAATATGATTTTGCTTAAACACATCGGGCCATCCAACTTAACTATAAAGGAGACGTTTTATTATGAGTAAAAAAATCGCTGTATTACTAACCAATGAATTTGAAGACTCAGAGTACACGGAGCCTGCCAAAGCCTATGAAGAGGCCGGACACAAGCTTACGGTCATTGAGAAGTCGAAGGGAGAGACCGTCAAAGGAAAAACTGATGGAGTCGAAGTAACGACTGACGCGGGAATTGATGACGTTAGTCCAGAAGATTTTGACGCCCTGTTGCTACCTGGTGGATTTTCACCTGACATCCTCCGGGCTGATGACCGTTTTGTTTCTTTCACTAAAGCTTTCATGGATGACAAAAAGCCGGTGTTCGCCATCTGTCATGGCCCACAATTGCTTATTACGGCTGAAGCTCTGAAAGGAAGAGATATCACTGGATTTACATCCATCAAAGTTGATTTGCAAAATGCAGGAGCTACCTTCCATGACAAAGAAGTAGTGGTATGTCACGATCAACTGGTTTCAAGTAGAACGCCGGATGATATCCCCGCCTTCATCAGAGAGTCATTGAAGCTTTTAAAATAAAAATCGAAGATAAATACAATGAAGATCCAGACCAGTAGTAATACTCCGGTCTGGATCTTTTTTATGAAACAAAATTCCAAATTATACTAAAAAGTTTTATTAGAATATATTTTACAAAAAGAAGTTCGGTAATAACTTTCAAGATGCTTGCATGTAGAAAGTTATAGTTATGTATACAAGCCCTATTTTATTAGGTTCTAATTATTATGTTCAAAAATTCTGAATAATTAGACCCATATTTTCCTAGTTTGATTGAATCATAAACATAATACTGTTATAATATTAAGAAAATTGAGACATCAAAGGGGGTAAATGGGTGAATTTGTATATATCGGTTGATATGGAAGGAATTAGCGGGCTGGTAGATTATACCCATGTCGATTCTAGGCTGCATAACTATGAACGCGGTCGAAAAATAATGACCCAAGAAGCAAATGCGGTCATAGCCGCAGCATTTGAAAAAGGCTTCAAAGAGGTGGTAGTCAATGACAGCCACTCCAAAATGAATAACATACTCGTTGAAGAATTACATCCTGCTACTAAATTGATAACAGGGGATGTGAAACCGTTCTCCATGGTGCAAGGGTTGGATGAAAGCTTTGATGCCGCTATCTTTGTCGGCTATCATGCCATGGCATCCGTCAAAGGTGTCATGACCCACTCCATGATTTTTGGTGTGAGAAATATGTACATAAATGATGTCCAAGTTGGAGAATTAGGTTTTAATGCCTATGTAGCTGGCTATTATGGGGTCCCGGTCATCATGGTGGCCGGAGATGACCAAACGGCATTAGAGGCGGAAAATCTCATCCCTGGAATACATTGTGCAGTGGTAAAGGAAGCAACTTCCCGTTCTTCAGCTAAATCACTTACTCCCATTAAGGCTCAGGAGCTTATAAAAGAACGTACGTGGCAGGCAATGGAAGATATACATACTATTAAACCGTTGATACCGCCAAAAAACCCGCTACTTCGGATAGAATTTGCAAACTACGGGCAAGCGGAATGGGCAAACCTTATGCCGGGAACTGAAATAGAGCCAGGCACGACAATCGTAAAGTTTCAAGCAAAAGATATTAAAGAAGCTTATCAGGCAATGCTTGTGATGACCGAATTGGCAATGAGGACAACATTTTGTTGATAAGTTTTTGTAGATTACATAAAAACCCTATAGTGAAGAAAGTGTGAGTGGAGAATGGGAACTTTTATAGCAAAACGATTACTAGCAATGCTCATAACTTTATGGGTCATCATCACGCTGACCTTCTTCTTGATGCATGCCATTCCGGGTTCGCCACTAAATGAAGAGCGCTCTACAAATGATATGGTCCAACGAAATCTAGAAGCGCACTATCATTTGGACAAGCCGATACCGGTGCAATATGTGATGTATTTAAAGACGTTAGTGACCTTCGACTTTGGTCCATCGATTAAACAGCCGTCCCAGACGGTGAATGATATGTTGGGGCGGGGATTTCCGATCTCGTTCGAATTAGGCATGATCACCTTGGTTATTGCGGTTGTTTCAGGGATTTTCTTGGGAATGATCGCTGCCTTGAAACGAAACGGCGTCATTGATTATATGGCCATGACCTTTGCCGTTTTCGGTATATCCATTCCAAACTTTGTCCTTGCCACCATGCTCATTCAGCAGGTTGCCGTTACTTGGGGCTTGCTCCCGCCTGCCACTTGGACGAGCTGGAGGCATATGATTTTGCCGACATTGGCACTTGCTACAGGTCCGATGGCAATCATTGCAAGGTTAACAAGGGCAAGCATGATGGAAGTGCTGACACAAGATTACATACGGACTGCGAAGGCAAAAGGATTATCCCCTGTGAAGATTGTATTTAAGCATGCGCTTCGAAATGCGCTGCTCCCGGTCGTCACCATCTTGGGTACTCTTGCGGCCGGTATTTTGACAGGAACATTTGTAATCGAGAAAATATTTGCGATACCAGGCATGGGGAAGTACTTCGTGGAAAGCATCAATACCCGAGACTATCCGGTCATTATGGGGACGACAGTATTTTATAGTGCTTTCTTGATCATGATGCTCTTCTTGGTGGATATAGCTTACGGGATATTAGACCCTCGTATCAAGCTTCATAAAAAGGAGGGGAACTAATATGGCACAGCGTAAACTTCAAGATAATAACCAAAACACCGTCCCGGATGAATGGTTCGAACCAGTTGATAAAAGTAAAGGGAACGCAGAAGCTGTTGTCCGTCCGAGTCTTTCCTATTGGCAGGATGCTTGGAGAAGGCTTGTAAAAAACAAGCTGGCAATGGCAGGGTTGGTCTTTTTAATATTCTTGACCATCATGGCCATTTTTGGTCCGGTTTTCTCCTCCCATAGTGTGACACAGACAAATCTGCCGAATCAGAATCAGGCGCCATCATCCACCCACCTTTTCGGTACAGATGAACTGGGGAGGGACGTTTTCACACGTACCTGGTATGGTGCAAGAATCTCCTTGTTCGTCGGTTTAATGGCCGCACTGATCGACTTTATCATCGGAGTGATATACGGGGGGATTGCCGGCTACAAAGGTGGCAGGACCGACAATGCAATGATGCGGGTGGTGGAAGTATTATATGGCCTTCCTTATCTATTAGTCGTCATTTTATTAATGGTGGTAATGGGGCCAGGATTATTGACCATCATTATCGCACTTACCGTAACAGGATGGGTTGGTATGGCAAGGATTGTCCGGGGGCAGGTGCTGCAAATCAAGAATTATGAGTTTGTGCTCGCATCCAAAACATTTGGGACGAAGACCTCGCGGATCATCAGGAAGAATCTTTTACCAAATACAATGGGACCCATCATTGTCCAAATGACTTTGACAGTCCCTGCAGCGATATTTGCGGAAGCATTTTTAAGCTTCCTTGGCCTAGGAGTTCAGGCTCCATATGCCAGTTGGGGTGTGATGGCCAATGATGGATTATCGACGATCATTTCAGGACATTGGTGGCGACTTTTCTTCCCGGCATTCTTCATCTCCATGACCATGTTTGCGTTTAACGTGCTTGGAGACGGATTACAAGACGCACTAGATCCAAAGCTGAGGAGGTGAGTGACACCATGGAAAAAGTACTGCAAGTGAAAGACTTACATGTTTCCTTTACAACATACGGAGGAGAAGTGAAAGCAGTCCGGGGTGTGAGTTTCGATTTGCATAAAGGAGAAACCCTGGCAATCGTAGGGGAGTCTGGCTGCGGGAAAAGTGTGACCTCACAAAGTATCATGCGTTTGATACCTGAACCGCCCGGCCGCATTACACAAGGCTCTGTCCTTTTTAAAGGCAAGGACCTTACAAAAGTGTCCGAACCGGCAATGAGAAAAATTCGTGGCGCAGATATCTCGATGATATTCCAAGACCCGATGACAGCACTGAATCCTACGCTGACCGTTGGTGATCAGATCATGGAAGGGATCATCCAGCATAAGAAAGTATCCAAGGGGGAAGCGAAAAAACAAGCAGTGGAAATGCTCAACCTTGTCGGGATACCGAGTCCGACAGAACGCTTGAAACAATATCCCCACCAATTCAGTGGAGGAATGAGGCAGCGTATTGTCATTGCGATGGCCCTTGTCTGCCAGCCGGAAGTATTGATAGCAGATGAACCAACGACAGCGCTGGATGTAACAATCCAGGCTCAGATATTAAATCTTTTCAAAGATATTCAAAAGAAAACAGGCGTTTCCATCATCATTATCACACACGACCTGGGAGTGGTAGCCCAAGTGGCTGACCGTGTGGCTGTCATGTATGCAGGAAAGATCGTGGAATCGGGAAATAGGAGAGAAATCTTCTATAGAGGAGAGCATCCCTATACAAAAGGACTATTAAACTCCGTTCCCCGTCTCGATTTGGAAGATGAAGAGCTGGTACCTATTATAGGATCACCGCCTGACCTATTTTCACCACCGACAGGCTGTGCATTCGCAGCAAGATGCGAATATGCCATGGAAGTTTGCGAGCGTGTATATCCGATGAAGACTACTTTGTCTGAGGAACATCATGTAGACTGCTGGCTTCAGGACCCAAGAGCGCCGAAGCCCATAAAGACAGTGATTTCTACTATAAGGTAAGACTTATAGTGAAATAGAATTACCTAGCTGTTGATTGAAGCACATGGAGCAGACTCTTGAGTGAAGCAGAGAGCCGCAACGAAGGAGGCCACTGGAAAACGGAAATATCATGTGCTTAGTGATTTCTAGCTGTAGATTGTAGCAAAAGGCGAAGACTCCTGAGGGAGATAGTGCTAGGTGGAGACCCCCCAGGCGTAGCGAGGCCACTGAAAAACCAAAAAACTAATCTTATTTTGAATTTCTAGCTGTAGATTGTAGCAAAAGGCGAAGACTCCTGCGGGGGGATAGCGGCAATCTTGAGACCCCGCAGGGCGCAGCCCGAGGAGGCTCAAGGTCGCCCCGCGGAAAGCGAAGCCGTTTGCGGAAATCAACAGCGGTATGAAACAGATAACTAAAATATTGTACTTTTTCAGTGGCCTTGGCGTAGCCGAGGAGGCTCCAGCAGCGCCCCTAGGAAAGCGAAGCCATTTGCGGAAATCAACAGCGGTGTCTTAACTACATTTTAAGTTAATGGCATTTTCAGTGGTTTCCAACGAAGTGAATGGTCTCAAGCAACATCTCTAGTAAAGCGGAGTCCAGTGTGGAAATCAGCAGCGGCGTCTTACAGAACCAAAATTGAAAAAGGGGGAGTCACACATGAAAAAGCTATTAGCATTACTAATGACTGCAATGCTCGTGTTCGTCTTGGCTGCATGTACAGCAAGCAACAACGCCGGCACCGACACAAACGAAAACGAAAACTCTAACAACAACGAAAGCGCATCAGGAGAAAAGGTACTTCGCTTGAACAACGGTTCTGAACCGACATCATTAGACCCGCCAATCGGATTTGACTCTTATTCCTGGAATGCCCTGAACAACTTGATGGAAGGCCTCACCCGTTTAAATGATGAGCATCTGCCACAAGAAGCTACAGCGGAAAAATGGGATGTATCCGAAGACGGGAAAACTTACACGTTCTATATCCGTGACAATGCAAAATGGTCAAACGGTGACGACGTGACCGCCGGTGATTTCGAATTCGCATGGAAGCGCCTCTTGAACCCTGAAACAGCATCTTCTGCAGCGTTCCTTGGGTACTTTATCGAGGGTGGAGAAGCATATAACAGCGGTGAAGGTTCTGCAGACGATGTAAAAGTAACAGCAGTGGATGAAAAAACATTAGAAGTGACGCTTATTGCTCCACAAACATATTTCCTAAGCGTCATCACCAATCCTGCCTTCTTCCCGATCAATGAGAAAGTGGCTGCAGAAAATCCAGAATGGTTTACCGAAGCGGATTCTTTTGTAGGTAATGGTCCTTTCAACCTTGATGAGTGGGAGCATGAAAGCCATTTTGTGATGGCAAAGAATGACCAATATTGGGATGCTGATGCTGTGAAGCTTGATAAAGTCCACTGGGCGATGGTGAATGATTCCAATACAGAATATCAAATGTATCAAACAGGGGACTTGGATACTTCAGGAGTTCCTGCTGATGTTAGTGAGCAGTTATTCCAAGAAGGTAAAGTGAATGTAGGGGAACAGGCAGGAACGTACTTCTTCCGTTTCGGCGTGGAACAGGAGCCTTTCCAAAATGCCAACATCCGTAAAGCGTTCGCGATGGCTGTCAACCAACAGGATATTGTCGACTATATTACCAAAAGAGACGAGGAGGCAGCCAAAGGGTTCGTTTCTTCAGGATTCACAGATCCATCAGGAAATGACTTCCGCGAAACAAATGGAGATCTTTTAACATTTGATGCAGAAGAAGCAAAAGCATTACTTGAAAAAGGAATGGAAGAAGAAGGGTATGAAACATTACCGGAAGTAACATTGACTTACAATACAAGTGATGAGCATAAGCGTATTGCAGAAACGCTTCAGCAAATGTTCAAGGACAACTTGGGAGTGGATGTGAAACTTGCAAACATGGAATGGAATGTATTCCTTGATGCGCAAAGAAACCTTGAATTCCAATTCTCCCGCAGTTCTTTCTTGGCTGACTATGCAGATCCAATCAACTTCTTGGAGAACTTCCAAACTGGTCATTCGATGAACCGTACGGGGTGGACAAACGCAAAATATGATGAATTGATCCAGAATGCGCTTAACGAAGCGGATGAAGCAAAACGATTTGAGCATATGTATGAAGCGGAAAAGGTACTATTTGAAGAAATGCCGATCATTCCGTTGTATTTCTATAATCATGTATATCTTCAAAACGAAAAGGTAAAAGGAATCGTTCGCCATCCCGTTGGCTACATGGAACTTAAATGGGCGGACAAAGAATAAAAGAAAAATAAGCTTTCTATAGTGTGAAGGGTGTTCAATGAACACCCTTTTCAATGAATCAAGAATACATAATGATGAAGCTTGAGCGTACATATACATATTTTGAAGGGAAATTATGAAGGAGGAGTTGCGAAGAATGAAGCCACTGCGTTTAAAAAAAGGAGATACAGTTGGTGTCATCGCACCTGCAAGTCCACCGAAACAGGAGAAGTTGAAACGGGCACTCCCTTTCTTGGAAGAGGAATTGGGTTTGAAAGTAAAGTTGGGCAAATATTTGGATGCTCCATACGGCTACCTTGCCTCCAAGGACGAAGAAAAACTTGAGGATCTGCATGCTATGTTTCAGGATGAAGAGGTAAAAGCCATTTTCTGTGCGTGCGGTGGATTTGGAACGGCAAGGATTGCTTCCAGCATAGATTATGACATTATTAAAAATAACCCAAAGATTTTTTGGGGATATAGTGATATCACTTTTTTACACCAGGCATTTTATCAGAAGGCAGGTTTAACTTCCTTCCACGGGCCAATGCTGAGCTCAGATATAGGGCTTGATGGCATACATCCTCTTTCAAAGGCTTATTTTCAGCAGTTGTTTGCTCCGACTGAATTGATTTATACCCAAGTCTTGTCTCCTCTAGAAGTGATGAATGAAGGAGTGGCGAGCGGGGACCTTGTCGGGGGAAACCTGACACTGTTGGTGAGTTCGCTTGGAACTGAATTCGAACTGGATACAAAAGGGAAAATCCTCTTTTTTGAAGATATTGATGAACAGCCATATAAAGTTGACAGGATGCTGAATCAATTGAAAATGGCCGGCAAGTTTGCAGACGCGGAAGGTATTGTAATTGCTGATTTCCATAACTGCGTGCCAGATGAGGGGAAAGCATCCTTGACACTTGAGGAGGTCATCTCCCAGCATGTAAAGGATGCAGGGAAACCGACTATGAGTGGCTTTCAATTCGGGCATTGCTCTCCGAATATCGCCATCCCGCACGGTGCAAAAGCGGAATTGAACACTTACAACAAGACATTGACCATCCAAGCAGGAGTGGACTGAAAGGGGCAAGTAGTATGAACATCCAGCAAGTCGAAACTTTTCGAACCGCAGTACCTCTGTCAAAGCCATTTAAAACAGCGTTGCGTACCGTATATGTAGCGGAAGCTGTGGTAGTGAAAATAACCTGTGATACCGGTCTGGTAGGATGGGGGGAGGCACCACCTACACATGTCATCACAGGGGACAGCCTTGATAGTGTAGAATACGCCATTAAACAAATATTGAAACCAACCCTATTAAACGCGGATCTTCTGAACTATGAACCACTGCTGCAAAAACTACATAAAGCACTTGTTCGTAATACAAGTGCAAAAGCTGCGGTCGACATGGCCATCTATGATTGCTTGGCTCAACACAGCAGGCTTCCTTTGTATCAGTATTTGGGAGGGGCAAAGAGCGAACTTGAAACAGACTTCACTGTCAGTGTCAATTCCCCGAAGGAGATGGGGGAGGACGCCTTGCTTTATCTAGAAAGAGGTTTCCGGGTTCTCAAGGTGAAAGTAGGAAAAGGCGATATGGCAACAGATATTGCTAGAATAAGAGAGATCAGAAACCGTGTAGGTGAGAAGGTTGAGATTCGCCTTGATGCCAATCAGGGCTGGACGGCTAAGGAAGCCATACGCGGCATTCGCAAAATGGAAGATCTGGGTTTGAATGTCGAGCTTGTCGAACAGCCTGTCGTCGCGCATGATGTGGAGGGTTTGAAACAGGTAACCGATGCAGTGGAAACACCGATCATGGCGGATGAAAGCATCTTTACGCCGGAACAGGCCCTTCATGTGCTCAAAACACGCAGTGCAGACCTGATCAATATCAAACTGATGAAATCAGGCGGCATTTTCCAGGCGGAAAAAATTAATAGTATCGCAGAGGCCTTTGGGGTCGAGTGCATGGTTGGAAGTATGATAGAAACGAGGCTCGGCATAACAGCTGCGGCCCATTTTGCCGCAAGTAAAAGCAATATTACTCGATTTGATTTTGATGCACCGCTTATGCTTGCCGAAGATATTGTAGCTGGCGGGATCATTTATACTGGTCGAATGATCACTTTCCCGGATGCTTTTGGATTGGGGATCAGTGATGTAAATGTCAAAGGAGGAGTCAGCGTTGAGTAAATATGTCATAAATGTACCGGTATCCACGATATGGACCTCTTATGATTCAGCAAGGAAGCTGGATGAAAAAGCTATATCGAATCCTACAGATATCAGAAGTTGGCTGGATTCGCTAAACTATGAAACTAGATTGGAACTGTGTAATGCGAACCTTATCCAATCTCAGCTTTTATTTGGTCAGGAAGTTCTAGTTTTAGAGGAAAAAGAAGACTATTACCATATTATCGCCTTGACTCAAGGCTCATCTAAGGATGACAGGGGATATCCCGGCTGGGTGCCTAAATGTCAGGTAACCGAAGTAGCGGACTGGAAGCTTCTTGGTAATCCGGTGGCAGTGGTGAAAAGCAACCTGGCTTCCCTATATTCAACAGAAAAAGCTGTACTCGAACTCAGCTTTCAGACCATTTTACCGGTAGTGGATAAAGGAGAAAAGAAGGTGATGGTTCAACTTCCAGATGGAAACATAGGTTACCTTATTGCTGATGATATTTCTGTATATGAAAGTCTTGATGCCATTCCTAAAGGTAAGGGGACAGATATCGTCCGGACGGGTGAGAAGTTCCTTGGTCTTTCATACTTGTGGGGAGGCATGAGCGGTTACGGCATGGATTGCTCTGGTTTCAGCTATACCATGTGCAAGGCAAATGGTTACATCATACCCCGTGATGCCCATGACCAGGCTAAAGAGGGAGAAGAGGTTCCGCTGGACGCTCTGGAACCCGGGGATCTATTGTTCTTTGCCTATGAAGAAGGCAAGGGCAAGATTCACCATGTAGGGATCTATCATGGAGAAGGAAAACTGTTACACTCACCGAAAACAGGCAGGGATATTGAGATCCTCCCGATGGAAAACACCATCTATGAAAAAGAATTATGTGTAGCGAGAAGGTACTGGCAAAAGGGTGGGGAATAACATGCAAAGAAAACTACTGGAAGTGAAAAATCTGCAAAAATACTTTTATATGGGAAGAAAGCAAACGTTAAAAGCAGTAGATAACATCTCTTTTGATATTTATAAAGGGGAAACATTCGGGCTTGTCGGGGAGTCAGGATGCGGAAAATCTACCACCGGAAGAACTATCATCGGACTCTATGGGAAAACGGCAGGGGAAGTGAACTTTAACGGAAAAGATGTACATAAACTCACTGAGAAGGAGAAGTTTGCCTTTCACCGCAACATGCAAATGATCTTTCAAGATCCATATGCATCCCTTAACCCTCGTTCCACAGTAAAAGAAATCATATCCGAGCCCATGGAAGTGCATGGAATCTATAAAAACAGTAAAGAGCGGACAGAACGTGTTTATCAACTGCTGGAAGACGTAGGGCTGAATCGCGAGCATGCCAACCGTTATCCACATGAATTCAGCGGGGGGCAAAGACAGCGAATTGGTATTGCCCGAGCACTTGCCTTGAATCCTGATTTTATCATCGCGGATGAACCGATTTCCGCACTGGATGTATCCGTCCAGGCTCAAGTAGTTAACCTGATGAAACGTCTTCAGAAAGAAAAGGGATTGACGTACCTGTTTATCGCCCATGATCTTTCCATGGTCAAGCACATAAGTGATCGGATAGGGGTCATGTATCTTGGGAAAATGATGGAACTGACCGAAAGTAAGGCGCTTTATAAAAAGCCTCTCCACCCTTATACACAAGCCTTACTATCAGCGATTCCGATACCTGATCCAGATGTGGAAGACAGGCGGGAAAGGCAAATTGTCCAAGGGGAAATACCAAGCCCGATCAATCCGCCAAGCGGTTGCGTCTTCCGTACCCGCTGTCCGCATGCGATGGAAGCTTGCGGTGCTACTGTGCCTGAATGGCAGGAAGTCGAAGAGCGCCATTATGTGGCATGCCATTTATACAATGAAAAGATCGTCGGACAAGATAAAGTAAGAGAAATGGTCGCAAGTGCGCATGATGGGAACTGACGCCAACATACAAGAGCTGAGGGAACGTGTCCGGACAGTGGTGAATTCCACTGCAGGGCACGTTAGTTTTATGATGGAGGACGAGGGGGGAAATCAATATCAAATTGAAGCAGACACTCATAAAAAAGCGGCAAGCTTAATAAAAATCCCCATTTTGATGGCAGCTTTTAAACAGGTGGAAGCGGGCCGTCTTAAACTTACTGACAGGCACTTGGTGGAGGCGGAAAGTCGTGTCGGTGGGGCAGGGGTCATTTCCCAATTGGATGCTGAGACTATTTTTACATTATTGGACTTGTTGACACTGATGATCATTGTGTCAGATAACGCTGCGACCAATAAGGTCATTGATATGTTGGGTATGGATGATGTAAACGAGTTCTGTACAAAGCACGGGTTGAGCAAAACGAAGCTTGAGCGGAAAATGATGGACTTTAAAGCAGCCGGGCAAGGCTTGGAGAACAGAACCTGTGCCCGAGATATAGTGAAGTGTCTCAAGCTTCTTTTAGAAAACTGGAACGGTGTATTCACCGAGGAAAACAGACTGCAAATGCTGAAAATTCTTGATGGGCAACAGCTCTTGGATAAGCTTCCATTTTTGATGGATCTTGATTCTGTGACAATTGCCAACAAAACAGGTGAGCTGCCGGGTGTTGAACATGATTGCGGAATTGTAGCCCTTGGAGAGAAGAAGGTGTTGGTAGCTGTCCTCATAGATGATCTTACAGACAATGCCGTTGGTAAAAAAGCAATCCAGGAGATTGGAAAAATCGTGGAAAAATACATGCAAGGGCCCAAATCTGAATGAAGAGCCGGGTCCTTTTATTTTTTTGAAAAAAAATAAATCTTTGAAGGAATCTGTCAGTCTATGTAGAAAACTATAAAGGCAGGAAATTCTATGAAAGGAGTATCAGTCATGACATTACTATCTTGAACCTGCGAATTTGTACTATCCAACCTGTACCCTAATACCACCGGCAACGGTCCTCAGCCCCACATTTTAGCCTTTCCATCAGGCCGCCACACCCAAGCGCACCATCTCCCATCTAATAATCAGCCCAACACAAAATGAGGTGACAAATGAATATTGAAAAAAAGTGTGAAGAAATTGTACGCCAAGCAATTCGGTTACGTGTATCTGATATTCACATCAAACCACTTGAAGTGTCCGCAAAAGTATTATTCCGCCTGGACCACTACCTCTATGACCAAGAAGATCTTCCTCTTGATATCTATGAACGAATGCTCTCCCACCTTAAATTTCAAGCAGAAATGGACATAGGTGAAACAAGAAAACCCCAAAATGGCGCATTACACCTTTTTCTCGACTCCAAACATATCAACCTGCGACTCTCGACCCTGCCTACAGTGAACCAGGAAAGCCTGGTCATTAGGATTCTCCCGCATGATGACAGTCATTTCCCTTTGAGCCGTTTATCCCTATTCCCGAACTCTACAAGAAAACTATTTTCATTAATGAAGCATTCACACGGCCTTGTTCTGTTTACCGGACCTACCGGCTCAGGCAAGACGACCACCTTGTATTCGATTTTGGAAGAATCTAAGGGGCTGTTGCAACGGAATATCATTACACTTGAGGATCCAGTGGAGCGGAGAAGCAAGCATGTTCTGCAAGTACAGGTGAATGAAAAAGCGGGGATAACCTATGCTACAGGGTTGAAGGCTATTCTCAGACATGATCCAGATATCATCATGGTCGGGGAAATCAGGGATGAGGAAACGGCCAAGATTGCCATAAGGGCATCGTTAACGGGTCATTTAGTACTAAGTACACTTCATACACGGGATGCCAAAGGGGCGGTGCACCGGCTGTTGGAGTTTGGAGTCACGCAACAGGAATTGGAACAGACATTAATCGCTATTTCGGCACAGAGGCTTGTGGAGTTGAAATGTCGATTTTGCCAAGGGGAATGCACATCTTTCTGCAGGAAATACAGGCATCACCGATTGGCAAGTGTATATGAACTTTTGTATGGCCGCGAACTGGCCATGGTGATGGAAGAGTGTAAGGGAGCGAAGGTGGAATTGAGCTATCCCACTTTGAGGGAAGTGATTAAAAAAGGGATTGCCCTCGGGTTCATTCATCAAAGGGAATACGAAAAATGGGTGAATGATGGGAAAAGGTAAAAGGGGCTGGCCGCTAAAAGTTCAGGAGGATTTCCTTAAAAGGATGGGAGATCTCTATCATAATGGGTATTCCCTGATGGAAGCATTGGAATTGATGAGCATCCATTTTGAAGCGGATAAAAAACGAAAGTTGATGGATGCCATCCAGGAGTTGAAAAATGGGTACAGTGTTCATGAAGTTTTAGAAGGACTTCATTTCAATCAGGATATTTTGTCATTGCTATTCTTTTCCCAAAAGCATGGAAACCTTGGTCAGGCCTTTCGATCAGGAGGAGCTTTACTTGAACGGAAGCGGTATTACCGGGATAAGATCTTTACCATCCTCAGGTATCCTGTCATGCTGCTGTTTCTGGTGATCATTATGCTTATCTTTGTTCAGATGATTCTGCTTCCGCAGTTTCATCTCCTGTTTTCGCAAATGAATATTTCCTTAAGTCCGGTGATATCAGTATTTTTCTTTTTGGTAGTCCACATTCCTATCGTCGTTATAGGGTGTGTTCTCGGGTTCTTGGCTCTCTACGCCACCTATAAAATCTATGAAAAAAGATTGCTTCCATCTCAAAAGGTGGATTTACTATTGAAGTTCCCTCTCTTTAAAACCTTTCTCTCCCTACACTATTCTCATTATTTCACCCAACAATTAAGCAGTTTGCTTTTAAGTGGTTTAACGATCAATGAGGCAATATCTGTGTTTGAGCAACAACGCTACCATTCTTTTTTCCATTGGAAAGCAAAAGAATTTCGAAACCGTTTGGTGGAAGGGGAGAAATTGGAGAAGTTGGTGGAAAGCGAGAAAGTATTTGTTGAGGGGCTGGATATCGTTATTATACACGGGCAAAAGAACGGAAGGTTGGGACAGGAGCTTGAGCAATACAGTAAGCTCCTGTTGGTGAAAATGCAGGAAAAAAGCGAGAAACTGTTGGGAAGAATCCAGCCTGTTCTATTTATGGGAATCGGTTCATTTGTTTTTGTGTTATATCTTTGTATTTTCATTCCGATGTTTCAACTATTAGGAGGGTTATGATGAAAAAGCTATGGAAAGATAATCGTGGATTTACGTTGGTCGAAATGCTTCTTGTCATGCTGGTCATTACGGTGCTGCTATTGATCATGATTCCGAATGTGACCAAGAATTCAAAGCTGATCGGGGATAAAGGGTGCGAGGCCCTGCTAAGCATGGTGGATGCCCAGATACAGGCATACCAATTGGATACAGGAGGGCATCCACAATCCATTAATGATTTGAACTCTCCAGACTACCTCGAAGACCGTTTTGATGAAGAGACCGGTACATTGAACTGCCCGAACGGAAGTACCGTTACAATTGTAAATAATAAGGCACACGCAGATGAGGGGGAATAACATTTCAGATTCAAAAGGTTTTTCCCTGATGGAATCAATGCTTGTTCTTTCTCTCATTTCGATTGTTCTGTCCGTGACTGTCCTTAATTTAAGTGCCAGCACCAAAACTAAACTTGGAGAACAATTTAGTGAGCAATTAAGCAATGATCTTTTGTTTGCACAACAATATGCATTAAGTACAAAAACAAGTGTCAATATCATTTTCACCCCAAAGGAAAACTATTACCGTATCAGGCAGGGAACCTTCCAGATTCAAGAGTTGGTATACAGGGAATACCACCGCGATATAAGAATAGATACCCGCACCATGGGGGAGAGGCTGACTTACAATGGCAATGGAAGCATCAATAAGGCAGGTGCTATCGGGATCTATGTGGAGGGGATGGAGAACTACCAATACGTTTTCACCTTAGGAAAAGGCCGTTTCTATGTGGAAAAACTCTAAAGGGTTCACCCTTGTCGAGGTCCTGGGAGCATTAGTGGTCTGGATGGTTATTGCCTCGGTTCTGCTACCTGGTCTTATTCGAATGAATCAGGAACGCAAAGGATTCCTCCTTGATCAACAAGCAAGATTCATCCTGACACTGGAACTGGAAAATATCCGAACGGAGACAAGATTATTCGAGGCAAGTACGGTTAATAAAAACGGTACCCTTTATTCCATTACACTGGTCGAGGATAACCATCCAGCAAGGCTTTGTGTTTCCTATAAGGATTATCGGTTATTGGAAAAAGAAAGGTGTGCCTATGTCCATCTCCCATAACAATAAGGGGTTCACTTTATTGGAGGTACTTGTTAGTTTTTCGGTAGTCCTTATTCTAACGGCATTCTTTCCGCTTCTTATAAAAAACCTTTCTTTTTTGACAGAAAAGGGGGATGGCATTCATCCTTTGGAGCTTGAGGTCTTTATCCAGCAGGCTTCAAAGGAAGTTCGGAATGCAAAAAGGGTATCGGTGGATGGTAAGGTGATGATCATCATAAATCAATCAAATCAAAGGGTGACATATGAATTTTATCAGAAAAATATCAGACGGAGAGTAAACGGTACCGGACATGAATTACTCCTTCACGGTGTAGTAGGCATTTCCTTTGAAGAAGTAAGGAATGGAGTCATATTCACAGTGACGGGGAGGGACGAAATGATCCATGAATTCAAAGTGGGGGCAATCCGTACAAGCTGGAATCCTGAATAGACAGGAAAATGGATATATCTTTCCGGTCACACTCATCATGAGTGTAATCTTCTCCTCTTTCTTGCTTCACCAAGTGGAAAACTACCGACTCGAAAGAATGTTTTACCACGAGTCCGATCAACAATTTGAATTGGAAATCATGATGAAATATACGTGGGATATAATCGAGGAACAACTTGAAGGGGATCAGCATGACATCAGCACCCTTATTACGTTTTCAAGAGGCAGTGCCACGGTCACAGTGAAAGACCTTGGGATAGAGAAGGAGGTCATCATCATCTGTACCACAAAGATGGGGAGGGAGTACAAAGCAACCATCCTATACGATATGGAGGGGGAAAAGGTGATCGGCTGGTATGAGACGTATTAAATCACCCTGCTCCGCTCACCACTCCATTGTCCCAAACATATATATGTACCGTGTAACAAAGGAGGTAATTGCCTAATGAATCAAGCGGACAATGGGATGCCCTTTCAATATATGGTGATAGAACCGTATGTATACCATACTTTAAGAAGTATCGTCGGAACCGAAGTGGTTATTGAGACTACAAGAGGATCAATAAGAGGTAATCTTAACGATGTGAAGCCTGACCATGTCGTTCTTGTTGCTGGCGATTCGAATTTCTTTATACGAACTGTCGAGATCATCTGGGTCATGCCTGATAACTGATCAGAAATGTATAAAAGTGTCTCCTCTACAAGGAGGCACTTTTTAGTGGTCGGTATTTCCTTTATAATTAAAATGCATCCCAAATGAAAGAGAGGCAGCGATTATGAAGAGCATCTATCTTATAGGGTTTATGGGAGCTGGAAAAACTACAATTGGACAAGTGTTGGCAACTAAACTAAATATCCCAGTCTTCGATACAGATACTGTAATTGAAAACAACATGAATATGGAAATAACGGAAATCTTCCAAGAATATGGTGAGGGGCATTTTCGTGCTTTGGAGAAGAAGGTACTGAAAGACCTCCCAGTCCATGATGCCATTGTTACTACTGGCGGAGGAATAGTTAAAGACCAGGCAAACATTGAATGGATGAAAGAAAACGGCTTTATGATTTTTTTAAATGCAGACCCGGAAATCATTTGGGATCGTTTAGAAAATGATACAACCAGACCGCTTGTAAAACAGAAAAAGAAAGAAGAGGTCATAGAACTTTTCAAAACACGTTTACCACTATATGATCAAGCACACATCTCGGTGAATACAACCGGACTGACCTTGGAAGATGCGGCAGAATCCGTTTATAACGCGATTAAAACATGTAATAACAGTCCACACTAAAGATAAAGAATCTTTTTGGTGGTGACTTAAATTGAAAACAAATGATTATGTAAAATATGTGACCCAGCAGCTTGTAACTTATATGGACCAGCCAAAAGAAGTAAAGCGTGAGCAAAGACAAATTAAAAAACAAGAGCGTTCTCCAATCGCGTTTCAGCTCTTCGGGGTGATCCCTTATGCAATCATGATGCTCTTTAAAAAGAAAAAGAGCGGTGTATGAGTCAAAAGTATTGCCAAGCTTTTGTTTTTTATGCTACAATCTCATCGGACAGTTAGGAAGCGTTCAACTATTTGTTCATGCAAATGCTTTCAACATAGATAAGAACTTTACGTGTTACTGATACGATCAGGCATGAGTGAAGAGGTTTTGATCAATACTAAGGGACAAGTGTACCCTTTTATAGATATAAACCCCTTTCTCATGCCTTTTTCTATATTCATACCTACATATCCACTGCGATTAGTGGTGAAAGCTACAGGGTATAGAAATAAAGGGAAACAAGGTTCTTAACAGTTGAACGGTTTCTGAGCAGGTTTTTTTACTCCTGTGACCATTTGGTTGAAACGGTGAAAAAAACCATGTACATTAAGTACTATTAAAAATAAAAAAACATATCCCAAAGGAGTTTGATTACAATGGCAGAAAAAACATTCAAAGTAACAGCAGATTCAGGAATTCACGCACGTCCGGCAACACAATTGGTACAAACGGCAGGAAAGTTCGATGCGGACGTTAACCTTGAGTACAACGGCAAATCTGTAAACCTGAAATCCATCATGGGTGTAATGTCCTTAGGAATTCCTCAAGGCGCGGAAATCAAGATCGTTGCAGAAGGTTCTGATGAGAGCGAGGCTATTTCTGCAATTGAAGAAACTTTGAAATCAGAAGGGTTAGGGGAATAATGTCAAACACAATCCAGGGAATACCTGCTTCCAGCGGGATTGCCATTGCGAAAGCATATCGTCTGGAGAACCCGGAACTTTCCGTGGAAAAAAAGACGATCGACAATGCCCAAGCGGAAGTGGAAAGATTTGAAAAAGCAGTAGAAATCTCTAAAACTGAATTGGAAAAGATCAAGGAGCACGCCCACAAGGAGCTTGGAGCGGACAAGGCTGAAATCTTCTCTGCCCACCTTCTTGTTTTAAGTGATCCGGAACTTTTGAATCCAATTAAAGATAAAATCAAAAGCGACAGTGTAAATGCTGAATATGCTTTGGATGAAACAGCAGGCATGTTCATCAATATGTTTGAACAAATGGACAACGAGTACATGAAAGAGCGTGCAGCGGATATCCGCGACGTGACAAAACGTGTTCTTGCTCACCTTTTAGGTGTGACGGTTTCCAATCCGGCGCTTATTTCAGAAGAAGTTGTCATCATTGCAGAAGATTTAACTCCTTCTGACACTGCTCAGCTTAATCGACAATATGTAAAAGCATTTACGACTGACATCGGTGGACGTACATCCCACTCTGCCATCATGGCGCGTTCCATGGAAATTCCGGCAGTAGTCGGAACAAAGAACGTCATGGAAACCATCCAAAATGACACAATGGTCATTATTGATGGTTTGGACGGTATGGTAATCGTCGATCCGACGGAAGAAGAAATTGCTACTTACACAGAAAAACAAGAAAAGCATGAAGCACAGAAAAAAGAGTGGGCTAAGCTTGTCAATGAGAAGAGTCTTTCCTCTGACGGACAAGAAGTCGAACTTGCTGCAAACATCGGTACTCCTAAAGATGTGAAAGGTGTTCTTACCAATGGCGGAGAAGGCGTCGGTCTTTACCGTACAGAATTCTTATACATGGGCAGAACCGAACTTCCAACAGAGGACGAGCAGTACAAAGCCTATAAAGAGGTTCTTGAAAGCATGGAAGGCAAACCGGTTGTTGTCCGTACATTGGACATCGGTGGAGATAAGGAACTTCCTTACTTGAACCTTCCAAAAGAAATGAACCCATTCCTAGGCTTCCGTGCAATTCGCCTTTGCCTGGAGGAACAGGATATTTTCCGTACACAGCTTCGCGCATTATTGCGTGCCAGCTCTTACGGAAACCTGAAAATCATGTTCCCGATGATTGCGACATTGGACGAATTCCGCCAAGCAAAAGCAATTCTTTTAGAAGAAAAAGAAGAGCTTGTGAAGAATGGTACAACTGTTAACGAGAATATCGAGATCGGCATCATGGTGGAAATTCCATCAACAGCGGTCTTGGCTGATATTTTCGCGAAAGAAGTAGACTTCTTCAGCATCGGAACGAACGACTTGATCCAATACACAATGGCTGCCGACCGTATGAACGAGCAAGTTTCCTACTTGTATCAACCATACAACCCGGCCATCCTGCGTTTAGTGGATAATGTCATTCAAGCTGCACACAAAAACGGCAAATGGGCCGGCATGTGTGGAGAAATGGCTGGCGATCCAATCGCAATCCCGATCCTTCTAGGACTAGGACTTGACGAGTTCAGCATGAGCGCGACATCCATCCTTCCTGCAAGAAGCCAATTGCGTAATATCTCTAAAGAGGAAGCTGCTTCCTACCGTGAAGAGATCCTTGGCATGAGCACAGCAGAAGAAGTTGTGGAATTTGTGAAAGAGAAGTTCAATGTGTAATTGATAGAGTGAGGGGCCAACTTTCCTGAATTAGGGAGAGTTGGTCTTTTTTATTGAGTACTGATGCCGATGGTGGGGTTACCTTATTAAGGTTAAAGTTGTCCACTTGGAATTCATATTATTAACACGAATGAAACGCGATGCTAAAATTCTGATGAAGTATTGATTTTGCGTGTCAATTGGTAGGAATGAGGCGTGAACATTCAAAGGAGGCATGATTTTGCGTGTCATACAGTAGGAATGAGGCGTGAACATTCAAAGGAGGCATGATTTTGCGTGTCATAGAGCACCAATGATACGCGAACATTCAAAGGAGGCATGATTTGGCGTGTCATAGAGCACGAATGAAACGCGAACATTCAAAGGAGACATGACTTTGCGTGTCATACAGCACGAATGAAACGCGAACATTCAAAGGAGGCATGATTTTGCGTGCCATACAGCACGAATGAAACGCGAACCCTTCAAAGGAAACATGACTTTGCGTGCCATACAGCACGAATGAGACACGAACATTCAAAGGGAACATAATTTTGCGTGTCATACAGCACGAATGAGACACGAACATTCAAATGAGAGATGACTTTGTGTGCCATACAGCACGAATGATACGCGAAAATCTTAAAGGAAACATAACTATGCGTGTCATACAGCACGAATGAGACACGAACCTTCAAAGGAAACATGATTTTGCGTGTCATACAACCCAAATGAGCCGCGGCGAAAATTCAAATGAAACAAAATTTAATGTGTCATACAGCTCCAATTACACTCTAATTCTCCTGCATACAATCCCCACTTATCAATGCAACCAACCTTATCTTCTTTTCTAGCAACCTATGATACAATATTCTCATCGACCAAAAGGAGGAAATACATAGTGCTACATGAAAAAATGACCAAATACGCAGAACTAGCGCTGAAAGTGGGAATAAACCTTCAAGAAAATCAGCCGCTAGTCATCAATGCACCTATATCGGCAGCGCCCTTTGTCAGAGAGGTTGCAAGAATAGCTTACAAGCTCGGCGCCAAATATGTTCACACGGAATGGAACGACGAACAACTAACCAAGATTACATATGAAACCGCTTCGACAGACTCCCTTCAAACTGTCCGGGAGTGGAAAGTAAAAGGGTTGGAGGAAATGGCAGAAGAAGGTGCGGCATTTATGTCAATTGTTGCTTCTAATCCAGATCTTCTTAAAGACGTTGATCCTGAGCGGGTATCCATTTCCAACAAAGCTCAAGCGAGAGCAATGCAAAACTACCGGAAATACATTCAAACCGCCAAGGTCAGCTGGGCAATTGTTTCCGTGCCATCACAAGAGTGGGCAGCCAAGCTTTATCCTGGAAAGTCTCCTGAAGAACAGGTTGCAAGCTTGTGGGAAAACATTTTCCAAGTTACACGTGTTAATGAAAACGACCCTGTGGAAGCATGGAATAAGCATATTAAAACCTTACAAGAAAAGCTCAAGGTGCTAAATACGAAAAAATACAAAAAGCTCCATTACAAAGCACCAGGAACGGACCTGACCATCGAGCTTCCAGAAGAACAGGTTTGGCTTGGCGGTGGAATGAATAATGATGAGGGGACTTATTTTGTTCCCAACCTTCCAACAGAGGAAGTATTTACAGCGCCTGTTAAAACGGGAGTAAATGGAGTTGTAGCTTCTACAAAACCTTTAAATTTAAATGGAAACCTGGTTGACAACTTTAGCCTTACATTCAAAAACGGTAAAATGGTGGAGTTTTCTGCGGAGCAAGGGTATGAAGTGTTGAAAAAACTTCTGGAAACCGATGAAGGAGCACTGCATCTAGGTGAGGTGGCGCTTGTCCCACACAGTTCACCAGTATCCAAGCAAGAAGTGATTTTCTATAATACACTGTTTGATGAAAATGCTTCCTGCCACTTGGCGCTGGGTTCTGCTTATCCCATCAATATCGAAGGCGGAGCGAAGATGAGCAAAGAAGAGTTGGAAGCTAAAGGGATCAACACTAGCATGATTCACGTTGACTTCATGATTGGTTCAGATAAGCTGAGCATTGAGGGAGAAACGGAAGAAGGTATAAAAGAAACAATAATGACTGATGGCGAATGGTCCATCTAAATATATTGCAGGAGAATTTCTTTATTAAAGAAGTTCTCCTGCTTTTTCTTTTGGTAGGCCCTTTTCTCAAAGAATGTTACTAATCACTAGTGAAAAGTCGGAAATTGGCCTTTGACAGCTTAGTAACATTTAAATTAGCAAGCAGTCTATTAGTTTCAACCAAGAAAAGAGCACGACAGCAAGTAATATTACGGCTAGTTGGAGTATTCGTAACAGCAACAAAGTTTACGAAACACCATTTTGATAAAATAAAATGAAAGATTTTCCAAACTTTCTAAAGTGTATCGTCGTCTAACGCTATAGATAAAAAGAATGGGAGGGGTGAAGTCAGCCTTGGAAGAAACAATGCATGTATTCAACCATAAAGAAAGACACCTGGAAAGTGTAATGAACCAGTACGGGAGCAGTATCGTTAAACTGGCATATTCCTATGTGAAGGATTTTAATGTAGCTGAAGATATTTCCCAGGAGGTATTTGTATCATATTTCAAAAATCTCGACAGCTTTCGCGGTGAGTCCAGTGTAAAGACATATCTGTATAGGATAGCGATCAATAATTGCAAGGATTACTTAAAGAGCTGGAACTACAGAAGAGTACAACTCTCTGAAATGTTCGGAAGTGTGATTGCGGATCCAAAAATCACTCCTGAGCATGCGCTACTAGAAAAAGAGCAACAAAATGATTTGGCTGATCATGTGTTGGCCCTGCCCTTAAAATATAGAGAAGTCGTGTTCCTCTTTTATTATGAGGAACTCAGTATGAAGGACATCAGTAGTTTTCTCCAACTCAACCTCAGTACCGTCAAGACTAGACTATCAAGAGGAAAAGAGTTATTGAGGATGCGTTATATGGAAGGGGGTAAAGGAAATGATTGATCAAGAGTTAAAATATCTTCGGGAAAAAATGGATCAAACTGTGTTTGAACATGCATCATTTTCCGAAAGTCGTAAACTTGCGGTATACCAAAATATAAAACAAGAAACCTCAAAACGGGTACCGGTCATTTTTTCTTTTGGTATAGTTATGTCGCTTTGCGCTTCCTTATTGATCGTCGCACTTATTGTTGGAAATCCTTTTGAACCCGCCTCTTCTGTCATCACCGACCCACTGACTTCCCCAGATATTGAAAGAGTTGTGTATGAGGATGACATGATGTTATATGAATGGATTAGTGATGCCATGGATAGGGGAGATCACCATTTCTATAAAGATCAGCTTGTGATCGATCCGAATTATTATGAACTGAATGAAATTACCCGCGGAGAAGTTGTGTATTTCACGTATCCTGAAAAACTAAGAACCAATCCAACTATGAACAATGAACCAAAAAGTATTTCAAGAATTGTGGGGCTGCCAGGAGAAACGATTTACTTGAAAGACGCACAGGTTTATATAGATAACAAAAAGCTGGATGCATTTTATGGAAGAGGGCGGGATAATGTTTATAATCGTCCTTTGTTTGAGGATGCAAAAGAATATGATACTAAAGAGTACATCATCCCTGCGGATCATGTTTTTCTTTTGGGGGACGCCTGGTGGAGAAGCTTTGATAGCAGGGATTTCGGAGCGGTGCCGATTGAAAATATAAACGGGAAGGTTTTAGGCTACCGGAAGTGGAAGTAATAGGAGAGATTATAGACGGGGGATAGAAGGATGAAAAGGGGCCTGGTATTGTTTGTAATTTGCTTCACATTTTTTTCATTAAATGCTCAGGCGCTAGATTGGGCATATAAGTTTGTTGCATGGGAAGGTGGAGTGTATGAAGTAACAGAGGAATTGGTGGATGCTTCCGATATAGGTGAGAAAATCGGTGGGGTTAAACGGATGGCTGATGATAGGACTGGTTCCTATTATGGGGACGCGTCCAATTATTATGAAAAGGGCACGAAGTATTACGCTATTAAGGGAATGGACTCTGGTAATGCAATTGCAGTCGAAGAGCAAGAAGGCATCTGGCTGAAAGCGGTGTACCTCAATGAAACGCCTTTTCATTGGATGGATATTTTGCCATATATTTTGCTTGGGATTACGGCCTTTGTTCTTTTTATTGCCTTATCCTTAAGGTATACAAGTAAGAAAGAGCCCCGTTTGCATTAACAGGGCGCACATAGTCCTTTAATTATTTTTCGGCTTATACGTATAAGGCGGGAACTTTACAACAGGTTCTTTTTCCTTTCGTATGTTCTTAGTAAATGAAGAACTGAGATTGACATTGCTGTCCACCAGCTGTCTAGGTGTAAGTGCCATCCACTGGGCAAGAGATACGTCTTCAAACCGGTCACTTTTGAACATTTCGAGGAACCAGACCGTATCATCGCCTGTGTTTTGAATGTAATGTCCAGTTGCAAATGGGACATAACCGACGTCACCTGCCATGTAATCAAAGGTTCGGGCTGTACCGTTCCCAAGAAAAACGGTCATGCGAGCTTTTCCTGTAAGGTAATATTGCCACTCATCATTGTTCGGGTGCCAATGAAGTTCCCGCATGCCGCCAGGTTTCAGTTCGACGAGGGCGGCAGCGACGGTTTTGGATATTTTAAACACGGTTGAATCGACAATGCGAACGGAACCTCCTGAAAATTCAAGCGGGGGTTGTTTTAGCATTTCATATTTGAATGGAAGCGGAACCTTTCCGTTTGGTGATTGGACTGCCTGTGTTTCAAGAGAACCAGGCACCTCGCTTTGATAGATATAAACCTGCCCTTTTGGCCGATCATCAAATGTACTCTCAGGAACTCCGAAGTTGGCAGACAACACTTCCTTTGGGGTATGGGCAAACCAGTCGGAAATCGAAAGTGTGCTTAAGTCGGAAAAGTCGCCAGAGTCAAAAACCAGCAAGAATTCACAATGCTCCAACCCTTGTATGGAATGCGGGATTCCCGGTGGGAAATACCAGAGGTCGCCAGGGCCAACATCAGCAATGAAATTCTTTCCGTTCTGATCTACAGCAGTGATCCGAGCCCTGCCGAGAATCATATAAGACCATTCGGCCTCTTTATGCCAATGGAGTTCCCTGACACCACCGGAGGTAAGACTCATGTTTACACCAGCCAAAGTGGTGGCGATGGGAAGCTCTCTGACTGTTATCTCCCTGGACCATCCGCCATGTTTTAAAATCATGGAAGTATCTGAAAAGGAAAAGCGCAGATTTGGAACGATACCCGCATCGGTTTTCGGTGGCACGATTAGATCAGGATTTTGAATATCTCTCAGTATATTCCTTGGTCCAAGGTCCAATGCTCCAGCACCATCTCTTCTGATGGGCTGGGGGATACGTTTGTCTATTTTATCTTCAGTCATCTCGATCACCTTCCATTAGAAATAATGGGGGAAATACACACTATTTTATTTTTATGAAAAGAATTGAAAAATAGAAGAGGGACAAAATCATGAAAATTACATTAAGGCAAATAACAGCAGAAAATTGGGAAAAAGCAATACAATTACAAGTTTCAGAGAGTCAAAAAAACTTTGTGGCATCCAACCTCTATTCCATTGCACAAGTACAGTTCTTACCGGATTTCAAGGCGATGGGGGTTTATGCAGACGAGGATATGGTTGGTTTTGCGATGTACGGGATTGATCCGGATGACGGGAATTACTGGATCTATCGTCTGATGATAGATGAAAAATCCCAAGGTAAAGGACTTGGGAAAGCAGCGCTGGATGAAGTGCTCGAGGACATTAAACGTGAAAATTTCACCTCCGTCCCTCTAGTCATGATCGGTTATGAGCCGGACAACCAGCTTGCCAAAAAGTTATATGAGAATGCCGGATTTATAGAAACGGGGATGGCTTCATGGGGAGAGCAGCTGGCAAAGTTGAAACTAAAAATAGAAGGAGATAAAGGTGGTTCTGATGTAGTAGAAGCATCAAGTGAAGATATCGGGCATTACACCGACATGGCGTTAGACCTCTGGCCAAAAAGCAAGGCGGAGGAACTATATGAATCGTTCCGGGATATCATGGCTTCAAAAAGGGACAAAATATTATTCTACCGACTAGGTTCTGAATTTGTTTCTTTCATCCACCTCTCCATCAGGGTGGATTATGTGGAAGGGTCTGAATCCTCTCCCACTGGATACATTGAAGGGGTATATGTTAAGCCATCACACAGAAGAAAAGGGTATTCCGCAAAGCTAGTAGAAGTAGGGGAACAGTGGCTTAGGAAGAAGGGATGCAAACAGATAGGATCGGACATTCATTTGGACAACCATGTAAGCTATGACTTTCACATCGGGATGGGATTCACGGAAGCAAGCAGGTTGGTCGCATTTATTAAAGATATAGAGGGGTAATTCAAAATGAATCAACTATTAGATAGCAACCGCAAAAGCTGGAACAAGGTCGCACATTATTTTAGCGGGGTGGATGCCCTTCCAAGCTACGGTCCATACGCCCAGACAGAAGATGAATTGAAGCTTTTGGATGATTTGAAAAACAAAAAGGTATTGGATATCGGTTATGGGAGTGGCCATTCTTTGAAATACATGGCGGAGGAGAAAGGTGCAAGCGAATTATGGGGAGTGGACCTATCCTCTGAGCAGAAATCAATTGCTGAAAAAACACTTCAAAAATTAGAACCTCGTTTATTTTGCGCACCGATGGAGCAGGATATAGATCTTCCTAAGGAGTATTTTGATTGTGTGTATTCCATCTATGCACTCGGCTGGACGACAGATTTAAAAACAACTTTATCTTTAATCCATTCTTATTTGAAAAAGGGTGGAAGCTTCCTTTTCAGCTGGGATCATCCATTATATGCACATATAAAAAGTGAGGGTGGTGTCATGACAATAGAAGGCTCCTATCAAGAAGAAGGATTGCAGACCTTTGAAAAATTCAAAGGGGAAGATGCACCGATGACGATCCACACCAGAAAACTCGCTACCTACATAAACGAACTGATTCAAGCGGGTTTCACCATAGAAAAGGTAGTGGAAAGTGAAGTGGGAATACGGTTTGAAGAGGAGCACGCGCCGGTATCCGACCGTTATTACTCCCTTTATAAAACCCGCAAATTTCCATCGACCTTGATCATTAAAGCAAGGAAATAAGGGGGATAAAGATGTTTTTAATAAATGTGGAAGGTGCTGTTCATAGAGGGGAGAAGTGGCTTGTGATCGAGCGGAGCCATAAAGAGGAGCATGCAGCAGGGATGCTTTCCTTTGTCGGAGGAACGGTTGATCACGAAGGCGCTTCCGCTGATATTTTGGAACGTACATTGAGAAGAGAATTACTGGAGGAAGTGGGCATCACTGTTCAAGAAAAAATGACGTATGTGCGCAATACCTCTTTTGTTTTGGCGGATGGCAGAGATGTTGTGGACATTGTCTTCCTTTGTGAATGGAAGGGTGGAGAGCCATTCCCTAAAAGTCCGGATGAGGTGGAGGCTGTTCATTGGATGACGACCGATGAAGTATTGGGACACCCAAAGACAGAATCATACTTTCATGACAATATTAGAGAAGCGGATCGATTGAGAAAGAAGACGATGATCTAATATTTTGGACCTTCGCTTCACCTGACCCTGCCAAAATTAAGCACAAACGAACAGGAAACCACTCGTTTCCGTTGATAGGATAGAGATAAGGAGTGATGGCGATATGGCGTTGGTGGAATCGATACAACGAGCAATTGAGTTTATGGAAGAGAATTTATTGGAGGATATTTCTGTAGGGGATATTGCCCGGCAGGCAAATGTTTCTTCTTTTCATTTTCAACGGACTTTCGGGTTGTTGACAGACACTTCTGTTGCAGAGTATTTGAGAAGGAGAAGGTTGACACTTGCTGCTCAAGAATTACTTACCACGGAAAATAAAATCATCAACATCGCATTAAAATATGGCTATGACACTCCCGAGGCTTTCACGAAGGCATTCCGCAGGCAACATGGCACTTCTCCAACCGAGGTGCGGAGGCATGAAGGGAAGCTGCAAACTTATAACCGCCTGGTCATACAGGTGACATTGGAAGGGGCAGAACCGATGAAGTACAGTGTAGTGAACAAAGAGGCATTTATAGTTGCAGGAAAAAAGAGAAGATTCTCTTGTGCAAATGATGAACAAACTATGGAGATTCCAAAATTTTGGCAGGAAGTGAACCAAGAAGGCTTTTCGGATAAGTTATTCCAGCTGAATAATGGTCCGATTAAAGGAGTTCTCGGTGTATGTGAAGGGACAACGGAAGAAATGAAGACGGAGCAAGTGATGGACTACTGGGTGGCCGCGGCCATGGAGGGTGACATCCCTGAAGAGTTGGAGCGGTTGGAAATCCCTGCATCCAAATGGGTTGTGTTCGAAGTCCATGGCCCGATGCCTCATGCCATGCAAGATACCTGGAAGCGCATCTTCTCAGAGTGGTTCCCATCCAGTAGCTATGAGCATTCTGGAGCTCCAGATTTTGAGCTATACACAGACGAAGACCCATCAAGTCCAGACCTTTATTCCGAGATCTGGATACCGATAAAATAGGTATACAATGTAATAGGTGAAGAAGGAGATTTTTATGGAAGAGAATTTAGCAAAAGCCCACAAGTACAGCAGTAAACATCGAGATGAATTAGAAAATGACACGATATGCGGGTGTTTTTTCTGTCTGGAAATATTCAACCCTTCATTGATATCAGAGTGGATTGATCATGGCCATACAGCATTATGTCCACACTGTGGGATTGACTCTGTCATTGGGGAGAGTGCCGGATTTCCGATTACGAAGGAATTCTTAGAGAACATGCATCAGAAGTGGTTTAACTAGAAGAGGCTTTTGTTGCTATTTACAGGTGAAAAGTCGGCAAGTTGACTTTTCATTGAATTTTTTTGAACAACAGTAAGTAATAGAACAAGTTGATTGAAAATACGAGAAAGCAACAAAGTTTATGAAAAAAACAAATTAGAAAAGAGGAAGCTCTGTTTTAAAAGACATGAGCTTCCTCTTTTTCGTTCAACTCATACCTACTTCATCTGGCAATAAGAGTGAATGGAACGCAAACTTCGAGAGCGTGAGTAAAAACGCGTGTCAAAGAGGGGGAATGAAACGCAAACTTCGAGAGCGGTAGTGAAAACGCGTGTCATAGGAGGTGAATGGAACGCGAACTTCGAGAGCGGTAGTGAAAACGCGTGTCAATGAGGGGGGAATGAAACGCGAACTTCGAGAGTGGGAGTGAAAACGCGTGTCATAGGAGGTGAATGAAACGCAAACTTCGAGAGCGGGAGTGAAAACGCGTGTCATAGAGGCTGAATGGAACGCGAACTTCGAGAGCGTAAGGGAAAACGACGTGTCATAGGAGGTGAATGAAACGCAAACTTAAAGAGCATAAGGGAAAACGCGTGTCATAGAGACTTAATGAAACGCAAACTTCGAGAGCGCACGTGAAAACGCGTGTCATAAATGCTGAATGAAACGCAAACTTCGAGAGCGGGAGTGAAAACGCGTGTCATAAAAGCAATACTACTATAGCGAACATAAAATAACCTCTTCACACAATCACTCCTCTCACAACAACAAGTAATAAGAATTAGTTTCTTGCTCTCACTTCGTCCTCAAATGAGAACAAACTAATTGTTTTAATAGAACTAAAAAGGGTATAATAGTTCTTATAAGAGAACGGATAAGGGGGCACAACCACCATGGTCAGAAAACTGTTAATCGCATTGCTGCTGTTAAATATTTTTGATGGAGCTGCGACCTTTTATGGCCTTCAATTTCGTATGATTGAAGAAGTGAACCCTTTGATGAAAGCTCTATATGAAGAAAGTCCATTCTTGTTCCTTTTCTTTAAGCTAGAGTTTCAATACTGTTATTATTTTTTATTAGAAAGAATTTGACGTTAAAATCCGTTACCATAAAAGTGGTGAGTGCGACAGCTGTGTGTGGATACGGCTTGGTCTCCCTCCTGCATGTATATTGGATTATCTTTTATATAAGTTAAACATACCCAATGGGGTGGCTATCGCCCATTGGGTATGTTGTTTATAAAGGAAGGACTGAGATAGAAAAGTCCTCCATTAATAATCGTTACATGAATTTTCGGCTCATACTGCTCCTGCAGAGCCTTTTTCTCCGTTTCGTATGCCTCAGGTTTTTCGTCGTCATCCTCGTAAAAATGCTGTAAAAGCTGGAGGTCTTTTTCCCAACGTTTCCTTGCTTCCTCGGCCCATTGATGATCTTGGCTTGCGATAAATCCATTTACATAATGCTCAAGTCTCGAAAGCCCGCTTGCCGGCATGATGATAGGGGTCATGGTAAAGCAGAAATCTGGAATCTTGGGAGTCAAATTCATCCTGCCCACCTCATCCTGGAATCGTTCGAGAATCATACCTGTAATCAGGTGAATCCCAAGTGACATGATGACATCCTTCTTGCGATCGCATTGATAGCTTACTTTCATATTCACGTTCAGCCATGGATGAAGGGGAAGATGACCCACACCATTATGTGACTGAACATTTTCATACAAGCGAATATATCCTGCAAGGCTCTTCGTGGATTCGAAAATTTGGTGCATCCTGGGAGAGCCGAAATGAACGTTATCCCCTTTAAGATCTTCAGGTGCCAGGTTGCTGTCAGTTATCAAGGTCATCTTCATCGGGTTAGGCTCGCCGCCAGTTTTCTCAAGATAGTGCCAATAGAAAGGACGGTTCATCAGTTCCTTGTCCATATCAATGGTCAACTGGACGGCAAGGTGACTATTGGTATTCTCGACGATTTCACAGCTGTTTGCTGTAAAGTATCGCTCCAAAAATCTATGAATTTCCCGCTGCTGCATGTGGTCCTTCCTCCTTTTTCATCTGATCTGCAAATTCAATGATTGATGAGAGGTTTTCCATTTTTATTTTCATTTCGCCCTCGGACTTGGAGTGAAGCATGATATCCTGGATATGATCCTCCAAATTCTTGATCTCCATTTTCGTCAAGATATCATCAAGCTCTCCGATGACCCGCTCAAACAGGTTTATCTTTTCATAAAGCAGCTTTAATATATGCTCCTCCACCGTATTGCTTGTTGCAAAATTATAGATATGAACATCCCGTTCCTGCCCCAGCCTGTGAATACGTCCGATTCGCTGCTCCAGTCTCATAGGATTCCAAGGTAAATCATAATTGATGATATGGTTACAGAACTGGAGATTGATTCCTTCGCCCCCGGCCTCTGTCGCAATCAAGACCTGAACGTGATTTTTGAACAATTCTCTCATCCAATCCTTCTTCCCGCGCTTGAATCCACCGCGGAATGGAACCGAGGTAATGCCATTTTGTTTTAAGAACCATTGGAGGTACATCTGTGTTGCCCGGTATTCAGTAAAAATGATTACTTTGTCTTTCACTTTACGGATCAGTTCCAGCACTTTCTCCGCTTTTGAATTCCTGCCGACCAGATCAATCTTTGCAAAAATATTTAAAAGCCCCTGTGAAGGCTGATAATGCGGATTCTCCTGCTGCTTCCTTTCAATCATGTTCTTGACTGTGTAGTAAACGGCTTCACGGCTGCTGCATGCTTCCCGCTGCAATGTCATAATGGAAAATTGACTTGTAATCGGAACATATGGATCGCTCTTCAACTGATTGATTGCGTCATATAGGTCTTGTTCCTCTTTTGTGAACTCTATGATACAAGACTCCACATTTCGCTTAGGCCAATCGATTCCTGTGTCCCCACGCCTGTTGCGGATCATCACCTTGTTGACCAACTCTTTTAAATACTCATCGTTGTCAAACTTTCGATCTTTTGCCCGGAACACCTCGGAAAAATTGCTCTCACTTCCCAAGTGACCAGGTTTAAGGAGGGATACAAGGTTAAAAATTTCTTCCACCTTATTTTGAATGGGGGTGGCGGTTAATAGTAAGCAAAATTTCTTCTTCAGATTCTGCACAAATTCATAGTTTTTTGTTTTATTGTTTTTCAGTTTATGAGCTTCATCAATGATCACCATGTCATATTCAAGGCTATTGATAATCTCGCGGTGAGGACTTCTTTTAGCTGTGTCGATGGAAGAAACCACCACATCACACTGCTCCCATACATAACTTTTCTTCTGTCCGATTGCAGGAATGTAAAACTTCTGATTCAACTCGATGGCCCATTGGGATACAAGGGAAGCTGGGACTAGAATCAATACTTTCTTTACAAGTCCACGAATCATATATTCTTTGAGAATAAGTCCTGCTTCGATCGTTTTGCCAAGGCCCACTTCATCCGCTAATATTGCTTTGCCGTTCATTTCTTCCACCACATTTCTGGCAACCTCTAATTGATGTGGAAGAGGTGTCAGCTGTGGTAGATGGGAAGGAGCGAGCAGTCCTTCAAACTCAGGGATGCTAAGATGGTTTTCTACTTCCAATGCCAGTTTGAATAACTCGAAATTTGCCCACGGTCCATCATCCGTCATTCGTTTCAGCAGTTCTTCCTGCCAATCCTTATCAAAAATTATCTCTACATTCATTGATGTGCATCCTTTCTGAATTATCCATTTTATAGTATGTTGCAAAAGGATAGCGTTTACATTAGCAAATATTGATAAATCAATAGTTTAAAGGCGAACATTTAGCTATATAAAAATAATAATGATCAGTGTTTTTGTATTGCCAGAATCCTTTGTCTAATGGTAGGATAATAGTGAGCTTTGAAAGACGATGTTACCTACCAAAATTAACATGAATGTTGTAGCTTCTTATCTAGTATGACCATGTTTGAAAAAAAATATTATAGTGCGAATGAGAACAAGGGGAGAGACTGTCCACTATGATGCGGCAGCGCCGAAGGAGCAAGCAGACTGCATGTGAATCTCTCAGGCAAAAAGACTCTTGTTGGACGCGACTCTGGAGAGTGTTTATCCATGTTTTCATGGACAAACCACCAAAGGGGAAAGCCTTCTACATAAGGTAAACTTTCAGGTGCAAGGGACAGAGAACTCTTTTTTGGAAAAAGGAGCTTCTCTGTCCTTTTTTTGAGGAGTAAAAAGGTTGAAATTCTTTTTGTTAGTAAAAGGAGGAGAAAAGTAATGACTGAACTTATGAAAACACCATTATATGAAGCGTACAAAAAACATGGTGCCAAAACAATCGATTTTGGTGGATGGGATCTGCCGGTTCAATTCTCAAGTATCAAAGATGAACATGAAGCAGTTCGTACCAAAGCAGGTTTATTTGATGTTTCCCACATGGGGGAAATCGAAGTGAAAGGAAAAGACAGTCTAGCTTACCTACAAAAAATGATGACAAACGATGTTTCCAAGCTGAAGGACGGCGGCGCGCAGTATACAGCGATGTGCTATCCGGACGGAGGAACAGTGGATGACCTTATCGTATACAAAAAAGCGGATGAAGATTACTTGCTTGTCGTAAATGCGTCCAATATCGAAAAAGATTTTGATTGGTTAAAAAGCCATGCAACGGAAGAAGTCGAAGTAACCAATATATCAGAAAGCATCGCCCAACTTGCAATCCAGGGTCCCCTAGCAGAGAAAATACTTCAAAAGCTTACAAACACAGATCTTTCAGCAATTAAATTTTTTAAATTTAATGAAAAGGTAGATATCAATGGCGTCATCGCACTTGTCTCCAGAACCGGCTATACAGGGGAAGACGGTTTTGAAATCTATTGTCAGCAAGAGGATGCGGTACAGCTTTGGGATATGTTGCTAGAGGCAGGGAAAGATGATGGACTTGTCCCTTGCGGATTAGGATCTAGAGATACTCTGCGTTTTGAAGCAAACCTTGCTCTATATGGCCAGGAGCTTTCAAAGGATATCACTCCGATCGAAGCAGGGATTGGCTTTACTGTGAAAACGAATAAAGAAGAAGATTTCTTTGGGAAAGAAGTCTTAAAAGAACAACGAGAAAACGGGGCCCCTCGCCGTATAGTGGGAATTGAAATGATAGACAAAGGGATTCCTCGTCATGGCTATGAAGTTTTTGTCGGCGATGAAAAAATTGGAGAGGTGACAACTGGCACACAGCCTCCAACTCTGAAGAAAAACGTGGGCTTGGCTTTATTGGAAAAAGATTACACAGAGCTTGATACAGAAGTAGAAGTACAGGTACGAAAAAAACGCCTGAAAGCGAAAGTGGTCAAAACACCTTTCTACCAACGACCGAAAAACTAACAGGTATCTAGCTGTTGCTTGGATCAAAAGGCGTAGACCAAAGCAGGTGGCTAAAGACAATCTATCTTTGCCAAGGATCTTCAAGGTCGCCCTTTGGATAAACGGAGCCTTTTATCAGGGCAACAGCCATGTTTACCTTACTTTTTAACAGCCATAAAAATCATACCCAATACGAACCGGAGAGGGGAACTCACATGAAACATCGTTATTTACCGATGACAGACCAAGACATCCAGGAAATGCTGCAAGTAATCGGTGTAGAAAATATAGAAGAACTTTTTTCAGACATCCCGGAAAGCGTCCGCTATGACGGAGAACTAAAAATCAAAAAAGCAAAATCTGAATCAGAATTGATGCGCGAACTTAGTGACTTGGCAGCGAAAAACAAAGATCTTAGAAAGCATGCCTCTTTCTTGGGAGCGGGCGTTTATGACCACTACATGCCTGTCATCGTAGATCACGTCATTTCCCGTTCTGAATTTTACACAGCCTATACTCCTTACCAGCCCGAAATTTCCCAAGGGGAGCTACAGGCAATCTTTGAATTCCAGACGATGATCTGCGAATTGACTGGAATGGATGTTGCGAACTCCTCCATGTATGATGGCCCAACTTCCTTCGCCGAAGCTGCGATGCTTGCATGCGGTCATACAAAAAAGAAGAAAGTGCTGATCTCTGGTGCTGTACATCCTGAAGCAAAAGCGGTGGTTACATCGTACGCAAAAGGTCAATATGTGGAAGTGGTAGAAATTCCAACGAAGGATGGAGTGACAGATGTAGCGGCACTTGAAGAAATGATGTCTTCAGACGTTGCGGCAGTCATGGTTCAATATCCGAATTTCTTCGGTCAAATCGAACCGCTTCAAGAGATTGAAAAGCTTGCACATACAGATAAAGGAATGTTCGTCGTTTCATCTAATCCACTGGCGCTAGGTGCTTTGACTCCTCCGGGGAAATTTGGCGCTGATATCGTAACAGGGGATGCACAACCGTTCGGTATCCCTACACAATTTGGCGGACCACACTGTGGTTACTTTGCTGTCACAACGAAATTGATGCGTAAAGTACCTGGTAGATTAGTGGGACAAACGGTGGATGAGGAAGGCCAACGCGGATTCGTTCTGACTCTTCAAGCACGTGAACAACATATCCGTCGTGACAAAGCTACTTCTAATATTTGTTCCAATCAGGCATTGAATGCACTTGCTGCCTCTGTTGCCATGACTGCACTAGGAAAAAAAGGTGTCAAAGAAATGGCTGTACAAAACATTCAAAAAGCACAATACGCCAAGCGTTCATTGGAAGCGGCAGGGCTTGAAGTAACATTCAGCGGTCCGTTCTTCAACGAGTTTGTGGTGAAGTTGTCCACTCCGATCAAAGAAGTCAATCGCAAACTCCTCGAAAAAGGATTGATTGGTGGCTATGACTTAGGAACGTACTATCCTGAACTAGAAAACCATATGTTGCTTGCGGTAACGGAACTGCGTACTAAAGAGGAAATCGACACACTAGCGAGAGAAATGGGGGCTCATCAACAATGAAAAAGCAAAATCAACCACTCATTTTTGAAATGTCCAGAGAAGGTCGTATCGGATACAGCCTGCCTGAAAACGATGTACCAGAAGTAGATTTAGCTGAACTTTTCCCAAGCGAATATATCCGCGAGGAAGCACCGGAACTACCGGAAGTTTCCGAACTTGATATTATGCGCCACTATACAGCATTAAGCAATCGTAACCATGGTGTGGACTCTGGCTTCTACCCGCTAGGTTCTTGCACGATGAAATACAACCCGAAAATCAATGAAAACGTGGCACGCTTCCTTGGATTCGCACATATTCATCCGTTACAAGATGAGTCCACTGTGCAAGGTGCGTTGGAATTGATGCACGACCTTCAAGAACACCTGATCGAAATCACAGGGATGGACGAAGTGACCCTACAACCAGCAGCTGGAGCTCATGGTGAGTGGACGGGTCTCATGATGATCCGCGCCTTCCATGAAGCAAACAATGACCTAAACCGTACAAAGGTAATCGTCCCTGACTCCGCGCACGGAACAAACCCGGCATCTGCAACAGTGGCTGGGCTTGAAACAATCACGGTTAAATCCGACGAAAACGGATTGGTGGATTTGGAAGACCTTCGCAGAGTGGTAGGGGAAGACACGGCTGCTTTGATGTTGACCAACCCGAACACACTTGGCCTTTTTGAAGAGAATATTTTAGAAATGGCACGCATTGTTCACGATGCAGGCGGAAAGCTTTACTATGACGGTGCAAACCTGAATGCAGTACTAAGCAAAGCGCGACCTGGGGACATGGGCTTTGATGTGGTTCACTTAAACTTGCACAAGACATTCACAGGCCCTCATGGCGGCGGTGGCCCGGGATCTGGACCAGTTGGTGTAAAATCCGATCTGATTCCTTATTTGCCAAAACCACTTGTGGTGAAAAAAGAAGACGGCACGTTCGGATTCGATTACGACCGTCCACAATCTATCGGCCGCGTGAAGCCGTTCTACGGTAACTTCGGCATCAATGTTCGTGCTTACACGTATATCCGTTCCATGGGTCCGGATGGCTTGAAAGCAGTAACGGAATATGCCGTATTGAACGCGAACTACATGATGCGCCGTCTGGCAGAGCATTATGATCTGCCGTTTGACAGACATTGTAAACATGAATTCGTATTGAGCGGTAAGCGTCAGAAGAAGCTAGGTGTGCGTACTTTGGACATTGCCAAACGCCTGCTTGATTTCGGCTATCACCCGCCAACCATCTACTTCCCATTGAATGTGGAAGAGTGCATCATGATCGAGCCGACAGAAACGGAATCAAAAGAAACATTGGATTCCTTCATCGAAGCGATGATCCAGATTGCCCGCGAAGCGGAAGAAAATCCGGAAGTGGTGCAAGAAGCTCCTCATACAACCGTGATTAAGAGATTGGATGAAACGCTGGCAGCGCGTAAGCCGGTCTTGCGTTTTAAGAAGGAAGCGTAAAGAGGACTTTGTGTGGAGAGAGGACAGGGCGACCTGTTCTCTTTTTTGTTGGTGGAATAATAATAGTGGTTAGGGTTACTGGCTAGCTGGTGAATTAGAGGGTGTCGAATTTTGATGAAGCGGGTCGATTTCCTGATAAAATTCGATTTTTCAGGATAAATCTCAGAAATTCAGGATAAATCGCAAAAATTCATGATAAATTCTAAAAATTCAGGATAAATCTCAAAAATTCAGGATAAAATGAATTTCCCCCTGATAATGCACGTCCGCTTTGGTGTGAATCAGTCCCTTTTGCGTAGGTGCAGTCTCCATCACCACATATCACTTCTCAAATTCCACAAAAAGCCTTAAGATAAAACTAGAAACATAGGGAGGGAAAGCAAATGTACTATGAGCAAACCTATAAAGCAAGAGAAGAATTGCTGGAATTAATAAAAGGGGTCTCAGAAGAACAACTGCACCAAAAGCAC
The DNA here is from genome assembly GCA_001648575.1 of Sutcliffiella horikoshii DSM 8719. GTDB lineage: Bacteria > Bacillota > Bacilli > Bacillales > Bacillaceae_I > Sutcliffiella_A > Sutcliffiella_A horikoshii. Next base: position 67,087 of record LQXN01000064.1, on the reverse strand, counting down.
GACAGCCTCTGGACCGTCTCTCAAAATGTGGAGCATCTATACTTGATTGAAAACAAAATAACGAATGGATTAAGAAAAGCGATCGAAGTGAAAAACGAAGTAGAAGAAAAAGATTTGCCACTTGAAAAAATGTTGGCCAACAGAACATATAAAGTGGAAGCTCCAGAAGATATTACACCATCTGAACACCCATACACAAAAGCAGAACTGGTTGACCTGTTGGAGCAATCGAGGGCTAATCTGAACATGTTCATCCAGGAAGTGGACGATATAGCGCTACATAAATATGGCTTCAATCATCGTTGGATCGGCGACCTATCCTCACAACAATGGGTACAATTGATCGGATTCCATGAACGTCGTCATATCGCTCAGATTAACGAAACATTAAATCATACCGTCCAGTAATACAAAAGAGCACTCCGCAGTTACACATTAATATGCAGAGTGCTCTTATTTATTGGCTATTTTCGTATTTCTTGCTGTTGTGCGTTTTTGCCGCTTGTACAAAAAGCTTCAATTAGTTTTTCGTTCTGATTTTACCGCCCCAGCGCTTGAATCCGCCCTTAAGTTGGTAAAGCTGCGTGTAGCCTTTACGCTTTAACATTTGAGCTGCACGACCACTGCGCATGGTGTTTTGGCAGTAAATGTAGACTGGTTGGTCTTGACGTACTTCTTTTATTCTCATTTTCATTTGAGACAAAGGAATGTTTCTTGCGCCAAGGATGTGCCCGCCGTCGTATTCTTTCGGTTCACGGACATCAATCAGCTGCGCTTTACGATAACCAGCGCGAAATTCTTCTTCCGTTAAGGTTGTTAGAATTTTACGTTGGTAGATAAACATGATCACTGAATAGACGATAAATGCTGCCAAGATTCCTAATGTTACGTATAAAGCCAAACTAGACAACCCCTCTTTTTCTTTTTCTACCAAAGTATATTATATTAAAGCTTAAGAGAAATGTCATCCTTTTCTATTATTTGCATTAAAAAACTGCCAAGCTTTAACTTTGAAATCAAAAGGTAGTTTTGGTAGACTAATCTATCATATAGAAGTAAATGAGGTACATAATATGACCAAAGAAATCTGGAGGTTCATTGATTCTAAGGATCAATCTCCTGCATTCAATATGGCGCTTGATGAAGCGCTATTAGAATGGCACAGTGAAGGTAAGATTCCACCAACTATTCGTTTTTACGGGTGGAACCCTCCTACGTTATCTGTTGGCTATTTTCAAAAAGTGGAAAAAGAAATCAACATGGAACGCGTTAGGGAGTTAGGTCTGGGATTTGTCAGGAGACCAACTGGTGGACGAGGCGTCCTCCATGACAAGGAATTGACTTATAGTGTCATTGTCTCTGAAGAACATCCGGAAATGCCGCAGACGGTCACGGAGGCATATCGAGTGATTTCTGAAGGCATATTGGAAGGATTCAAGGCGCTGGGACTTGATGCTTACTTTGCGATTCCAAGAACAGAAGAGGAGAAGCAAGGGTTAAAGAACCCGCGCTCTTCCGTTTGTTTTGATGCACCATCCTGGTATGAACTTGTGGTCGAGGGGAGAAAGGTTGCAGGCAGTGCGCAAACCCGTCAAAAGGGTGTCATCTTGCAGCACGGTTCCATTCTGCTCGATATTGATGAAGACCTACTTTTCAGTCTGTTCAATTACCCAAGTGAACGGGTGAAGGAACGGATGCAGAAGAACTTTAAAAATAAAGCGGTGGCAATCAATGCACTTCGGGAAACGCCGGTTACCATGGAAGAAGCCAAAAAAGCTTTCTATATGGGATTTGAAAAAGGCTTGAACATCACGCTTGAACCCCATGAGCTGACAGAAGCAGAATTAACCGAAGTCCATGCAATCATGGAAAAGAAATATTCCACAGACGAGTGGAATTATAAAAGATAACGAGGATTCCATTTCTCGTTATCTTTTTGTTTTGCACTATATGTAGTGGGGTAGTGAAAAGGGTCTACTATATATGTAATAGTAAGCGGAAGAATATAAAAAATATTTTTCGCCAAATTGGAAGGATTTTCTCAAAACGTTGATATAGAAGGCTCGCTATATTTCGTAAAAATGCGCAAGCGACAAAAAAAGTCATTCTGCCTTGAAAATAGAATGTAATCTTCGTTTTTCTTGAAATCCCTCCTTAATTTGACGGTTTTATAATTTGACAAATTTAGATTCTTTTTGCAGAAAATCAATATATAGTAGTGTCGAAAAATAAATACATACTATATATGGGTGTTATGCTTGTCTAAATGGGTATATGTATGGTAAGTTATGTGTAATTAAATTCATGATGCACTTTTATAAAGTTCATCACGAGATTTAGAGGAGTTGTAATAATGACGATTGCTATTAATGAAAACAAATTGAAAATCAATATTGAACGCTTGAACAAGGACATCAGCCTGTTTCCTCAAGTACACCCCATCACAGAGGATATGACCACCACACATAAAGGTGTTTCCCGCCTGGTAATGCTTGATCGTTACGCATTCAAAGATACCGAGAAAGTAACGCTTACAGCAGGAGATTTCGTTGTACTAACAATTAAAGAAGATCCTAAATTCCCTGCTAGAGGTCTTGGTTACATACAAGACATAGACTGGTCTACTAAAAAAGCTTCTGTCCTGATTGAAGAAGAATATCGTGGAGTTCTCACAAAGCAAGGTGAAGCCGAAACGGGCGTTGTCGTCCGATCCCTGGATGTCATTGAGAAGCCTCTAGAAGTCTTCTACGAGCAAATTGCCAAACGTAACGCAAAAGGCTTGGCAGCAGTAGAAACGACCGAAGAGAAGCGCCAGGAATGGTTTGAAAAGTTCTATCATGAATTGGTTAACATGAACTTTGTACCGGCTGGACGAGTGTTATACGGAGCTGGGGCAGACACAGATGTAACTTACTTCAACTGTTACGTGATGCCGTTCGTACAAGATTCCCGTGAAGGAATTTCGGAACACCGTAAACAAGTAATGGAAATCATGAGCCGCGGAGGCGGAGTTGGTACAAACGGATCAACGCTTCGCCCACGAAATGCGCTTGCAAGAGGGGTTAACGGTAAATCCTCCGGTAGTGTCTCCTGGTTGGATGACATTGCAAAATTGACGCATCTTGTGGAACAAGGTGGATCAAGACGTGGTAAATCAGCTTAAGTGCCTCGTCTCTAAACAAACCTCGTGAATTGCTGGAAAGTCTTTTAACGGGCTTTTATGGTGAAATACATCCTGATTATCTGATAATTTTAAAGGAGATTAGCCATGAAGAAACCGTATGACGCAAAAAATCTAACCAAGAATGTAAAATATGTGGATATTCATTTTCCCATAATAAGCAAGGCCGATTTACATCACACCTTTTAAAAAATCATAGTCTAAATCTAGAGAGTTACCTAATCGAGTTCTACTATAAAGAAAAGGAACTAATTTGTTCATATGAACTCTGTAATAACAAAGTTGGGTTGAGAAGAGGAATCCCAAAGTTACATTGTAGTAGAAGTTGTTCTACAAAAGGAAAACCACTTGAGTGCTTAGTATGTTCAAGCAAATTTGAAGCTTCCAATAGGCAGACTAAGACATGCAGTAAGAAGTGTGCTAAAACACTCAAATCCCAAAAGGTTGCAGAGTGGCATAAGAAAATGCCAATTGATATAAAAAATGAACATTTTAATTCAATAATCAAAAAAACATCTGCCACCAGAAGACAGAATAATACTCCTTCATGGAACAGTGGTAAAACAGGTGTTTATAGTAGAGAAACTATTGAAAAGATTAGGGCTGCTACATTAAGACAAATGGAAGATCAGGTCTTTAAAAAGACAAAAATAGAAAAAATAATGGAGAAGTTTCTACAGGACCAACATATTGACTATCAATACTCCTTTATTCTAGAAAAAAGACAATTTGATTTTCTTTTAAAAGACTATGGATTAATCATTGAATGTGATGGAGACTATTGGCATGCTAACCCAAAGTTTTATCCTAAACCTGAAGAATGGCAACTTCGAAGAATTAAAATAGACAAAAACAAAAATAATATTGCCATCAAAAACGGTTATAGGATTGTGAGATTCTGGGAAGATGACATTCTTAATAACTTTAATAAAGTACATTGCGTCATTAATGACTTGTTGGCTACAACGTGACTGGAAACGGTGAGCGTGAATGCTTAAAAACAACAAGCGGTTAAAGATAATCAGCAGCCAAGCGCCTGTCAAATGGTGAAGGTTCAACGACCATCGAAAACATGCCGAAGTATGGCAGAAGTGAGTAGAGTAGGATTCAAGCGAATTCGAAGTGCGAGGACACTTTAAAAAGTGTAAGATATGGTCTGAACTCTATGGTGACATAGAGAGTCGATTAAGCGAATCGGCGTAACGAAATGGCTCAAATGATCATGCTAGCAGACTGGCACCCGGATATCGTAGAATTCATCATCTCCAAAATGCAAAACCCTAGAATTCTACGTTACCTGATTGAAAATACAAATGACGAAAGTATCAAAAAAGCGGCAGAGGATAAGCTGAAGTTCACTCCGCTAACAGACCAAGAAATCACGATGTACCAATCTGTTACAAACTTCAAACACATCCCAGGATACGGCGGATTTACAGAAGCCATCATCAAGGATGCGGAGCAGAAGTTAAAAGTAGGCGGAACTTACACGGTTCATAACTCTGAGTTCCTGACAGGTGCCAACATTTCCATTACTCTTACCAAAGAATTTATGGAAGCTGTTGAGAACGACTCTGACTTTGATCTTCGTTTTCCAGATGTGGAAGCATACGATAAAGACGAAATGGCTATCTATAATGAACAATGGTCAGAAGTTGGAGACGTACGAGAGTGGGAGAAACTCGGTCACAAGGTGAGAGTATACAGAAAGATTAAGGCAAAAGAACTTTGGAATCTGGTCAATATTTGTGCAACTTACTCAGCTGAGCCGGGAATCTTCTTTATCGACAATGCCAACGATATGACAAATGCAAAAGCATACGGACAAAAGGTTGTAGCAACCAACCCATGTGGGGAACAACCCCTCGCTCCATTCTCTGTCTGTAACTTGGCAGCCGTCAACCTGGCTCAATTTGCGGACAAGGAAACAAAAACAGTAAACTTTGAAAAACTGAAGCAAACAGTGGAAGTCGGCGTAAGAATGCAAGATAACGTTATCGATGCGACTCCTTACTTCTTGGAAGAAAATAAAAAGCAAGCATTGGGAGAGCGCCGTGTTGGACTGGGAGTAATGGGCCTTCACGATCTTCTGATCTATTGTGAAACAGAATACGGCTCTGAGAAAGGAAACGAGCTTGTAGATAAAGTATTTGAAACGATTGCGGTAACCGCATATCGTGCTTCTGTTGAACTTGGAAAAGAAAAAGGGAGCTTCCCGTTCTTAGAGGGTGCAACAGCAGAAGAAACAAATCGCCTTCGTGATGCATTCACGAAAACAGGCTTCATGAGTAAAATGCCGGAAGATATTAAAGAAGGCATCATGAATTCAGGTATTCGTAACTCTCATTTGTTAACAGTTGCTCCAACTGGATCAACCGGAACAATGGTAGGGGTATCAACAGGGCTTGAGCCATACTTCTCCTTCTCATACTTCCGCAGCGGACGTCTAGGAAAGTTCATTGAAGTGAAAGCAGACATCGTACAAGAGTACTTGGATGCAAACCCGGAAGCAGATGCTGAAAATCTGCCAAACTGGTTTATTTCCGCGATGGAACTGGCTCCACAAGCACATGCCGATGTACAGTGCATCATTCAAAACTGGATTGACAGCTCCATTTCCAAAACGGTTAACGCGCCGAAAGGGTATACAGTGGACCAGGTCAAAAAAGTGTACGAACGCCTTTACAAAGGTGGAGCAAAAGGTGGTACGGTCTATGTGGATGGAAGCCGTGACTCCCAGGTCCTGACGCTTAAAGCGGAAGAGAACACGATGGATGAAGGCGAACAGATCCAAATGGAAGATGTGGTTAAAAAGCCGGTGGTCCTTGTTGAAACAATCAACGATCTACGCTCCACAAATGTCCAATATGGATCAGAAGTAGGGAACACCTGCCCAGTCTGCCGAATCGGAACGGTAAAGGAAATCGGCGGATGCAATACATGTACGGATTGCGGCGCTCAATTGAAGTGCGGCTTATAAAAATGTAAGTTTAAAAAGAGTACACAATCGTGTGCTCTTTTTTCTATGAGCAAAACCATTACTCCTCTCCCTTCGAAAGTTACACATAGTTTAACAACAAATGGAAAAAGTAAGATTACCATATGATTTGGAGAGAGCTTATGCAAAATTTGATTAAAGTATTGATACCCAGACAGTTATTCATGATGCTCCTTTTATCCACGGGGCTGCTTAATCACGTTATATTGATCCCGAATTTGTTAAATGCGGGTGGAAGGGATAGCTGGCTAAGTGTCCTGCTTTCCTTTCCCATAGCCTTATTTTTCCTATGGCTGATATATTTCATTGTGAATAATAGTCCTCAAGAGGGTTTTTTTGCTTTTGTGGAGAAACGGGCTGGAAAAGTGGTGTCATTCCTTTTATCCCTTCCTGTTGTCGTCTTTTTATTCACTAGTGCATTTATAACCATTCGGGATTTATTGATATGGTTAAACTCCTATTTCCTTTCTGATGCTTCAGTTACGTTGATAAACTTCATTTTGATTGTGGTTTGCTTGATCATCACGGTAGGTGGGGTCAAATACATGGCTATCTCAAGCGGAGTCTTGTTGCCCATCGTAATGATATTCGGCATTTTCATCGCCATCACGAACACCTCTATTAAAGATCCGAGTCTTTTGTTTCCGTTATTAAGTGAGGGTTTTACACCGGTATGGAAAGGGATGATATATGCCCTTGCTGGTCTTCTTGAAGTGTATATAGTGGTGCTGTTACAACCATTTGCCCAGGAGAAGGTGAAATTTCATCAGTTATTTATACTGTTGGTCCTGTTGACGGTCCTTATGCTTGGTCCGCTTACAGCATCCATCATGGAATTTGGTCCAGAAGAGGCAACCCATTTACGTTATCCTGCTTATGAGCAGTGGCGCGTCTTGAATATCGGGGATTATATTTCTCACTTGGATTTTTTTGCGCTTTTTCAATGGTTGAGCGGTGCGGTGATCAGGGTAGGGCTTTTCATTTATCTGCTATCCCGTTTCTTTTCAAAAAGGAACAAGCATTATAAGCCAAATCGAATAGTAGCGGGGGTAGTTTATCTCCTTCTATTTTTGCTTGTTTATGCAAGAATAGATACTTATTGATTCTATGAATCCATTTATCGTTATTTTTTACCAGGGTGTATGGTTTTCCTTGTTTTCCAAACACTAATATCAGCTTTTCTTCTAATAGTATTTAAAAAGAGGGATGAAAAGAATGGTGAAACCGGAAAACAAAAATCCAGCTGAATCTAATGAAGAAACAATACAAACGAAAGCAGATCAACTTAAAACACAATTTTCTAAAAGTGAGGATTTGGTGTGGGAAGTACTTCACACAGAATCAGAAAAATATGAACTAATCTATTTTGATACAATGGCAGACTTCCAGTATTTAAATCAATTTATCTTGCCGCGGTTAAATGATAATAAGGGTCTACCTTTAATGGAACATCTAGTCACCACCTTTCAAGTGAAGGATTTAAAGGAGAAAGAAGTAGAAGACATAGCTACTTTTCTCCTTCAGGGGAATATTCTCTTTAAAATTAGTGATGGTCTTTTTGGACTTGAAGCGGTCAATCTTCCTAAGCGAGAACCGGAAGAGTCTGCACTTGAGACTTCCATCAGAGGACCTAAAGACGGGTTTGTAGAGGATATTAAAACGAATATATCCTTGGTGAGAAGAAGGTTGAACAGCTCAACCTTGTGCCTGGAACGATACACGATTGGGAAGAGGAGTAAAACAAAAGTGGCTCTTCTATATTTAGATGACGTCATCAATAAAGAAGTATTGAAGGAAATACAAAGCAGGCTCCATAAAGTGGAGACGGATGTGTTGACCTCCACATATGAATTAGAGTCATTAGTCAGAGATAAACCGTACTCCGTCTTTCCGTCAATGGATTTTACCGGACGACCTGACTTTATTGTGCAAACCTTGAATCAGGGCCGGTTTGCAATAATTATAGATGGCAATCCTACCGTTACATATGCTCCAATTAGTTTATTAGTTCAAACAAAATCTCCAGAAGATAATTATATCAATTATGCCTATGTATCATTAGAACGTATCATCCGTATGCTTGGCATCATAATATCTGGTTTTTTGCCAGGGATGTGGATTGCATTTTCGTCCTTTAATATTGAGCAAATTCCGTACTTATTAGTGGCTACCATTTCGGTGTCGCGCTTTGGTCTTCCACTATCAGCTGCAGTGGAGATGTTCATCATTTTATTTTTATTTGAACTTTTTAATGAAGCAGGGGTCCGCCTTCCTCAGGCAATAGGACAGACGGTAGCGGTACTTGGAGGATTGATTGTCGGGGACGCAGCGATAAGAGCAGGCTTGACTTCACCGACAATGCTCGTCGTCGCAGCAATCACCTATATCGCTTCTTTTACGCTGGTGAATCAATCACTCAGCTCGGCCGTTACTATCATAAGGTTTGCTATCATCATCCTTAGTACAATTTTTGGTCTGTTTGGAGTGGTGTTGGGGTTTATCCTGACCGTCTTTTACTTTTCCACTTTAACTTCATTTGGTGAGCCGTATTTGGGCTCGCTAGCACCTGTAAGTATTTCAGAAATATCCAAGTCTTTTTTGAAGCTCCCATTGCAATTATATCGTTCACGCACCACCTCGACCGATACAGATAATCCTGATAGAGGGGGGCAAGCATGAGGAAAATTTCTATTGTGATTTGGTTGGTATTCTCAGTAACTTTAACAGGTTGTGCAGGGATAAAGAATATTCAGGACTTGACCTATATTGTGGCAATTGGAATGGATTATGATGATGAAACTGAGGAATATATCGTCTTCTTGCAAGGGCTGAATTTTGCCAATATCGCCAAACAGGAAGGCGGAAAACCAGTAGGTCCCGTCCCGATTTATATTGCAAGCGCAAGAGGGGAATCCATTAACCTTGCAATCAGCAACTTATATAAGAAATCTGAACCACCCCTCTTTTTTGGTCATGTAAGGACGCTCGTAATGAGTCAAAAACTGATCAATGAAAAGGCCGATCAAGTTTTGGAAGAGATAGCAAGAAATCGTTCTGTGAGGCATCGCCTAAGATTAGTCACGACTGAAGAAAGTATTGAAGAGGTGTTAAATATCAAGGCACTCTTTGATTACCCTGCTGTCTATACCGTGTTGTACAGAGAAAAAGTGAAGGGGCTGGCACAAGAAGAATTAAACCCAACCTCACTTCTCTATTTTCTGCGCGATTATTATGAGCCTATGGGGGTAGCGAAAATACCGATAGTGAAAATTGATAAGGCTACTTGGTTTGCGGACGAAGACTATCCGATTCTTTTTTTTGATGGCTATTCCGTTTTCTCTAAACAAAAATTCATAACGAATATCCCGATAGAAGATTCCATCTTCATTGAATGGCTGCAAGAAGAAAGGATTTCTTTAAACGAGAAAGTGGAGGAAGACGGAAAAATCGCTGCCGTTCTTAATATTGACCGTCCAAAAATGAAAATTAAATATGATAAAAATACATCCCAGCCTAAAATGACTCTAAAAATCTCGGTCAATGCAGATGTGGTTGGTAAAATGACCGATATTAAAATAAATAAGTTGAAAAAAATAATGGAAAAGAATATTCAAGAAAGAGTGGAAAGAATCTATTTAAACGGTGTGGAGGAACAAATAGATATCTTTAATTTCGGTGAAGGTTGGTTCAGGAAGTATCCTAAGCAGTTCAAGAAACTAAAAAATAACAACGAATTTTATTTAACTGAAGATTCTTTGCAAAAAGTGGAAGTGGATGTTCAAATTCTCAACTTTAATTCGTATGAATATGAAAAGCATTCTTAGAATCTCTCCATACTACCAAACCCTAACTTGTCATCCCATGAGAGTTGGGGTATCATTTTAAATGACGGCTTAGTACGTGGATTGGAAATGGAGGGATATTATGCCTACCCCAAGTATGGAAGACTACATAGAACAAATTTATATGTTGATTGAAGATAAAGGTTATGCGAGAGTATCAGATATCGCCGAAGCATTGGCTGTACATCCCTCTTCTGTAACAAAAATGGTCCAGAAACTTGATAAAGACCAATACTTAATCTATGAAAAATATCGTGGACTGGTTCTTACCTCCAAGGGGAAGAAGATTGGGAAGCGGTTGGTATATCGTCATGAGTTACTTGAGCAGTTCTTGCGAGTTATTGGCGTGGATGAAGAAAATATTTATGAAGATGTGGAAGGCATTGAGCATCATCTTAGTTGGAATGCGATAGACCGCATTGGGGATCTTGTTCAATACTTTGAAGAAGAGAAGAATCGGGTGGAAGTGTTGCAGGCCATCCAAAAGCAGAATGAGGAGAATCAATAGAAAATCCCCTTCCTGTATGTAATGTCATAAATGATTGGATGGACCGGCCTTTGAGGCAGAGTGGTCTGTCCTTTTTTTGTTTTCCGGCATAATTCCTCCAAATCCTTATTAAAGATGTAGAAGGAAGATATGCGGTTGTATGTCATGGAGGGGGTTCCATTGAAGATAGATGGGGTTTTTTCAGGCGGCGGAATAAAAGGATTTGCTCTCATTGGGGCACTCCAGGCTGTAGAGGAAAGGGGATTGAAGTTCCAGCGTTTGGCGGGTACAAGTGCAGGCTCCATTGTTGCTGCATTTACAGCAGCAGGTTATACCGCACATGAAATTTCCGATATGCTTGATGAAACGGATATAATGAATTTCTTGGATCAGAGAAGAACACTTTTGCCATCTCCAATCACAAAATGGTTCCTTTTATATTGGAGACTTGGTCTATATAAAGGAGATCTCTTAGAAAAATGGCTGGAACAGAAGCTAGCTGCAAAAGGTGTGAGGACTTTTGGAGACCTTCCTAAAGACTATCTCCGAATTATTGCCTCTGACTTGACGAGCGGAACAATAGCAATTCTTCCAGATGACCTTCCCAAATATCATCTTGACCCCAAGAGGTTTTCAGTAGCAAAGGCGGTGAGGATGAGCTGCAGTATCCCATATTTTTTTGAACCTGTCAGAATAAAGGGGAAAGGAGTGACATATCTTTTTGTGGATGGAGGGGTGTTAAGCAATTTTCCAATCTGGCTTTTCGATAATGACCGGATACCAAAAGTCAGGCCGGTGCTTGGCATCCAGCTAAGTGCTAAACAAGAGGATCGCCCGGTTAATAGGATAAATAATGCCATCACTATGTTCGGGGCTCTATTTGAAACGATGAAGGATGCCCATGATGCCAAGCATATATCGAGCCGGCATGAGAAAGATGTCATATTCATCCCGATGGACCATATCGCAATAACGGAATTTGCATTGACAGAGGAAAGGAAAAGGGGTCTTTTAGAGATCGGAAAGAAAAGGGCAGAGGCATTTTTGATGAAATGGAGCTACTGAAAAAGGAAAAACCGAACTTTCTTTTAGAAGAAAGCCCGGTTTTTCTTTTTGCCCTTTTTCCCGTCGATCACGGTCAGATGGGAAGGGGCTTTTCGTTTAGGTACGGCTGGCTTGGTGCTTGCGCGGTCTCTGCTTGTAATGGGACTGACATTTGGTTTTGCATTTGATGTGGCCGCATATCTCTTTTTCGATTGCTTGACAGCTTTACTATATCTGGCATCCGTTTTGCCTCCAAGTCTTCCTTGGATAAAATAACGGAAGATCAGATAAAAAACGGTTGCTCCCCCTATTATTAAAAGGAGATTAGTAAATAACCCTCCTGGATTACTGAACAACTGAATGATTAAATAAAAAGCTGCTAAGGAAACGAGGGTATAGAATATCGGTTTTCGATAGCTTCTTTTCATTTTCGCCACCTCCCAGGTAACCAGTTACTTATTCAACGGTTACCACCACTGATTGTTTTAATAGTATATTTTCTAGGATAAGGCTTGTTGCGGATTTTTATACTATTTCTTCGGTAATCTTTTTTTCCGAATCTTGTTCTAGCTCCAAGAGTCTGTTGAAGGAATGGATGGCTACTTCCACCTGGTCGTCAGTTGGTTCTTTCGTCGTCAATAGTTGTAACCAAAGACCAGGGTAACCTAAAACTTTTAAAACAGGAATTTCACGAACTTTATTAGTAAGCTGCAAAACTTCAAATGAGATTCCAAGAACGACAGGAATGAGTGCTAATCGATTCAATACACGGACCCACAAAGGATCTGTCGGAACTAGCAGATACACGAAGAAGCCCACAACAACCGTAAACAGGATGAAACTGCTCCCGCATCGGTAATGCAATCTAGATTGTGCTTGGATATTGCTTACAGTTAATTCTTTCCCGTTTTCGTAAGCATTAATCACTTTGTGTTCCGCACCATGATATTGAAATACCCTTTTTATGATCGGGGTAAAGGATATAAAGTATATGTATGCTAACAAAAGCATCAATTTAAAAATCGTTTCTATCAAAACTTGAGCAAAATCCCCAGGGAAGACCGGTTTTGTCAATTCTGCCAAAAAAACAGGGACAAGGGTAAAGATGAACTTACCAAAAATAAAAGATAATATGCCGACTGCCGCGACACTTAAAATCATTTCAAGTTTGGAAGGCTCTTTCTTATTATGAATCTCTTCCTCGTCTTGACTCGGGTCTACATCATAGCGCTCGGTGGAGAAATTCAGATGCTTTGATCCGTTGCCTGCGGCTTCCACAATGGCAACGATACCACGTAAAAAAGGTATCTTCTTTAAAGCCTGTAATGTAGGATTTGTTTTTCTTGGCACATGAAGGTATTCGATGGAATCATCTTTTCTGCGAATCGCCGTCACGTAATGACGTTTGCCACCAAACATCACGCCTTCCACCACAGCCTGTCCTCCATAAACAGGTTTTGAATCTTTGGACATAATAGCACCAACCTAACTTTTCTAAGAAGAAAAAATTTCTATTACTTTATATTCTACCCGAATCTTCAAAAAACCTCTACTCCCTGCGATTCTTTATTGGAAAATATGTGGTGATTTTGTATGGTTCTGCTTTTCTTATGGAAAGATATGTGTATACATGCCGAAGAGAGGAAGACATACAATGAGTGAAAACAAGAAGTTGGAACAGAATCAAAGAGAAGAGCCGATGAGCTTTATGACAAAAGTCATCATTACAGGGTTCATTGGAGGTGTGTTTTGGAGCCTGATTGGATATTTTGCATACATTTTCAGCTTCACCGAAATCAGCCCGAATGTGGTGCTACAGCCTTGGGCGTTGGGAGACTGGAAGAAAGGGTGGCTCGGGCACATCATCAGTGTCATCCTGCTGGGATTGTTCGGCATCGGGGCAGCTCTCATATATGCAGCAATATTCAAGAAGTTCCAGCATTTTTGGATAGGGATTGTCTATGGACTGGCGCTATGGGGACTTGTTTTCTTTTTATTGAACCCTATGTTTCCTTCCATTAAAACGGTGATGGAACTTACCCTTGATACGAATGTTACAAATGTGTGCTTATACATTTTATTCGGGGTTTTCGTGGGATACTCCATTTCATTTGAATACAATGAAATGCAAAACCAAAATCAGCATTCCAAACAACAAACACATTCCTCATCTAATGAGTAGTAGGGGATAGCAGAATGTGATAGAATGTTCAGTAATTGGACATTCTTTTTTATATGGATTAAGGGTGTTGATTTAAGTTATTTGTTTTGAAAAGGAGATTGAAGAATGCGCTTACTTGTTCTAAACGGTCCCAACTTAAACCGACTGGGACTAAGGGAGCCCGCAGTATATGGCAGTCAAACATTGCAGGATCTTGAAGCGCAACTTCAGGAATTTGCAGACAAACATTCCTGTAAACTTACATGCTTTCAAAGTAATCACGAAGGGGAGCTTATCGATAAGCTCCACGATGCGGAAGGTCAATACGACGGGATCGTCTTCAATCCAGGCGCCTTCACCCATTACAGTTATGCGATACGTGATGCCATCGCAAGCATATCAGTACCGGTAATGGAAGTGCACATTTCCAACATACATAAGCGGGAAGAATTCAGGCATACATCCGTCACCGCACCTGTAACAGCAGGCCAGATTGTCGGTCTTGGTTTATACGGCTATGAACTGGCATTAATGGCTTTATTGAATCAGAACAAGGGGGAATAGGCAAGATGACAAAATTAACAAAACTTAGAGAGAGCTTTCAAGCTTCAGGTATTGATGCACTACTCATTACAAGCGGAAAGAACCGCCAATACATCACAGGTTTCAGCGGATCAGCAGGAGTTGCAGTAGTTACAGAAAATAAAGCCGTATTCATCACTGACTTCCGTTACACCGAACAAGCAGCAAAACAGTGTGAAGGCTTTGATATCGTCCAGCACAAAGGTGGATTAGTAGATGAAATCGCAAACGTGGTGAAAGACCTTGGTATCGAGAAGCTTGGGTTTGAACAAGACCATGTGACATTTTCTGCATATTTAAACTACAAAACAACCATTAAAACGGATCTTGTCCCTGTTTCTGGCGTTATTGAAAAGTTACGCTTGATTAAGAGTGAACAAGAGATTAAGATATTAAAGGAAGCTACACAGATTGCTGACGCAGCTTTTGAACATATTATTACATACATCAAACCAGGTCTGACAGAATTGGATGTGTCCAATGAGTTGGAATTCTTCATGAGAAAGCAAGGGGCAGTTTCCTCATCCTTTGATATTATTGTCGCTTCTGGTTACCGCTCAGCCCTGCCTCATGGTGTCGCTTCAGACAAAGTGATTGAGAAAGGCGAGTTCGTAACCCTTGATTTTGGAGCATACTATAAAGGCTACAACTCTGACATCACAAGAACACTTGCTGTGGGTGAGCCAAGCGATGAGTTGAAAACGATCTATGATACTGTATTGGAAGCACAGTTGCGAGGCATGAGAGGCATCAAGGCAGGGATTACCGGCCGCGAAGCGGATGCACTGACACGTGATTACATTACAGAAAAAGGCTATGGAGAGTACTTCGGGCACTCCACAGGTCATGGACTTGGAATGGAAGTCCATGAAGGTCCATCTCTGTCTGTGAAATCAGACACAGTCTTAGAGCCGGGAATGATTGTAACAGTGGAACCTGGTATTTATGTTGCTGGATTAGGCGGAGTGCGTATCGAAGACGATACAATCGTTACAGAAACAGGTAACGAAACACTTTCCTTCTCTACAAAAGAACTTATTATACTGTAAAAATGTATCTTTCGTAGTGTAGACTAGAGTATAGGTCTCAAGGATACAATACGTGTAGGGCATTATTTTACATAGCTTTAGGAGGAACTAATAAATGATTTCAGTAAACGATTTCCGTACAGGTTTAACAATTGAAGTAGACAACGGCATTTGGCGTGTAATGGATTTCCAACACGTTAAGCCAGGAAAAGGAGCTGCATTCGTACGTTCTAAATTACGTAACCTACGTAATGGTGCCATCCAAGAAAAAACTTTCCGTGCCGGTGAAAAAGTAGCAAAAGCACAGATAGACAACCGCAAAATGCAGTATCTTTACGCAAACGGCGACATGCACGTATTCATGGACAACGAGTCCTATGACCAGTTGGAACTTCCATCTGCTCAAATTGAATACGAATTGAAGTTCTTGAAAGAAAACATGGAAGTTGCCATCATGATGTACCATAGCGAGACACTTGGAGTCGAGCTTCCAAATACAGTAGAACTAAAAGTAGCTGAAACAGAGCCAGGCATCAAAGGCGACACAGCTTCCGGCGGATCTAAGCCAGCAGTAATGGAAACAGGCGTAACAGTTAACGTACCGTTCTTCGTGAATGAAGGAGACGTGTTGATCATCAACACAACTGATTCTTCTTACGTTTCAAGAGCTTAATATGAGATAAAGTGAAAATCCCGCTTTGGTGGCGGGATTTTTCTTATGTTTAAAAAATAAGAATAGTGGTATCGTTCAGGCTGAATATAAGCAAATGTCCGAAGTTTAACTAAAGTTGTCCAAAGTATTGTCGTAAGTGTCCTACCGATTTTTAGTCCGAACCCTACTGTACAACCATATAAAGCCCCATTTTGCCACAGCTTTTCACAATAATTGAGTCATAACATGCAAGCAGCATACTAAATCCCGCCCAACATCCCTACTCCCCGAACCAAATCACCTCAAACACATTCTCCACAACCATCCGACCTTCAGATCCGTCAGCCTTACTCATCCAAATATGTCTTCTGCCATCCGTATCTTCCCGGACCCAAGCCAACAATGAACCAGCTCTCAATGCTACAGGCTCACTATCAGATAAACCTTCTGGTGTTTCAGAAATCTTCAGAGCTTCTTTTTCCTTCAGATCTACCAAATATAACGAGGACTTAAATTTTTCCGTGCTGTCCTTTGTTTCTTTTCCTCGTGCGACCACTATCCTTTCATCATCCACCCAGTCAAAGTCTACATCGGCAAACCCTTTTGGTGTGTGGGTTTTTTTATAATTTGGTATTATAGTGCTTGTTGTCAGGGTTTTGTTTTTGACGCCGCCAGTCATACGGCCAGCTCCCTGAATAGAAGCAAGAAGCGGTTTGGTTGGCGCCCATTTAATCCAGTTGGGGTCAAGCAAGATCTCTCCGAGCGGGATGAAGAGTTTGTTTTCTTTCACATATACACTGAGCATGTTGCTGTCTGCAGACCATGAAGCAGTCGGCGCCACCACCATCGCTAAGCTTTTACCGTCATCTGACCAAGAGAAATTCTCCACATCCACCGCTAGTATGGAAGTGTCTTCATACTTCAACGGAGATCCGATGGTGTGAAGAGGGGTAACTTTTACATCCATCTCATGCTCTTCTTTTTCTATACCCCAATGAACTTCGTAAAGCCTGGGGTGGCTCCATCCGTCAGGAAATAATGCTGCACTTGCTGACGCAATAAGATTGACTCCATTCCCGTCCCACGTGAAATTAGATACACCTCCAGTAAGTTGATGAATGATTGGTGTATCGGAGGAGAGCTCAACTACACATAAAATGGATCCAGTCAAAAATGCAAAAGAGTGGTCATTGGGATTCCATAGTGGATCATGGCCAGCGATTTTGAGCTTAGTGGAACTTTTGGTAGCTGTATTATATAACCAAATCTCTGGTTCTTCCTGATTTGAATCTATTTGTCTTCCTTCATAAACAAGCCATTTTCCATCGAAGGACCAGCTGAATTTTCCTACATCAATGTTTTCGTGAATCGGTAGCTCCTCTTTGCCATCAAAAAGCCATAACGAGTGATATCTAGTAAAAGCTGCTTTTGGTTGGTCATTTGCTAGGGCATGACTAGAGTAGGGGGTGAATACAAACGTGAAGACCAGTAGAAAAATCCATAAATATCTCATGGTTTGAAACCTCCTAAAATATTCCTAACAGTTAGTGTTACCATCTCCGTTCATTTCATGAATAAAACTAAATCAAAATGGAGTTGAAATTAGTGAAAAAGATGGTATAGTAAAGTAGTGGATTATTCCAAGTTATATTTTTTTGTATATTTGTGCAAACGGTTACGCAGTCATGCAACCGCTATCATAGTAAAGACCGTTGTTATTAAAGGGAGTGTATCTAGATTGAAAAAGATATGGTGGAAAGAAGCTGTTGCCTATCAGGTATATCCTAGAAGTTTCATGGATTCCAATGGGGACGGTATTGGTGATTTACGAGGTGTTATTACTAAATTAGATTATTTAAAAGATATGGGTATAGATGTTATTTGGATCTGTCCGATGTATAAGTCTCCGAATGTAGATAATGGATATGACATCAGTGATTATCAGGACATCATGGAAGACTTCGGAAACATGGCGGATTTTGATGAGCTACTGGAAGAAGTGCATAACCGCGATATGAAGCTTATCATTGATTTGGTCATCAATCATACTTCGGATCAGCATGAGTGGTTCATTGAATCTGCATCTTCTAAAGACAATCCAAAACGTGACTGGTACATTTGGAAAGACGGTAAAGACGGCAAAGAGCCAAACAACTGGGAAAGTATTTTCAATGGTCCAGCTTGGAAGTTGGACGAGAAGACTGGTCAGTATTACATGCACATCTTTGCAACGGAACAGCCCGACTTGAACTGGGAAAATAAAGATGTCCGCTTTGCATTGTATGACATGATCAACTGGTGGTTGGATAAAGGAATTGACGGATTCCGTGTGGATGCTATTTCTCATATTAAAAAAGAGCCTGGATTCCCAGACCTGCCAAATCCAAAAGGTTTAGATTATGTTCCATCTTTTGACTACATGATGAATGTGGAAGGAATTCAAAAGCATCTTGAGGAACTGAAAGAGCAAACGTTTGCGCGTTACGATATCATGACTGTCGGGGAAGCAAATG
The DNA here is from genome assembly GCA_001648575.1 of Sutcliffiella horikoshii DSM 8719. Classification (GTDB taxonomy): domain Bacteria; phylum Bacillota; class Bacilli; order Bacillales; family Bacillaceae_I; genus Sutcliffiella_A; species Sutcliffiella_A horikoshii. The sequence goes on along the minus strand of LQXN01000064.1, from coordinate 48,599 downwards.
GTGTTAAATTGAACCAAGCAGATGAGTGGGTCGGCGAAGAGAACGGGAAGTTCAACATGATCTTTCAATTTGAGCACCTTGGCCTTTGGGAAAAAGGAACAGAAGGAGGCGTAGACCTTCTTCAACTGAAGAAAACATTGACGAAATGGCAAAAAGGGTTGGAAGGGAACGGCTGGAATGCATTATTCCTTGAAAACCATGACCAGGCTCGTTCTGTTTCTACGTGGGGAAATGATAAAGAGTACTTAGTGGAAAGTGCGAAATCACTAGGCGCGTTGTATTTCTTGATGCAGGGAACTCCTTTCATCTATCAAGGTCAAGAGCTTGGTATGACGAATGTGAAGTTTGACAGCATTAACGATTACGATGATGTTGGCATGAAAAATCTTTATGATATTGAGAGTGCCAAGGGCGAGGAGCATGCTCAAAAAGTGATGGAAATCATTTGGGCTAAAGGCCGTGACAACTCCCGTACTCCGATGCAGTGGAACGATGAGCCGAACGGAGGGTTCACCACTGGTACTCCATGGATGGGCGTAAATGAAAACTACAAAACCATCAATGTGGAAAAGCAATGGAATGACCCGAATTCCGTATTGAGCTTCTATCGCGATATGATCAAAATCCGCAAAGAAGAGGAAGTATTTGTTTACGGCGAATACAATCTGATTCTTGAAGATGATACACAAGTTTACGGTTACACAAGAACACTTGATAACAAAGTGGCAGTTGTACTATGTAACCTGAGTGAAGAGGAAGTAACAGTAGAACTTGATGACCTTGAGGTAGCTTCTGCAGACCTTCGTCTTCAAAACTATGAGGTTGCTGCGCAGGAAGGTGTGTCTGAGCTGACATTGAAGCCTTATGAAACTCGTGTTTATGTAGTAGCGAAATAATATATGCTGGGAAAGCCTCACCATTTTGGGTGGGGCTTTCTTTTTTTGGGGAAGGTAACTAATTTTCTACGCAGCTAGATGAAGACCTCTAATAAGATAAAATCTTAGGAAAGAGATCTTCATCGGCTTTATGATGACGCCAGTTTGGGGACAAAGGGAGGAGAGAGGTCCTCATCGCAATAAATGAAGAGAGAGGATAAAACGCGTGTCATGAAGGTCGTATGAAACGCAAAGAAGAAAGAGAGAGGATAAAACGCGTGTCATAGAGGTCGTATGGAACGCGAAAAAGAAGAGAGAGGGAAAAACGCGTGTCATAGAGGTCGTATGGAACGCGAAAAAGAAGAGAGAGGGAAAAACGCGTGTCATAGAGGTCGTATGAAACGCGAAAAAGGAAGAGAGAGGATAAAACGCGTGTCATAAAGGTCGTATGGTCGTCCTTTTGAGGACGTCTATTTCATAGATATTGGAACGAAGAGTTCCTCATCCAAATAAAGACCAATGCGTCTTCTTCAACATTAAATTATTATTTTATTTACTGTAATGACAGCCTGGCACATATAGTATCGTAATTACCTCCCTTTGGTATTGCATTTCTCTTAATTGGAGGGCAAAACATTGAGTGCAATTGTATGGCTTTCAATCATATTTGTATTGTTAGTATTAATGATCATTAGTATTTATTTTTTCTTTATTGGTAGGAGTAAACAAGAGGCGATACAAATTTTTACTATAGAGAATTTTATCCATGCTCACCATATGAATACAGACAATCCTCAAAAGCAAGGCATAGTTGAGAAGATTAATGATTTATTTGAGAATGCTGAGGAAGCAGATAGTGATAGTGGAGAAGACAGTGAAGACGGAGGGGAAGATGGTGGACATTAATTTACAAGTTCCTGCTACTTTTAATATCCATTAAAAAAAATAAATAAACCATTGACACTTCTCCTTTAAGGCGGTAAAGTAATACTTAATTCTTTTAATAAACTAAATATTTCGATCTCTTATCAAGAGTGGCAGAGGGACTGGCCCTATGACGCCCAGCAACCGTTCCGTTTGGAATTGGTGCTAAATCCTGCAAAACAGTGATGTTTTGAAAGATAAGAGAGGGACACGTCTATTTGTTTTCATTTAGCGCTCAAACCTCTCTTTTCTTGGAGAGGTTTTTTATTTTGGGTTCGAATAAACACTGCTGTTGATTTCCGCACTGAGCTTCGCTTTCCTAGGGGCGCCGGTGGAGCCTCCTCGGCTTTGCCTGCGGGGTCTCCACCTAGCGCTATCTCCCTCAGGAGTCTTCGCTCTGTGCTCCAATCAACAGCTGGGTTATCCCAAATTAACAAAAGACAAATTACACAAAAGGGGAGTAAAAAGAATGAACAGAAACTTTTTCAAAAAGGGAATTGTGGCACTAACTACAGCAACATTATTATTAACAGGTTGTAGTGGAGGAGGCGACTCTGCTGCGAGCAGTAAGCCGGCAGGGCCGATTGAGAATGTTCCAGAGAAGTTTGCTGATGGGGAAGGTGCGAAAATTAAGGTAATCCGAAAGATTGGCGGGGATGATCATACGGCACAATTTTTAGCTGGAGCAAAAGAGGAGGGGGAATCCCTTGGATTTACTGTGGATGTGTTCACTGCAAATGGTGACAGTGCTAAATTCCATGATGCTATCAATCAAACCGTTAACCAAGATTATGACGGGGTCATCATTTCTCATGGTGACGATGCGGCAACTGTGGAAGGTGTTCAGCAGCTTATCGACAGTGGCAAAGAGGTGGTGACATTCGATTCTAATGGCGACCTTGCAAATATTGATGGAGTGACGTTAACTTCACAAGATGATGAGGAGTTGGCAAAATTGGCACTTGATCAACTGGTCAACGATTTCAACGGGGAAGCAAATGTGGTGTATCTATGGGTTGACGGTTTCCCTCCGATGGTTCGACGTAACAATGTGTATAAAGAAACATTGGAAAACAATCCTGGTTTGAATGAAGTGGAACGTTTTGGAGTTGCAGCGGCTGACACTTCCGTTCAAACACAGAACGCGGTTGCGGCAATGTTGAATAAACATCCAAAAGGAAGCATTGATGCCATTTTTGCTACTTGGGATGCATTCGCTGTCGGAGCGGCACGTGCGTTGAAAGAGGCAGGACGTGAAGAAATCAAGATTTACGGAATTGATGTTTCGAATGCTGATCTTCAGGAAATCAGTACGGAAGGAAGTCCATGGCAATATACAGCAGCTGTAGATCCGAAATTGATCGGTGCGGTAAACCTGCGTTTACTTGCTAAAAAGCTTGCAGGGGAAGAAACACCGCAAACTTATGACTTGGAAGCTTCCTTAATCTCTCAGGAAGAATTGCAACAATCAAGTGAAGCAGTAAACATGGGCAATCTTTCAACAGTTGTGGAAGGTTGGGGCGAGTCGGATGCCTTTATAGAAGATTGGATGAACACGTTGAAGGAACATTACAAAAAATAATAGAAGCACTCTCTTCATGAGGAGAGAGTGTTTGTATGTTTTTTAGGAAGGGGGAGCAGAATGACAAACACAACACTTGAAATGAAAGGTATCTCCATCGAATTTCCTGGAGTGAAGGCTCTTGACCAGGTGACATTTACCGCGAAAGCCGGAAGTGTACATGCATTGATCGGCGCTAATGGTGCCGGAAAATCGACGTTGATGAAAGTGCTGGCAGGTGCGTACGATCATTTCAGCGGGGAAATTAAACTCGGAGGAAAACAACTTTTTATTGCTAATCCAACTGACTCCCAAAAAGCAGGCGTGCAAATTGTCTATCAGGAAGTGGATGCGGCACTGATACCAACTCTGACCGTTGCAGAGAATATCATGCTGCAAGAAACGGTCCAACACTCAGAAAGCAAGCAGTGGATCAGGTGGAGAAATCTACATAAGGAAGCAGCCACACAATTAAAGAAGTTGAATAGCACTATCTCCACTAAGCGTCTAGTAAGCTCGCTGACTTTGGCAGAGAAGCAGATGGTCCTGCTGGCAAGAGCCATTTCAACTGATTGCAGGTTTTTGATATTGGATGAACCAACAGCGCCACTTAGCACCAGGGAGACAGAAAAGCTATTTTCCGTCATCAATGGATTGAAAGAGGAGGGAGTAGGGGTTATTTTCATCTCACACCGCATCCCTGAAATCGTCGAGATCTGTGATGAGATAACGATTATGAGAAATGGAAAAGTAGTTAAGCGTGATATGGTGACAAACTTTTCACAGGAAAAGATAGTGGAGTGGATGCTAGGACAGAAGCTGGAGCAACAATTTCCGGAGCATAATCCAACTATTGGTGCGGCACTGTTAGAAGTAGAAGGACTCAGCGACTCTAATATAGTGAAAAATGTAAGCCTCCAGGTAAAAGCAGGAGAAGTAGTGGGGATAGCCGGGCTTGTAGGAGCAGGAAAAACGGAGCTTTGCAAGGCGCTGTTTGGAGATACATCAAAGATTAGGGGTATCATTAAAATCAAAGGGAAAACAGTCAAAGTGAAAAGTCCCCATGTAGCTGTTCAGAATGGAATGGCATTTGTCCCAGAGGAGCGGAGGAAGGAAGGTCTCAACCTATACGAATCAGTACAAACTAATTTGATTTCTGCAAATCTCCATTCATTCACAAAGGCCTTTCATTTTCTTGATAAAAAAGCGGAGAAAAGTAAATCCCAAGAGATCATCCAAGCATTAGGAATAAAGACACCATCCCCCAAAACAAGCGTACACACCCTTTCAGGTGGAAATCAGCAAAAGATTGCCATCGGTAAATGGCTTGTCTCAGAAGCTGATATCTATATTTTTGATGAGCCGACTAAAGGGGTCGATGTAGGAGCGAAACGAGACATTTTCGAACTGATTTCCGCACTTGCAAAACGCGGAAAGGCCATCCTTTACGCATCATCTGAGCTCTCAGAGATAGTTGGACTGACCAATAGGGTGTACGTCCTTTACGACGGTACGGTTACCAAAGAGCTTTCCACCGCAGAAACAGACGAACAAGAGCTTCTATATTTCTCAACAGGGGGAAAAATAAATGAAAACTGAAATACCAGTCCAAGAAAAAGCGAAACCTGAGTTCCGCTTAGACTTGTTCAATTTTCTATATAAATATGGGACCATCATAACCATCTTTGTTTTGATTGCCGTGTTTGCCCTTGCGAACCCAGCATTCATCCAGACCAATAATGTCATCAATATCTTAAGGTCCATCTCGATAGTTACGATTATCGCGATCGGCATTACCATCTCCCTGACGGTTAACGGCTTTGACTTATCTGTAGGATCCGTCGCTTCCCTGTCCAATGCCATTGTGATTTCCATGTTTGTCTGGTTTTCACAAAATACGGCAGTGGCAATCTTTTCAGCAATTGCGGCAGCGCTTCTAGTAGGGGCTTTCAATTCCTTCATGATAGTAAAGCTGAAAATTCCTGATATGCTACTGACCCTCGCCACCATGTTCATCATCCAAGGCATCGCGTTGACCTATACAAAAGGCTCCACGATTTCGCAAAACATGGTCATGCCTGACGGATCATTTGCAACGGGAATCATCAGTCCACTATTCCAAAAATTCGGCCAGGTCCCTTGGATCATCGTCATCATGCTAGCGATAGTAATCGTGGTACACATTTTCCTCACCTATACAAAGCACGGACGATTCATGTATATCATTGGGGGGAATGCGGAAGCAGCCAAGCTTTCGGGGATAGCTGTGAATAAATACAAGGTAGCGGCATATTTATTATCAGCCTTATTGGCAGCAATCGGCGGGATGGTCCTTGCTTCGAGGATCATGACAGCAGAAATCAATGCCGGCACCCCTTATTTAATGGATTCTGTTGCAGCGGCATTCATCGGATTTGCCGTCCTTGGAGCAGGAAAGCCAAATGCATTCGGTACATTCATCGGTGCGGTATTGATCGGAATCCTGCAAAATGGCCTTGTCATGATGTCTGTCCCTTACTATGCAATGGACATCGTCAAAGGCCTTGTGCTCGCCTTTGCACTCGGAATCACGTATTATAAACAAAAATAAAACGATTGACATTTGAAAGGAAATCAGTAAAATAACTAGTAATATCTGCAAAACGAAGATTTGTTATAAACATTTCGGAGTATAAGAACAAAGGCTATGATAAGAAAGAGTAGCAATCACGTAAACAAACAGAAAGTTACCGGCTGATGAGAGGTGCATGTTGAACGATTGTGAATACATCTTGGAGCTGTGTACCGAAAAGTCATGACTGAGACTGAGTAGGCTACACCGGTGAAGCACCCGTAATCATGTGCTGGAGTATCGTCATTTTATATGACTGTACTTTCAAAGGTAGGCAATGTGAATTGCTTATGAATTAAAGGTGGTAACACGAGATGAATCGTCCTTTTGGGTAATCCAAAAGGGCGTTTTTTTATTCCTTTGGTTCTTATAGAGCTTGCAATATTAGAAATAATATTCCAAGGAGATGTTAGTATGTTGCTAAAACCAGAAGACCAATTGATCATCATCATGAAGGGTGCACAAGAGATAGTAAACAAAGAAGAGTTATTGGCAAAATTGGAGAAGTCCTATGAATCCCAGATGCCTCTAACAGTTAAATTAGGGCTAGACCCATCAGCCCCTGATATTCATTTGGGTCATGCAGTGGTACTAAGAAAAATGAAACAAATGCAAGATCTCGGCCATAAAATCGTCATAATCATTGGGGACTTCACTGGACGTATCGGGGATCCGACTGGAAAAGCTAAAGGACGGAAAGCTTTAAGTGATGAGCAGGTAAAACTCAATGCACAAACATACTGCGAACAAATATTCAAAGTCTTAGATGCAGAAAGAACGACGGTGCGATTCAATAGTGAGTGGCTATTTAAATTAACCTTTGAAGAAGTCATCAAACTAGCGGCCACCACATCCGTAGCAAGAATACTAGAGCGTGACGATTTTCAAAAAAGATACAATAACCAAGTGCCGATCGGCATTCACGAGTTCTTCTACCCATTAATGCAAGCTTACGATTCTGTCGAAATTCAAGCAGACATTGAACTAGGTGGCACAGATCAAACATTTAATATTCTCATGGGACGCACCCTCCAAAAACAATGGGGATTAGAAAAGCAAGTTGCCATATTCATGCCACTGCTTGAAGGTCTTGATGGAGTAGAAAAAATGAGTAAAAGCCTTGGTAATTACATCGGTGTCAATGAACCAACAGAAGTAATGTTTAAAAAAGTAATGGAAGTACCAGACGAGCTCATTATCAAATACTTTGAACTGGCAACGGATGAACACCCGGACGATATACACAAATGGAACCAACAGTTAAAACAAGGAGCAAATCCTAGAGATATCAAACTTGAATTGGCTAGAATCATTACGAATCTATACTGCGGAGAAGAAGAAACGAAAAGAGCAATCACATTCTACGAAACGGCATTTAGCAAAAAGGAAATACCAGATGACATCCCAGAGTTGTTAATAGTGATAGGAGCCGAAACAGTCCTAGCCATTATTCCACAACTAGTCGAGCAAGGCTTTGTGAAAAGCAAAAGCGAATTTCTGCGCTTAATCAAACAAAACGGAGTCCGGCTTAACAAAGAAAAACTAAGCTTAGATGAATTAGACCGCGTATTAATGAACGATGAGGTATTGCAAATTGGCAAAAAGCGATTTTTACGGTTAATAAAATAATTATTGAATTTCTTTGAGAACGTTAATTCAGTTTATGAGTTAACGTTTTTCTAAATTTAATTAAAGTATATTTAAGCACTTTTTAAAATAATTGTTGACTGGTCTAAGGTATCGTGAAGATATCATCACCCTCTACCTTTGTATTACTACTAAATTCGTAATTATCGTTTTCCCATTCTCCTATACCCACTGAACCTATATGTGTTAATCCTAACAGTATTATTGACGGTTAAAATGGTGTGTTGGAAAAAATAGTTAGATTTATAAAAACTGCTCAATGTTGGGCAGTTTTTTAGTTTAAAGCGCCATATTTCGCACCACGGAACACATGTACGTGTATGTGTGTATTACTGTGATAAGAGAGGGTATTTTTCTACAGTTTGGAAATGATAATGCTTAACTATATAAAAGGGGGGGTTATTTTGTTTAAGAAAAAAAAGGAATGTAAAAAGGAAAATACATCCCATAATGAACTCAATAATCCTGTTGAGATAGAAATAGACGATCTTTTACATCAATGCAAACAATCTGCTGATTTTACATCCTTTAGATATTCAGAAAACAATACTTTTTATCTTCATTACTTTAAGAGCATTATCAATCCAGATATTTTACAAGAACATATTTTGCCCTTATTACGAGATAGCGCTTCGGATGAAACGCTTTTAAATCTGCAAAAAGACTTACCAATTGATAGCACGCAGATAGTATCTGATATGAGAACGGTGAGAGACTTATTATTAACAGGACATATCTTGATTCAAAGTAAGGGGAACATTGGAGAAGCATTAATGGTTCCTGCTGTTGCCATTGAAAAGAGATCTGTAAGCTTACCTGAAGTGGAATACAGTGTGGTGGGCCCGAAAGAGGCTTTTGTTGAATCTTTAGACGCCAATTTAAATCTAATAAGAAAACGATTACCAATACCAGAACTGGTTGTGGAAGAAATAAGGGTAGGGAGATTATCAAAATCTAGGGTTGCTGTCATTTATATCAAGGAAGTAGCAAACCAGGAGAATGTTAATACGTTACGGAAGAGAGTAGAAGATATTGATTTTGATAACATAATTGACAGTTCGTTCATTGGGCAAATCATTTCCGACAATAGCAATTCCCCATTTCCTCAGCTGATTGATACTGAACGCCCAGACCGTGTAGTTGGTGTTTTGACAGAAGGAAAAATAGCCATATTGGTGGATGGTTCTCCACATGCATTAACTGGTCCAACTTCTCTGATCGAGTTTTTCTCAGCATTCGAAGATTATTTTTTATCATGGCATCTTGCCTCAGCATTCCGTTTAATTAGATTATTTGCTGTTTTTTTTTCCGTTGTCTCTACACCTCTTTATGTGGCTGTCATGACATATCATTATGAAATGATTCCTCAAGATTTACTTAATCCTTTGATCGCCTCTAGAAGCGGAATTCCTTTCCCTCCTATCTTGGAGGCAATTATATTGGAGTTGACAATTGAGTTGTTAAGGGAAGCGGGAGCAAGGCTTCCTACGAAAATCGGTCAAACCATCGGTATCGTAGGCGGGATAGTAATTGGAACAGCTGCAGTGCAGGCTGGTTTGACAAGCAATGTACTATTAATAATTGTTGCTTTAGCTGCATTAGCTTCCTTTACAACCCCTGTTTATCAAATGGGTAATGTCATCCGGTTAATTCGCTTCCCTTTCATCATTTCCGCTCAACTGTGGGGGCTGCTGGGGGTTACCTTTACCTTTGCTTTATTTCTTGGGCATTTAATCAAATTAACATCACTGGGAAGACCTTATTTAGCTCCAGTCTATCCCTTAAGGTTGGTGGATATGAAAGATTCATTATTTCGCTTGCCAATGAGTTTTCAAAAAACACGCCCTTCACAGCTGAAATCGAATATTCCTCAGCGCTTTATACCCAAGAAGCATAATGTAAATAAAAATCTTGACATAGAAGAGTAAGGAGTTCTTATATGTATCCGTTGCCTAAAGTTACTAAACAGGTATCCCCTTATTTAGTCTTTTATTTAATTCATTCTATGCAAATCGGAGTAGGGATATTAGGTTTTGAGCGTTATATCACAGCTTCAGCAGGAAACAATGCCTGGATACCTGTAATAACATCCGGCGGCTCCATACTTATTTTGATCTGGTTATCTTATCGCATTTTAAATAGAGGTAAGAATGATATTGTGGCAATACAGCATGAAGTATTCGGTAAATGGTTAGGCGGATTCTTAAGTTTTTATTTTATCCTCTATTTCACATTGTTCGTTTTAGTTCTATTAAGAACTTATGTGGAGGTAATTGGAGTCTGGATTTTTCCTGGGGTTCCCCCTTGGATATTTTTATTAATAATTATGCTCATTGCATACTATTATGTGATTGGTGGCTTTAGAGTTATAACAGCTATAAGCTTTCTCGGAATCATTTATGGACTTCCATTGCTGCTTATTAAGTATTTTCCCTTAAAAGAAAGTCAAGTTGGGAATCTGCTTCCATTATTTGATATATCTTTTACTGACTTATTAGAGTCTACAAAAGGGATGACATTGAACTTCTTAGGATTCGAAGTCCTCTTCATGTTTTATCCATTTATTAAAAACGCCCCAAAGTCTGAGAAATGGGCAATTTTAGGAGTGTCGTTCAGTATTTTTATTTACCTGGTTACCATGCTCATTTCCTTGATGTATTTCAGTCAAGAACAATTAAAGACAACAGTTTGGGCGACCTTAACATTGTGGAAAATAGTGGACCTTGCAATTATTGAAAGATTTGAATATATCGGTATTTGTATTTGGTTTTTTGTCGTCCTCCCGAATATTTGCTTAGGTCTTTGGAGTGCCAGCAGAGGGATGCATCGTTTATTTTCTATCAAACAAAAAACAAGTTTAAGAGCAATTTGCGTATTGGTTCTTATTGCAGCTTTCATTTTACGCGATCGAAACGACATAGATACACTAAATAATATCGTTTCACAAATTGGATTTTACACCATCTATTTATATATTCCTTTTTTATTCCTCTTTCAATACTTTAGCATGAAGGTGAGAAAAAAATGAAAAAAAACAAAATAATTTTCCCGATGATTTTTTTATCTTTAGTTGGTTGCACTCCTGAACCAAAAATATTAGAAGATATTCAGCTCGTGCAATCAGTAGGGTACGATTTAAAAGAAGAAGATGAATATATTGGAACTGCAGGCTCTTCCTTTGTACCACCTGGTGAAAATGCATCTCCAACAGATGTCACTTTGACTGCAGATGGTAAAACCGTCAAGCAAATCAGACAAAGAATGCAAGCAATTTCTGCAAAACCAATAGAGATCGGGCGCCTTGGGGTTATTATTTTCAGCCAAGAGGTCGCAGAAGCGGGGATTGAAACTATTGTTGATAATTATCAAAGAGACCCCCATATTGGGAGAGATATTCATTTAGTTGTTTCGCAAAATAAAGCCTCAGAAATTTTCCAATCAAATTATATTGAAAGTGAAGATGTGTCCCAATACATAATAGACGTAATTAGCCAGAATATTGATCGGACATTACCAAAAATGAACTTACATCACTACCTTTTCCAATACTATGCTGAGGGATATGATCCTTTCATGCCCATGATTTCAAAAAGGGGGAATCAAATAGAAGTAATCGGAGTTGCACTTTTCAATGAAGATAAGTACATTGAGATGATTCCTTTTGATGAATCTTATATATTTTAAATACTATATGAAAAGTCAAGTAAAGGACAATTTGAGATGGAAATTGAAGAAGGAAAAAGTATTAGTATACAAAATATTGTTTCATATACAAAATATAAAATTGAGAAAAAGAGAGGTGAATACAAGGCTCATTTTACTATTCACTTTGATGGGAAAGTCTCAGAAAGCGGCGGGCTTGATTTAACAGATGAGAAAAATATAAAAAAGGTAGAAAAAGCACTGGAAGAAGAGATAAGTGCAAGAGCGCTCGCTTTAGTAGAAAATTTCAAAACCTTGAAAGTAGATCCTTTGGGACTTGGTGATAAAGCAAGACAAAAAGGGGTTTTTAAAAAAACGGAGTGGGAGGAGCAGTATCCCAATTTACCGGTAACCATCGAAACCCAGGTTCATGTAGTGCAATCAGGAATTGCAGAATAGGAAATCTATATAACTAAACTGCTCATGATTGGGCAGTTTAGTTTATTTAAGTACAATTAGTGCAAAAAAGACCAAGCGAACTTATAAGGATTACGAGAGAGACAAAATTGGATTGGAGTCGAAATCAAATAGAACTGTATAGAACACCAATATAAATGATATTATCAACGTAAAAAGCAAAGCAAAAATAAAGATACAAAAGTACATAATAAGTTATTTATACTATGAAGGAAATATTTGTATCACATTTCATTTCGCTCGTCATCATAAATGCCGATTGATTTCTTCTGTATTCCATTAAAGGGCCGGATAACAAAGGGAGAAAAGCTACAAATAATATCAGATTAAAAAGAGGGTTTTACGGTTTTATTAAGAAATAATGTAGATAGTTAAAGGGGGCGATATTATGAAGAATACAATTGAAGAAAAGTTTGGAGAACAGGGTAAATTTTATATGAAAAGGAGTTTTTCTATTGAAACAAGCCTTGATCATTATTGATGCTCAACAAGAACTAATAGAGGGTAGCGTAAAAGAAAATCCAGTCCGTAACAAAGATGCATTATTGAATAACATTAATCTGGTCGTTGAAAAAGCAAAAGCGCTAGGAATAGAGCTTATCTTTATTAGAGATTTGGATGTTGCTGAAGGGAAAGGGATTGGATTTGAGATTCATTCAGAGATTCAAGTTCCACCATCTGCCAAGATCTTTGATAAAAGTGCTACCAATGCCTTTTTTGGAACACCGCTCTTAAACAAATTAAAAGAAAATGAGATTATGCATATCGTAATAATAGGGTGCAAAACAGAACATTGTATTGATACAGCTGTAAGAATGGGAACCGTTAATGGTTTGGATGTAACATTACTTGGAGACGGACATTCTACAACAGATTCTGATGTTCTGACCGCAGAACAAATCGTAAATCATCATAATAAGATTCTGCATGGCCACTACAATGTTGACCATTTTTCTGTTGTTCGAACTACTAAAGAAGATTTGTTTCAACCAATCCATGACAATTACCGATAAATTGCATTTGCCCTGGTTAATTCAGAAGCTCTGATAAACATTAATAATCTTCAATAAAAGAGGGATTTTCTGCAATAAAGGTAATTGTGATCGGTCTAAATATGATCTTCAGCATACTTCAGCAAAAGGGCGCAATAGTTGCATAGGTAATCGCTCCTTCCATACTTAAGAATTCAAGAGCTTAATTAAAAAACATAAGATAAGATAAACTTATAGAATAAGATAAAATTCTTCAAATTTTCTTATCAGTGGCAATATGATAACATTTTAATAAAATTTGAAAGGGGGTATAGAGATGAAAGCGGTCATCCAAAATGAATTCGGTGATGCGAATGTACTCTCATATACTGAGGTAGAATTACCTAAAATGAGCGAAAATGAGATTTTAATTAAAACAGAATATACCAGTGTGAATTATGCTGATGTAAAAAAACGCAAAGGAAATAAAGGGAGAGGTAATTTCCCATTAATACTTGGATTAGATGTTGCAGGAACAATTGAAGAGGTTTCTGGTAATTCATCATTTACAAAGGGAGAGCGGGTAATAGCTTTTCCTAAAGACGGTTCATACGCAGAGTATGTCGTAGCAAATGAACAACTAGTTTTTAAAATTCCAGATAGTCTTTCCTTTAAACAAGCTGCTACAGTACCAACCGTATCTATTTTAGCTTATATTCTAATCCATGAAATTGGGCAAGTAAAAAAAACAGATACCATTGTTATACATAGTGCTGCTGGTGGGGTAGGTTCCATGCTCGTACAATTAGCCAAACTAGCAGGTGTTAATAAAATCATTGCAACCGTTGGAAATCTTAATAAAGAAAAATATGTGAAGGATTTGGGAGCGGATATAGTATGTACTTACGAATCGTTTACAAAGGAAGTATTAAAACAAACAAATAATTTAGGAGCAAATATTATCTTTGACTCTGTTGCTGGCGAAGTTACAAGTATGAGTTTAGAGTGTTTATCCTTATATGGCACTCTTGTACAATTTGGCAATAGCAGCGGTAAACCAGGCAACTTTAAAACAAGTGATGTTCATAGTAGTTGCAGAAATATTAAAGGGTTTAGCTTAGGAACTACAAGAAAACATAATCCAGCAAGATTAGCAGATATAGCAGAGAAAGTCTTAGAACTCTTTGTAGCAAAAAAAATCACACTTCCAATTGCACACGTATTTAATTTAGTTGATGTTGCACTAGCACATAAACTAATCGAGAGTCGTAACTATGAAGGAAAGATTTTGGTTAGGGTTTAGAGTGGAAGGTCAATAAATTGCTCTTACTCAACAATTGGGCGCGATACTGTAACAAGGAGGGCTCATTTATTTTATAGGCCATAGAAAAATACCTTATTGAAGGAAATTATGAAATAATTGGTATAAAGTACCAGGTAGTTAGAATCTAGAGCAAAGATGTTTTGTAACCAGCCTAATCCAAAATGAGTATAATTTTGGGCTAGTTAGTTAAGGTGGAAAGTAATTAAATATATTAAATATTGATATCGTGAGAAGAATACACAAAAAATAAGTTGGACTTGTATTTATGAGTCGTAACTTACGGATTGTGGGAGGAGTATATATGGAAATAGGGAAGTTGACAGAAACACTGTTAGCTCAGTATAAGTGTGAATATTCACGAGGCAGACCATTTATCATTGGAATTGATGGATTAGGTGGATCTGGTAAAACCACACTTGCTTGCAAACTTAAACGTGAGTTAATAGCAGCTAGTTACGAAACTGTTATTTTACATATTGATGATTACATTGTTGAAAGGGAGAAACGTTACCAAACAGGTAATGCTGAATGGTACGAATATTACTATCTGCAATGGGATGTCGAACTAATTCAGGGAGAATTGTTTAGAAAGTTGAATAGAAACAATAGTCCTATTACTCTACCTTTTTATGATCATTCAATAAACGCTATACGGAATAAAAATGTAAACATACCATCTAATGCAATCATTATTATTGAAGGGGTTTTCTTACTAAGAAAAGAATGGCGTAGTTTCTTTGATTTTAGTGTTTTTCTTGAATGTAGCCATGAGTTAAGATCCAAGAGAGTATTGGGCAGAGATGTTTATCTTGGTGCTTATCAAACTAGAATGGAAAAATATCAAAAAAGATATTGGTTAGCTGAAGATTACTACCTTAATAAAGAAAACCCTATAGAGAATGCGGATTACATCTATAGGATCGTAGAAAAGACAGATGTCCAGTAAAAATAATTTATTTCAAGTAGTAGAATTTAGCGTTTTTCTTCACTAAATAGGACTTTATTCAATTATCGGGCGCGGTTGCAGCATAATGGAATCGTTAAAAAGAAGTTATTTACCTATGTATAAAATAGTATAACCCTCCTAGTACTATTTTGAGAATTACTAATTAATTTCCGTAATTTTTGTTCCATTCGGCTTCCCATTTTGTAAAGTCTTCTTTTATTTTTTCTGCTGTCAAACCTTCAAGTGAGTGTGGTCCACCTCTTAATGGTTCCTCTGTGGAAGGGGATGAAGTCCCACCTATAACTTTACCTTCAAAAAGAAATACAGTAACTTTTGTTTCCTTTGTATTATATGCTA
This sequence comes from Sutcliffiella horikoshii DSM 8719, assembly GCA_001648575.1. Classification (GTDB taxonomy): domain Bacteria; phylum Bacillota; class Bacilli; order Bacillales; family Bacillaceae_I; genus Sutcliffiella_A; species Sutcliffiella_A horikoshii. The sequence continues at coordinate 33,264 of LQXN01000064.1, read as the reverse complement.
TTTCAAGTGGATGATTTTTAACCACGAAACCAACTGTTTGAATGATTTTGTCAAGATATTCTTCGACTTCTTTGTTTTGAACAGACCAGATTTGAATGGAAGAAACTTGGGATAAATCTTCTTTTGAAAACTTCATTGGAATTGCGTCTTCCTTTGAAACAATTTTGTATCCTTTTTCTTTTAGATAGTTTTCGGCAGCACCTTCAATTGCTAAAGAACTTTTAGAACTACAACCAATCAAAAGAAAAACCAAAATGATAAATAGACTAATAAACTTTTGCAAAACAACCACTCCCCCTTCTACTTTTAGACGATTATAGCTGGAATAAGTTTCATTAAAGCTATAATTATAAATTATACAAGTTTTATACTGATTTCCTTGTTGGAGATAAATAATAATAACATCAGCGATTTGCTGATGCTTTTTTAAAATTAAATTGGGGCTTTTCATAAATTAGACAGTAATTGATATTAAGCAATCTAGGAGTGCTGTTTTTGTATTTTAGAGCCGATTAGTTGAAGAAGCAAGAGGATTTTATAAAGGAAAAAATATTTATTGAAAATAGTTATACATAAACAAAAGATAGGATTATAATCGATACGAATCTAATTTACTGGGGGAAGAGTAATGTTTCCTATTGGAGAACAACCAGAGTTTATTAAAGATCTAAATCAATTTGAGGAGGTTCCAAGAGAGATTGCTATACAAGGAAAAACCAAAAATCTTGAACGACTGAAGGATTTGTCTGGTATTGAAAAGTTATGGTTGTTCAGTGTAAATCAAGAAGAATTTGATTTAATTCTTCGATCTGTAAGGCCCAAAACACTTTATGTTTACGAAATGAGGGTAGAAGATCTATCTTCACTGGAGCTTCTTTCAGGTACTGAAACATTATATTTATGTTGGAATACAAAAGCGACCAAGTTGTGGGATTTAACTAAAAATATTAATCTAAAGACTTTGTCCCTTGAAGATTTCAAGAGATTAAACAGTTGGACTCTTTACAGCATTGCCAAGCCCTTGAAGAGTTACTTGGAAAAACAAGATTTATCCAGTGTTTGGACTGAAATAGAGCCTTTTCTTATTGGTCATCTGTTGATAGCACCTTCTCTGGCACAATTTATAATTAAATTAATAATAAATCATAAGAGTTTAGTAAGTGAAAATCTCTTAGAAGAATTAAAAATAAATTTACATGTAAGTATTGAAGATGGACTAGATAACGAGGCACAATGGATATTTTGGATATTGAGTATTCTTGAAGTGAAATTTTCTGCTCTAGAAATAAACGATCTAATCAAAAAATCTCAAGATGATTTATTAATAATAATGTTAATAAGCTATACATATAGCCTTAATAAATCTACTTCTAAAAGAATTAGAACAACGTTAGAAAGTTTACTTGATGATCTCACTCACTATAATTTGAGAAGTGAAAGATGGTTACTTTTATACGAATGGTACTTTAACAAGTGGTGTGGTTATAAAAGACTGGAAAACATAATTAATGATAATGACTTTTTTAAAGTACTTATTAAAAAGAAAGTGAATTTTTTTACGTGAAAATTGAATATGGGATATTAGAAAAATCTAATTTTAATGTATACTTTGCAGCTATTACATTATAGGGCGGCATTCCTTTAACAGTTTGTCTATTTATTAATGCATTATTGCCTTCAGTTTCCTAAAAAAATTAAATCATTCAATTGGGGGATTTATATGAAGAGTTTGTCAACTTCGATAATTTTACTGGGTGTTTTTTTGATGATTGCTGCTTGGCTTGTTTCCAATGCCATTACTAAATCACAACCTCATTTTCCGAGTTCAATATTAGTTGACCAGTCAATTAATAGTCAATATGAATTAATCGTAAATGAAGGATGGCTTTATTTATACGACACTACTAATGGACAGGTTTGGAGAAAAGTAGATGATGCGGAATCATCGTGGGAAATGGTAAAACATTATACTCAAGAATGAACTAACGGAGAGCATCAGTTCATTTTTTGAGCTAACTATGGGGGATACCCATTGTTCTTGTTTATCTTTTGAAGGTGGAACAATACTGTAAGGTTTAATTATTGTAGTGACTATCCTCCTTTTTTTGGTATCGGAACTGGTGTTTGAATAAGTGATTTCTTCGATCGAATGGAGCGATTGTAGCAAAGCTTATCTCTTCTCATAAAGAGTGAACGTAAATAAGCGGGATTTTTGTGGATATTGCGGTATATCTTACTTTAATATTTTCTATTTAGTATCTACTTCATTTTCCATTTGGACATCCTCACAAAAAGCCAATAAAAGGTTAGGAGTATTAGCAGGATTTTTGATTAATACGCTTCTTTTATCAATCGCTACATTTGTTTTTTACCAAATATTTAATGTTAAACAATTAGAAGGACTTTTCTCAAGTTTAGGTATTCTTGTATTTGTTTTTTCATTCCAGTAATCACCTTTATTAACTTTTATATCATTGAAATGATAAATGGTAAAAATATAATCACCAAAAACTAAACTATTGTATATTCAACTATCTGGGAGCGATTGCTCAATAAGGGCAGTTGCTTTTTGTGCAAGCATGGAGTTTAGTTTTACAAGGAATTTCAATTGAAATAAAAAATATAGTCAAAAAAAGGCTGTGTTATATATGAAAGTTTCTTTAATTGTTGCAATGGATAAAAATAGAGTAATTGGAAAAGAGAATGACATCCCCTGGAGAATCCCGAAAGATTGGGAGTATGTTAAAAATACTACAAAGGGGTATCCAATCATACTTGGTAGAAAGAACCTCGAGTCATCGGAAGGGCTTTACCTGAAAGAAGGAATATTATTCTAACCAGAGATAAGGATTTTAACTTTGATGGTTGTGAAATTGTCCATTCAATCGAAGATGTTTTTATGTTATGTGAAAATGAAGAAGAGATTTTCATTTTCGGGGGAGAACAGATTTATAATATGTTCTTGCCTTATGTTGAGAAAATGTACATTACAAAAATTCATCATGAATTCGAAGGAGATACATTTTTTCCTGAAGTTAATATCGATGAGTGGAAAGAAGTATCTGTTGAAAAAGGGAGGGCGCCATCCGGGAACAAGAATTGGCGCTCACTTTTCATTTTAGGTCCAGATAGTGGAGGGTAAGTTCAAGAGATATATTGGTAATTCATATAAAGGGTGTTTATGATTAATTGGAGTGAACCGTATCATAAATGATGGTAAAACAAAGGTTGAACTAACTATTAATAGCCATTGGCTGTTGAAGATTGATTATATATTTCTAATTTATATTTTCTGAATTTGGCGAGAAGCAAAAACTTTCTTGCCAAGTTCTTTTTTATTTTTTAATTAAAGAAAAATATGTTAAAGAGAATGAAATAAACAAAATTTGTATTTTTTTGTTAACCGAATCAATTTCATAATTGCTCTTTTAAAAAAATCATAGACATACAGAATTATGATTCCTTATACTTTTTTGGTTTTATACAGCTTGCTGGCTATTTAATAAGGCATTAATACGATCGGCCGCTAATTTTGTAGCGTTATAAACTAACGTTACGAGATCAAAATGAACTTTGGCACGCTTTCCGGTGCGATAACGAACATTGTTTAGCTGATAAAATTCTTTTAGGTATGCATTAACCCGTTCCACTGCAGTTCGCCGTTTAAAGATGTTCTTCCAGGTCTTCGACCCACGCGCAGGTGCGGTGTATTTTCTAAGGTCTGTGGTTATCCTTACTTTAAATACTTTTTGGCAAAGCTCATCATTAGCTAGAGGACAGGTTTGACATTCCTTAGGCCTCGAATATTTAAGGGTTTCATACTTTCGATCAAAGCTATCATATCGATAAGAATGCTCCCGCACACATGTGGGTGCGAAGTGTTTATCAAAGCCAATTAATTCAGGCTCATTTCGCCTATTATAAGGAATAACAGCTTGATGCCCTATCTGATGAATCTGCTTATAAATCGGTTCAAAGTCATACCCTGCATCCATGGTGTGATAACGAATAGTAGAGATAGGTAATCGTTCTTGAATCCCTTTTAATAAAGGAATCGCTGCCTTTCCATCATTAAGATTTCCGGAAGAAAGAATGGATTGAAGAATATATTGGCTTTTAGCACCAACAGCTAAATGCGCTTTATATCCATACCAGAAAACGTTTTTTCCTTCACTATTCTTTTTCACGCCCCAACGGGGCTCTTGCGGAATTTCAACCCGCAGTTGTTCCAAAGGAACATCAAGTTGTGCTTCAATTTTCTTTTCGAATAGAGGTAGGTTCGCCTCAAGCTCTGCTTGTTCAATGAGCCACTGTTCCCGTGCTGCTTTTGTTTTGCGACCTCGTTTTTTAGGTTCAGTCTCAGGCTTTTCTTCCTTTGGAGGTGCTTGATCACGTGATTCAAAATGGCAAGCATCTGTAGCCACTGTATCATCGTTGATATATCCTTCATTGATCGCTCGTATCAGTAGAGCATCTTGAACACTTTCAAGAACGTTGGATTCACTAATTATAGTAATCATTCTAGAAAAAGCAGCTTCAGAAGGTACCGAATCGGATACCAAAAAACCACAATCTAGACGAAAGATCATGTCATACTTTAATCTACGAACCAAGTCTTTAATAAATGGAATACGTTCAATGATCCTAGCCACTAATGAGTACACCATTGCAGCGTAATTTAGTTCAACTGGTCTACCAAAACGGGACTTCTTCGTTACCACAGCGAAGATCTGGTCCATATTAAAAGTAGAAAAAATAGCTTCGAATCGTTGGGTAGGTTGTAAATCATACAATTCTTGTATCCCGAAAAGGCTTCCTTGTCGTATAATAGTCATAGGGAGTCTTCCTCCAGTCTTTAGTCTGTAGAGTTGTTGTGGTAACTACTCTTTTCGACAAGTTGGGGAGGTACTCCTTTTTTTGTTGTCCAGAAGCCCTGAGCCTGTAAGGCTCTTATTTATGAAATTCATTCAATTAATTGAATTTTTTGCATTATCACCTAAAAGTTTTGTTTCAGGTAGTTATTGACTCTTCTGATCTCACGATTATTGCCTAATGCATGGGTTACGCCCCAGATGTTTGTTTCCCCTTGCTCTTCAGTGATTTCATTAAGTGATACATCCAAGTCATGAAAGATACGATGTAAGTATTTGAGTGCCGTTCTGTCATCCTTTCTTTCCACTAGGGTGATGAGGCCATTTGCATTTTCCATGTCATTCCACACTTTGGAAGGGCCAAACCCTTCCGCTTTCAGCCAGTTCACTGCAGATTTCAACTCTTTCCATTCATCGGACGTTTTCAAATTGCGGAGATTTACAGTGTCAGCTCCTCCCCAACCGGTCACATTGTTCAAATATTTATGCTGTACAGATAATACTTCTAATGTAGTCTTTTCCCTGTTTTCCTGATATATAATATCTTCTTCATACTCTTGATGATCTATTTCCTGAACACTTGCAAGTGTGGTCGAGGAAAATAGGGATCCCCCATCCACATAATCATAAAAATGATATCCTATGACACCAATTATAGAAACAATCATAAATCCAGAGATAAATTTCAACAAAGTCCTCACTCCCAATATGTCATGCCTACCTACCATAAGCTTTGACCCTCTACCTTGTTTATTGGTAGGATAAAAAGAAAAAGCAATAGGTGAGAAATCATGAAAAAACAAATAGTTATCTCTTTTATCGTCTGTTCCCTCATAATGTTAACAGCTTGCGCAGAACAAAAAGAGACAAATGAGCCTGGACCCTTGGATGGATTATTTGCGGGAACGGAGCTTTCCTACGAAGAATACAAATTCATAATGGAACACATCGTAGATCGCGTGAAAAAGATGAACATTGACGATTCACTTTTGGAGAAATGGGTGGTCCGCGCAGTCGGTGATGAAAGACTTATGAATAAAAGAGACCTGACCAAAGAGGAAGCGCTTGAGAAAGCAGAGTATAACCTCAAGCATTATGAAGCATTTATGAATTTAGCAGAAAACAAATACCATATTAGTGTTACAGAAGAGGAACTAGATGCTTGGATTGAAGAAGGGCCAGATCAAAGTGAGTTTCCTCAGCAAAAAGCGTACGCTGAAGCACTTGGTTTGACAATGAAAGAATTAAATCATGAGCATGATAGAGACTTATATAAACAAACAATGGTGATGGAGAAGCTCCTACTCGTATTGCACGATGAGTATGATACAACCGACGTGGAAGAAGTTAGAGATAGATTCAACGAGGAAGTTGTGGATCAAATGAAATAGAACGGCCCATTGGGACCGTTCTTATTTTATTTCCTATGATGGATAAGGTCTGAAAGATACGCACGCTTGTCCTTATCCCGATATACTTTCATCATTTCCATCGAAAATATACAGCATATCAGCCATATCGACCCGACCGCATAGCCAGCCAATATGTCACTTGGAAAATGCACTTGGAGGTAAACCCTGCTTAGTCCCACGCTGATGATTAGTAAGGCCAGCAGACTGACTGTGAACAGCCTCCATTTTAAAAAGCGTTTCTCTCTTGCGATTAGATAAATGATAAATCCATACAAGATAAAACTCCCCAAGGCATGCCCGCTTGGAAAGCTATAGCCACTCCCATCATATTCCGGAGCCAAAGACGGCCGCTCCCGCTGAAAGAAGTATTTCAATACAAAGATGAAAATACCACCCCCAGCAATGGCCAAAGTGAAAAAAAGAACTCCAAGCACATCCCACTTTTTCAGCCACAGGAATAACACCGTAAAACAGCTGGCAGCCGTTATCCACCACACGGAACCAGTTTCCGTTATTATCTTGAACACATTAGTTAAAGTACCATTTTCAATGGATTGTAAATAGTCCATGATGACAGAGTCGAATGTGAATTTCTCCTGTTCCCACACATCTTCAGCCAGTTCTAGAAATAAAACAGTGGCGGTGATCATTAATCCAATACCGGCGAGGATAAGCAGCCCCGGTGCCCAAATTTTACTGATATCTATCTGCTTTTTCCAGTAGCGTGCTTCCTCTTTCAGATTCATTCTATCGCCTCGTTTTATTTTATAAGTTGCTATTACCTTATTCCACTAAAGCAACTAGATAAAACGTTGATGTTAAATGTGAGTTACAAGTGTTATGCCGCTTACTGGTCCGATATATTATGAGCTAAAAGAATACATCATCCAAAATCCGATATCTTGAAAGCCTATTCGCTTATAGATAACTCCTGCACTTGGGTTATCATAGAAAAGGCACAATTCTTTTCCCTCTCCAAGAAGCTGGTCACAAAGTTTGATCATACATTGTGTTGCATACCCCTTCTTCTTGTAATCCTCTAAGGTTGCTACACCTACTATCATGGCAGATAGCGTGTTTTCGGCAGTAGTGGAAGCAGTAGAGACCATTTGCCCATCTTCCTCTACAAAAAAGGAGCGGGAGACACCTTCCTCAAGTCCACGTCTCTTTCTTTCCACTGTAATGTTGGAGTCGCTGAACTCAGGAATGGAATTTAATAACCCGATAAGCCTTTCAGCATCCTGCGGAGTGGCCTGTAAAACATTCGAAGTATCCACTGAAGTTAATGAATCCTTTGTAAGCACCGAACATTTTGCATAATAGGTCTGTCTTTTTCTTTTTAACCGATGTATGACAAAAGGTTCGATCAAAGCCGTAACTTCTTTCAATCCTGACATCATATTGAAGTTGGGGTCTTCAAGCATGATGGTAGCAAACCCCTCAGCGTCAAAGTTTCCTTTAGCATAAGGAATATAATTTTCTTCATATTTAAGCAGTACGGCGATAAGTTGACCATCTGAGTTAAATTCACCCCACAGCTTCTGAAAATCCTTTTCGTAACCATAAGCCTCAACGTCCCCTATGATGAACAAATTTTCGGCCGGTTGTTCACCCAAAAAATTAAAACAAATTTCGTGGTCCTTTTCTGACAGTCTTCTAATCATAAAATTCACTTCTCCCTAATTGATAGTTGGAAATATTCTCATATTTTAACGAAAAAACTAAAAATAGGGAAGCTAAATTTTCCGAATGATTTTCCTAGTTTTTTCCGCAATCTCCAGGGATTGATGACTTATACGAAAAAAACCACCCGATCAAATCGGGTGGCCTCAGTATATTACTTATAAACTTTTACTTGGACTTCTTGTACACCATAGTTTACAGCATCGTCATAATCTGGAATGAAGATATCAATTTTGTTACCTACGATAGCTCCTCCAGTATCTCCAGCAATTGCTTCACCATAACCTTCAACCCAAACTTTAGATCCTAATGGGATAACATCTGGATCCACAGAGATTACTTTCATATCTGGATTTTCAAGAAGATTGATACCTGTTGCAGTAATACCAGAGCAACCTTCACAAGTTGCAGTGTAAGCAGTCGCTGTCATGGTTAATTCTTGCGCCACTTCCTGGTCAGCTGCTGTTTCTTCTTCTTGAGCAGGTTCTTCAGCTGGAGTTTCCTCTGCTGGTGCCTCTGTTACAGGCTCTTCAGCGGGAGCTTCCTCTGCCGGTGCTTCTGTTACAGGCTCTTCAGCCGGGGCTTCCTCTGCTGGTGCCTCTGTTACAGGCTCTTCAGCGGGAGCTTCCTCTGCTGGTGCCTCTGTTACAGGCTCTTCAGCTGGGGCTTCCTCTGCTGGTGCCTCTGTTACAGGCTCTTCAGCTGGGGCTTCCTTTTTTGGAACTTCAACAGGGACAGGATTTCCATCTACATAAATGATAAGCTCGTCCCCTGCATAAATTAGATCAGGGTTTGCAATGGAGTTCCATTCTGCGAGTTTTTGATAAGTTACGCCCTCATAGTTTTGAGAGATTCCCCAAAGCGTATCTCCCTTTTCAATATGGTAGCGTTCGGATAAAGCCACTTTCAATTGATCTTGCGGGTGGATTATATCACTTGATAGGCTATTCCATTCTTTGATTTCTTCAACTGATATGTTATTTGCTTTAGCGATGTCCCAAAGCGTGTCGCCCTTTTTTACGGTTACTTCTGCAGCAGAGGCATTCGCACCTAAACTAAACGTGCCTGCGAGGGCCGCTGCCGTTACCAAGGATACCATGGTTTTTTTCATACTAAATACCTCCTATGTATTTGACTCAGTGTTACCATCATAACATGGTTCTAAGAGTTTCAAAGAACAGTAGAATAACATTTCGGTTACGTACATAACGCCTATATTAAGGGATTATTACGAACTTTCCTTATAATAGAAGGATAAGGAAAACTATTCTAATAGAGGATTATTACACCATAAAAATAGAGCTCAACATGGAATCTCACCATAGTTGAGCCCTATTATTCTTTGTTATTTCAATTTTGTAAAGGTAATCTGATACCAGCCACCTTCTCTAATGACTGGTTGCATTTTTTCAACCTTCAACTCTGCTTCTTCCGCCAAATACTTGAGATCCTTCTCAGAAGGGAGAGGGTACAAATTATCAAATGCGGTAAAGAAGCTATTGAATACACTTGAAAATTGGCCCCCGTGCTTTGAATTATGAATCGGTGATACCACTGATAATGTTCCTTTTGGTGGAAGCCATCCGCTTATTTTCTTGAACAATTCAATGCGGTCTTCCGGTGAGATATAATGCAGGATGTTATTCAACATAACAAAATCCACTTGCTCTTCTGGTGCCCATTGATGAACATCCTCACATACTATTTCTACTTGATCTTGTCTATTACAATTCTTGCTCGCTTCTTCTGCCACATCTTCATTCAACTCTATTCCAAGCATCTTTGCCTTCGGGAACTTCTGTGAAAGCTTTAACAAGTAGCCTCCGCTCCCGCACCCTACGTCCACCACTTTTTTGGGTTTGGCTTTCTTCATTACTTTCATCACTCTCGGAATTGCCAACTGCTCCAAAAGGGAAGAAGTCTGAGCCACAACCATTCCATGGTCTTTTTGATTGAACTGCTCTTTCTTTTCTGCCTTCATCATTTTAGGGTATTTTATCAGTGTGGGTATGTGAAGCTCCATCATTTCTTTCAACAGAACTCCGGTAGACCTGGGGTTATGTTTGCTTGATGGCACCATAAACTTTTTAACCGTCTGGTAGCGCTCTTTAGATTTCTTCTTTAAGTACCCGATGACGCCTCCGACTTCGACCCACCTTTTCAACAGGTCCTCCTTCAACTCTTGTTCTTCGGCAACTTCCATGATAGTCCTTGGTTTCTTAAAAGCTTCATACAAATCTAACTCATACCCTACATAGGCATGCCAACTATATAAAAAGGGCAAATTTCTTTTCATATACCCCCGCGCCTTAAAAAGTCTTACGTATTCGCTAATCATCCCTATGCTTCCTCCTTATGGTCCCTCCATGGGTAATCTTCTTCTTCTGTAAAAAGGTGACGCCGATCTATAAGAAGCTTTTCTCGCTCTTTCCTTTTCGGTGCAACCCCTGTCTGGATAACACGGTCAACAAGCGACTCCTTCCAAATGCCGAGTCCTGAAATATTCAGCATATGTTTCATATGAAGGACAGGATCATTAGTGAGCTGCTCCATCACTTTGCTTCTCCAAGACACCAATGATTTCAACGGCTTGGAATATGCAAGTGCCGACAGATGGCTTAATTTCAAAACATGTTGAACCCTCGGCTTTCTTACTTTTTCATATATGGAGAGAGCTTCCACCCCTTGAGGGTCCTTGTCATACATCCAGCATAAAAGTTCTCCCAATATATCCCCATCCTGAATGGCAAGATTCATTCCTTCGCCAGCCATAGGATGGACACTGTGGGCAGCATCCCCAAGTAATGCCACATTCCCCTTTACATAGTCAGAAACATGATAATGCACAGGAATCATCAGCTGGATTTTTTTCCAGCTGTCTATCTGCTGTACATACCCATCCAACTCAGGATAAAGCTCCAAATACCTTTCATAGAAAGCTTCAAGTCCCTCTTCAATAATCTCTTTGTAAGTCCCTTTAGGGATGAGGTACACCGTCCGCACAAGATTATCCGGAAGTGGGAAAAGTCCAAGGAAAGTGTCATCTGTTGAGATGATTTTACCTTCCGTCAACCACTCAGGCCTTGGAAATGTGACTGTCAGAAAATGATGATCATACTTTTTTTCCTTTTTAGGCACTCCCATTGTTTCTCTGACTTTCGATTTGCGCCCTTCTGCACTGATGTAATAATCAGCCTCAAGCAATACTTCTTCCTTTCCTACTTTAACCTTGGCCTTTTTACCTTCGAAACCAATAAACCGGCCAGGCTGTATATACTTGAAAGAAGGGGATTTTTCCGCTTCCTCCAACAGAATTTGTTTCAATGTTTCATGGGGGATCATCAGTGCATAGTTATATGGCTTTGGTAATATGTTATAGCTCATGGATTGAATCGGTAAGTCGGGCTTTTTGTCGATCTTATTCTTCTCTATAAGATTTATATGGTTTATCTTGTGACCTTGGGCCAATACATTATCGAGAATTCCATTCTTCTCAAATATTTGCAACGTCTTTGGCTGCACAAGCTCACCCTTGTACATATGTGGACTCCCTTTGACCTGCTCGACAACCGTCACCCCAATACCGCACTTCGCCAACTTCAGCGCAACCGTCAATCCGCCAACACCGCCCCCAATCACCAACACATTCGCCTTCAACAACACCACCACCTCTACTCATTTCATTCCACTAAACTGCAAAAGCAAAACTTAAAAACTCTCTTCTGGGGTCAGACCCCAGAAGGATTTTCCACATTCATGTCGAAGTGGCCTTAAGTAGAAACAAAAAACAACTTTTCCGGCGCAAATGCCAAAAAAGTTGTTTTTTAAGGAAGCTATATTTAATATAGAAGGAACTCGTCAAACATCCTACCTGTATCTGCCGCCTGCGGTGGAACGTTTCAGAGCTTCAAGGTCCTCTTCCACCGCACCCCAGCGTTCTTCCATTAATGCCTTTGCGTCCGCAATTCCTTGATTGTAATAGTATGGTCCAAGTTCCTTCATAAAGACATCAAGCAACAGGTCAGCACCAAGCTCACCTATCTCTTCGTCACGTTCTTCTTCAAAATAAGCTTGAATTTTACCGATCATCTGGTCTTTCATTTCTTTCGGGATGGATATCATTGCGCACACACCTTTATGTAATGGATTAACCACTTTGCTCCGATGCAGGCAATAGTGGCTCATACATCATAATAGCATGATTTTCCGTTACGTATTGGTCATCAACCTCTTCACCTTTCAAATTGATCACTTTACGGTGGATAAGGTTGTGGCGGAGATAGCCTCCCCAATAGGCCGGAGTGATACTATGTTCTTTTTCGTACACCTTATACTGATGAAGTGGCGGCTTTTCCAATCTCCACTCCCCCACCAAATTGTCCCCTTCCAGCCTGACACATAACTGTAAGGCCTGGTCGGTGTCATTTCTAAGCTGGAGGTCCAGATAGTTATACGAACAGGTCGCCCCACTACCAAATGGTTGCGTCCTTCTGCTGTCGGGAAACACGTCAAAGCTGTGACGATAGCGTTCTGTAACAGTTAAAGGAGTATGCAATGCCAACCAGTAAATCAAATTGGAAAGCTGACATAATCCCCCTCCAAGTCCAGGCTTGAAACTACCATAAAAGAGCACCATACCATCCACATACCCCTTTTTCTTGGTCGGTTTCCCTATCAATTTCCAATAAGAAAAAGTCTCCCCTGGCCTTAAGACAAGGCCGTTCAGCTTTTCTACTGCGATTCTCAAATTGATTACTTTGTTATGCTGATACCACATATCCACAGATTTCAACTTCCTCAATGTCGGGGTACTGTGAGTGATTGCTTTATATGGGAGCATTTCGTTCGTTAACTCTGTAGCGTATATTTTACTTCCTGTTTTCCATTCTAACCAGCGCTTCAGTATGTAAAATTGCGTTCCAATCCATATACGTAATGCGGACCTTTTTTTCGGCCTCAAATCCACATGATTCACCAGCTGATCCCCCTCCCATAATCGCCCTATTAATTAGACGTTCGATAAAGGCTAAGGTTTCATAATTTTAAAAATTTTCCATTTTCATTTTACATTTACATTTTTTCTCACGGATAATTTTTACCATTAATCCAAAACTAATATGGGAAAATAAAGAAACCAAAGCAGGTGAACCTTATGGATCTATATGAACAGGCACAGTCATCCTCCCTTAATGAGGGGGATGTAGTCTATCTATTTTATCGAAACCCCCACACCCAGAATGTCGCCACAATCCAACAGGCAAGCATTGTGGTTAATCCTTATGAGGAAGGTAAGTTATCCATTTTCTTATATGACACCTACTATCCGTTATCCGATGAATTTGTTTTTTTCACTTCATTGGAAGAAGCGGAAGCTCTCTACAATGACTATTTCGGACCAACTTACGAATAAAAGGAGGGATTGACTTGAAGCCGTTTGTACCACAGCTTGTTTACATAGAACCAAGGGCTCTCGATTACCCCCTCGGGAGGGAATTGAAGGAAAAGTTTGAAGCAATGGGTTTGGAAATCCGGGAAACCACTTCACACAATCAGATTAGAAACCTACCTGGTGACAATGATTTTCAAAAATACAGAACTGCCAAATCAACTCTTGTTGTCGGGGTAAGGAAAACTTTAAAATTTGACACTTCAAAACCTTCAGCCGAATATGCTATCCCATTTGCTACAGGCTGTATGGGACATTGTCATTATTGTTACTTGCAGACGACAATGGGCAGCAAACCATATATCAGGACGTATGTTAACTTGGATGAGATTTTTGATGCAGCCGATAAATATATGCAAGAGCGTGCTCCGGAAATAACACGGTTTGAAGCATCTTGTACTTCGGATATCGTTGGGATTGACCATCTTACTCATTCCTTAAAAAGAGCGATCGAATACTTTGGAAAATCAGAACATGGACTTTTGCGCTTTGTCACGAAATTTCATCATGTTGACCATCTTTTAGATGCCGACCATCGCGGAAAGACAAGGTTTCGTTTCAGTGTCAATGCCGATTATGTCATCAAAAATTTTGAACCGGGTACATCTTCGCTTGATCTAAGGATTGAAGCAGCCGCCAAAGTGGCAGGTGCAGATTACCCGCTTGGATTTATCGTAGCTCCCATCTATCTGCATGAGGGCTGGGAGGAAGGGTACAAGACCTTGTTCCAAAAGCTATATGATAAGCTTCCTGCCAAGGCAACCGAGGATCTGACATTTGAATTGATCCAGCACAGATTCACAAAGCCTGCCAAAAGGGTCATCCAACAGAACTATCCTATGACAAAGCTTGAGCTTGATGAAGCAAAACGTCAGTATAAATGGGGGCGTTATGGAATCGGAAAATATGTCTATACAAAAGATGAAGCGACCGAAATCAAGGAAACTCTATCTGAATATATCCATTCATATTTTCCACAGGCTAGGATCGAGTATTTCACCTAATGAAAGTAATCTAAAAAGAGCATTCCCATATGAAGCGGGAATGCTCTCAGTGTGTAGACAAAGCTATAGAATAATGAAATTTCCTAGTTGATCGCAGTGGAAGGAGCGAAGACTCCCGCGGGAGGAAGGGACATGTAAGACCCCGCAGGCGAAGCCGAGGAGGCTTACGGACCGCCCGCAGGAAAGCGTAGCTCCTGCAACGGAGATCAACTGTACCAACAGTTAACTTAATTTATTTATAGTTAGTCTACAAGCTGAGCATTCCCATATGAAGCGGGAATGCTCTTTTACACGTTTAGTACTTAACCATATCCGACAATAAATAATGGTAGATCAGCTTCTCCGTATTCGCAATCGAACTCTCATGTGTTCGTTCAAATGCATGGGAAGATTCGATGCCAGGGCCAATCAACCCATGGATGATATCGTGTCCTGAACGGATGGCAGCGGAAGCGTCTGAGCCGTAAAATGGATAGATATCCACCTTATAGTCCACATCATTTTTCTTCGCAAGGTCCACTAAATGTTTTCTTAAACCATAATGGTATGGTCCGCTTGAATCTTTCACACAGATGGATACCGTGTATTCATCTGAGGATTGCCCATCACCAAGTGCCCCCATATCAACAGCCAGATATTCCACCGTTTCAGGCGTAATATTGGAATTGCCACCGTACCCTATTTCTTCATTATTGGAAATCAAGAAATGTGTAGTGTACGGAAGGGTTATTTTCTCTGATTGCATAAACTTAATCAGTTTAAGTAAAATAGCGACGCTCGCTTTGTCGTCAAGGTGTCTTGATTTTATGTAGCCGCTATCTGTTATTTGCACGCGTGGATCGAAGGAAACAAAATCCCCGACTTCAATTCCAAGGGCCCTCACTTCTTCGGCATTAGTCACTTTTTCGTCAATACGCACTTCAATGTTTTCATCGTTTCGAGGGGCATCTCCTGCATTTTTATATACATGGACAGAAGTCTGATGCATCAGGATCGTACCGGTATAGTTTTTTCCTGAAGAGGTTTCAATTTGGCAATACTCCCCTTCTACAGAATTCCAACGAAAACCTCCAATGGTAGTAAGCTTTAATCTCCCATTGGACTTTACTTCTTTCACCATGGCACCAAGTGTATCAACATGTGCTGTCAACATTCGGTGCTCTTTGTCATTGCTCCCTTTCAAGGTAGCAATCAATCCGCCTTTTCTATTCCGGTACGTCTCAACACCACATTCCGTTAAGTATTTTTCTACAAAACCGATTACTTTTTCCGTGTTACCGGATGGGCTAGGAATTGACACAAGTTCTTTGATTAATGTAAAGGTTTCTTGTACATTTGATTGATAATTCATAAGGACACTTCCTTTGCTACTAATATTTACCTCTCTTAAGCATAAAAGAAAAAGCTGGTCTTGTATAGCCCGTTGTCAAGGTGTTAGGCACTCACCATTCTTCCATATCAGATTTAAATAAGGTCTTTTCAAAACCGAAGCATTTGCTATATAGGAAAATATAGTATAATGTATACAATTACAATTGTTGAAGGAGGGATCAAATGAATGAAATCTCCAAGAAACTATCTGAATACTTGCTTGAGAAAGAATTATTAAAAGGATGGGGAAGTGTCAAAGAAGCACTTGATCAAGGGTACAACAGTGCCTTTATATATGATTTTATTGTTCGTGATGCCATGCACAGAATTGGCGAAATGTGGGAACAAAATCAAATTACTGTTGCCCATGAACATCTTGCCACTGGCACTTGTGAATTGATTTTATCTAAATATCATATAGAAAAGTTAAGTAATAGTTTGATAGATAATAACTTGTCTGCTCCGCGCGCAATGTTCTTTTGTGTGGAAGGGGAGGAGCATGACCTGGGATTGAAGATGGCATCATCCCTATTTGAGGAATATGGTTGGGATGTATATGATCTGGGTTCCAATCTTCCACTGGATTATGCGGAATACAGCTTAAATAAATGGAAGCCTGAAGTGGTGTGTATCTCCATCTCTATAAGGCACCATCTCCCTAAGTTAAAAGAGACAATTCAAAAACTACAGCAAAAACGTCCTGGCACTACTTTTATAGTTGGAAGCCGCTTGCATGGCGAAACTGCTTTTCAATCATGCTGCACAGCGGACACAATCATTGCTAAGGATTCATCCTTTCTTTTTCAATGGCTGGAAGATTATCAGAAGGAAGCCCGAGCCGTCGATAAAGGAGTGCTTCTTTAATGTACAGGATTCCCGTTCCATATCTAAAGCTGACCGAGGAATTTAAAATTGTGAATGTTTCTAAACCGGTTACCCACCTTTTTCATCCAGTTTCTTCATTTTTGGATTTGGTGGATTTAGATAGCAAGGCAAAGATGAAACAAATTTTCACTACACCATCACCTGGAAAGATGGAGTTGAATTTAAAAACGGTGGATTCTCCCACCACACTATTTACGGTGTATTTCACTTATCAAAGCAAAGAAAAACTCATCCATCTAGTATGTATGGATGAGAGTTCCTCTTATAATAATGTAGAGAACGAATACAAGCAATGGAAAGAGCAAATCCGTACTCGTGACTGGAGTGAAGTGGTACCGACTCCAGTTGAAACCGAAAACGGACCAAATGAATTCAACAGAAAACAGGCGGAACGTAAAATCACTACCATCAATGACCTACTCGGCATCATACAAGAAGACCTCACAGAAGTCGGTAAACTTGAATACATCAAATTAATACAATCAGAGCTAAATGATATTAAAGGCATACTCCGACCTTCAAACTAAGAAAACCCGTCTAAGGACGGTTTTTTTTATTTAAAGCATTAAAAAACGTTTGGAGGAATGACCTCCAAACGTCAGTGTGTAGACAAAGTTATTTTATCTTTGAAATATGCAATAACCTGTGTTGATCGTAGTGGAAGGCGCGCAGACTTCTGCGGGAGGAAGGGACAGGGAAGACCCCGCAGGGCGTAAGCCCGAGGAGGCTTCCGGACCGCCCGCGAAAAGCGAAGCACCTGGAACGAAGATCAACAGCTGGATGCAAATTTTAAAATATTTAGGGCTTTGTCAACAGTCTGACGTTTGGAGGAATGACCTCCAAACGTATCGTGAGCATATCTTATTGGTCTTCCACTATAAATTCTTCAATGGCAAGTTCCAGCTTCTGCATTTCCTTTAGCATGGCACCTGCATATTCCTCTTTATAGTACTCTTGTTTTTTAATGATTTGCAGTAATCCTTTAACAAAGAGAATTGGATGGTAGGAATCAACCTTGAATGATTCATATTTCGCTTCATGATCAAGATGGAGTTTATCCAATTTAGCTTGCAGGCGGTTTATGAGTTGATTTGCTTCATTTAACTGCTCCGTTAACTGCTGCTTCTCGATCTCTTCGGCGCTTTTGTCCTGAATGGCATGAAGACCTGCATCCAGGCTGCGATTACGTTCTGTTACTTCTTGCTTTTTGAATAGTTTCCATCTTTTATTAATTGTCAGGAAAAGCTCATTGAATTCTCCCACCGTTTCGGATTGTCCAAGAAACAAATATCCATCTTCATTTAAAGAGTGATGGAAGGATGAAATCATTGCTTGCTGTTGAGTTGGCTGAAAATAGTTCAGTACATTCCTGCAACTGATAAAATCAAGGTGATGAAATCCTGGATCTTTTGCAATATTATGTGGCGCAAAAATGATGTGCTCTCTTATTTGTTTTTTCACCACAAAGAAATCCTGTCTTCTCTCAAAATATTTGTCCAAAATGGTTGGTAACACATTATTTAATGAATAGTCAGGATAAACGCCTGCTCCAGCAATCTTTATAGAATCATGATCTAGATCGGTGGCATAAATCTTGAAGTTCATTTCTTGTTGCAGGTCCATGGATTCTATATACTCTTTCAAAAGAATCGCCAGTGAATATACTTCCTGTCCAGTAGAACAACCGGCAATCCATATTCGTATTTCACTTTCCTGCAATTCCTTCTTTTTTTTCACAATGGCGGCAAATACTTCATTTTGTATATAATCAGACAATTTATTATTTCTAAGAAATTCTTCTGCACTGCTGGATGGTTGATTCCACTCATTTATTTTTTGACTTCCCATATCTTGTCTCCCTATAAATTGTTCATTTTGCTCTCTGTCTTTTTTTATTCTAACAAATTTCTTATGATTGCTGGCAAAAAATTTCCTACAAAAATCGAGTTTTATTTTGTGAAGTTGACTTTTCTCTCAGATGGTGTATAATAAGTGTTTGGGTGTTAACCCATCCTATTAGTAACTTGATATAGAAAGGAAGAACGTTATGACATTCTTAAGCAATACCACGTATCACAAGGATGCACTGGCGTTCCATATAGTTTTTTCACAGAAGCTTAATCGATCTGGCACGGCCTAGGAGCCGTAAGGACGTATGAGAGGTAGGGCTTACGTTGTTTAAGTAAGGGAAACTACCATGGAATTATACCGCGGCAAACGAATATAATACTTTTATGTCATTTATAAATCATGTCCATATAGGTGGACAAAACTTATAATGCTTGTGATGAAGCAAGTTACTAATTGCGCTATACATCATTAATTAGCGCCTTTATTCGAATAATAAAAATAAAAGCAAGTCGTCCATTGAGATGACTTGTTTTTATTTTGATATTCAACAATTTGAAACTGTTATAAAATCCATGTATAATATTATGCTGGTTGTCGATTATACTCGGAAAATAACTAATTTTGTAGATTTTCTTATGTTTAGGGGGGATTGGATGTCTTTTGCAAGCTTATTCATGGCCGAAGAAGAGACAAGAGATAAAGAAGAAATCAAACAGGAACTAGATAAAGTTGAATTTCAAATGTTCCGCATGAAAGAAAACATGAAGATAATTGCCAAAAAGTGGCAAGTTATAGGCATCGATCAAACAAAGGATGATAATTGGGTTGTCGTTTATACCAATAACGATACTAATTCGTGTAAAATTATGCTGAACGATTGTGAAACAGCCTATCGCGGACAATGGGACTTTTCCATTCAGGCCACATATAAAGAAGACGACACCATCTTCATAGGAGATATTAAAGGCCCCGAAAACAAAGGCTATGGATCTATCTGTATGAATTATTTAAAAGAAGTAGCCAAAGACCAGAACATCCAATATATCACTGGAGATATAGCTAAACGTGACTGGGACCATGTGGACCGCCTTGTTCACTTTTATGAAAAGCATAACTTCTTTGTGGATATTGATGAAGAAACGAAGTCTGGTGAAATTATTTGGCAACCTTATTAATATTAATTTCAGAAGAGAGGTGTAGATGGAATGACTGTTAAAGTACTCGGTTCCACAGTGGACAAATATACACGCTGTGTTCACTACCATTCAGACATAGATATTATAGCAATCAAATTTCATTGTTGCGGTAAATATTACCCTTGCTATCAATGTCACAACGAACACGCAGGACATCCTATCAGCGTATGGCCGAAAAAGGATTTTCAAACCAAGGCGATTCTTTGTGGGAAATGTAAAACCGAACTGACGATTGACGAGTATTTACACAGCCATTCGATATGCCCGGAATGCCATTCTTCATTCAATCCAGGGTGCCAACTACATTATCACCTATATTTTGAGAAATAGAGGCGAATCCTACACCGGAGCCTCTATTTTTTAATCGTCACAAAGCTTATGGTCAATTTTGGTAGGTGGTTGCTCCAACCAACCATGCTTTACTAATAATTTCGCCCCATCGCCTGCATATGTCATCACTTCCCCCATCAATCTTACATACATCAGAGCAAGATCCTTCCGGGGGCTTAACGCTAAAGATAACCCATAGTTCGCGGTCCCGTATGTAATTAAATGGGCCACATGGTTTAGCATAAAACGTTCTGAAAATGGCGATATGGTTGTATCCATCACTTCACTTGCATATGTGGAGGGAACATTGCAATCTTCCTTCAGGAGGATAGTAGAAAACATCGTTACGTATTTATTGGCAAGGAGTTTCCCTTTTTCAAAATAAGAACACAATTTTTTATCATGAGTTACCTGCATAAATCCTTTCAACAAAGCTTTACCCAATGCATTGGAGCGTACATTCTGAAATAGCTGATTCATCTCCATAACGGTCAAAGGTCTTTTTTCGTTTGTAAACCCGTCAAAGAAATGACCACTTTTTACAAATTCAATGCCTTCAGGCGTGGAAATATATGGAGGTCTTGAATAAACCCCCTTCTCTAACAGCAATCTCTTCCCCATTTCCGTCACTTTTTGAAGGGCATCTATATGGAGATGGAACAATCCCCTTATATCCTTCCTCGTAACTTCGGCCACCGCTAAAGCAAAGCCATTCAACGCAAATTTAGCCATCCCATCTATGTAATGAAGATAAAAGACATCCGAAAAAAGACGCGGCGCTTTAGTATTGATATCTTTGGATGTGATTCCCCTTGGAATGGGGAATTGTTCCTTTTTAAAAACTTCCATGTATCGGTGAACATGACGTTTGGAGGTATTCAAGCAATACTCGACATATGCTGCAATATCCGGATCATCCACATGGACTGAAAAATATCGGAACATGTGATGGACGGACGTTTCAAACAAATAGCTGCTCCAAAGATGACCTATTTCAGCTGATGTGAGTCGAATGTGTTCGTGGGAGTTCTCCATTGAATCGTTGCCCTTCTTTCCATGCAGTAAATTAACGTTAGTTTGGGGCAAATGATGATAATTATGCATTTAATGATTAATTATGTATAGAGAAGGATACATTGAGGCATCCTTCAAAATCGTTAACCATTAGTCGAGGTCACACAAATACGAAAAGCTCTACAATGCTGAGAAGGCGTTCTTAATATTTGCACCGAACCAGTTGCTGGAACAACCTCCACTAGCACCGGTTCTAATCCACTCAATGCCCATACAACCATCGGACAGAGCGGAGTGCCACCAATAGGAGCTGTGATTAAGCTTGTTGCAATTGATTGCAATTCAGCAACAGTAGGTGTTCTGTAACCTGTTCCTAATGTAGGACAGAAGCTTGAATCATAACGAACGGCCGCATTGGTAAAAATAAATGTTAAATTTGCTGCCGGAACTAATACAGGTCCTCGGGCAGCGAGCGCAGTTCTAAAGCCCGCACATGTCACTGATTCATTCCTTCTAACCGGGTAAGGACATCTTTCTCTGCGATCATCGCAACAATCACAACAGCAATGCCTTCTCTCGCAACATTCCACATAAACTATTCCCATTATTTATCACCTCCAAAAGAAACTACTATATTATATGAAAAACAATAGATGTTGCTTGTACTTTTCTACTAAGATAGTTATGAATGTTTTAGTAATTTTCAGTTATATTTTTTCACCTAGAGACACTTGATGCCAGCTGAAGTAACCTTATAATTAATTCGTCAATAGATTTTTGAAAAGCTAGAGAAAAGAACAAAAAATAGACAAGCGAGTTTCGCTCATCTATTTTAGTGTTATTACTCGGCGTATCTGTAATAGCGGGAAGCCCCTCTACTACATCCACAACCACGACCACGATGATACCAGCCTCCCATTTCGCCACCCACCGCATCGTCTGCTGGCGGAATAGGTCGGTAATGGCGATGACATTTATAAACTTTTTTGCAGCATACTTTGCATTCTACATATAAGCCCAAGATATTCACCTCCTCTATCAATCTATTAAAAGTATATTCAAATTGCCAGAGAATGCCTGTACGCTATCATCAAAACAAAAAAAATAGACAGGCGAGCAAACTGCCCGTCTGTCTTCCTTTATTATGGTTATTGATACTTTTCCAAAGCAGATTGAAGCTTCAATGCCAACCCAAGATCCCCTTTCACCTTTAGTTTTCCGGTCATATAGGCCATTGTCGTATTAAAATTGCCTTCAATCATCTTCAATACATTTTCGTCTGATAATTCCAGAATGCAATCAGGTGATTTTTCTTCTCGCTCGTACATTTCAACATTCCCCTCATGAAAGGAGATTTGATAGATTTTGTCCTCATTTAAATTAAATTGGTAAACTGCATTTAAACCTTTGATTCCTTCAGGGTTTTCATTCATTCTCGATTGAAGCTCCTGAAAAGTACTTTTAACATCCATTTAACCCCCCGCCTTTCTCGTATCTTATTTCGCTATAACTTATCTATTATCCTTTATTTCCCTTATGCTTTTATTAAAGAATTAAAAAAGCATAACCTCCACTCATTAACACTTTTATAAAAGCGCATGAAAGTATTTGAAAATATGATTTCAGACAAGAAAAAGCCCCACCCTTTATTTGAAGGATGGAGCTTTCTTAGATGATTTGAGAGGGATTCGAACCCCCGACCCCTACCCTGTCAAAATCATCACTCATGTTCAATGTAGAATAACTGAGTAAATACAGCTAAATAAACGTTGATCTATCAAAGGTGTTGATTGTTCATTAATCATTTCAGTTAATTTAGTTAAACTAGGAAAAATAAAAATGTGCATTTGTTGTGCAATTTGTGAAACAATGTTGTCAGTATATCATCGTTGATACAAAAGGATTTCATTATACCTATCTCCTCTTTCAGGATAAAGTGTATCTGGCATTTCACTAATGTATATTATGGCAGTTTGTTTATTAATGTTTTTGATTTTTATGCAAACTGATACTTTTACTAGTAATACACGTAAAAGCACTATTCTTGGACCTAAATTTTGAACATTCTATCATTCATTTTCAAAATTTATAAATGCAGATATTTAGCACTCCATGTGGCGAATTATTGCAGTCAATCTACAAAGACGACGGCAGCTTAGAATGAAATCACCTTCGTCTTGTTCTAAAAATCCAACAAAAAATAGACCAATTCAGTTTCGAATTAGTCTGTTATTGAATAACAGTTATAATGTAAACATTATTGCAAAGTTTTTTTATTTTATCCCTTTGAGGCTTCTTTAAAAGCGCTTAGTTATCTCACCAATCATAGTGAAGCTCGTATCTAGAGTACCGTCCTCATAGAATAAACAAACCGTTCAAAAAACATCTGTATATTAAAAAAGCTTTCTAATATCCCAACAAGATTATTTCTAGCTGAACAAATAAATTGCTATTTTTGTTCATTATTATTCTTAAAAAATGTCTTGAAATATTCCTTTTAAGCAAAGTGGACCATTTTATAACCGAGAATGGTATTATGAGTAGTTATTACAGCTTCTTCAATATTTCCCCAATAAATTTTAAGGTATGGATATAAAGTGTATTTAGCTGTTGGTGCTAAGAGCCAATGTATTCTTCAAACCATTCGTTCTTCCGGAAATCTTAATGATAGGAAGCAACTATTCTATTATTAATAGAAGTCGTAGAACGATTACCTATTTCTTCTATTCATTATCACACCATGAATGCGGGGCATGACTTTTAACCAATTAATAAACAGATTCACTTGGTGAGAGCATTCCTATCGATAATATAGATTTGTTTTTAAGGTTGTAGTATCTAAGGAGAAATCAAAGACTCCAAGTAGAACTTACGATTCATTTTGAAATGACCTAGAAGGTAATGAATTCATTTACGAATTGCAACCCTTCATATATTTATGTATTAATAAAATTTTTCCAGCTTTTTTATATGCTTATAAACCTCTTTATTTACTTGTATTTCCATTCCGGTATTTCTTGTTACGTTAGGATCAATATAGGCATGGGTCGAACGCATTCTTTTATGCCCTAATAGTTGTTGGATAATAATAATCTCACTTCCACTTTCGGCCATAATGGTTGCAAAGGAATGTCTAAGTTTGTGCAGAGTAGTCGGTGGTAAGTTGGCGCAATTCAGAAAATAATTAAACAGACTCTGCAATTCAGTTTTACACATTCTTATTCCATTATTATTTATTAAGTAGTCGTCGGTACTTAATTCATTCTTCTCTATATACCTTTTTAATACATCTCCAAATCCATCCCTTAACACAATGAATTTACTTGATTTATTTTTTGTTTTTTTGAGAAAGATAGTCTCATTTAATAAATCCATATCTCTTATTTTCACATTTATTATTTCAGATGGTCGACTTCCCGTTGTTATCATTAGCAGAAAGAAAAGAGCATCTCTTTCTAAATTTATACTATTTGTTAATAAACTTTGAAGGAATTTCAAGAGCTCATGTCTAGAGAGTACATGTTTTTCACGTTTTTCAGGCTTACTTTTATATTCTTCCAATACAAAATTCATCTCATCAGTTAACAAAGGAAAATCATACTTTCTATATAGATACCGAAAAAAGCTATGTAATGCACACCTAGATTGGTATAGCCAGCTATAGCTTTTATCTAAGTTATCCAAAAAATACTGTTCAACTAACTTTACATCTAAAGATGAAAAATATAATGATCTTCCTGAAACATCTACCGTTTCATATATTTTTTCCAAATGTAATTCTTCTATTGGTGTTTCAGTAATTACAGCTAAGTAATGAGAAAATTCCTTAAGCTTTCTATTGTTATTTTTCTTTGTTGAATCACTATAGGAGTTATTTTTATCAAATAAAATTAGCTCTTCTAATAATTTTTTCAAGTTAAGTCCTCCTAAATCAATTCTTTTAACAAATCTTCAAAAGGAAAAGGATATTTTTTCATAACTTCTTCTTTTAGGTCGTGTGGTATTAATTTTGTGTATACTGCCGTGGTTTTAGGATCATCATGACCGAGTATTTGCATTAAATACTGTTGCTTCATTCCCGACTTCAAACATTTCACGGCAAATGTATGCCGGAAGGAGTGTACAGTAAAGTTATTATCTAATCCAATATTATCAAATAATCCTCTTACTAAATATTGTACACTTCTATCAAGAATTTTCCTTTCCCTTACTAGACCATCATCCCTAGAAAACAAATAACCATCAATATCCGATTTCCATTCAGGCACTCCACTTAGTTGCAAGTAATCCAAAATAGATTTTTTTACTTCCTTAAACATGGGAATATACCTTTCTTTATTCCGTTTTCCCCTTCGGACGAATATTAGATTCTCTTTAACATTAAAGTCACTTACTCTCATATTCGTCAATTCACTTACCCGACACCCTGTTCCTAAAAGGAAAATTAACATAGCCCTTTTTCGATAACCGTAAGTTTTTTGAAGAGCTGCTTTTAATACTAAATCCAACTGCTCTTCGTTTAGATATCTTGGTAAGCTGTCTATAGCTTGTATTTGAAATTTATATCTTAAATCTTTTTCGTAAGCGTAAAATAATCCCCACCTATGAAACTAGGCGGGGATTGATGTATAGTTTATTTATCTTTAAAGACTCGGCATCGATCTGGTAGATCTTTTGACCAAGGAAGCAGCTGGTCTAATGCATTCATTTCTGTGATATCCATATTCGGGAGTTCCTCAAATAGATAGGTTAGATACTGTAATGGGTTCAATCCACTTTCTTTAGCTGTTTCGACTATACTGTATATGATAGCGCTGGATTTTGCGCCTTTCGGCGTATTGGCAAAAATCCAATTTTTCCTGCCTATAACAAACGGTTTAATTGAACGCTCGCTCCGATTGTTATCAATTTCTAAACGTCCATCTTCTAAGAATGCCTCTAATTTCTCCCACTGATTACGACAGTACTTGATTGCTTGTCCTAGCGCACTTTTAGGTAAGACTTTCGGTGTCTGTGTACGAAGCCATACTGAAAAAGCATCCAGCACAGGCCGACTGCGTTCTAGTCGAGCATTATATCGTTCTTCGTAAGATAAGTCCTTAATTTCTCGTTCGATGGCAAACAGTTGGTTACAGAAATTGAGACCAGCTTTGGCCGGTACATCTGCGGAACGATCAGGCAAAGCTTTCAATGCTTCATCAAACTTACGTCGGGCATGAGCCCAACAACCAACCAGCTTGACATGTGGTATTCCGTGATATCCGGCATATCCATCTACATGCAGATATCCTTTGAAGTCAGACAAAAACTTGCGAGGGTGTTTACTCGCACGAGTTTGCTGATAATCATAAAGGATAATGGCTGGACCTTCTTGTCCAGATCGATAAAGCCAAAGATACGAAGTAGCTGTGGCTGTTCGTCCTGGTTCTCGAAGGACTTGTAGGGTCGTTTCATCTGCGTGAAGGATGTCTTTTGACAAAAGTTGAAGGTACATCCGTTCATAGATGAGCTGCAACCAGGTCGTTGCCCCATAGAGTACCCAATTGGCCAGGGTTTGACGAGATAGGAAGACTCCAAGGCGGGCAAATTGCTGTTCTTGACGGTAGAGGGGCATACTCTCTACGTATTTCTGGTTCATAATATAGGCCATGGCCGAAGGCGATGCCAAACTCTTGGGAAAAACAGAAGATGGCATAGATGCTTTGAGAATCGGTGTTTGAATGTCTTCACGCTCACAATGGCGACAAGCATAGATGTATTGGATATGTTCCACGACTTTTACTTCTGCAGGGATGACTTTTAGTTCTCGGCGTACTTCCGTACTCATCTCATGCAGGTTTCCTTGGCAACACGAACAGACCTGCTTTTCTTCAGATAATCGATACTCGATTGTTTCTGTAGGCAGGTTTTCAAGCTTTAAGTCACGTTGCCCTTTGGCTTTTTTTCGGTTGTACACGATGGTTTCAACGGTAGGTTCTTCTACACCAGAATCAGCTGTAATCTCAGCCTCATTAAATAGCGGTAGCTGTAATTGATCCGCGTCTGTTTTCTCGCTAGAGACTCCAAATTGTCGTTGCTTACTAAGACGGAATTGTTCTTCATACCATGCGATTTTTGCCGCCAGCTCCGCATTTTGTTTTTCAAGCGAGTTAACCCGTTGTTCTAAGTTTTCAGTTGTAGGTTGTGGGGGGATATTCGACGTTTTCATACTTTTATTATATATCACCCCACACTAACTTGCCTTCTTTTTTTCTACTAAACAACATAATCTGCATGGACTTTAGGATGTGCGGATTGCTGGTCTACTGAAAGTCCATCAAGTAACCAACGGAACTGTCGATGAGTAATGGCTTGCGGAGAAGTGGAAGAGGAGGATTCCGGCCAAGGGAAGGTGCCTTTTTCTAATCGGCGGTAATAGAGCCAAAATCCATTGTGCTCCCAATGAAGTATTTTAATTTTATCTCTTTGACGATTACAGAATACATACAGACAAGAGGAAAAGGGGTCCAATTGGAATGTTTCCTGAACGATGGCTGCGAGGCCATCAATGGATTTCCTTAAATCGGTACTCCCTTGGGCAAGATAAACGCGATCAACTTGGCGAGGGTTGATCATACACGTCTCAACACCCTTAATAAACGAATCATATGAGTATCACTTACGTCTTCTGGTATATAAACTGATAAATCATTTATCCTTACCTCTATCGTTGGAGCAGTAGTAAAGCCCTGGACATCAAACGATGTCCAACCATTTTGTTCGTTTTGACACACTTCATTTTTTTCACCTTTAAGCTTTTTTCTCCAATAATGAAATTGGTAGATGGTGATCTCATCCTGGCAACTGGATATCCACTCTTGTACGGATTGACCACTAGATTCGTAATCTTCCATTCGTTTTCTCCAAACTTGATGCTTTGCTTTTCGATCCATAGCGACACTCCTTACGAATTTCATAATCATAGTATCGCATGTCACGATTTGGTGGA
This sequence comes from Sutcliffiella horikoshii DSM 8719, assembly GCA_001648575.1. Taxonomy (GTDB): domain Bacteria; phylum Bacillota; class Bacilli; order Bacillales; family Bacillaceae_I; genus Sutcliffiella_A; species Sutcliffiella_A horikoshii. Next base: position 5,213 of record LQXN01000064.1, on the reverse strand, counting down.
GAAGGTGTGGGCTATTTGACGCTTACTTAGAAAAAGGTTAATCAATCCTGCCTAACTACATTAATTTAAACCCCTGTGATACTAAATCTTTTATTGTTGGGCTTACATAAGAATTGCTTTCTTTTTCTTTTGGAACATTCTTTTTAATCCACTTTGAAAGTGTTTTATACCAATCATCCAATTTTAGTGATTTCTGAACAAGTTGATTTTCGATATCCCAATATTTCATTTCCACCCAAAACCTTCCCCCACTAATCTCCTTATTCTTTCCTATCTCTCTTATAACGGTTCTCAAAAACTCAATGACGGGGGATGTGGTAGAATCGATTATCTTTCTGTTATTAGGTAGCGAGATAAATTTCAAGTCACCTAAATCTGCTTGATAAAGATATAGTTTGAACCATCCTTTTACCGAAAAGGGTTTAGTTAAGGCAGCTTTCCTCCATATCCAGTCGGGAAAACCGTTAGCGACTATTTTTCCTTCATCGGAAAGCATAACAAATACATAACTCACATCGATATTGTTCTTGTGGAAATCAGTTTGAAACTCACTTACTACATTTTTTTATAACCAGCCTTTACAAGAGCCTGTTCCACGTGTTCACGATTTCTATGCTATCTTTCTTTAAACCCGTTTCTTCTTCAATCTCTCTAAAACACGCTTTTTGAGGTTCATTTATTTCATCGCCTTCTATATGACCACCTATAGGAACTAAAAAACCTGCGAGGAAAGTATCTTTTTGCTTTTTATGAAGAAATAAAACTTCTTGTTCCTCATTATAAAGGAAAGCGACTGCGATTTGTCTAAGTTTCAACAATTCCACCGCCCTTGTAATGACATAAATAACCTATTCTCTATTCTAAATGTTGAATCCTTCTTACATTAACCTACCTTTACTTGAATAAAGGGTTACCGCCATTCAGCAATCGCTCCTATTTAATTGAAGTAGCAAACTCTCAGTTAAATTATCTTCCTTCTCCCCTTAATTGTGTTCCATTTGGAGGCGAAATTACGTCTAAATAGTATCTCTCTTTACCTTCCTCACTTATTGATGAAATGGAAGTCATATAGCTTTGGTCTTTTTCAATAAGGTTATAGACATTTGCATCTTTAAAATAAACTTTATAATATTCTTTGTTTTCTTCTTTTTCGGCTCCATTATAACCAACTACCCACATTTCCATATAATCACCTGGTTCAATATGATGTTCTTTTTCCATCACATAAAAATCTCCAAATGAATGGGTAGTATTTATTAGCTGGTTATTATCTTGGCGATTTTCAAAAAAAATAAAAAAACTTGTAATAACAATAATACCGATTAAGATAGTAATCCCTCTCTTTTTCTTACTCATTTTATAATCCCCTTACTCGACAGTCCTGCCGGATTGCTTAATTCCAATTATTTCATAATCTAAAAATTCCTACAATATGATATTCTTTATTCTTCCAAAAATGAAATTAGCGCTAATCCTTGATTTAAAGAATAGCGCCCTTTTCTTGAATAAACACTAAGCTCTCATAAGCTAGTTTTTCAGAGGGTTTTTATGGTTTTTTTAGGTATTGCACTGTTTAGCAATAAGAAGAGGACCAAAAATGGTCCTCTGGCTTTCATTTATTTCTATCGGTTTATCACTGGTTTATATATTTAGTAACTGCCATTTCCTTACCGAACCTATCACCATTATCAATAAATCCCAAACCTGAGTATAAATTATGTGCTTCTAAATTTTCCGGATGATAACCTACAACAATTTTTTTCACATTTGGTAATTTAGCCATTTCTGAAATCATTAAATTAGTTGCAGCTTTACCTATACCCTTGCCTTGGAATTCCTTATCCACCATTATTCTATATACCCAATATCCATCAAGTTCTTCTTGAACAGAATTGAACATTAAAAAGCCAACTACTTTTTCTTCAAAATAAATCGCATATGGTTTTAATGTAGGTTCAAACTTTGATTGAGCTATGGATATAGCATTTGATTCAATGTGTTCAGCTTGTTCTGTTGAAACCTCTAATTCACAGCATTCATACCAGTTTTCTGCATTTAATTCTACAAGTTTTACATTATCTGTACTCACGTGTTTTCCCCTTTCATATTTCGGGGAACGCTAAACGACATTGTTAATTAGGCGTTATCCCTTTAAAATTAATTACAATAAAAATTCTTATGTTTGTCATAATGAACGCCTCCCTTAACAAATATTGCCTATAAATCATTTTAATGAATTTTTAGACTTTTCAATTATACTATATTTCTCTATTCACCCCCTCTATTTTTAACTAAAATTCCATTATTGTTCAACAATCTGGCTCCTAAATAAAAATTGAGCGCGATTCTTTACTGCAGAACCGCTCCTAGATTCTTGAATAACAGAGCCGATTTAAAATTTTTGCTATCGTATCCAATAATGTATTAAGATGAACAAGCTTTAACCAAAACAATTATTAAAAGTATAATCCTTACTTTTAATCACTTCTTTTGGCGTGAATTTATAAAAATAGATGATTTGGCAGTTAAAGTTTTTCTCTTGCTAGACAAGGCTGCGTTTTCCTGAGTAGTCAGAAAAGAATTGTCCCTCTATCCCCTGTCCTATCTCCACCCTCTCACTTTCCCCTTTTGTTTTAGGAATCTCTTTACCTATCACAATGTCAAGGTGTTCAAATGAGCGCTGATCCCTTATTGTTACAGGATAGCGCCCTTTAATGGATTAACCCACTTGATTCTTATTTACATTTTTTCAAAATTTTATAAAACAACTGTATTTATAAGGTTGATTGTATCCTTTAAGAACTTCACCGTTAGTATTTCTCGATCTTTATTTTTATTTTTATTTTTTCTTTGCTAGTTGTTACTGTTTCTATTTCAGAAACATTCTTAATAGAATCTTCTACTATTTGTTGAATCAACGTATCATCAATTTTTGCATCCTTCGGGAAACCTACTGATACTGTTAATTCATCAGTACCACCATCAATCATTATTGCTAGTGAATCACTTTCAAGTTCCGTTTGCTCTGTAATAGATACTATTATTTCATTTTGTAATTCAGAAAATAAAGCTTCCTGAGAAACTACTACTTCCTGCTCGCTTTCTAATACCTCGGTTGCATTACATCCAACTAACAAGATTGAACAAAATACAACTCCTGAAATTATAGCCTTTTTCATCATTTCTAAATTCCCCTTTCAAAATAAATTGCACTTCAACAACAGTTTAATATTGGTCTGTTGTTGCTCCTAATGTAGCGCCGCGAATCATAGATTCATCACTAAACTTTATTAAGTCACTTGGTTTTCCTGTAACTATCACACCAATGATTTTTAGGTTCTGAGGTTCTAGTTTTATTTCGCCCTGATTAGTTATGTTAGTAATAATTCTCTCTGCATCTTCTTGATAATCGCCACCATCTTCCCTTACTCTCTCTATAATTGATATAAAGTTAGAGGCAGAATAGGTTTCTGCATTTCGGTTATATGAAAAGCCATATGCTTGAAAACCATGGATAGTAGAGTCTCCGAAAATTTTAACTTTGTTAAAATTATTATCATTTTCTATTTTATCTTTACTAAACGTATCTACCCAATACCATGCTAATTGTTCTTTAAATACCTCATTTACTTCCTCAATGGAGTAACCATCATCAAACGAAAAAGCCATTTCTACAACTGTGTTATCATCAATCACACTAAATAACTTTCTATCATCAAATACTTGTTTATAATTTACTTGTGGATGAAAAAATTCAACGACTCTTTCTCCTTCATAGTACATAGGAATTCGCTCATCTTCTGAGTAGCCGGAGCCAGAAGGACCATGAGTTGAAATGACTCGAGATGTTCCCAAAATAGTAAAAACTTTTTCCTGTTCCCCCCATGGAATTGGTACTCCTCCAACCACTTTTACTAACTTCGTTTTTGCTGTTGCAGAAGTTAGAGAATAATTAAATATGCCACCTCGCTCTTCGATGTTGGCGCCCATAATATTGTTCCAAGCCGAATCCAAGTCGGTCTCCTTTTCCATTTTTATTCTCATTACCGTATTGCCAATAAAAAATAGCCCAAATAATACTATGACACTTATAACTAATGAAATAAGCACCATTCTTATCATGGAACGTTTTTTCGCTTTTCTTACCAATCCTTCAAATTCAAGATCTTTAGGAAAAAACTCATTTTCCTTTTTCATTTTCATACCTCCTATACTGTTCTATAAATTCCTTTCTTGCCCTATAGAGAGTAGTCTTAACAGACCCTTCTTTCATGCTATACAGTTCTGCTATCTCATATATTTTTAATCCCGTACTATATTTTAGAAGAAGCAATTGCCTGTATTTCGGTTCTATTTTAGTTAAGATTTCATGAATATCTCTTTCTAGTTCACTTTGCATGAGGACTTTTTCAGGTGTTTCTTCCTCAAATATTTCTTGTACATTGAATTTCAATAATATATCTTTTCGTCTAGTTTTCTTACGAGACATATCATAATATTGATTTACTGCTACTCTAAATAGCCAACCTTGGATATTATCAATCTGTAATGAGTCTATGTATTGTAAAAACTTATACGCTGTATCTTGAATAATATCTTCTGCATCCTCCTTTGAAGCACCCATTTTTATTAGGTAGGAGTAAACAAATTTTAGTATCTCATTTAGTTTTTCCCCCAACATGGAATCATTCATTTCAAACCTCCCACCTTTAAAACGTTTCAATTTTAAAAAGGTTGAATGAATTTCATAAATAAGAGCCTTACAGGCTCAGGGCTTCTGGACAACAAAAAAAGGAGTACCTCCCCAACTTGTCGAAAAGAGTAGTTACCACAACAACTCTACAGACTAAAGACTGGAGGAAGACTCCCTATGACTATTATACGACAAGGAAGCCTTTTCGGGATACAAGAATTGTATGATTTACAACCTACCCAACGATTCGAAGCTATTTTTTCTACTTTTAATATGGACCAGATCTTCGCTGTGGTAACGAAGAAGTCCCGTTTTTGGTAGACCAGTTGAACTAAATTACGCTGCAATGGTGTACTCATTAGTGGCTAGGATCATTGAACGTATTCCATTTATTAAAGACTTGGTTCGTAGATTAAAGTATGACATGATCTTTCGTCTAGATTGTGGTTTTTTGGTATCCGATTCGGTACCTTCTGAAGCTGCTTTTTCTAGAATGATTACTATAATTAGTGAATCCAAC
>LQXN01000063.1 GCA_001648575.1 Sutcliffiella horikoshii DSM 8719 | reverse complement strand
CCCAGTGTGGCCGATCACCCTCTCAGGTCGGCTACGCATCGTCGCCTTGGTGAGCCGTTACCTCACCAACTAGCTAATGCGCCGCGGGCCCATCTGTGAGTGATAGCCGAAACCATCTTTCAATAAAGAACCAGGAGGTTCCTTATATTATCCGGTATTAGCTCCGGTTTCCCGAAGTTATCCCAGTCTCACAGGCAGGTTGCCCACGTGTTACTCACCCGTCCGCCGCTGATCTTCCAAAAGCAAGCTTTTGAAAGATCCGCTCGACTTGCATGTATTAGGCACGCCGCCAGCGTTCGTCCTGAGCCAGGATCAAACTCTCCAATAAAGAGTTTGAGCTTTTGCTCAAAATTTGCTAGCTTGTGTTACTTAAATCATTTTGCCAGTTCCGTAGAACCGACGTTATGACGCTGTTGTTTTGTTTAGTTTTCAAAGAACTCTTTTGTTAGTGTCACTTGTCGAAAGCGACTTCACTAATATACCATTTATCAGCCTGTAAGTCAACAACTTTTTATTTTCTTTTTCAATGAATATATAAGATGTAACTTGCTGTCGTTGCTGACTTGATTGATTATAGCACGGTGTAGACACGTATGCAATTACTTTTTTAATATATTTTTAAATTTAGTGCATAAGAAATCTATCATTAAAAAAAGTCATGGGAATTGGACAAATCTTAATAGAAAAAAGGGAGCTTAAGGAATGGCCACTGATGAAGTACAATACTTTAGTTATCTGTTTCATACCGCTGTTGATTTCCGCAAATGGCTTCGCTTATCCAGAGGGCGACCTTGAGCCTCCTCGGGCTACGCCCTGCGGGGTCTCAAGAATGTCGCTATCCCCCCGCAGGACAAGGAAGGCTGCGACAGCGATACATCGCACCCAGAAAATGCTTGCATTTTCAAGGAGTCTTCGCCTATTGCTCCAATCAACAGCTAGAATTTTAAAAGAAGATTAGTTATTGGGTTTATCAGTGGCCTCCTTAAGGAGCCCCTTTTTTCATAGCTATTTTACGACTTCTTCTATATAGATATCTAACTCCTGAGTCAAAGTGATGAAGCGGTCTGAATCAAGCTCCCTTACCATTGGCCTTGAAGGAGTTTGGAGATCGATAAAAACAATTTCAACGATTTTATTGTTAGAGAGCCTGATCTTGTCCCCTATGCCAAAGCTGCACACATTTGAAGTGAGGGCCTGGACGATTGATAGATCATATTTTCCGAATGTTTCATGCTTGAGCTGCTCTATGACTTTATATGGAGATTGTTTGCTTCTATATTTTCTAGGGGATGTCATGGCATGGAATACATCTGCTACGGCAAGGATTTTCGTGTATGGATGTATCTTATCTTCTGCTAGTCCGAAAGGGTATCCTGTTTTATCATAGCGCTCATGATGTTGAAGGACGGCAAGCTTTATTTCATCCTGAATGACCGGTTGCTTGCTGACCATCTGATAGCTGAAGATGGGATGTTCTTTGATTTGTGCAAATTCCTCTTTTTTAAGTACAGCCACATTTTTCAGGATTTTTTGGTCAATGCGTGACATGCCGCAATCCATTAAGAATCCTGCTATTCCGACTTGGATGATGTCTTTCTTTTTATTGCCAAGGGCATTGGCAATGGCTGCAGCGATCAGCGCGACTGCAACGGAATGGTGGTAGATGTATTCTTCTTCATTTGTGTAATGATAGACGGTGAAGACTTCTTCTTGGTACTGAAGGGACTTCTCAATCAAAGGAATGATTGTTTTTCGAACAGCACTGTAGTCGATTGGTGTTCCGGATTCCCATCCTTCATACATTCTTTTATAGGCTTGGGTTGCTTTAAAGTACATTTGCAGGAAGGATTCCTCTTTTGGCTTTTTTTCGATCATTGCTAAAAGGTGAGGATTGAAGGGCTGGCCATTGGAAAGAAAGGTTTCCACTTCGACTTTTTCCACCAAAAAAGATTCCAATATTTCGATATGTTCATTCGTCAGGACGGTCCTTTTGGTCATGATCGGTTTTGCGGTGAGGGCTTTTACCTCTTGTGCCAAGATACATCCTTCCACCAACTGTTCGGTTTTTACTAACATCAACGTCTCTCTCCTTATAAACAAAGAGGAACACATGAAAGTGCTCCTCTGTTAGAGTTGATCATTTACTATGCATCTTTTATTCTTCGACCTCTTCGGTGGAATTTCCTTCTTCCATTTCTGTATCTTCCGAACCATCTTCTGTTTCTTCTTCTTTGTCGACTCTTGCCACAGTTGTTACAAATTCATTATCGGCAAGGCGGATCAGCTTCACCCCTTGGGTGTTTCGGCCCATTTGAGAGATTCCGTCCACTGACATACGAATCAGAACGCCGCTTGCAGTGATAAGCATTAAGTCCTCTTCCGTCGTAACTGTCTTCACGGAAACTAGTTCTCCATTACGGTCGGTAATGTTGCACGTCTTGATTCCTTTTCCTCCACGGCTTTGAATGCGGTATTCCTCTGCAGGAGTACGTTTTCCATAACCATTTTTCGTTACGACAAGAACGTCCAGGCCTTCTTCCAGCAATTCCATTCCGACTACTTCGTCGTTATCGGATATGGATATGCCTTTTACCCCTGTTGCCGTTCTACCCATGGAACGTACATCTGTTTCATGGAAACGAATGAGCATCCCTTTCTTTGTTCCGATGATCATCTCTTTTGTTCCGTCGGTTAATTTGACCGAAATCAATTCATCGTTATCACGAAGTCCTAAAGCTATCAGTCCGCCTTTACGGATGTTAGCGAATTGGGACAACGGAGAACGCTTGGAGATACCATGCTTGGTTGTAAAGAATAGATACCAGTCATCCACAAAGTCCTCTACAGGGATGATTGCATTGACCCATTCCCCTTTTTCCACTTCCAACAGGTTTATGATCGGGATTCCTTTGGCTGTTCTGCTGAACTCTGGGATTTCGTATCCTTTAGCACGGTATACTTTTCCTTTGTTAGTAAAGAATAAAAGCGTATCGTGGGTGGATGTAGTCAACAGATGTTCGACAAAATCATTCTCATTGGTTCCCATCCCCTGAATTCCACGCCCGCCTCTTCGTTGACTTCGATAGGTGGAAAGCGGTAGTCGCTTAATATATCCATTATGAGTTAGGGTGATCACGACATTTTGGCGTGGGATGAGGTCTTCATCTTCAATATTTTCAAATCCGCCTACCATGATTTCGGTACGGCGAGTATCATTGAATCGCTCTTTCACCTCTATCAGTTCTTCACGAATGATTTCCAGCACTTTTTCCTCGTCAGCAAGGATGGCTTTCAGTTCAGCAATGAGCTGCATGAGTCCTTGGTATTCTTCTTCTATCTTTTCACGCTCTAAACCAGTGAGGCGTTGTAGACGCATGTCTAGGATAGCTTGTGCTTGTTTCTCAGATAGAGAGAATTCGGTCATTAAGCCTTCACGGGCGATATCAGCCGTTTGTGAACTGCGGATCAAGGTGATGACAGCATCCAGGTGATCTAAGGCAATGCGCAATCCTTCTAAGATATGTGCTCTTGCTTCCGCTTTACGCAGTTCGAATGCCGTACGGCGCTTAATTACCACTTTTTGATGTTCTAGGTAGTAGTACAGACATTGTTTCAGGTTTAATACTTTCGGTTCACCGTTAACTAGCGCAAGCAGGTTGATACCAAAGCTTGTTTGAAGGGAAGTCTGTTTATATAAGTTATTTAAAAGGACATTAGCATTTGCATCTTTTTTGACCTCCATGACGACTCGCATACCATTACGGTCTGATTCATCGCGCAAGTCAGAGATGCCTTCTATTTTCTTATCACGAACAAGGTCCGCGATTTTTTCGATGAGTTTTGCTTTATTAACCTGGTAAGGAAGTTCATGAACAAGGATGACTTCTCTGCCATTTGGCTTTGTTTCGATCTCCACCTTGGCACGAACAGTGATGGAGCCTCGGCCAGTTTCATATGCTCTTCTTATTCCGCTTCTGCCAAGGATCTGTCCCGCTGTCGGGAAATCCGGTCCAGGAATGATTTCCATCAACTCTGGAATCGTGATATCAGGGTCTTGGCTAACAGCAAGTACTCCGTCAATGATTTCTCCCAGCTGATGTGGCGGGATATTTGTTGCCATCCCTACTGCGATACCGGAAGCACCGTTTACAAGCAGGTTTGGAAAACGTGCCGGCAATACGATTGGTTCTCTTTCAGATCCATCGTAGTTATCTTGGTAGTCAATGGTGTCTTTATTGATGTCCCGAAGAATCTCCATGGAAATTTTCGACATTCTCGCCTCGGTGTAACGCATTGCTGCCGCTGCGTCCCCATCGACAGATCCGAAGTTTCCATGCCCATCAATAAGCATGTACCGGAAGTTGAAGTTCTGCGCCATACGTACCATCGTGTCGTAAACGGCGGAGTCACCATGCGGGTGATACTTCCCGATTACTTCCCCTACGATACGGGCGGATTTCTTGTAAGCCTTATCCGATGTCATGCCCAAATCGTTCATTGCATACAAAATACGGCGATGAACTGGTTTCAATCCGTCCCTTACATCCGGCAGGGCACGGGATACAATTACACTCATGGCATAGTCAAGGAAAGATGTTCTCATTTCTTGACTGATATTTATCTCTTTTACTGAGGAACTCTCAGACATAATAACGAACCTCCTTGCGAAATGTGAGTTCAAGACTACATTCGCTTTCGCTCTTCTCTATGTAAAAGACAGGATAGTTTTCACACTACCCCGCTTTTATTGTTTTAAATATCCAGGTTTTTCACGTAACGGGCATTATCCTGAATGAAGTTTCTTCTTGGTTCCACCTTATCGCCCATCAGGATTTCGAATGTTTCATCTGCTTCGATTGCATCCTGAAGACTTACTTGGAGAAGCGTTCTTGATACAGGGTCCATCGTTGTTTCCCACAATTGTTCAGGGTTCATCTCCCCAAGACCTTTGTAGCGTTGGATGCCTGCTTTCGGCTGATCGGACATGGTGCCAAGTATTTCCTCCAACTGACGTTCATTATAGGCATATTCAATCTTTTTGCCTTGTTGGATTTTATACAATGGTGGCTGCGCGATGTAGATGTAGCCGTGTTCAATGATCTGTCTCATATAACGATAGAAGAACGTAAGCAACAGGGTACGGATATGGGCCCCGTCGACGTCGGCATCTGTCATGATCACGATTTTATGGTACCGGGCACGGGAAATATCGAAATCTTCGCCAATACCGGTCCCAAGCGCCGTGATGATGGCACGCACCTCGTTGTTGGATAAGATTTTATCCAATCTTGCCTTCTCCACGTTGATGATTTTTCCACGCAATGGCAGGATCGCCTGGAAGTGACGGTCACGACCTTGCTTTGCCGATCCTCCGGCGGAATCTCCCTCTACCACATATATTTCGCTGATAGATGGATCTTTTGAGGAACAGTCGGCCAATTTTCCTGGAAGACTGGAAATTTCAAGAGCACTCTTTCTTCTTGTCAATTCCCTCGCTTTTTTAGCTGCCATTCTAGCTCGTGACGCCATCAAACCTTTTTCGACGATCTTTCTTGCCGCCGATGGATTTTCAAGCAAGAAGCCTTCAAATTTTTCGGTGAAAACAGAGTCGGTTACCGTTCTGGCCTCACTGTTTCCTAGTTTCGTTTTTGTTTGGCCTTCAAACTGTGGATCCGGATGCTTGATTGATATAATCGCGGTCAATCCTTCCCTGACATCTTCCCCAGTCAGATTGCTGTCTGCATCTTTGAATATATTGTTTTTACGTGCATAATCATTGATTACTCTCGTTAAAGCAGTCTTGAAGCCTGATTCATGGGTTCCGCCCTCATAGGTGCTGATGTTATTGGCAAAAGAGTATAGATTGCTTGTATAGCTCTCATTATACTGAAGTGCCACTTCGATGGAGATTCCGTCCTTTTCTCCTTCGACAAATACGACTTCATCATGAATGACTTCCTTCGTACGGTTCAAATGCTCCACATAAGAGGCAATACCGCCTTCATAGTGGTATTCATTCTTTTTCGGTGTTTCTTCGCGCTTGTCCTCAATGGTGATGCGAAGCCCTTTGTTTAAGAATGCAAGCTCACGTAGACGATGAGCTAAAGTATCATATTCATATTCTTTTGTTTCTGTAAAAATCTCTTCATCGGGTACAAAGTGAATGATAGTCCCTGTAACATCCGTTTCCCCAATGATTTTCAGGTCCTCATTAGGTACCCCTTTATTAAATTTCTGATAATGGATTTTACCGTCACGATGGACATAAATCTTAAGCTCGGAGGAAAGGGCATTTACAACAGATGCACCAACCCCGTGCAGACCTCCGGATACTTTATAGCCACCGCCGCCGAATTTTCCTCCGGCATGAAGGACGGTCATGATTACTTCCACTGCTGGGCGACCCATTTTTTCATGGATTCCGACCGGTATTCCACGGCCATTATCTTTGACAGTGATACTGTTATCCTTTTCTACAATGACATTGATCTCAGAACAATATCCTGCCAATGCTTCATCGATACTGTTATCGACAATTTCCCACACCAAATGGTGCAAACCTTTGGTACTGGTGGAACCAATATACATACCCGGTCTTTTACGAACGGCCTCAAGCCCCTCCAGTACCTGTATATTACTTTCATCATAGCTGTTTTCTTGCAGTTCTTTTTGGTCCATCGTCATATCTATCACCTTCACTTTTTATTTCAACACAATAGACTTCGTATATGATTAACGGGGTGCGTTCCCCCTTTGGAGAAAAGGTTGTTGTGCAACGCTTGTGGTTTCCACATTACTCTGTGTTACTCACCAGCGAAAATGTCTGCTATATCTAGTAGAGCAGCTCCTCGAAGGAGGAGTCCATTCTTTTTTTCAAGGTTGTCGAGGCTAAGGGAGAGAGATAAATATTCTCTTCGGTAATCACAACTGACTTAATATCATGCTTACTGATGTTTTTGATGGATTTGCTTGCCGCATCCGGAAGGGTACTTTGCCAATCTGACTGCAGCAGCCTGCGATCCAGAATAGCTATGATTTTCGATGCGCGCACCATTACTTCTTCCCCAATATGCAGATACATGCCCACTCACCTCAATTTCGTTTCTTGATTGAGCCGGAAACCACTTCATAGGTAGCCGCCTGTTTCAAGGTTTGATGATCGATGCCATCAACATTTGTAGTTGTAACAAATGTTTGAACCTTCCCTTGGATCGTGTTCAAAAGATGGGACTGTCGATAGTCATCCAACTCTGACAACACGTCGTCTAAAAGCAGGATCGGGTATTCACCCATTACAGAATGTATTAGATCAATTTCGGCAAGTTTCAGCGAAAGTGCCGTTGTGCGCTGCTGACCCTGTGACCCGAATGTTTGGACGTCTTTTCCGTTCACTTGAAAGAGCAGGTCATCACGATGTGGTCCAAAAAGCGTGACACCTCTTTCAATTTCTCTAACTTTTATTTTATCAAACTTTTCGTTATATGCTTCTATCATTTTCGACAAGTTTATTGTTTCTGATACATAATCTATAGATGGTTTGTATATAATGGTCAATTCTTCCAATCCCCTGCTGATGCTTTTGTGGATTGGCTGGGCCCAGCTTTGTAATAATTGAACAAATTCTTGCCGTTTTTGCGTTATGCTTGCAGCAAGTTCTATAAGCTGTTCTGTTAGCACATACAACATTGTTTCATCTTTTTGTTTCCTTGTCTGCAGCTGCTTTAAATAGTGATTCCGCTGCTGCAACACCTTTTGATACCTTGAGAGGTCATGCATGTACCGCGGGGATACCTGTCCAAGCTCCATATCGATGAAACGACGCCTCACCTGAGGACTGCCCTTCACAAGTGTCAAATCCTCAGGTGCAAACATGACGATATTCATATTACCGATATACTGGCTCAATTTATTCTGTTCGATATGATTGATCTTTGCCTTTTTCCCCTTTTTGCTAATCACAAGCTGCATAGGCAGTGGCCCATTCCGTTTATGTATCCTGCCTTCTATTTTACCATATTCTTCGTCCCATCTGATAAGATCTTTATCATTGGACGTCCGGTGTGATTTTGCCATTGCCAGAACATAAATGGATTCCATGACATTTGTCTTGCCCTGTGCATTTTCCCCCAATATGACGTTCACACCGTTCTCAAATTCAGCATGCAAACTTTCATAATTGCGGTAATTCCTAAGCGTCAGTTCTTCAATAAACAATCCGCATCACCAACTCATCAGGAAACAATGACATAGCTTCCATGACCGTCTATTTCCACTACATCCTGAACTTTTAATTTTCTTCCTCTTCTATCTTCCAGCTCTCCGTTCACTTTCACTTCGTACTCAGAAAGGAACCATTTTGCCATCCCGCCTGACTGAATGACATCTGCAAGCTTCAAGAATTGCCCAAGTGTGATGATTTCTGTTGAAATTTGTATTTCCTTCATTGTTTCGCGCTCACTTTCTTTTTAAGGGTTTGTGTGGAGATTCTTTTAACATTCCCTTATTGTCTACTTCCTATTGTACTAGAACTTCTCCATATAGAAAAGAAAGCCACTAGAATCGTCGCTAGTAGCTTTCTGTTTCTATGTTTATTAATAAGTTCTGACAGGCAGGATTAGTTGCAGCATGGAATCATCATGCAATGTTTTAATGACAAATGGTCTCATCGCTCCAGTGAAATTGATCAGGATCTCATTTCCTTCCAGGGCTTTTAGGGCATCCATCATATACTTCGCACTAAAAGAAATCTTAAGCTCTTCCCCATTTATGGAGTTGCTTTGGACCTGTTCCACAACTTTCCCCACTTCTGGAGAATTTGAAGATACCTCCAAGGCATCCGCTTCAAGGGTAGCCAGTTTTACGACATTGTTTCTTCCCTCTCTTGCCAAAAGACTTGCACGATCAATGGCCTGAAGGAATTCTTTAGTCGTTACGGTAATGTCTGTTTTACTTTCCGCTGGAATCAATCGGGACGTATCCGGATAGTTTCCATCCAGCAAGCGGGAAAAGAATAAAATGTTTTTCGCCTTGAACAGCACCTGGTTCTCCGTTACGACGATGTCGAGTAACTCATTGTTATCATCAAGAATCTTATTCAATTCATTCAAGCTCTTGCCTGGGATGACCACATTACAAACAATATCATTTTCCGCATCTACTTTTGCTTTGCGTAAAGCAAGACGATGACTGTCTGTTGCAATACAGGTCAGTTCATGATTTTCAAGCTTCCAGTTTACACCTGTCAAGATAGGGCGTGTTTCTGAGGTGGACACCGCAAACACCGTTTGTCGAATAATATTTTTTAATAGATCTGTCGGCACCTTGAATACATTTTGCTCTTCTACTTGTGGCAAATGAGGATATTCAGCTGCATCCTGGCCATTCAAGTTGAATTCTGAGTTTCCGGAACGGATGGTCGTTACATATTGGCTTTGTACTTCTATCTCCACTGTATCCATAGGCAGCTTTTTAATGATTTCACTGAAAAAACGTGCCTGCAATACGACACTGCCTGCTGTTTTTACTTCTACATACTCAGAACCTTCTTCCTCACTGGGAATGAAGGACTCAATAGAAATATCAGAGTCACTACCAGTCAGGGTTACACCTTCTTCTGTAGCAACAATCTTTATTCCAGTAAGAATAGGAATCGTTGTCCGGGAAGAGACGGCTTTTAGTACATCTTGAACGCTTTGAACCAGCTTGTCGCGTTGGATAATAAATTTCATCGTAATCCTCCTTATAGGGCAGGTCTATTTATATATTTTATTAATAAAAAAATAGTAGAAGTAATAGTAGGGGCTGTGATTATGTGGATAAGTCCATTTTCCTTATAAAGGAGTAGATATCCACATGTGCATAACCTGTGCTTAACCTTGTACCACTTATACACAGTTTCCACTGATGGCGATTTTAACTTTTAAGAGAATCTGCTATCGATTGTATTTGTTTTTGCAATGATGTATCTGTTTTTACTAGATTTGAAATCTTTTCATGGGCATGAATAACGGTTGTATGGTCACGTCCGCCAAACTCTTCCCCGATCTTCGGCAAGGAAAAATCGGTGAGCTCCCTTGATAAGTACATGGCGATTTGACGAGGGAAAGCGACCGATTTGGTTCGCTTTTTCGCCTTGAAATCCTCCAGTTTCACGCTATATTCTTCTCCGACGGTCCGCTGGATGTCATGGATCGTCACGACTCGCGGCTTGGAGCTAGGAATGATGTCTTTCAACGCTTCTGCTGCCAAATCTGCATTGATATCTTTATTGATCAGGGATGAATAGGCGACAACCCTAATAAGCGCCCCCTCTAATTCACGAATATTGGAATCAATTTGATTGGCGATATAAAGCATCACTTCATTAGGAATATCAAGACCTTCCGCTTTGGCCTTTTTGCGGAGGATTGCTATACGCGTTTCCAGGTCCGGTGGCGTGATGTCGGTGATCAATCCCCATTCAAAGCGGGAGCGAAGACGGTCCTCCAAAGTCGGAATCTCTTTTGGTGGACGGTCACTTGAGATGACAATTTGCTTGCTTTCCTCATGCAATGTGTTAAATGTATGGAAAAATTCCTCTTGCGTCTGTTCTTTTCCAGCAAGGAACTGAATATCATCAATAAGCAGGACGTCGACATTTCGATATTTATTGCGGAAATCGACAGCTTTGTTGTCCCTGATGGAATTGATGAATTCATTAGTAAATTTTTCAGATGATAAATAGACTACCTTGGCAGCTGGGTTATGTTCAATGACATAATGACCAATTGCATGCATTAAGTGGGTTTTTCCCAATCCAACGCCCCCATAAATAAATAACGGGTTATACGCTTTTGCTGGCGCTTCGGCCACTGCCAAAGACGCAGCGTGGGCAAACCTGTTTCCTGAACCGATGACAAATGTGTCAAATGTGTATTTCGGATTCAACATATTTTGTGGTATTTCAATGGAATCATCGTCTCTTTTCATTTTTGCAGGCGGAGTCTTTATTTCTATTTCTTCATCCGCTTGGTTTTGAGGAATAATGAATTTAATAGACAATTCTTCGCCTGTTATATCAGAGATAGTTTCTCCGATAAGCCCGGAATACCGTGACTCTAGCCAGTCTCGTGCAAATTCATTAGGTGCGGTGATTACTAGATTATCGCCTTGCAGAGAATGGGCTTTCGTACTTTTCAACCATGTTTCAAAGCTTGGTTTGCTTATCTTTTTCTCAATCTGACTTAATGCTTTTACCCAAAGATCAGATATATTTTTCACCATGAATCCCCCTTTCATCTTTATATAGGTAACCTTCTGAAAATAAAAAAAGTGCTTATCTGTACAAGTTTTGTTCAACAAACACTCTGCTAGAAAAACACCTGATGTATGTTTATTCATTCATATACTGTGCAAAACATATAATATAGTAGAAAAGTAGTTTTCGACAAAAATAGGCACCTGTGGACAAATACTTACAAACACCCTTGAATAACTATCCACATCTTATCCACAATCTGTGGACAACTATTTTAACGTAAACATTTATTAAGAGTGAAAACACAATAATAATATCAAAAAAATCCTTATGTTGCAATTGCTTTTTGATATTATCCACAATCACCACAAATTGTGGAGGAAAGTTTTCCACAACACAATATACTGTGTAAACCTTGTCGATAACTGCTGTGGATGACGAAAAATAGCGAAAAAAGTTATTCACAGGTTAGAAAAAAGTTGGATGCATAAAGGGGGTCAGACCCCTTTTTTTCGAGGTTCCAGACCCCGATCCTAAAATTAGTGTGAAAGATCGGTTGTTTGTTTTTGGGGTCAGGCACCTTTGGCACCTTTTTAAATTTTTTATTGGTTTGATGGGAATTTAGTTGTTAGTTTTTACTATATAAAAAGAAAGGGTTGCTTTGTGAGGCTGGGGAATTTATACTTACATTTGGGAAGTTGACATTCCGATGGTATATTCTCTATAATTAGTAAGACTGTCTGTAAAGAAATTTTATATTATAGGAAAGCAAGACTTTCCAGTGGTGTTGAAAAACGGCTTATAAATGTCTATCGATCATATAGAGGTGTTTTTCCACTTAAGATTCAAGTATCCTCAGGGAGGTGTCATAGTAATGAAAAGAACGTTTCAACCAAATAATCGTAAACGTAGTAAAGTACACGGTTTCCGTGAGCGCATGAGTTCTGCAAATGGACGTAAAGTTCTTGCACGTCGTCGTCGCAAAGGAAGAAAAGTATTATCAGCATAAGGCCACTGACTGTCAGTGGTCTTTTTTACTATTTCGGGCCTATTCCGGTTATTTTTTCCGAGAATTTGAGAAAGAATGTTGAAATAGGACCGAATTAGAGGATTTGTGTAAGGCAGGAGGAGACACATTGAGGAAAGAACAAAGAATCAAAAAAAATAAAGAGTTCCAACATGTGTTCCAAAAAGGAAAGTCGATGGCCAATCGGCAATTTGTCATATATGCTGTACAGAAAGAGGACCAACCGGTATTCCGGATTGGTCTGTCTGTAAGCAAGAAAATTGGAAACGCTGTAACAAGGAATCGAATCAAGCGGCTTGTCAGGGAAGCAGTCCATGAAATGAAGGATCAGCTGCCTGGTGGAGTCGACATTGTCGTGATTGCTCGAAAACCAGCCGCGGACATGTCTTTTGAAGAAGTGAAGAAAAGCTTGCACCATGTAATAAGAAAACTACCGACACTTTCTGCAAAGAAATAAAACATTAAGAGTTCCCTAAATATCCGAAATGTTTATAGCTTTTGATTGGAGCAAAAGGCGAAGACTCCTGAGGGAGATAGCGCTAGGTGGAGACCCCGCAACGAAGTGAGGAGGCTCTCGTCAGCCTCTAGGAAAGCGAAGCCATTTGCGGAAATCAACAGCGGTGTTATATAGACCAAAGGAAAAAAATGTGTTGGAAGTGTGACAGATATTCAATTTGTCAGATAAAAATGATAGGATGTAAAAGGAATCATTTTTTTTGTGTAAAAAGGAGGAAAAAGAGGTTGAAAAATCGAATATGGCTACTAACGGCCCTTATTGGACTTGTAGTCTTACTATCAGGCTGTACAGAAATCAATCAGCCGATCACCAATGAAAGCGAAGGCTTTTGGAATCAATACGTGGTTTATCCGCTATCTTGGCTAATTACTTATTTTGCTACACTATTGAACGATGACTACGGCTTATCCATTATTATTGTAACGTTATTAATCCGATTTGCTATCTTACCGTTGATGATCAAACAAACGAAGAACGCAAAGGCGATGCAAGCCTTACAACCGGAAATGAAAGCACTTCGTGAAAAATATAGCTCCAAAGACCAGAAAACCCAACAGAAACTGCAACAAGAAACAATGGGTCTTTTCCAAAAACATGGTGTTAATCCGCTAGCCGGATGTTTCCCATTATTGGTTCAGATGCCGATTCTTATCGGATTTTTCCACGCGATCACACGTACGACGGAAATCGCCAACCATAATTTCATGTGGTTTGACTTGGGAGATCCGGATCCATACTTCATCTTACCTGTTGTTGCCGGAATTACGACATTCATCCAGCAAAAAATCATGATGGCTGGTATGGACAACAACCCGCAGATGGTGATGATGCTTTGGATCATGCCGATCATGATCGTTGTATTTGCGATCAACTTCCCGGCTGCACTTTCTCTGTACTGGGTAGTGGGTAACATCTTTATGATTGTTCAAACTTACTTTATTAAAGGACCGGAGCTGAGAAAAGCAAAAGAAACAGCTACTGGAACTGCAGGAGGAACAAAAAAGTGAAAGAAATAACTGCAACTGGTCCAACAGTCGAGGAAGCTGTCCAATCTGCTTTAGCTCAACTAAACACATCAAAAGACCGTGCAGACATTACAATCGTTGAGGAAGGCAAGAAAGGTCTCTTCGGACTGTTTGGCTCTAAACCTAGTGTCGTTACCGTCAAATTGAAGCATGACCCGATCGAAGAATCAACGAATTTCTTGAAAAAAGTTCTTACTGAAATGAATATCGTCGCAGAACTGGATGTTAAGGTGGAGGGCAGGAATATCTTCATCGGCATCAGTGGCGAGAAAACCGCATTGATCATCGGGAAAAGAGGACAAACCCTCAATTCCTTGCAATATCTGACTCAAATTGTCGCAAACCGTCACTCCAATCAATATCTTTCCGTTGTCATCGACGCAGAAGGGTATCGGGAGAAGCGCCGGGAAACCCTGGAGCAGCTCGCGGAGCGGCTTGCACAAAAAGCAATGAAAACCAAACAGGATGTACATCTTGAACCGATGCCTTCTTTTGAACGCAAAGTGATGCACTCGATCATCTCTGCCTACCCGGAAGTAGAAACATACTCCGTAGGAAAAGAACCTAACAGATCCCTTGTGATCACAACCAAAAAGAAAGTCGCAAAAAGATAATCCAAAAAAAAAAACGGCTGACCCTATAAATAAAGGGCCAGCCGTTTTTTTTGATATAAGAGATTTACCTGAGGGTTTTAGTGCAAGGTGTGAGACTCCAGCGGGGGAGTAACGTTTGGTTGAGACCACGCAACGGAGGGAGGAGGCTCAAGCACCGTCCCGCGGAAAGCGAACACCTGGAACGAAAATCGGAAGGAGTAAATGGAGCCTCAAAGCTTTTCGATCCGTTTAAGTTTTAATCGACAGATATAAGGAAATGCTGATGACACAATTGTGCGAGATTTGTTTATTGTTATTCACATGTGGATAAGTTAAAATTATTCTAGCGGATTTACGTTTCGGGAAATTTTTGTGGATAACTGTCGAAGAGGAATACTTTAAAAGAAGAAAAAATTATGCTAACCTTAGTAGGTTAAAGGACGATTATTCCCATTGATTATAGATAAGGCAGTTTTGCAGTAAATTCTGCCGAAAAAAATGAAAAAGAAATGAGGTGAATGATATGTATGAGTTTGACACGATAGCAGCCATTTCGACTCCGATGGGAGAAGGGGCGATTGCCATTGTCCGATTAAGCGGAGATGAAGCATATCGAATCATTGATGAAATCTTTGTCACTCCCTCCGGTAAAAAAATGAAGGACGTTGCTTCTCATACCATTCACTACGGACATATCGTAGATCCAAAAACGGATAAAACCATCGAAGAGGTAATGGTATCGGCCATGAGAGGGCCGAAAACCTTTACTCGAGAAGATGTTATTGAAATAAATTGTCACGGTGGCCTTGTTTCCGTGAATAAATTGCTCCAGCTTGTGTTAAGCAGAGGGGCAAGACTCGCGGAACCGGGAGAATTCACTAAACGTGCCTTCCTTAATGGAAGAATTGATCTTTCCCAAGCTGAAGCAGTGATGGATCTTATCCGGGCAAAAACGGACAGGGCAATGAATGTAGCACTCGGACAGATGGAAGGCCGATTATCAAAATTGATCCAAAAACTCCGTCAGGAAATCTTGGAGACATTGGCCCATGTGGAAGTGAACATCGATTACCCGGAATATGATGATGTGGAAGAGATGACTCATAAGATGCTGCTTGAAAAGTCCACCTTCGTTAAAGAAGAATTGGAAAAGCTGTTACAAACTTCCCAACAGGGTAAGATATTAAGAGAAGGTCTCTCTACGGTCATTATCGGACGCCCGAATGTCGGAAAATCATCCTTGCTAAATAGCCTTGTTCATGAAAATAAGGCGATAGTGACAGACATTCCTGGTACAACGCGTGACGTCATCGAAGAGTACGTTAGTGTCCGTGGTGTTCCCCTGCGTCTGGTGGACACAGCAGGAATCCGTGAAACAGAAGACATTGTCGAACGCATCGGGGTGGAGCGATCACGTGAGGTCTTAAAGAAAGCAGACCTGATCCTCCTTGTGCTGAACAATAATGATGAACTGACACATGAGGACAAGCAGTTGTTTGAAGCGGTGAGCGGAATGGACGTCATTGTCATCGTCAATAAAACAGATCTTCCTGCGAAAATTGATCTTGCAGAAGTGACCAAGCTTGCAAAAAGGCATACGGTCATCTCCACTTCATTAAAAGAAGAACAAGGGATTGATGAGCTTGAAGAAGCGATTTCGTCCATGTTCTTCCAAGGTGATTTAGAAGCCGGCGATATGACATATGTCTCAAATTCTCGCCATATCGGTCTGATTACTCAAGCCCAACAAGCGCTCGAAGATGCAATAGAAGGCGTGGAAAGCGGCGTGCCAATAGATATCGTACAAATAGATTTGACAAGAACGTGGGAAATCCTTGGTGAAATAATCGGGGATGCTGTTCATGAAAGCTTGATCGACCAGTTGTTCTCACAATTTTGCTTAGGGAAATAGCGGCTATGTTTCGTATACTTTTTATGAATATAGCTATAGAAGAATAGGAGGGAACAAACATGGAATATCATGCAGGTTCCTATGATGTAATAGTAATTGGTGCTGGTCATGCGGGAGTAGAAGCAGGACTTGCAGCAGCTCGTCAGGGAGCGAAAACGTTAATGGTGACCATCAACCTGGATATGGTTGCCTTTATGCCATGTAATCCATCTGTGGGCGGTCCTGCCAAAGGGATCGTCGTGCGTGAAATTGACGCACTAGGTGGGGAAATGGGAAGAAATATCGATAAGACACATATTCAGATGCGCATGCTGAATACAGGGAAAGGACCTGCTGTTCGTGCCTTGCGTGCACAGGCAGATAAGTTCCTTTATCAGCATGAGATGAAAAAAACCATAGAAAATGAAGAAAATATAACACTCCTGCAAGGCATGGTGGAAAAACTGATCGTCGAGGACGGCGTGTGTAAGGGTGTCATCACCCAGACAGGTGCCATCTATGAGTCCAAGACCGTGGTCATCACCACAGGGACATTCCTTCGTGGAAAAATTATATTAGGAGAACTTCAATATTTAAGCGGACCGAACAACCAACAGCCTTCCATTACCCTTTCCGAGCATTTGGAAGAACTAGGATTTGATTTGGTGCGTTTTAAAACAGGAACACCTCCTCGTGTAAACAGTGCATCCATCGATTACAGCAAAACGGAAATACAGCCAGGCGACGAAGTGCCGCGGGCATTTTCATATGAAACGACTGAATACATCACAGATCAGCTACCATGTTGGTTGACATACACTAGTGCCGAGACACATCAACTGATTGATGATAATTTGCACCGTTCACCGATGTACTCTGGAATGATTAAAGGGACTGGCCCTAGGTATTGTCCGTCCATTGAGGATAAAGTGGTTCGATTCAACGACAAGCCCCGACACCAGATTTTCCTGGAGCCAGAGGGGAGAAACACCCAAGAAGTATATGTACAGGGGCTATCCACAAGCCTTCCTGAAGATGTGCAGCGTAAAATTCTTTCCACCATCCCTGGACTTGAAAATGTACGGATGATGCGTGCTGGTTATGCAATCGAATACGATTCCATCGTCCCGACACAACTTTGGCCGACACTGGAAACGAAAAAGGTGCAAAATCTGTATACGGCAGGTCAAATCAATGGGACCTCGGGGTATGAAGAGGCTGCCGGGCAAGGAATCATGGCTGGAATTAATGCAGGACGCCGTGCCCTTGACAGAGAGGATCTTATCCTCAGCCGTTCCGATGCCTATATCGGGGTATTGATCGATGATCTTGTTACCAAAGGGACAAATGAGCCATATCGCTTACTGACATCCCGTGCGGAATACCGCCTATTGCTCCGCCATGACAATGCGGACTTGCGCCTGACGGATATCGGCCATGAAATCGGCTTGATTTCTCCTGAACGCTATGAGCGATTTACTGCGAAAAAGCAAGAAATCGAAATGGAAAAAGAACGCCTGCAGTCCATTATCATCAAACCGAACGAAAAGGTCCAAACCATCATCAGAGAAGCTGGTGGAAGTGAGCTGAAAGATGGCATCAGAGCCGCCGATCTCTTGAAGCGACCAGAAATGACGTATCAGCATATCCACAAAATGGTACCTGCAGACAAGGACATTTCCCCTGATGTGGCAGAACAGGTGGAAATACAGGTGAAATACGAAGGATATATCCAAAAATCCCTTCAACAGGTGGACCGCCTGAAGAAAATGGAGAATAAAAAGATCCCTGAGAACATCGATTACGATGATATTCATGGACTGGCGAATGAAGCAAGGCAGAAGCTGAAAGAGGTCCGGCCTCTATCTGTTGCCCAGGCTTCACGGATCTCGGGAGTAAACCCTGCGGACGTATCCATTTTGCTTGTGTATTTGGAACAGGGTAGGATAGCTAGAGTATCCAACGAGTAAATCCACAGATAGAAAGGATACGAGCACATGAATAAAGAACAATTCATTTCCCTGTTGGAGGAGAAAGGGATTTCCCTATCTCCCCAACAGCTTTCTCAATTTGATACATATTACAGATTGCTGGTTGAATGGAATGAAAAAATGAACCTTACAGCCATCACCGATGAAGAAGAGGTTTATTTGAAGCATTTCTATGATTCCATCACGGCATCGTTCTATGTCGATCTTCAAAATGACTTATCTTTATGTGATGTAGGAGCGGGTGCCGGCTTCCCAAGCATTCCTCTTAAAATATGTTTTCCAAACCTTAAGGTTACGATTGTAGATTCTCTTAACAAACGCATCACATTTCTTCAGAATCTTGCAAGTGAACTGGGTTTGGAGGATGTTCATTTTGTTCATGACAGAGCCGAAACATTTGGTAAAAATGCGGATTACCGTGAAAAATTCGACCTTGTCACAGCAAGGGCGGTTGCTCGATTGTCTGTTTTGAGCGAACTATGTTTGCCATTGGTGAAAGAAGGCGGCATGTTTGTGCCAATGAAAGCGGCGGCAGCAAGCGAGGAACTTGAAAAAGGGAAAAAAGCCCTTCAAATCCTTGGTGGGAAACTTGAAAAGGTACACTCTTTTTCTTTGCCTTTAGAGGAAAGCGAAAGGAATATCCTTATCATTAACAAAATAAAGCCTACACCTAAGAAATACCCGCGCAAACCGGGTACACCTAACAAACAACCTTTAGAATAGGCAAACCCTTTGGTTAAACGGCTATACCCGCTATATATCATAGCGTTATATCGCCTGCCGCTACGGGTGGCTTTTTATGAAAGGCTGAAAAATGCAGCAAACTTTGCAAAGCAAGGGATGTTTCATGTGAAACATTTTGATCGGCAAAACAGGACTTATTAGCGTATAGAGCGAATTATGTTAATAGGGATTCTATCCATAAGGTGGTGGAACTATGAAGTCTCCGTTCTCTCGTTTTTTTGGAATCGGCGAAAAAGAAGAAGAGGAAATAGTAGAAAAAACTGATCATGAGAAAATAATGCAGGTACCTGTAAAGGACATTGTTCCGAATAGATACCAACCCCGTACTGTGTTTGTAGATGAAAGAATAGAAGAATTATCGTTAACCATCCGTACACACGGAATCATCCAACCGATTGTTGTTCGTCAATTTGATGAAGGAAAATATGAAATCATCGCTGGTGAACGTCGTTGGAGAGCGGTTCAGAAGCTGGGTTGGGAGACCATCCCTGCAATCGTAAAGGAATTCAACGATGCGGAAACGGCCTCTGTTGCCTTGATTGAAAACCTTCAACGTGAAGAGTTATCCGCTATCGAGGAAGCGATTGCGTATTCCAAGCTGTTGGAGTTGCACAGTCTGACTCAGGAGGCATTGGCTCAACGATTAGGAAAAGGTCAATCCACGGTGGCCAATAAGCTGCGCCTGCTGAAGCTTCCTTCCGAAATTCAGGATGCCCTCCTTCAAAAGAAGATAACAGAACGTCATGCGCGCGCATTGATTCCTTTGAAGCAACCAGAAAAGCAAGTGGCCGTTCTTGATGAAATCCTTGAAAAGCAATTGAATGTAAAGCAGACAGAAGAACGGGTAGTGAAATTGTTAGAGGCAGCCAATCCCAAGCCTAAAGCTAAACGAAAAGCGTTCAGCAAGGATATGCGCATCGCCATGAATACAATCCGTCAGTCTCTTACAATGGTTAATGACAGTGGGATCAAACTCGATTCCCAAGAAGAAGAAACCGAGGAATACTACCAATTCACGATACGTATTCCTAAAAAATAATTGAAATAAAGGGTCAGGTCCTCCATCATTCTACGCGTAAAATCTTGTAGTCTATCAATTTTTCATGATGGGAAAAGGTTGTAAATGATCGGAGTTTCCTGGTCTTTTTTTCATTATTTCCCGAGAAACATTCTTCGACATTATCCTTCAAAACACTCGAATATAGTCGGTTTTTTATTCTCCGAAGCAAAAAGTTCCCAAACCCATCCTCTTTTCACATCCCAATATTAATTCTCAAAAACAAGTTAACTTTCTGTCAATTCATGATAAAATAGGTGAGAAAAGAAAACTCAGTTAAAACTAAATGTTAAAATATTTTTTCTAGCTGTATATTGGAACACAGGCGAAGATTCCTAAGGGAGGTAGCGGTATGTTGAGACCCTGAAGCGTTGTGAGGAGGCTCAAGCACCGCCCCTAGGAAAGCGAAGCCCAGTGCGTAAATCAACAGCGATGTAACTCAGAACCAACGAATAAAAAGTATGTTCTTTTCTGAAGGCAGGTGACGGCATGGGCAGAATTATTGCTATTGCTAACCAAAAAGGTGGAGTTGGAAAAACAACAACATCTGTTAATCTAGGCGCTTGTTTAGCATATATTGGTAAAAAAGTGCTTTTAGTGGATGTAGACCCACAGGGTAACGCCACTAGTGGTGTTGGTATTGAAAAAGCAGAAGTCATTCAGTGCATTTATGATATTTTAGTAGAGGATGTTGAAGCCAAAAAGGCGATTCTTCCCACCAAGGTTGAAAACCTTTCTATCATCCCTGCAACTATACAGCTGGCAGGTGCTGAAATTGAACTAGTTCCAACTATTTCAAGGGAAGTACGATTAAAAAGGGCATTGGACGATGTGAAGCATCTATTTGACTACATAATCATAGATTGTCCCCCATCACTCGGGTTATTGACGATCAACGCCCTAACAGCTTCTGATGCTGTCGTCATTCCAGTGCAATGCGAATATTATGCGTTGGAAGGATTAAGCCAGTTATTGAATACTGTTCGATTAGTACAAAAGCATCTTAATAAGGAACTCATGATTGATGGAGTCCTATTGACGATGCTTGATGCAAGAACGAACCTGGGCATCCAAGTGATTGAAGAAGTGAAAAAGTATTTCCAAGATAAAGTGTATCGGACCATTATTCCTCGCAATGTTCGTTTGAGTGAAGCACCAAGCCATGGAGAACCAATCATCATTTATGATCCGAAGTCACGTGGAGCGGAAGTTTACTTAGATTTAGCAAAGGAAGTGGTTACGCATGGGTAAAGGATTAGGTAAAGGCATTAATGCACTCTTCCCTTCCATGGAAGCTTCCAAGGAAGAAGCCGTTCAAGAAATTGCTATTAAAGAGATACGTCCAAACCCTTATCAGCCACGGAAATACTTTGAACCGGAAGCGATCCAAGAACTGAAAGATTCCATCCTCCAGCACGGGATCCTTCAGCCTATCATAGTGCGCAAGAGTATCAAAGGCTATGAAATTGTGGTGGGTGAACGTCGTTTCCGAGCTGCGAAAGAGGCAAAATTAACGAAAGTTCCAGTAGTGGTGCGCACCCTGACGGAACAGCAGATGATGGAGCTTGCCCTTCTTGAGAATTTGCAACGTGAGGACCTCACACCTATTGAAGAGGCAGCTGCATATCAGTCCCTCATGGCTAAGCTTGAGCTTACTCAGGAACAATTAGCAAACAGACTTGGTAAATCCAGACCGCATATCGCAAACCATATCCGTTTATTATCTCTTCCAAAATCAGTACAGGAATTGATGAACGATGGCAAGCTTTCCATGGGGCACGGCCGGGCATTACTGGGACTTAAAAGGAAAGAGAAACTTAAAGCGGTCATTGAGAAAGTATTACAAGAGCATTTGAATGTGCGGCAATTGGAGCAACTCATCCAACAATTAAATGAGAGTGTTCCACGTGAAACGAAGAAAGACTCGGAAGAAAAGGATATCTTCCTTCAGGATCAAGAGTCCTTTCTACGCGAGCGTTTTGGCACATCGGTGTTTATCAAACGCTCAAAAAACAAAGGGAAAATTGAAATTGAGTTTTTCTCTGATGATGATCTGAATAGATTGTTGGAATTATTGGCTAAATCAGAAGAATAAAAAGCAGACCACTTAGCGGTGGTTTGCTTTTTTGGATGGTTCATTTCGTCATGTTTCAAATGAGTGGGGCACTCGACTCCAGCAAGAGATATCGGTAGGTTATGTCTCTGTATCGTAGTTAGGAGGCTCAAGCCCCGCCCTGCGGAAAGCGAGTGACTGCAGAGAAAGGAACGTTCGAACTTTAGAGTAATGACCAGTGGCCCCCGTGCCGGGTACGGGGCCTTTCAACGGAAAAAACATCTTCCGAACACAATAGGTTAAATAGAAATGGGGCTTTGAAGTGGTTTTACTAGGAACCATTGTAAATGGTATATGTATTGTTCTCGGAACACTGATCGGTAAGCTATTTACCAGAATCCCGGAAAATACGAAAGAGACAGTAATGAAAGTGATTGGGCTTGCGGTATTTCTGCTTGGGGCTCAAATGGGATTTAAAAGTAATGAATTTTTAATTGTCATCATCAGTCTGGTGGTGGGTGCAGTACTCGGTGAATGGATCGATTTAGATCGAAAGCTTAATAATGTCGGCAACTGGCTTGAACGCAGACTTGGTTCAAATCAGCAGGGCTCCGTATCAAAGGGTTTTGTCACGGCAACACTGATCTTTGTTATCGGAGCAATGGCAGTTGTCGGTTCCTTGGACAGCGGACTCAGGGGCGATCATCAAGTCCTATATACTAAATCAATCATTGATGGATTCACAAGTATTGTACTTGCAACGACCCTTGGGATCGGTGTTTTGTTTTCTGCTATTCCTGTCATGATCTATCAAGGCGGCATCGCACTTTTTGCTACGCAAATCGATCTGTTTGTCCCACCGGATTTATTGGAGTTGCTCATCTTTGAAATCACCGCTACCGGGGGCGTGATGATCATGGCGATCGGCCTTAATATAATTGGCATCGCAACTATCAGAGTGGCTAATCTGCTTCCGGGAATACTTGTTGCAGCTGGCCTGGTGCTTGTTCAATATTTTTTTCTTCTATAGTGCATGATCGGCCTTTAATGGTCGGTCTTTTTTTTGCTCTTTTTTATTTTCTAGTGAAAAGTTACATTAGGACTTTTACGGAAAGTGAACTTATATTGTTTTTCGAAAATAATGGATTGATCGGTCATGAATTTTTCAAAAAAAGCACATTTATTCCTGCGCTTGAATGATTGGCGGTTCCTGTTCCCTTGCGCCGGCAGCAAGAAAATCTTTTCGATCAATAGACCTATCAAGCTCGCGAATGGAGTTTGAGATGACAGTGGCCATTTTCATCACAAGGCTGAGTCGTGTATTTTGTAAAACAAAGAACTCCATGAAACCACTCACATTCACGATCCCTGTGATATGAATGTCACCAACAGGAGGCAAGTCTTTTTTCACCCCGGCCCCGGGCATGACGGGTCCATCTGCAATCGTAATCTGGCCAACGCTCTTTAACCTGCCAAGACATGCGTCGATGGCTATGATAAATGGCCTCAAATGCTTTGTTTGAATGAAGGCAAGTTTCTCTTCCAAGTTGACGGCATGAATAGGATCGTCCAATGTGCCATATACATGAACATGTTCAAGGTTTTTATCAAACAGCTTCGTTCCGACGAGTGGTCCTAATGAATCTCCTGTTGAACGGTCGGTACCGATGCAGACAACGACAATGGGACGGTATATAAGGCTTGCAGGAAGGTGGGATTGTAAAGTGAGAGCCAGTTCTTTATAGGCATCTGCTTCATTATGAGCAATACGAATATTGCCTCCCTTCTTCTCGAAAAAATTAGATTTAAGATTCATAGGTTCCACTCCTTCTTAATAGTAGTAACAGTATACGACTATTGTTTGGAAACTATACTTACACTTTTTTATTTTGGACATACAGGAGGTTACTTTTATGTGGAAAAGCGGGTTTCGCTGGATGTTTTTAATTTTGGGAACGGTGATTGGTGCAGGGTATGCCTCTGGCCGTGAGCTATGGCAATTTTTCGGCACAGAAAGCGGACTGGCTATTCTTTTATTTACCCTTTTCTTTATTATTTCTTGTAATGTCATCCTCCATATCAGCAGGAAAGAGCAGACGGAACACTTTTCGCCGGTTCTTCAAAAGCTGGTCGGGGAGAAGGGATCATATTTATACAACATAGTTATGGTGATTTATCTGTTCACTACTACTGTCGTGATGCTTGCAGGTGGAGGAGCGGCCTTGCAGGTTTTTTCCATACCTTACTGGGCGGGGATCGCAATCATTTGCTGTCTTCTCATTCTATTATTTGTGTATGATGTCAAAGGAATGGTGACGGTAAATGTGGTGATCATCCCTATTATCGTTTTGACGCTGGCATTTGTAATGGTGCATAGTGTCATGAACGGCACACAGGAGGTCGCATCTTCTTTTTCCAAGCAAAGCAATTGGCCAGCCGGATTCACTTTCACGGCACTCAATATCCTTCCGCTAGTTGCCGTGTTATCGGCCATTGGAAAAGAGGTGAAAAGCAATGGCGAAATTATTATTGCAAGTGTAGGAAGCGGGGCCATATTAGGAGTCATCTCGCTTTTCTACAATCAATCTCTCATTTCAATAGAAAGCAAGCTTGCATTATTTGAGATTCCTTTATTTGCCATCATTCAAAGTTACCCTTTCTATATGCTTTTTTTAATGACCATCCTACTTTGGATCGCCATTTATACCACTGCTGCTTCGGGACTTCTTGGGCTTGTCACCAGGTTCAGAAACGCACTTCCGCTTCCGCTTTGGTTACTTTGCCTACTATTCATCATTTTGATGGTTCCTTTTACAGCAGTGGGATTTTCCGTCCTTGTAGCAATTCTTTACCCGCTATTTGGACTTGTGAACCTCTATCTGCTAGTTTGTATACTTCTATATCCAATCAAACATCGTGGAAAAGGGTGAGATCGCTGTTTTTTGTTTTAGTAAAATAATAATTTCTTGGAGAATCTAAAGCTAATACTAAAAATGCCGAGGTAGAATGAATATGGAATGGTTAAACCGGGTCTTGATAAAAATGCAATCCTCTTTAACAAATGAAGATTTATGGGTCTCAATAGGCGAAGGTTTGCTTCGTGTTATTCTAATTGTCCTTATCGCTGGCCTTGTCATAAAACTTGGAAAAACGCTTATCCAAAATTTCGTAAAGCTAAGAGAAAAAGGACCGATCCGCATTTCGGAGCGAAGAGAAAACACATTATTGAAGCTTCTTCAAAATGTTTTAACATATGTGGTGTATTTCATCGCCTTCATCATGGTCCTCGATATTGTCCATATTGATGTAAGGGCACTTTTGGCAGGTGCGGGAATTGTGGGGCTTGCAGTAGGGTTTGGCGCACAAAACTTAGTCAGGGATATAATCACCGGTTTTTTTATCATATTTGAAGACCAATTTTCTGTCGGTGACTATATCAGGACTGGTACTTTCGAGGGGTATGTCGAAGAGATCGGGCTAAGGACAACCAAGATAAAAAGTTGGACAGGGGAATTGCATATATTGCCCAATGGCAGTATTGTAGAATTAACGAACTTTTCCATTCACAATAGTGTGGCGGTGGTAGATGTAAGCATCGCATATGAAGGGAAAGTTGATGAAGCGGAACAAGTGATCCAGCGGCTTCTAGCCGAGCTGCCGGCAAAATACGAAGATATGACAGAACCACCTGAGCTCTTGGGCATTCAGACTTTCGGAAACTCTGAAGTGGTACTAAGGATCGTGTGTGAGACGCTGCCGATGAAACATTGGTACATAGGGCGGTCCATAAGAAAGGAAGTCAAAAACCGGCTTGACGAAGCAGGTATTGAAATTCCGTTTCCACGACTTGTATTATATAACCGGGAGCCAAAGGGAGGAGGGCATGCGTCCAAAAACATGTGATAGATAGGGATTCTCCGTGGCTTTAAAAAACGGCTATCCACTAGTAGGGAGTGTAGAAATCATGACAGATAAAGAATTCGGCTTGAATGATGTGGTTGAAATGAAAAAAGCACATCCATGCGGAACAAATAGATGGAAAGTAGTACGAATGGGGATGGATATCCGCATCAAGTGTGAAGGATGCGACCACACCGTCCTCATGCCACGAAAAGAGTTTACAAGGAAAATAAAGAAGATATTGGTGAGAAGTGAAGAGTAGCCTGTAACTTTAAAGTAAATCATATCTGCAATATCTGGCTGATAGTTGTACGACAGGCGGAGGTTCCAGCATCGCCCACTGAAAGCGAAGCCAGGCGCGGAAACCTTCAGCGGTGTATTACCAGCTAAATAAACTTGTCTTTTCCTCCCATTCTATCTATAATTGTGGGAGGTTTAAATATGTGTTAACGGAAGTTAGGAGTGGATAAAATGGCTTTAACAGCAGGTATCGTTGGTCTTCCAAACGTAGGGAAATCAACGCTTTTTAATGCAATCACACAAGCGGGGGCGGAATCTGCCAACTACCCGTTCTGTACCATAGATCCGAACGTAGGCATTGTGGATGTTCCTGATGAGCGTCTGCAAAAATTAACAGAACTAGTAAATCCGAAGAAAACAGTACCAACACACTTCGAATTTACCGACATTGCCGGAATCGTAAAAGGTGCCAGCAAAGGGGAAGGTCTTGGAAACAAGTTCTTATCTCACATCCGTCAAGTAGATGCAATTTGCCATGTGGTGCGTTGCTTTGCTGATGACAACATCACGCACGTATCCGGTGGAGTGAACCCGATCAATGACATCGAAACGATCAACCTTGAGCTTATTTTAGCGGACTTGGAATCTGTAGATAAGCGTCTTGAGCGTGTAGCCAAATTGGCGAAGCAAAAAGACAAGGAAGCTGTTTACGAGCATGAAGTGCTTGTACTTGTTAAAGAAGCGCTTGAAAATGAACTTCCGGCACGTACAGTGGAAGTGACCGACGAGCAGGTAAAATACCTAAGAGGAATGCACCTGTTAACAAACAAACCTGTCCTTTATGTGGCAAACGTTGGCGAAGACGATGTAGCAGACACTTCCGACAACGAGTACGTGAAGCAGGTTCGTGAATTTGCTGAAAGAGACAACGCAGAGGTTATCACGGTTTGTGCGAAGATCGAGTCTGAAATCGTGGAACTGGATGCCGACGAAAAAGCGATGTTCTTGGAAGAGCTGGGCATCGAGGAATCCGGACTAGATCAACTAATCCGTGCAGCTTACAATTTACTTGGCCTTGCCACTTACTTCACTGCAGGTGTTCAGGAAGTCCGTGCATGGACATTCCGCTCAGGCATGAAAGCCCCACAATGTGCGGGTGTCATCCATACCGACTTTGAGCGCGGATTCATCCGTGCAGAAACGGTATCCTATGAAGACTTGCTTGCTGCAGGCTCTCATACAGCTGCAAAAGAAGCTGGTAAAGTCCGCCTGGAAGGAAAAGAATATATCGTAAAAGACGGAGATGTCATCCACTTCCGTTTTAACGTATAAAATTTGTTTAATGAGAGGGGAGTTTTCCTCTCTTTTTTAGTTTTTTAGAAAGTTCGTGCCAAAATGAGGCAAGTTGATTCCGAAATGCATTGAGTTCGTGCCAAAACCCCCCAAGTTCATGCCAAAACGAAATCCCACCCTCTTTCAATCATTCTGATAGGACATGTTGCAAAAATCCGGTCACTCTGGTATAATCTTAATTTGTGAGTAATGATTATTTATAATTGATTGCTCCTTGCCCACCAAGGGCCGCTTAGACCAAAAGGAGGTGACTGTGATGA
Organism: Sutcliffiella horikoshii DSM 8719; assembly: GCA_001648575.1. Lineage (GTDB taxonomy): Bacteria > Bacillota > Bacilli > Bacillales > Bacillaceae_I > Sutcliffiella_A > Sutcliffiella_A horikoshii. The sequence continues at coordinate 322,924 of LQXN01000063.1, read as the reverse complement.
ACAAGTACGAAATCATGTATATCATCCGTCCAAACATTGAGGAAGACGCTAAAAAAGCTCTTACAGAACGTTTCAATACGATCCTAACTGACAACGGTGCAGATCTTTCTGAATCAAAAGAGTGGGGCAAACGCCGCTTAGCTTACGAAATCAATGATTTCCGCGACGGCTACTATATGCTAGTAAACGTTGCTGCTGATGCAGCTGCTGTTCAAGAGTTTGATCGTCTTGCTAAAATCAGCGAAGACATCATCCGTCATATCGTTGTGAAAAAAGAAGAAAAATAATAGTTGTCCTCTTTATGGACGTCGTCACAAGGAGGAGTGGTTCTGATGTTAAATCGCGTAGTATTGGTCGGTCGCTTGACCAAAGACCCTGAATTGCGCTATACCCCAAGTGGAGTGGCGGTTGCTACTTTTACATTGGCAGTCAATCGTACGTTCCAGAATCAGCAGGGCGAACGCGAAGCTGATTTTATTAACTGTGTTGTCTGGAGAAAGCAAGCTGAAAACGCAGCAAACTTCCTTAAAAAAGGGAGCCTCGCTGGTGTGGATGGCCGTGTGCAGACACGCAATTATGAAGGCCAAGATGGAAAACGTGTGTACGTAACGGAAATAGTGGCAGAAAGTGTTCAGTTTTTGGAGCCTAAGGGATCCGGCGGTTCTGGATCTGGAAATGCATCTCGCCCTAATCCAAATCAAAATCAAGGCTATGGTTCATCACCTAACTTCGGGTACGATCAGAACCAACAGCGCAGCAATAACAACAACCAAGGTTATACTCGTGTTGATGACGACCCATTTAAGAATGATGGCCAACCAATTGATATATCAGATGACGATTTGCCGTTCTAATTTTAGAAGGAATCGTTTTATAGAAAAGGCTTGACCAAGCCAAAAAATCCAATAAGAATGAGGTGAATAAAATGGCAGGAGGACGCAGAGGTGGACGTAACAAACGTCGTAAGGTTTGTTATTTCACAGCTAACGGTATCACTCATATCGATTACAAAGAAATCGATGTACTAAAAAAGTTCGTTTCTGAGCGTGGTAAAATTTTACCTCGTCGTGTAACAGGAACTAGCGCTAAATACCAACGTAAATTAACGATCGCGATCAAACGCGCTCGTCAAATGGCATTACTACCATACGTTTCTGGTGAGTAATACAGCCGAATAACTAAAAAGGAAGGCAGTGAGAGAATATCTTGCTGCCTTCCTTTTTGCTAGCTTCTTAAAAAAAATTATAAAATTCTACCCTGATGTCCGTAGTGCAAGGTGTGAGACTCCAGCGGGGGAGTAACGGTTGGTTGAGACCCCGCAGGCGAAGCCGAGGAGGCTCAACCACCGTCCCGCGGAAAGCGAACACCTGGAACGAAGGACAACAGGGAGTTTATGATATCATCCAACATAACATTTGATTGTAATAGAATCTTAAGGATAAACTATACATATTGTGTAACTAAGCGTTCTTTGGAGGTTTATATAGTGAAACAAACCAAACATATAACTGAAGGGGCCACACTGCTTGGCATTTACATCTTGTTGCTGCTTATCACGCTCTATATTCCATTTCTGGGCATGGTCACGCTGCTTGCCATGGTTGTCCCGTTTGTCGTATATACGGCAAGAAACGGATGGAAATCGGGAATATGGCTCATCGTAGTTGCCGGCCTTTTGAGTGTGCTGATTGGATCGCCACTGGCACTTTTATTGAGCATCCCGGCAAGTACGGTTGGAGTGGTGATGGGGCACCTTATCGGCATCAAGGCTAATCGCTATGCCATTTTAGGAGCTGCAACGGGAGTATATTTGATTAATTATATATTGGCTTATGTGGTGGCTATTGTCCTATTTAACATTGATTTTATGGAAATACTGCAAGGTATGATCAGGGAGTCGATGCAGGCTTCAGAATCTATCGCGAATTCTCTCGGTCAGGAGAATGCCAAAGAAGGTTTAGAAAGAATGGAAGAGTACCTGGGCTATTCCTCCTACCTCTTGCCGTCCATGTTTGTGCTTACATCGTTTGTTCATGCCTTTTTCTCCCAGCTCGTCACCGTTTTTATTGTGAGAAGGCTCAAGATGGCGGTAACACCCTTCCCTCCGTTCAGGGAATTGATGCTGCCAAGAAGCTTGCTTTGGTATTATCTGATAGTACTGATCTTGTCCCTCATGCAGCCGGAAGAAGGCTCGACATTATATATGGCAGTGATTAATCTTTCGTTCATCCTGATGTTAATGATGACCGTGCAGGGCTTTTCGTTTATTTTCTTCTTTTGTCATATAAAAGGGGTATCTAAGGCGGTGCCTGTCACAATCCTAATTTTATCCTTCCTAATCCCACCTTTGGTCTATATAATAAGAATGATAGGAATAGTAGATATCGGTTTTCAATTAAGAGAAAGAATACAGGGGAACAATAAAGGTAAGTAACTAGCAAAACTATTAATTAGGAGCTGAAAAAAACATGCCTAATTATTTCGAAAAACTGAATCTTCGTTATCCCGTCTATTTACTTTTTGTATTAGCATTGATTCAACTAGGGATAATCGTGTTTTTCCAATGGCAAATAGGGATTGTCAGCTTTCTGCTCCTAGGCTTGGTTGTATATCTTTACATCAAAGTGGAACAAAAGGCTAAGAAAGAAATGGAGACATATATTTCCACCCTTTCCTACCGGTTAAAAAAGGTCGGGGAAGAAGCCTTGATGGAAATGCCGATCGGAATCATGCTTTATAATGACGATTATCAAATTGAATGGACCAACCCGTTCCTTGCTTCCTGTTTTCATGAGGAAACATTGGTTGGGAGGTCTTTATATGATGTCGGGGAGAATCTGATCCCTCTATTAAAGCAGGATATCGAAACGGAAACCATTCCTTTGCATGACCGGAAATACAAAGCGGTCATCAAAAAAGCAGAACGTCTGATATACTTTTTTGATATTACAGAACAAACTCATATTGAAAAATTATACGAGGATGAGCGAACAGTGCTCGGCATCATCTTCTTGGATAATTATGATGAAGTAACGCAAGGAATGGATGACCAGACAAAAAGTGCGATCAACAGTCAGGTCACCTCGATCATTAATAATTGGTCCATGGAGAACGGCGTCTTTTTGAAAAGAACGTCCATGGAGCGGTTTATCGTCGTGTTGAATGAACATATCCTTATTCAGTTGGAAAAAAATAAGTTCTCTATCTTAGATGAAGTACGGGAACAAACTTCTAAACAAAGCATGCCCCTAACCTTAAGTGTTGGAATTGGTACAGGCGTTCCATCCTTGCCGGAGCTTGGACAGCTTGCCCAGTCCAGTCTTGACCTTGCATTAGGCCGTGGAGGGGACCAGGTCGCCATCAAGCAGACAAACGGAAAGGTGCGTTTCTACGGAGGGAAAACAAATCCGATGGAAAAACGGACACGAGTCCGTGCGCGCGTCATTTCTCATGCTTTGAAGGAACTGATAAGCGAAAGTGACAAGGTCATCATCATGGGGCATCGTTATCCGGATATGGATGCACTTGGAGCGGCCATCGGTATTGCAAAAGTGGCGGAGCTAAATCATAAGGATGCTTACATAGTGTTAAATCAGCAGGAAACGGATGCTGGCATTTTCCGCCTTTTAGAAGAATTAAAGAACCACAATGAGCTTTGGGAAAAGATCATTTCTCCGGAAGATGCCTTTGAGATAGCAACAAATGACACACTGTTGGTCGTTGTTGACACGCATAAGCCATCCTTGGTCATTGAGGAAAAACTATTGAATAAGATGGATAATGTCGTCGTAATCGATCACCACCGACGCGGAGAGGATTTCATCGAAGATCCTTTGCTTGTCTATATGGAGCCATATGCATCTTCCACAGCAGAGCTTGTGACAGAGCTTTTACAGTATCAGCCAAAGCGGATCAAAATCACAATGCTTGAAGCAACCGCCCTATTAGCTGGTATAATAGTAGATACGAAAAGTTTCACGGTTCGAACCGGTTCACGTACATTTGATGCAGCTTCCTATTTGCGTTCTCAAGGTGCTGACACCATTCTTGTGCAAAAACTGCTTAAAGAAAATCTTGACCGCTTTGTGAAACGGGCAAAGTTGATAGAGAGTGCTTATCTGTTTAGGGAAGGCGTTGTGATTGCAAAAGGTACCCCTGAGGAGTCTTTTGATCAGGTCATGATCGCCCAGGCTGCAGATACCCTGCTTGCAATGAGCGACATCAATACGTCCTTTGTCATCGCCCATCGAAACGGGGAACAGGTCAGCATCAGTGCGAGATCGCTTGGAGATGTCAATGTACAGGTCGTGATGGAGAGCCTTGACGGCGGAGGACACCTTACCAATGCGGCGACCCAGATGAACACAACCATCGAAGAAGCGGAAGAAAAGCTGAAACAAGCAATAACAGAGTACTTAGAAGGAGGTTCCAAGGAATGAGGGTAATATTTTTAAAAGACGTTAAAGGTAAAGGCAAAAAAGGCGAAGTGAAAAACGTGGCAGATGGTTATGCCCATAATTTTCTACTAAAACAAGGGTTGGCGATGGAAGCTTCAAATGGTAACCTTAAATCATTGGAAGCTCAAAAGAACAAAGAAGCCAAGGAAGCGGAACAAGAGCATGAAAATGCAAAGAAATTGAAAGAGACCTTGGAAAAGCTGACACTTGAGTTCCAAACAAAAGCAGGTGAAGGCGGCCGTCTATTCGGTAGCATCACCACCAAACAAATTGCTGAAGAGCTTCAGAAGAAGCATAAAATAAAAATCGACAAGCGCAAAATGGAGCTAAATGATGCCATCCGCGCTTTAGGTTATACAAATGTACCGGTAAAACTTCACACAGACGTTACAGCAACTTTGAAGGTGCATGTGACAGAACAAAAGTAAGGAAGATACTCGGCTATTGCCGAGTTTTCTTTATGAGGTCTCATCTGGACTTTTTTCTGTGTAAATTGGCAGTTCAGCGCCAGAAGTAATTATATCGGCTTTTCAAGGGAGGAGGAACAGGGATGAGTGATATTTTTGAAGATAGAATACCACCACAAAATATAGAGGCGGAACAGGCGGTCATAGGAGCGATTTTTCTCGAGCCGTCCTCACTGACATTGGCATCGGAGCTTGTGATGCCTGATGACTTTTATCGTGCCGCCCATCAGAAGATATATGACTGCATGCTCAATCTTTCCGACCGCGGGGAGCCGGTTGACTTAGTCACAGTGACTTCTGAGCTTGCAAACCTGAAGTTGCTGGAAGAGGTCGGCGGGGTTTCTTACTTAAGTGACATCGCTGGCTCTGTACCTACTGCAGCAAACATTGAGTATTACGCGAAGATCGTGGAAGAGAAGTCCATCCTTCGCCGTTTGATCCGTACCGCGACCAATATTGCACAAGAAGGATATAGTCGGGAAGATGAAGTAGCGGGATTACTGAACGAGGCGGAAAAGCAGATCTTAGAAGTCTCTCAACGGAAAAATTCCGGTGTGTTCCAAAATATCAAGGATGTATTGGTGAAAACCTATGACAATATCGAAACGCTCCATAACCGTAAAGGGGAAGTGACAGGTATTGAGACGGGCTTTACCGAGCTAGATAAAATGACTGCGGGATTCCAGCGAAACGACTTGATCATCATCGCTGCCCGACCTTCAGTTGGTAAAACGGCATTCGCCTTGAATATTGCCCAAAACGTGGCTACGAAGGCCCGTGAAAACGTCGCCATCTTCAGTCTTGAGATGGGCGCCGAGCAGCTTGTCATGAGGATGCTTTGTGCAGAAGGGAACATCAATGCACAGAACCTTAGGACTGGCCAGCTGACAGCCGATGATTGGAGCAAGCTCACTATGGCAATGGGAAGCCTCTCCAATGCAGGTATTTACATTGATGACACCCCTGGTATTCGTGTCAGTGAAATTCGTTCCAAATGCCGTCGTCTAAGACAGGAGAGCGGACTTGGGATGATCCTGATCGATTACCTTCAATTGATCCAGGGTAGCGGACGCGGCGGCGGAGAAAACCGTCAGCAGGAAGTATCCGAAATCTCCCGTTCCCTTAAAGCATTGGCAAGGGAACTCGAAGTCCCTGTTATCGCCCTGTCGCAGCTCTCCCGTGGGGTGGAGCAACGTCAAGACAAGCGACCGATGATGTCCGATATCCGTGAATCCGGAAGTATTGAGCAGGATGCCGATATTGTTGGGTTCCTGTATCGTGATGACTATTACGATAAAGAAAGTGAAAACAAGAACATTATCGAAATTATCCTGGCAAAGCAACGTAACGGCCCGGTAGGAACGGTTTCTCTTGCTTTCGTAAAAGAATATAATAAATTTGTTAACCTGGAGCGGAGATTTGATGATGAATCCGTCCCTCCAGGGGCATAATAAAAGGCATCTACGTCATGTAGGTGCTTTTTTCAGTGGCCTTCAATGGAGTGAAGAGGCTTTCGGACCGCCCGCGAAAAGCTAAGCGTCTGAAACGGAGATCCACGGGCTAAGTGTAATATATAAGATTAATTAGGTTTTGAGATAGGATATTAGTCTTAATTACGAACAAACTATATTTAGATTTCGAACATTGTTCGTGTTTTGGTTGACTTTCTTACTGTCAGCTGATAAACTTACTTTGGTTGAAAAATGAACTTAAAAAAGTTACATATTTAGTGGAGGTGTACGCTCTATGGCATCAGTAGTCGTAGTAGGAACACAATGGGGAGACGAAGGAAAAGGTAAAATTACCGATTTTCTTTCTGAGAATGCAGAGCTTATTGCACGTTACCAAGGCGGTAACAACGCAGGACACACAATTAAATTTAACGGTGAAACATATAAATTACACTTAATACCTTCTGGAATCTTCTATAACGACAAGACTTGCGTCATCGGGAACGGAATGGTTGTAGATCCTAAAGCATTAATCAAAGAATTAAAATATCTACATGACCGCGGTGTATCAACAGACAACCTGCGCATTTCAGATCGTGCCCATGTGATCCTTCCTTACCACTTGAAGCTAGATGAAGTGGAAGAAGAGCGCAAAGGCGCAAACAAGATCGGTACAACGAAAAAAGGAATCGGACCCGCTTACATGGACAAAGCAGCTCGTGTTGGTATCCGTATCGCAGATTTGCTTGACCGTGAACTTTTTGAAGCGAAACTTGCCCATAATTTAGCTGAGAAGAACCGTTTATTAGAAAGAATGTACGAGACAGAAGGCTTCAAGTTAGAAGATATTCTAGATGAGTACTACGAGTACGGACAACAATTTTCAAAGTATGTAACGGATACTTCCGTTGTGTTAAACGATGCACTTGATGATGGCCGCCGTGTCCTTTTTGAAGGCGCTCAAGGGGTTATGCTTGATATCGACCAAGGAACATATCCCTTCGTAACATCTTCCAACCCTGTAGCGGGTGGAGTAACGATCGGTTCTGGTGTTGGTCCTTCAAAAATCGACCATGTTGTAGGTGTTGCGAAAGCATACACAACTCGTGTTGGTGACGGTCCTTTCCCAACAGAATTAGACAATGAAATTGGTCACCAAATCCGTGAAGTGGGAAGAGAGTATGGTACAACTACTGGACGCCCTCGCCGTGTAGGTTGGTTTGACAGTGTAGTGGTACGCCATGCACGCCGCGTAAGTGGTATGACTGACCTTTCATTGAACTCCATCGACGTATTGACCGGTATTGAAACGTTGAAGATCTGCGTAGCTTACAAATACAAAGGCGAAGTGATGGAAGCATTCCCTGCAAGCTTGAAAGTCCTTGCAGAATGTGAGCCTGTATTTGAAGAAATGCCAGGTTGGACAGAAGACATCACAGGTGTCAGAAGCTTAAGTGAGCTTCCAGAGAACGCTCGTCACTACATTGAGCGCGTATCTCAGCTTACTGGCATTCCATTGTCCATCTTCTCTGTAGGGCCAGATCGCTCTCAGACGAATGTGGTACGCAGTGTGTACGCGAAGTAATAGTTAAAATTTTAGGTTAGCCTCTTCTCCTTGGTTTAGGATGAAGGGGCTTTTTATTTGGTTTGGTGGTGGTTGAGTTGTTGTTTGCCATGCTCCATGGAGATTGCTTATGAAGACACTTTTATTGACTAAATTAGTGTCAAAGTGTCTTCATGGAGAGTATGAAGACACTTATGACAAAAAAATCCTCACCAAAGTGTCATCATACTTCAGATGAAGACACTTTCAAGATAATTTTCTGGTTCAAAGTGTCTTCATTACACTCAGTAGTTCCCCTTTCTTCTTTTTTACTGGACGGGTTTTAGTAAGTTTTTTAGAAGTTAATATTTTTCAAAAAAAGTTATTGCAAGTTTTGTTGATAGTATGATATTATTAAAAACGTCGTCAAAATAGATTCAAAGTTACATAAGGCGAAGTTATCATAGGTGCCATTAGCTCAGTCGGTAGAGCATCTGACTTTTAATCAGAGGGTCGAAGGTTCGAGTCCTTCATGGCACACCATTTTCTCTCAAAAGTAAGGCCCATTGGTCAAGCGGTTAAGACACCGCCCTTTCACGGCGGTAACACGGGTTCGAATCCCGTATGGGTCACCATTTTTTCTATTAGGTCCCGTGGTGTAGCGGTTAACATGCCTGCCTGTCACGCAGGAGATCGCCGGTTCGATCCCGGTCGGGACCGCCATTTACATATTTCTTAGCTCTTTTAGAGTGTTAGGCTCGGTAGCTCAGTCGGTAGAGCACGATCGAGTAAGCTTCGAAGCTTGACTTCAGCGCACAAATTTTTGAACTTTAAAATTTGGGTGATGGTTCGAGTGCATATCATATTGTTTTGAAAATCAAATATACGGCTCGGTAGCTCAGTCGGTAGAGCAATGGACTGAAAATCCATGTGTCGGCGGTTCGATTCCGTCCCGAGCCATCTCAAAGCAGCGCATTCACCTTTAGGTGAATGCGCTGCTTTTTTTGTATAAAAGACTATCCATTACATCTAAATGCCAGAAACTCCGCCCAGCAGGCTGGCTTTCTCTTTTTGGAATCCTCAATGACGACTGAGGTAGCCATATTAGTGGTCCTGGTGGTTGCATAGGTCCTCAATGACGACTGAACAACACTCATTTGGTGGCCCTGATCCATTCCATGCGTCGCCTTCAATGATTCATTTTTTCGAGTGATACTGGCTCCAATCGGCTCCAATCGCCCCCAACACACCCCAAAAGAACAAATACAATCATCCAAACCCACGAATCGTAACCCAATTACATCCCACTGATGTTACCCTTCTGTAACAATAAAGGATATTTTCTCCTATACTTCCACTTCTATCGTCAAAACTATGTAAAATTACCCACAAATACTGGCTAAATAAGGAAAAACCCCTATAAATCGCCTAAATATGACAAGAATAATACAATTAGGTTACATCTTTTGTTCTAGTATTCTATTGAATCATAGACATATGGTATGGTAAAGTAGTCGGAAATTTTAAATGGGTATCATTAGACCTATTTCGAGGAATCTAGTAAACCTAAATAAAAACTGTTTATAAGAATGGGGAAAGAAATCAGGGGGAAATAAAGACCATGATGAACCGATTGAAGCGTATATATAGTACATACACCCAAAAACAAAATAGTAAACATAAATCTCAAAAAGATCGTCTTTCTACTTTCACTAAGAGGGTGATGGTTACCACTGCAGCTGCATCTACCATCACATTGGGAGCTATGGCTGTCCATGCTACTGAGAACTCCCTTCTGGGTACCATTTATCATGTGTACCTGAATGGAGAGCGTGTCGGAGCGGTAGACGACAATGAATTGTTGGATAAAGCGGTAAACGACAAGATTGATTCTGTTCAGAAGCAATATAAAGATCTGGAGCTTTCCATTGGTAACCAAGTTTCTGTTGTTCCTGAGAAGGTATTTCGACCTTCTGCAGATAATCAAGAAACGATTGATGCAGTTGTCGAGCAGGTAGAAGTAAACGCGAGTGCTTCCGCTTTGACCATTGATGGGAAAGAAGTAGTGCTTCTTAAAGACAAGGAAGAAGCAGAGAAAGTGATCGAGCTGCTCAAGTTGGATTATGTATCCAAGGAAGACCTAGAAGCTTTGGAGCAAAAGCAAGCTGAGCAAGTCGTGGAGCAAGAACTTCCGGAATTGAAGAATGGTGAGTCTCGTGTATTAGACGTTTCTATTGCGGAAAAAGTTTCATTCTCTAATAAAAACGTTGATCCTGAAGATGTAGTTACAGCCAAAGAAGCTTTAGAACAGATTAAAAAAGGTACAAAAGAAGCGAAGAAATATGAAGTGCAGGCTGGAGATTCCTTAGGGGATATTGCGGAAAAGCATGATCTGTCTTCAGAAGAATTATTGAAATTGAATCCAGATATTGAAATGAGTTCATTGCTTGAAGTTGGAAAAACATTAAATGTGTCCGCTAAAAAACCGTACCTAAAAGTTCTGGTAAAAGAAGAAGTATCTAAAAACGAAGAAATCCCTTACGAGCAGGAAGTTATTGAAGACGAAGATCTTCCTAAGGGAGAAACGAAAGTGAAACAACAAGGGGAAAATGGTGAAAAGAACGTCCGCACCATTATGACTAAGGAAAACGGCGTTACGATGAAGACGGAAGTAACGCATGATGAAACGTTAAAAGAACCTGTAAAGCATATCGTTCTTAAAGGTACAAAGGTGATTCCTTCCCGTGGAAGCGGATCTCTTGCATGGCCAGCAGTGGGTGGATATATCTCCAGTAAAATGGGACACCGCTGGGGCAAGATGCACAAAGGTATCGATATCGCCCGTCCAAGTGAGAAAACGATCAAAGCTGCCGATAACGGTGTTGTAGAATCTGCCGGGTGGGATGGCGGATATGGGAATAAGATTGTTATCAACCATCAGAATGGTATGAAAACAACTTATGCCCACCTTGATTCCATGAGTGTGTCTGTTGGAGAAACTGTTTCACGCGGAGCAAGTATCGGTGTGATGGGAACAACTGGTCAGTCTACAGGAGTCCACTTACACTTTGAAGTACACCAAGACGGTCAACTCAAAGATCCTTTGAATTATCTAAACAACTAAACACATACATCAGCCTCTAGCAACTTGTCGGTTAGCTAGAGGTTTTTATGTTTTGTCTAGTCTATCTCTTGTTAGAAACTTACAGTATGCAGAGCCGTTTGCGGAAATTAACTACAATATTGTAATTATTAAGTAGACTCAAGCTTTGTAAGGAATTTCAGCTTAAGCGAACACCTGCAACGGATTATCTACAGGAGTTAATGAAGCTTTCTCTTAATAGATGCTTTACAAAGCTCTACATGGTAAAGTAAATAGTATAATGCTTTCATAAATACTGAATGATATAAATAGATAGTAGTTGAGAAGGAGCGAAAATCAGATGGAAAAGAAAATATTAGTGGTAGACGACGAGAAACCGATTGCTGATATATTGAAATTCAACCTGCAAAAAGAAGGTTATGAAGTGTACTGTGCCTATGATGGCGAAGAAGCGGTCAATAAGGTTGAGGAAGTACGTCCAGATTTGATTCTTTTGGATATCATGCTGCCGCAAAGAGATGGCATGGAAGTGTGCAGGGAAGTCCGTAAAAAATATGAAATGCCGATCATCATGCTGACAGCCAAGGATTCAGAAATCGATAAAGTGTTAGGCCTTGAGCTAGGTGCAGATGATTATGTTACAAAGCCTTTCAGCACTCGTGAGTTGATTGCCCGAGTGAAGGCCAACCTGCGCCGCCATCAGCAGAAGGCAGCCGATACGGAGGAACCGACGGAGATTACAATTGGTTCCCTTGTCATCCATCCTGATGCATATATGGTGACTAAACGAGGAGACATGATTGAACTGACTCACCGTGAGTTTGAATTGCTACACTATCTAGCCAAGCATATTGGCCAAGTGATGACGCGTGAGCATCTCCTGCAGACTGTTTGGGGTTATGATTACTATGGAGATGTGAGGACCGTGGATGTGACGGTACGTCGCCTGCGTGAAAAAATCGAGGATAATCCGAGTCATCCAACATGGATAGTTACAAGAAGAGGAGTTGGCTATTACCTGCGACAAACCGAGCAGGAATAATATACATGAAAAAGGTAGGTTTTTTTCGATCCATTCATCTTAAATTTGTGGTGATATATGTATTGCTGATTTTGGTTGCCATGCAGATCATCGGGGTTTATTTTGTCAGTAAATTAGAGAATCAACTAATTGAAAATTTTAATGGCTCTCTGAATGAGCGTATCAATCTATTGGCATACAGCATAGAACAAGAAATAAAGAAGCAGCGGGATGATACGTCTCCCACCATTGAGGAGGATATCCGTGCCGTTCTGCAGGATGTAACGATGGAAGACATTGATGAGATCCGAGTGATGAATGCAAACAGCAGGGTCTTGGGGACTTCTAATCCATACAATCAAACAAGTGTCGGAAAAAGGACGACAGAGCTTCTCGTAAAGAGGGCTTTGGTCACTGGAAAGTCAACTCCAAAGGATGCGATAGATCGTCAGACCCTGAACCGGATAAGGCAAATAGCCGCCCCTGTCAAATCCAATAACCAAGAGATTATCGGTGCGATCTACGTAGAGGCTTCCATGGAGAAGCTATATACGCAGATGAGGCAGATCAATGGGATTTTTGCTACAGGGACGATCATTGCCATGGCGGTTACCGCGGTACTAGGAGTGATTCTTGCCCAGACCATTACAAGACCGATGTCCGATATGAGAAAACAGGCCTTGGAAATGGCGAGAGGGAACTTTTCTCGTAAGGTTAATATTTACGGAAATGATGAAATTGGTCAGTTGGCGCTCTCCTTTAACAATTTGACGAAAAGGCTTCAGGAAGCTCAAGCGACTACCGAAGGTGAACGTAGAAAGCTGAGCTCTGTTTTATCTCATATGACAGATGGTGTGATTGCCACTGATAGAAAAGGAAGGGTCATCCTCATTAATGAACCTGCCTTAGGGATGTTGAATGTTCCACGTGAAACAGTTTTAAATAAATCGATCATTGAAGTGCTGGGGATTGAGGAAACCCACACATTCGACCTTTTGATTTCTGAACAGGAATCTTTAATTCTTGATTTCAGTACAGAAAAAAAACCGTTTATACTTCGTGCAAGCAACTCTGTCATTCAAAAAGAGACAGGGTTCATTAATGGTTTGATAACCGTATTGCACGATATCACCGAACAGGAAAAAATTGATCAGGAGCGTCGGGAGTTCGTGGCGAATGTATCGCATGAACTAAGAACGCCACTGACGACGATGCGAAGTTACTTAGAAGCATTGGCCGAAGGAGCCTGGAAGGATGACGAAATTGCCCCTAGGTTCTTGGATGTCACCCAAACCGAGACGGAAAGAATGATACGACTTGTAAATGATTTATTACAGCTTTCCAAAATGGATTCCAGAGATTATTATTTTTATAAAAAACAAATAGACTTTGGGGATTTCTTTAATCGAATCATCGACCGATTTGAACTATCCAAATCACAGAAGGTTTCTTTTATCCGGAACATTCCTAGCCAAGAGGTTTTGGTTTCGATTGATACGGATAAAATCACACAGGTGCTGGATAACATCATTTCCAATGCCATGAAATATTCCCCTGAGGGCGGTACCATCGTCTTCACAGTCGATATTGAGGAAGCAGCCAATCAGATTTTGGTGAGCATCAGTGATCAAGGAGTGGGAATACCAAAGAGTGATATGAATAAAATCTTTGAGCGTTTCTACCGAGTGGATAAAGCAAGAACAAGAATGCTTGGGGGCACAGGGTTAGGGTTGGCGATTGCCAAAGAAATGATCCAGGCCCACGATGGCGATATATGGGCTTCAAGTGAAGAAGGGAAAGGCACGACCATTTTCTTCACACTTCCTATCTCCCAAGAAGAACAAGAGGATGACTGGGCATGAGTTATGAAACTATCAAATCATTAATTTTAACCTTTCTAGTGCTATTGAGCCTCGTTCTTACATGGAATCTGTGGACATATCAGCCTGATTATGAATACATCAACAGTGATCGGGTAATCAGTGATGTGGAAATCCGGGAAAAAAGGGAAATCAACCAAATAGTTAAACCGAGCCATATGCTTTTTCACTTTGAGGATGAACATCATGGAAATGTGGATACGGACCGTTTCCTGAATGAGTTCAAAAACTGGAGCCTTTTTGACATTGAACGGGTCGATGATATCGAAAACGGCGAATTTACTTCTTTCATGCATGGCAATAGAAAAATGGAAGTGGTTTTCCCTGATGATATTCCATTACAGACGTTCCGGTATCTGACAAGCTTGGATAATGAAATCCCTGATAATATTTTTATCAACAGGATACTGATTGATTTTAACGTCATATCTGAGGGTAGTGAGCAAACCATCTTTTTGGTCAATTATGAAGAGAAGGAAGTTTATTCGGCAAGGGTAAGCAACCTTTCATTCAATCAACTGGAGCGTAGTTTTTACCAAACAGCCAGAACTAATCCGCGTTACCTTTCTTTAAAAGCTGAGAATGACAGATATGTGTTCTTCCCTGCCCTAGATAGGAAAGAGGAGCAGATTCGCACCTATAAATATTTCACCGACCAGTTGAATCCAGAAGACTTCAAGGATGCACTTTTTAGCGATCCGAGTATTGTTACAAAAGATATGACGCTCGATGCAGAAGTGTATCGGGATGATTCCAGGCTGATGAGGGTGACCAATCACGACTACAAACTTCAATATGTAAACCCCGGGAACACCGGACAAGGAAATACTTTGGACTTCAATGTTATAGAGCAAGGAATAGAGTTTGTGAATAATCATAGCGGATGGACAGGGCCAGTAGAGAATTTCAAACTGGAGAAGTGGAACAGAAGTACCTTGGAGGACACCGTTTCTTTTCGTATGTTTGTGGGAGACCATCCAGTCTTTAACTTTAACGGCAATGCCATAACGGAAATTGCCCAATCTTGGAGGACTAACGAATTGCGTGAGTATGTCCGTCCTACTTTCGAGTTCGGCATCATCGTGCCCGGCCCCACGCAAAAGCAGCTTCCATCTGGAAAAGAAGTAACCAGGCAGCTAGAGAAAATGAATGTGGACCTGAGTGCAGTGACAGATATTAAGATTGCTTACGAATTAAAGAGGGAACAGGGGCATGCAGGAATTATCACGATTGACCCGATTTGGGTCTATCAAGAAGGCAATACCACTTGGACCAAAATGACCTTTGCAGAAAATGATGATTTGGAAGGAGGAATGTAGGATGGATTGGAGAAAAACAAAAACAATCTTCATCCTGACGTTCCTTGTCCTGAATATCTATCTTGGTGTACAAATACTTGAGAAGAGAGAACAAAGCCAATTGGAACTGCTTGCGGAAGCCTCCACAGAGGAAAAGTTTGAAGTGGATGAAATCACCTATGCAGACCTACCAAAAGCACCTCCAAAAGAAAGCTATATAAGCGGAAGCAGCTATGTGTTCACAGATGATGACTTAGAGAAGTTGATGGAGGATAAGGGGCAGGAAGTGAGACGTGTTGACGAAACGACAATCAATGCGGTGTGGAAAGAACCGATTGCCCTTCCGGAAACCAGCATGACCTCAAGATTGAATACCGTTTTCCAAGATCAGATCCTTTTTGCTGACCAGTATAAGTTCTGGGGATATAATCAGGTCACCAATACCTTGTATTTTTTCCAGCAGTATGACGGAAAGCATATATACAGCAACTCAAGCGGGATGGTAATGGTTCAGTTAAATGAGCTGAATCAAATCATCTCCTATGTGCAAACGTATATCACCGATCTTCAGGAAATGGATGTGGAACAGGATGTCATCTCGGTTTTCAATGCACTGGAGAACCTGTACAACAGCGGCGATCTTAGACCGAGAAGTCATGTTGGCCATATGGAGCTGGGGTATTACACATTGCTGGATAATACGAACTCGCATGTATTGATACCGACCTGGCATATCGTGATCGATGAAGATCAGGACTACTTCGTGAACGCTTTTGAAGGGTCCATCATTAAAAAAGACAATCGAACATTGGAGTGAAGTGACATGAGCCTGCATTTTAGTGTGCTTGCAAGCGGCAGCACAGGAAATGCTATTTATGTCGCAACAGAGGAGCATTCTTTACTAATCGATGCTGGTTTGAGCGGCAAAAAAATGCAAGAACTATTTAACGGGATAGGCAAAAAAATAGAAGACCTATCCGGAATTTTGGTAACACATGAGCATAGCGATCACATTAAGGGGCTTGGCGTACTTGCGAGAAAGTACAAGCTCCCGATCTATGCCAACGAAAAGACATGGAAAGCCATGGACGGCCTGGTTGGCCTCATCCCGACCGAGCAAAAATTCACCTTTGAAATAGAACAGGTGAAAACATTCGGGGGACTTGATGTCCAGTCGTTCGGTGTGTCCCACGACGCAGCCGAGCCGATGTTCTATTCCTTCCATGATGGGGACAAGAAAGTCGTAGTCATCACCGACACAGGGTATGTCAGCGACAGGATGAAAGGCATCATTACCGATGCAGACGCCTATGTCTTTGAAAGCAATCATGACGTGCAGATGTTGCAGATGGGACACTATCCATGGAGCATCAAACGCCGCATCCTTAGCGATGTCGGCCACGTATCCAATGAGGATGCGGCCCTTGCCATGGCAGATGTCATGGGAGACAAAACGAAGCGTATTTATTTGGCGCATTTAAGTAAAGATAATAACATGAAAGATCTAGCGAGGATGTCTGTCGAGCAAACACTTGCCACACGAGGAATCATTGTGGGCGAACAGGTGGAATTGTATGATACAGACCCTAACAAACCAACTCAGCTGGCTTTCGTGTAAAAATCTTAGGCTTAAAGCGCCTTCTTTTTGCCCTTTTTTACACGAAGCGGCGACAAATTGTTGGTTGCGATGTGAAAGAAAGGAAGGACAACATGGGATATTACGACAAACAAGATCCATCCGAACACTCTAAACAAAAAGGAAACAGAGGAAAGTATTTTCTCCCTGGAATCGTTGCATTATCACTTGGTGTTCTATTGCTGGTTGTAGCCTTTCCGGGACTGACAGGAAGAGTTATGCCAGATCGCAGTGAAAGGCCAGCAGTGGAGCAGCGCGAGCAGCTGCCAAACCAGCCTGAATCAGGCGGGACCGCAGCGGAAATCCGCAACGTCTCGGTTAATGTCACATCAGGCGTCACCGAAGCGGTCGATAATGTCGCAGAAGCAGTGGTGGGGGTCATCAACCTGCAAAACGCCTCCTTCTGGAACGATACGGAAGCAGAAACAGATGAAGAAGGCGAAGCGGGCACAGGCTCTGGCGTCATCTATAAAAAAGAAAACGGCAAAGCATATGTGGTGACGAACTATCATGTAATCGAGGGGGCAACCCAGGTGGAACTCAGCCTGATTGACGGAACAAGGGTGCCGGCAGAAGTGCTTGGTGAAGATCCGCTTACAGACCTTGCTGTATTATCCATGACAGATGAAATGGTGACAAAGGTGGCGGACTTCGGAAACTCTGACACCGTCCGCACAGGCGAGCCCGTCATCGCCATCGGAAACCCCCTCGGCCTGCAATTCTCCGGTTCAGTGACACAAGGAATCATCTCGGGGACAGACCGAAGCATTCCGGTTGATGTGAACAGGGATGGCACACCTGACTGGCATGCAGATGTCATGCAGACAGACGCGGCCATCAATCCTGGTAACAGCGGAGGGGCATTGATCAATATCCAGGGAAAAGTCATCGGCATCAACTCGATGAAAATTGCCCAGTCCGCAGTGGAAGGAATCGGTTTGGCCATTCCGGTCAATTCAGCGATTCCGATCATCCATGATCTGGAACAATACGGCCAGGTAAAACGTCCATACTTCGGTGTCAGCATTGGCTCCTTGTCTGATGTATCCAGCTATCACTGGCAACAGACATTGAAGCTTCCGAAAGACGTGAGGGCGGGAGTATACATCACAGGAGTGGCACCTGGTTCACCGGCAGCAAAAGCTGGATTGCAAGAGTACGATGTAATCGTGGACCTTGATGGTGACCAGATCAGGGATGTCATTGAATTGCGCAAGCATCTTTACAATGAAAAACAGGTCGGCGATGATATGACGGTTACTTTTTATCGAGGCAAGGATCAGAACTCAACGACCGTGAATTTAACGGAAGATACGACCGGCGAATAATAAGAAAAGGGGAGAGATGGAAGAAATCTCTCCCCTTTTTGTTTCCACACATGTGGATAAATGGTATTCTAGTGAAGTTAAAGAAGGATTGGAAAGGATTGTGGATAAATTGAAATGCTGTTTAGAGCATATTGAATTAGCAATGGAAATGTACATAGATGAGCACGAGGAAGCACCAATTCTAGAGATGTTAACGGAAGAAGAAAAGTTATCAACAGCCTGTGAATTTTGTAAAGAAGCTGCTATATATATTGTGGGGAACTAATATTCGCCCACTAAATGTGGATAGAAATTGTTGATATGTGGATAACTTCTGTGGATAAACTGTTTGCAAGGTGGTATGACATGTGAATATCTCAATAATCACAATAGGAAAATTAAAAGAAAAGTATCTGAAGCAAGGAATAAATGAGTATTTAAAGCGATTGAGCGCCTACGCAAAAATAGATATCATTGAGCTTCCAGATGAAAAAGCACCAGAGCAATTAAGCCTTGCTGAAATGGAACAAGTGAAAAACAAAGAAGGAGAACGGATCCTAGGGAAAATTTCCGATGATACCCATGTGATTGCCTTGGCGATTGAAGGGAAGCAGCGTTCTTCTGAGGAGCTGGCGAAAGAAATGGACAAGCTCGCTACTTACGGGAAGAGCAAGGTGGCGTTTGTGATCGGTGGATCCCTTGGATTGAGCGATGCGGTGATGAAGAGAGCGAATGATACGTTATCGTTTTCGAAAATGACATTCCCCCATCAGTTGATGAAGTTGATATTGTTGGAGCAGGTTTATCGGGGGTTTCGGATAAATCGGGGAGAACCGTACCACAAGTAAAACCACGTACTATACCACAACGTTAAATACAAAATAAATCTGCAGTTATTACGTAGGCATATTCAGGTAAAATGAATATGTCTATTTTTTTTTGAAAAACTTGTAACGTTTTATTATTTCGTTAGTTATTTAAGTGAAGGAGGGGAGTTAGTGAACTTTGAGGAAATTTATAAAGCTTATTTTAAGGATGTTTACTTTTATACAAAATCGCTAGTATCTGATAAGGATATTGCAGAAGAAATTACACAAGAAGCATTTTTTAAGGCACTAAAATCATTTCATCAGTTTGATGGCAAAAAAGATGTAAGGGCATGGCTTTTCACTATTGCTAAGAATACATATTTTACAAAATACCAAATGCAGCAACGCGAGATAAGTATGGAAGAAAATCATGTGCAAAAAGATGTCCAACTTGTAGATTATTTGATGAATGAGGACCGTGCACTTGAGATACATCAATTTTTACACGCAATGGAAGAGCCATATAAAGAAGTTTTCTCCCTTCGAACATTCGGTGAGCTTTCTTTTGAGACAATTGGGCATCTATTCGGAAAAAGTGATAGTTGGGCTAGGGTGACGTATTATCGTGCGAAAAAGAAAATAATGGCTTATATGGAGGCGAAAAAAGATGAAGGAAATTAAATGTTCGGTAATTCAAGATCTATTACCACTTTATATAGATGGGGTAGTAAGTGATGATACTAAATCATTAGTTAAGGAACATTTATTAACATGTGAAATTTGTAGAAATGAATATGAACAAATGAAGGAAACACTTTATGTACCAATTGAAAATAAAGCAACTTTGTTCAGCAAGCTTAATAAACGATGGAATCGCAAAAAATGGGTACTTATATTGGGGTCTGTTTTAACCACCATCTTATTAGGGTTTGCAGTATTTTCATTTATTTTTTATTACGCAAAGCCAATTCCCTATACAACAGATTTATTTCAAATGGAAGAAACGGCAGACGGTATGCTTGTTTTAAATTATTTTGGAGAAAGCCATGCGGGAACATATATGACACATCCTATAGAAGTTGAAATAGATGGAGAACAAAAAAAAATCAGCCTGGTATATTATGATGAAACAATCGCCCATTCACCTACCAGCAACTTTTTACTAGAGGACAAAAGAATTGGATCTGAACCATTACAATTAGTGAATAGTGATACTGTTGATGCCATTTACTATGGGTATTTTGATCTTGATAAAGTAACGAAAGAAAAAGCGCAAACATGGGAAGAACTTCTCGAATCAATGACGTTGATTTGGGAAAGGGAATAGGAAACAAATGGAATAATGGTTGAGGGGACAGGTGAAACGACCCGTTCGTTCTTTAAAGCACAGATGGGTAGCTGCCTGTCCCTCCAACCTATTCATTGAACTTGGTTTCCGAATTCAATATCAAACAGTTTTGCAAATAATATTCTTCTCTACGGACACGATAAGACAAACGAAACTTTATAGATTGGTGGCCGCTAGAATGAAGGTATTATCTATGATTCAGCCTTGGGCAAGTCTTTTTGTACTTCGAGAGAATGAATTTGAAACAAGGTCATGGAAAACAAATTATCGAGGACCGTTGGCCATTCATACAAGTAAAAAAATAGATAAGGCTGTCTGCAAGCATGTGGCTATCCGTTCGCTGCTTAGTAAGCATGGATATACAGAAGAGACCCTTCCAACGGGTATGATCATTGCTGTCTGCCGGCTTGAAAATTGTCTGAAGATAACTGAGGAAAATCAGACATCAGCAGTCCTGGAAGATGGACAAATCGTATCAGGAAATGATTATTTTTTGGGTGACTTTAATGTGGGAGGATATGCCTGGGTGGTTCAAGACATGAAAATCTTGAATGAACGCATACCAGCAAAAGGCCAGCTTGGGTTATGGGAAACTGATTTATTATGAAAAGCAATGGAGGTAAGCAGTATTTCATTTGTACATAGGGGATTAATTTTTATACTGAGGTGATTTCTCGAGAGGGAGATTTAGTGATCTTCATATTTACAAAGGCTTTCCGCTGAGTGAAGCGGAAAAGTTCATGAAGGCGGAAAATCCCATAAGGGAGTAATTATGCCATATGCTAACAAGCTAATCCACTGGAAATCAAGTCAAAGTGACGACCTGAATTTTATCGAAATAGTGACTTTAAATTAGTTGGTCGTTAAATCCCATTAGAAATTTTTATAATTCTTTATAAAGAATCTTTGTGAAAAACAGCGAAAGAATGGAACCTCCTAATAAAAGTGCCATATCCCACTGGGCGTCCCATATATCTCCTTGCATACCTAAAAAATCTTTTGTGACTTTTCCTTCATTCCCTATTTTTGCACTTGCCCACTCAATTATTTCGTAGAGAGCCCCGATTGCTAATGTTATACATAAAGCAATGAAATTTGTGGTTTTACTTTTCGATAAAGCTGTTTTTCTTAATAATATCTCTATTATAACTAACACAATTGACCCCTTGAGAAAATGACCGAACCGATCATAGTGGTTTCTTTGTAAATCAAAATAATCTTTAATCCATGAAAAGAGAGGGACTTTGGAATAAGAAAAATGCCCTCCGATAAACGTTAAAATGACTAGAAGGGTAATGATGAAATAGGAAACAGTGGTAAGACGAAACCGATTGTATGTCGATATAAAAAATATTAAGACTAATACTGAAGGTAAAACCTCCACCAACAAAACCATATAACCTTCTTCAGGTTTAATTAAGGACCAAATAAGAACAAGAATAACCACAAACAAGAAGAAAAAATGTATCGGATTTTTTATTTTATGTAACATTCAAATCACTCCAACAAAAAATAAGATACATTTAGTATTTGCTACACATTTATATTTTATTGAACAAGAGTAAAGCATAGTTGCGTCGAGGAACCTGTTCTTCAATTGGATGTTCTTAAACCTGTACCTCACTCATAAATGCATGAGTATTATCTTCTGTATCTTTAAAAAATACCATCCATGTTTCTGTTTGTCCCATTTTCGTTACAACATGTGGTTCATCGATAAAGGTAACTTCTTTATTAAGTAAGCGCTCATAAGTATCTTTAATATTTGTTACTTGAAAATAAATAACTGAACTCGAATGGGCGAATTCATCTTTTTCAGGCAGGGATAACATCAGCCGCAACCCATTACAGTCAAAGAAAGCCATACTATCCGTGTTAAATAATAAGGAGAGACCTAATTTCTCTTTATAAAAATCTAATGCTCTATTTAAGTCTTTAACAGGTACCCCAATTTGTCCAATGTGATTAATCAATTTATATTCCATAAAATTTTCTCCTCTCAATACCTCTCAATTTTATCAGGTTCCCCCTATATAAAAGGGTTGTTTTGTTATATTTTATCATTTACTGGAAAAATAGCGGTAGAATAGTTCAGAAATATGTAAAATATTCAAGTTATTGTAGTAAGGCATTGAGTGTTATCTATCCTACACTTTAAATCAATATATTGAAGTTGAAAATTTTAACTATCCCTAAACTGCAAGGGTGAAACGACCTTCCGTATAACCAGCTCACAAAAACAAGTTATAAAACCTCTACTTAGAGGTATGGTTATCTTTACAGCTTTGAATATGTGGAGGTAACAATATGCGTGCAGGTGGGGTAGGATTAGTAATTTTTGCAGCAATATTATGGGGCATTTCCGGTGGACTGGGCGGCTTTTTAATGGATAAAGGTTGGGACCCCCTGGTCATTTCCTTTTATAGGGGAACAGTAGGTTTATTATGTATTCTTATTTGGTTCTTGTTCAAGCCGACACGGTGGAATAAGCAGTTGTTGTTGTGGTCTATTGTTGCTGGGATCGGAGTGGCGGGGAATTTTATATTTTACTTTATCAGTATCTCTGAGGCAAGTATTGCCGTAGCGGCGACATTGATGTATACAGCACCTATTTTTGTTCTGCTTATCTCGTTCATATTTCAGCTTGAAAGGGCATCATTATTTAAATGGTTGGCTATTGGTTTTGTGATGGGGGAGTGGTATTGCTGACAGAGGTTTACAGCATTGGCTCCGACAGCATCACGATGCTTGGGCTTGTTACTGGGTTAGGAGCGGGGTTATCGTATTCATTATTTATTTTTGGTTTTAAATATGCATCCCGCCACGGGCAGCCGCAAGGGGTTTTAACGATTGCATTTCTTGCCTTTACTATTATAACGCTGTTTTTCACTGATCACAGTGAAGCAGTTTCCGTCTTTTACTCACCTGACTTATTATGGATGATACTTTTAGGGGTATTCGGAGGAGGCTTGTCATTCTTCTTGTATGTAGTTGGTTTGAAACGAACCTCACCGACTTCAGCTTCCATTATTGCAATGGTGGAACCGGTCACCGCATCCCTTTTTGGATTTATTGTGCTGAGTGAACTGCTTACAGCAACTCAGCTTGGAGGTATGGCCATCATCTTGGTGACAGTGACCATATTAAGTGTGAAGCAGAGTTGAAAAGAATCAAAGGGACAGGTTCCTCGACCCGTCTATACACTAAAGCATAGTCGGGTCTATTTCCCGTCCTTCAATTTGATTTTTTAGACCTGTACCTCACTCATAAATGCATGAGTATTATCTTCTGTATCTTTTAAAGAGGCTGTTTTCGTAAACTTTGTTGCTATTTCGTATTTTTTTAACAACCGTAATAATTGTTGCTGTCGTGCTCTTTTCCAGGTTATTTGGAGAGACTGCATGACATTTTGAAAGTAGATACACGGTGAAAAATCCAAAGGCCGATTTTTCTTGGTAAAAAGTCCAAAAGCCGACTTTTTACTAGTAATAGCAACAATCTTTTAGAAAAGAGCCTTTAAAAAATACCATCCATATTTCTGATTGTCCTATTTTCGTAACAGTATGTGGCTCACCGATAAGCTAACATTTTTATTAATTTCAGAATGGCGGGTAAATAATTTTAAATAATACCAAGCTTTTAGTCTCCTGATTCTTTGTTGCTTTACCCCTTGACAGCATTAAAAATACAGATTATACTTACAATTAAATTTTAGAATTTTACTAATTTAATATGCAAATTCTCTTATCAAGAGAGGCGGAGGGACTGGCCCTATGATGCCCGGCAACCATTCTTATGTTTCGTAAGGAAAGGTGCTAATTCCAGCAAGACACGTGAAGTGTTTTGGAAGATGAGAGAGGACCGAGTATTTTTAATACGTAAGCCTCTCTTCTTTTAGGGAGGCTTTTTTATTTTGCCTCCCAAGACAATATGGGGGTGAGGAACATTTCGATTCGAATTCAAGGAGCACCAAGCTTTTATAAATGCCAGGAGAATATACTGCAGGAATTGTCTTCGCTTTTAAAGGAAAGGGATATTGATTCCTTGCTGATCATTCATGGAGAGAAGTCCTTCCAGGCTATACAACCGTATTGGCCGGACCTTCCGGAAGTTAGTACGACATATGCTGCTTACTCTGGCGTCTGTTCCGAATCTGAAATAAAAAGATGTAAAGAGCTGACAGAATCCTTACACGTCGATGCTGTCGTTGGAATAGGAGGAGGAAAGGTCCTGGATCTTGCAAAGGCTGCAGGGCATGAGGCTAAAAAGGACGTCATCCTCATACCGACACTTGCCTCTACTTGTGCGGCTTGGACACCGTTAAGCGTCATTTATGATGACGAGGGACGTTTCCAAACCTACACTGTCTTTCCCCGCAGTACCTATATGGTCCTAATAGAACCAAGGGTGATTCTAGAAGCACCGTTAAGATATTTGAAAGCTGGGATTGGGGATACGCTTGCCAAATGGTATGAGGCGAATGCCATTGTGCATGGGTTGGGATTACATCCCGTTGCCTGTGGAGGTAGCGCTGCATGCGGCAAAATTAAGTAGAAATCGATTAATAGAGGAGAGCAATCAGGCGTTGATAGATTGCGAGGAAGGTAATCTTTCCACTTCTGTCCTCACCATTATCGAGGCGAATATTTTGCTGGGGGGAATGGTAGGTGGCTTTGGGGATGAGTATGGACGAGTGGCTGGAGCGCATTCGATCCATAATGCACTAACCCATCTACCTGGCACAAAGGAGCTGCTTCATGGAGAAAAGGTGGCATATGGGATACTCGTACAACTTGCACTGGAGGGGAACGAGGAAGAAATTAGATCGCTCCTCCCATTCTATAGGCAAATAGGATTGCCATCCTCTTGTAGGGAACTACATATTCAGGGGCGGGAAGATATACATCTAATCGCTGAAAAGGCGCTTTTGCCTCACGAATCCATCCATTTCATGAAAAATAAATTTACGCAGCAGGATATTGTTGCTGCCATTACAAAACTAGAAACATTACAAAAAGGAGAGAGAGAAGCATGAAAAAATTCGCAGTATTATGCATGAGTATTCTTTTATTATTGGTAGTCACCGCTTGTGGTGGAGAGCAAGGGGAAGGGCAGGCGTTAAGTGAGGATCGCTTGAAAATAGGAGTGACAGCAGGCCCGCATGAACAGGTTTTAGAGAAAGTGAAGGAAGTAGCAGAAAAAGATGGCCTGGAGATTGACATTGTCGTGTTCAATGAATATGTGATGCCAAATGTGGCTCTTGCAGAAAGAGAATTGGACGTAAATAGCTTTCAGCACAAACCATATCTTGATCAATTTAAAGAGGACCGGGGCTTAGATCTTGTGGAAATAGCCAATACCGTCAACTTTCCAATGGGAATGTACTCCGATTCCATTACCGACGTAAGCGAATTAAAGGATGGAGATAAAGTAGGGCTTCCAAATGATCCGACAAATGGGGCGCGTGCACTTATCCTTTTTGAACAAGCGGGATTAATCAAGCTTAAAGAAGGCGCAGGGGTTAAAGCTACAGTAAAGGATGTGGAGGAGAACGAATTAAATCTGGAATTCGTGGAGCTTGAGGCAGCTCAAATCCCCCGTCAGCTAGATGAGTTGGCCGCAGCCGCCATCAACACAAACTTTGCAGTGGAACATGGTCTTGTTCCAACCGAGGATTCCATCTTCATGGAGCCAAGCGATTCTCCTTGGGTGAACTTGCTCGCTGTTCGTACCGAAAACAAAGATGATCCGGTTTTAGACAAACTGATCAAGGCTTACCATTCAGACGAAGTGAAGCAATTTATTGAAGAAACGTTCGAAGGCTCTGTTGTGGCATCTTGGTAAAAAAAGAGCTGCTTACTATAGCGGCTCTTACTTCTTAGAGTAGGAGGAACATGATGATTAATCTAGTCCACTTAGAAAAGACTTTTACAACAAAAAAAGGGAAGGTAGAAGCATTGCGAGATGTTTCCTTGGAGGTTCAAAAAGGAGAGATTTATGGCGTGATCGGGTATAGCGGTGCTGGGAAAAGCACCTTGATCCGGTGTGTGAATCTCCTTGAGAGGCCTTCTAATGGGAAGGTCTTGGTCGACGGAACTGATCTTACCTCCTTATCTTCGCAGAAGCTGCTACTTGCCCGAAGAAAAATTGGCATGATTTTTCAAGGCTTTAACCTATTAAAAACAGCGACTGTTTACGATAACATCGCCATCCCCCTTCGTTTAACAGGCTTGCCCAAGTCCCAAATTGATGAAAGGGTAACGAAGTATTTGTCTATTGTTGGGCTGAAGGATAAGACGGATGCCTTTCCCGGTCAGCTTTCAGGAGGGCAAAAGCAGAGGGTGGCGATTGCCTGTGCTTTATCACATGAACCAGAAATTTTACTAAGTGATGAGGCGACAAGTGCCCTTGATCCTGATACAACAGAGTCCATTTTAGAGCTATTATTAAAAATCAATGAGGAGCTAGGAATCACCATTCTGCTCATCACACATGAGATGCACGTTATCCAACGAATCTGCGATAGGGTGGCGGTCATGGAAAATGGGAAAATTATTGAACAGGGAAAAACCGTGGATATTTTTACCCATCCAAAGGAACAAACCACAAAAAAATTCGTCAATAGTCTGTTTAACCATCAGCTGACAGAAGAGGTTTTCCAATCTCTTCGAGGCACGGGGAAAATTGTGTCTTTCAAGTATATAGGATCCTCTTCCAATGATCCCGCACTCGCGACCATCAGCAAAAAATTTAATGTGTACCCAAATATCCTTTCCGGGAATATCACGCAGCTAAAAGGAACACCTTTTGGAAGCCTGCTCGTGCACTTAAGGGGTCCGGTGGAAGAGACAGATAAATCCATTCAATATCTGAAAGACCAAGGGATCATCATTGAGGAGGTGGCAGGATGATTATCGAATTCTTTGATACGTGGGGGATGGATATTTGGAAGGCAATCATCCAAACCTTTCAGATGGTATCCATTTCTTTATCCATTTCCATTGTGATCGGCTTGCCCCTTGGTGTTTTCCTTGTTTTGACACGACCGGGGAAAAGCCTTGAAAATAAATATCTACATGGTATCTTGAACACCATCATCAATATCATCCGCTCTATTCCATTTATCATCTTGTTGTTCTTCATTCTGCCGTTCACAAAGTTCCTTGTTGGTACGTCGATCGGTGTACAGGGCGTGATTGTACCGCTTGTTGTATATACGGCTCCTTACATTGCAAGGCTGATGGAATCCTCCATATTAGATGTGGATAAAGGTGTCTTAGAGGCATATGAAGCGATGGGTATCAAGACAAAGGACATCATTTGGAATGTCATGATCAGGGAAGCAAGATCCTCCATCGTCTTAGGCTTGACGATCGCAACGATTGGATTGATTGGCGCCACTGCGATGGCTGGCCTTGTTGGTGCTGGTGGATTGGGTGATTTAGCTTATAGATACGGGCACCTCCGCTATGAAGTGGATGTTATGTATGTGACGGTTATTTTACTGATCATCCTCGTTCAAGGGCTTCAGTCACTTGGAAATACGATAGCATCAAAGCTTAAGAAAGATTAGGTGTGTGTGATGAATGTTTATCATTTTGAAGACCTCGAAAAAAAGGCAGAGAGTATCTTGGGCCCACATCCATTCACATACATAAGAAGTGGATCAGGGGATGAGGAAACCATGCAGGATAATGTGGGAGACCTTCGGAAGTGGAAAATCAGGCCAAGATTTCTACAGGATGTCTCCAAGCGGGACCTATCCATCTCCCTTTTTGGTAAAACCTACAAAACACCTTGTCTTTTAGCTCCAATCGGTAATCTGGGCATTGTTCATCCAGAAGCGGAACTTGCAGTTTCCCGCGCAGCCAAGCAAGTAGGGATCCCCATCATTGCAAGCACCGTCACTTCTTTTTCCATGGAAGAGATTGCAGCGGAGGCAGGGGATAGATGGTTTCAGCTATATTGCAGCTGTGACTGGGAAATCACGATGAGCTTTATTAAAAGGGCGGAGCAGGCAGGATATGGAGCAATCGTCCTTACAGTGGATATGCCGGCTCTAGGTTTTAGAGCAGCAGATCTGACCAATCAATATGCCCCATTCAGACTAGGATCGGCTTCTGGTAATTATTTTTCGGACCCTGTTTTCCAAAACAAATTTGCTTGTCCGCCAAGCCAAGATTTCCAAAGGGCTATCGAAGAACAAGTGAAAAACCTTTTTGCACCTGGTTTCACATGGGAGGACATCGCCACCTTGCGTAAGGCAACTACCCTTCCGATTCTTCTAAAAGGAATCCTGCATCCAGCAGATGCCAAAAAGGCTATGGAGTATGAAGTCGACGGGCTGATTGTCTCCAACCACGGAGGAAGGCAGCTTGATGGATGCATCTCCTCCATTGCAGCCTTACCTGCGATTGTCGATGAAGTGGGAGGGCGCATTCCCGTCCTTTTTGATAGTGGTATCCGAAAAGGCGCCGATGTGGTGAAAGCCATGGCACTCGGGGCAGATGCTGTTCTTTTGGGAAGGCCGTATGTGTATGGCCTTGCCATCGATGGCGAAGAAGGAGTAAAAACAGTACTGGATAACTTCATTTATGACCTTGATGCAACGATGGCCACAGCGGGAGTGAATGCTGTATCTGAATTAAATCGTGATTTATTAGTGAGGATATAAAATTATATTTAACTCAGCTTGGAGGTTACCATAACCATTATAAGTGTGAAGCAGAGTTGAAAAAGAAAAAAGCTGAAAAGGGACGGTTTTTGCTACCAAAGCAGCAGAACCGTCCCTTTTTGTGATTTTCAGAACTTAGAAAAAATCATCGATCACATGTAACGACGACAAATTCCCCTGTTCTCATCGATATTGTTTGTGCTGGAGGGCCACTTACTCTACTTTCGCAAAATACATCAAGTGTGGTTAGACCGCATAAGATTCTAACATATTGATCTCCTCTTAAGTTGACGTCTGGCAATCTTCTCGTTGGAGCCCCCAGAATAGGCAAGCAAAACACAACACCAATCTCGCCTGGTCTTAAAATCTCTTCACTTGCTAGGGATGTTCTACTTCTGCCTTCTGCATCGACGACAGTAATCAAATGTGTGCCAATGTGAGGGATATTGCAGATATTCCCTAAGCCATTTCTGATAGACTTTAGGATATTATCATCCATCTTTTTAACCTCCTTATTATTTTCATAGATTCATAGATATGATATGCAGTGGGAGAGAGTTTGACAGGGCATGGATTATCATTTTTGAAAAAAGGGTATTTATCGCCATCATTAGATTCGGGCTTAGACAGGAGTATGCATATATTGCTCATAAAGAAGTGTCCTTGAAATAATGAAATGTTAAAATAGTGGTATTGCAGATACAGTTTATTAACGGTATCTTTATTTTTGTTCTGGGGAAAGTAGGTGTATTGTGGGGATAATAGCATTTATTATAGTCATCCTAATCGCCTCTGTACTTCAAACGAGTACAGGTTTTGGTTTTTCGATTTTGGCTACTCCGTTTCTTCTTTTACTCTTTAAACCAAGTGAAGCCATTCAAATAAACTTAATTTTGTCTTTAGTAATATCTATTGCGCTAATAATGAAAATCAGGAAGGATATTGATCATGGAATCCTTGGGAGATTTGTGGCAGGAAGTGTTATGGGGCTGCCCGTTGGAATAACAATCTTTATGATGATCGATATAGATAGGTTGAAGTTAGCAGTAAGCCTTATTATCTTATTACTTACAGTACTGCTCGTCCTTAATTTTCGTATTAAACAAAATAAAAAGAGAGATTTACTTGTAGGTGGTATCTCAGGTTTATTCACAACAAGTATAGGAATGCCTGGTCCGCCGTTATTATTATACTTTTCAGGGACAAACACCAATAAAGAAAAATTAAGAAGTACTACACTCGCGTTTTTTCTTTTTATATACTTGGTTAGCTTAGTCATTCAAACGATTTTTGTGGGAACAAACAAGACAATCTGGATATCAAGTTTATGGGGCTTGCCATTAGTACTTTTAGGGTTGTACTTAGGACAACTACTCTTTAAATGGATTAACCAAAGGGTTTTCCGTATATTTACATATATAATCTTAATATTTACAGGAATTTACTTATTGCTAGAGAGTTTGGTATAAAAGTCTGACAGAACAACTTATTCTATGTAAAACGAGGTAGAATCTATCGTCTAGTAGAAGATGTGAAGGGTGAAGGATTGTCCCTTCAAACCGAAAGGAGTGCCCAAATGGAAGTAGTGTATTTTGCCGGCGGATGTCTTTGGGGTGTACAGGCATTTATTAAAACATTGCCAGGGGTTATATTCACAGAAGCGGGAAGGGCGAATGGCACAAGTCACACGCTTGATGGTGACTATGATGGTTATGCGGAGTGCGTAAAGACTGAATATGATCCGGAAGTTGTAACGGTAACGAGATTAATGGAATATTACTTTGAAATAATAGATCCATATAGTTTGAATCAACAAGGAGCGGATGTTGGGGAAAAATACAGGACTGGAGTTTATAGTGAAAACCCTCATCATTTGGAAGAGGCGAAGGATTTTATTAGTAAAAGAAATGATTCTGACCGCATAGTCGTTGAGGTATTGCCTCTTATCACCTACGTGAGAAGCGCCGAAGAACATCAGGATAGGTTAACTAGATGTCCTGAGGATTATTGCCATATCCCAGAGGAGATAATAAAAAAATATAAAAAAGGTTAGGGGACGGGTTATTCATCAAGCTTTATAGGCGGATTCAATTGCTGACTTTTTATCCAATAAATTTTGAGAAAATGAGGAAAAAGAATGACTAATAACAATAGGAAAAGAAGAATCATTTTGGATTTGGCAGTTACTTTGGATGGTTTTATTGAAGGTATAAATGGAGAAGTAGATTGGTGTATTATGGATCCTGAGATGGAATTCACCAAATTTTTAAATGAAGTTGATACGATTCTCTATGGAAGGAAAAGTTTCGACTTATGGGGTCAATTTGTCCCTGAACCAAAAGATTCGGAAATGGACAAAGAAATGTGGGATTTGGTCCATAATAAAGAGAAATTTGTGTTTTCCAAGACACAAAAAGGAATAGGTAATAAGGTGATATTTATCAATGAAAATATCGAGGAAGAAGTAATGAAGTTGAAGGACAGGCCGGGTAAAGACATTTGGCTCTACGGCGGAGCAAGTCTGATTACAACTTTTATACACCTAGGACTCGTTGATGAATTCAGATTATCTGTCCATCCTGTTGTTTTAGGAGAAGGCAAACCATTGTTTGTCGATATCAAAAAAAGATTAAACTTAAAATTGGTTCATACAAAAACGTTTTCCTCTGGCGTAGTACAGTTAACCTACCATTTAAATACTTAAACCAGCGGAGATTATACATCCCCGCTGGTTTTAATCATAGCTTCATCATTGGTCAATTTTTGACTAAATTCCCCTCCAACATCCCGCTCAAATCCTCCGCTGAAATCGGTCGGCTGAAGTAATATCCTTGTGCCTCATTACAATGCTTTTGTTGCAGGAACTGAAGCTGTTCTTCTGTTTCGACTCCCTCTGCGATAACCTTTAAGTTCAAGTTATGTGCCATTGTGATGATGGTTTCGACCAGGGAAGCATCCTTTGGGTCTGCATAGATGTTTCTTGTAAAGCTTTGGTCGATTTTCAGGGTATGGATCGGGAATGTCTTTAGATAGTTTAGGGAAGAGTACCCTGTCCCAAAGTCATCGATGGATAGATGAATCCCCATATCTTTTAGTTGTTGCATTTTTCCTACTGCGTGTTTGGAGTCTTGAATGATGCTTTCTGTAAGTTCCAGTTCAAGATAGTGGGCTGCCAGACGGGTTTCTTTTAAAATGTTTTTTATCCGGTCTAGCAAGTCACTTTGCTGGAACTGACGGGAAGATATATTTACTGCCACCCGCAGTGGTTTATAGCCTTGGTCCTGCCATTCTTTATTTTGTAGGCAGGCCTCTTTAAGGACCCATTCTCCGATTTGTAGAATCAAACCGGTTTCTTCTGCGATGGGAATGAATTCTGCCGGTGAAATGTTCCCCCACTCAGGATGGTTCCAGCGAAGCAGGGCCTCTGCACCGATGATTTTATTGGAGTTCACCTCGATTTGCGGCTGGTAGGCAATCGTAAATTCATTGCGTTCTAGTGCTTTGCGTAATCCAACTTCCACCATCATTCTCCTGGAAACGGCTTCGTTCATTTTTAGAGTATAGAATTGAAAATTATTTTTGCCGCGCTCTTTTACTTGGTACATGGCAGTGTCTGCATTTTTTATCAGCGTATCGATATCCTTTCCATCTGTGGGGTACATGGAAATACCTATGGAAGGGGTAATGTATAGTTCTTGGTCTTCTACAATCAATGATTGATTGAGGGCGTCTACAATCGCCTTGGCACGCTTTGTCACCTCGACGGCATTGGTTTGCGGAAGCAATACAATAAACTCATCCCCGCCTTGCCTGGATAAGGTATCATGCTTTCCTAAAAGAGACTGAATGCGTTTGGCGACTTCTATTAATAGCTGGTCCCCTACAGCGTGCCCAAGTGTGTCATTAATATATTTAAAGCGATCTAGATCAATGAACATGATGCTTAGTGAATGTTTATTTTGAGCGGCTTGGTCCATTGCCAAAGAGAGGCGGTCGTTTAACAGAAGGCGGTTTGGAAGCCCTGTTAGCGGGTCCAGGTACACCATTTGATTAATTTTTTTCTCATTTCTTTTTCTTTCGGTGATATCCCGGATAATATTGCTGAAGAATATACTATCTTCTTCCTTCCAGGCAGCTAAAGATAATTCAATCGGGATTTCACTGCCATCCTTTTTTTCTGCTTCTAGTTCAACCGTTTTTCCGATCACACTTGTTTCTTCCGTAGATAGATAAAGATCCATCTCTTGTTCATGAAATTGAAGGCATCTTTTCGGAATGATGGTCTTAAGATTCTTTCCAACTATTTCTTCTTTCTCATATCCAAAAATAGTCCCAGCCCCTTTATTCCAAGAGATGATTGTCCCGGAGCTGTCGGATAAAATGATTGCGTCGTTCGCAGATTCAATAACGGATAAAAATCTCCTCTCCGAAATAATCGATTGTTTTTCAAAGCGTCGATCGATCAGAACACTTATAAATACAAATCCCAGTAAGATGAGAATGACTAAACCTATTACATATGCCAAGTATGTATTGTTGATTGGGTCTAAACCGTCCATGTGATGGTGGTGTGCTTCATAACTTGCGCCAGCCATCCCCGTGTAATGCATTCCCGCAATGGCAGCACCCATAATAAGGGAGCTGATGAATTTTCTCCACCATATCTTTTTAGATTGATAGTTTTTACTGACGAATGAGATTAAATATATAGCAACTACCGATGCGATGAATGCTATGAGGATGGAGAGTGCATAAAGTATTGGGTCATAAACGACCGCTGCCTCCATAATCATGGCTTCCATTCCAATATAATGCATGGATACAATTCCTGTGGCCATAAAGAAGCCGCCAAGAAACACATGAAGGGTTTTCAATTCTGCTTTACTGATGATAAATAATGCGATGCCAGAAGAAATAATGGCAGGTAAGATAGAAAAAATAACCACATGATAATCATATTGGACGGGGATATTCAGGTGAAATGCGAGCATAGCCACAAAATGCATGGCCCAGATTCCCATTCCCATTGCTAATGCACCTGCACTTCCCCAAGCGGCTTTTGCATATGATTTTGCCTTGCGGACTTGGATCCCTAGATCTAGTGCTGCATAGGAGGCGATGATCGCAATGAAAATCGAGAGTAGAACAAGTGGTAAATGATATGAACTTGATATAACTTCCATGTTGTGTAAAATTGCTCCTTTAATATTTTGTACCTTTTGGAAATATCTTATCATTTATTGGAAGGGATGGTGAAAATTATTTTTACGATTGACTTTTTTTCACGAATTTACTAGACTTTTCAACCCTTTGCCCATTTGTTAATCAACTGTTTTGGCTGTCTTTTTTGGTAGGATAATTTTATTTTTGTACATCACTCAATATTTTCCAGCACATCTTATGTCCGAAGAAAGGCATTTCAACCTTCACAAGGAGCATCTCCGGCATTCTTTATATTAATGACTAAATCTAATGGAGAACTAATCGATATACAAGAAGAGTACTCAATGTAATGAAGTTCTATAAAAAATGAGTAAAGGGAAGCAGGGTTATAATTTTTGTAATATTCAGTAATATTAAATGATAAACATCAGATGTGTTTTCCAAACTATATGGAACGGGTGAGGTTGAGGAATGAAAAGTTTTTTTAACTTTAAGAGTATTAGATTGAAAATATTGGTTGGATTTGCCTTTGTGACGTTTTTGACATTGATTATGGCGGGTATTAATGGCTTCTCCATAAAAAATATCAATGATGACACAAATGAAATGATTAATAGACAGTTACCTCTATTAATTGCCAATGAACAAATGGCATTTAATATTTCACAGAGGATTGCTTTAACTAGAGGTTATGTATTAATAGGAGATTCCAGTTATAAGGAAGATTTCGAACGTTATTCGGAAAAAAGTACGTTTTATGAAGAGCAGATAGCATCTTTAAGCACGTCAGATAAAGCGAAGGAATTGGTTAATAGCACAAACGAGTTTGAGAGAATTGTGAGGGAAGAGGTTTTTGTCCAATATGATAATGGAAACCGGGATGAAGCGATTCAAACCATTGTAACGAAAGTGCAACCCTTAGCAAGGGGAATCATGTCTGACTATGAAGCGCTAACGATGGAAAGAGAGGAAGAGATTCAAGGTGCTGGAGAGCTAATCATCGCTTATGGGCAATTCACTGCTCAAACCGGAATCATTGTTTCTGTGATTGTCTTGATTTTAGCCGGAGTGATTGCAACGTATACTGCCAGAATTATAACCAAGCCAGTAAAAAAAGTAATGGAACGCATGAATTTGATTGCGAATGGTGACCTGAGTCAACCACCAATTGAAACAAATTCACGAGACGAAATAGGTCAGCTTGTAAGGGATACAAACTTGATGAACGATAATATCAAGGAACTCCTGAATGAGATTAATACGGTATCACAAACAGTGAATAGTCAGAGTGAAGAACTGACACAAGCCGCAAACGAAGTGAAGGATGGCAGTCTCCAAGTTGCCTCCACGATGGAACAGTTGGCATCCGGTTCTGAGTCACAGGCTAATACTGCCACATCACTTGCGACTACTATGGACACTTTTTCAAGTGAAGTGAAAGAAGCAAATACAAAAGGGGAGCAAATCTCCAAATCTTCCCATCATATACTTTCTCTATCTGAT
Organism: Sutcliffiella horikoshii DSM 8719; assembly: GCA_001648575.1. Lineage (GTDB taxonomy): Bacteria > Bacillota > Bacilli > Bacillales > Bacillaceae_I > Sutcliffiella_A > Sutcliffiella_A horikoshii. Next base: position 287,264 of record LQXN01000063.1, on the reverse strand, counting down.
GAGGGAGCGAATTTTATGAATTCCTCTGTTGAACAAATGACATTGATTGATGAAATTATTCAAAATGCCGTTGGGAAAGTAAATGGACTAAACGAACGTTCGAAAGAAATATCTCACCTCATTGCCGTAATTAAAGATGTAGCTGATCAAACAAACTTATTGGCCTTGAATGCAGCAATTGAAGCTGCGCGTGCAGGAGAGCACGGTAGAGGATTTGCGGTTGTGGCAGATGAGGTGAGAAAGCTTGCAGAGGAAGTTTCCCAATCTGTCAAAAGCATTACAAGCATTGTGACCAGTATTTTAAAAGAAACACATGAGGTCACTACTTCACTCGAGTTTGGCTATCAAGAAGTACAAAAGGGAACCTCACAAATCAAAGTGACAGGTGAGAAGTTTGCCATTATTAATGGCGCCGTTTCAGAAATGGGTGATCATATTAAGCAAATTTCACAAAATCTGTCTGGCATTACCACAAGTACATTTGAAGTCAATCAATCCATTGAAGATATTGCTGCAGTCTCAGAGGAATCAGCAGCGGGCATTGAACAAACCGCTGCATCCATTCAACAAACAAGCAGCTCCATGGAAGAAGTGGCCGGCAGCGCCGATCACCTCGCAAGCGAGGCAGAAAAACTAAATGAGCTCATTAGTAAATTTAAACTATAACAAGAAGAGTGGACGGGTATTGAAATTCCTGTCCGTTTTTTTATTGCTATCGATATTTTCGAAGTCACAGTATTTCCAAAGCTTTGTAATTTTTTGGTATGTGAGACTTGAGTTATTTATCTTTCCTCAGCACATTTGCTAAGCATACAATCTTGTTAAAATTTGTTGAAACAAATAGTATAAACGTATTAACAGAATGATTGCAGAGGGGTTCTATAATGTTATTAAACAGAGCGAATGGGAATGTAAGCACGCAAATATTAGAAGAACAACTGGTTTTATCCGCACTTGAAAGAAATCTAGCAATGATAGAATTCAATATGAACAAAGAGGTCATCTGGGTAAATGACCATTTTGCTAAGGCATTGGGGTATTCTGCTCATGAGTTGAAAGGCATGTCCCATAGAAGATTTTGCACAAATGAATATAGTAGCAGCCGGGAATATGAGGAGTTATGGGAAAATCTCGGAAAAGGTGTTAAGTTTCAAGAAAAGATTGAAAGAATAGGGAAACGAGGAAATACCCTTTGGCTAGAAGCGACCTACATTCCTATTATCAATGACGAGGGAAAAGTACATGCTGTGCTGAAAATAGCGACGGACATAACGGAACGTGAAAACAATACTTTAAAGACTATGTCTCAGTTAAAAAACATTCCGGTGGAGTTGGTTGATATTGTTACAGAAAACTCCAAAGAGAAAATGGAAGCACTTCAAGCATTAACGACCCAGACCGATTTGATAAGTGACGTTTCCAAGCTGATAAAGAATATATCTTCCCAAACGAATATACTGGCCTTGAATGCTGCAATTGAAGCCGCCCGCGCCGGTGAGCATGGCAGAGGGTTCAGTGTGGTCGCAGATGAAGTCCGCAAACTAGCTGCTAATGTGTCACAATCCATCAGCCAAGTGAACGAAAATGTAGAGAATATCAGGCAGGAAACAAAACGAGTGAACCAGATTACAACCATTTTACAAGAGTCAATCGTTGAAACAGAAGCCAAATTTAAAACGACTCTTACGGAGTTGGAAAACTTGAACAAAATATAGAAAGAAGTTGTAAATGTCCTTATTTTGAGGGCATTTTATTTTTCGGCCGGGTTTTTATAAAAAACATAAGAAACGTTGACAAGCACAAGCAGTATGGACCCGATCAATGCTCCTACAATATAACTGGCACTGGGTTTTACAATTAAGTTACCAATTACACTGCCTATGAAAATCAAAAAAGCATACCCGCTGAGGCACCACTTGGAAGTTAGTATTTTCTTCATCAATATTAATCACTCCTTTTTACCCATTTCCCACATTGACAGTCATTTAATCACTCCTGTTTAGTATTTAACCTAAAGGGAAATGTCATTTGTAGGAGTTAGGTGGATATAATCCTTTAAACAATATTTCCACTTAATGAGGAAAAGTGAGAAGGAGGATGTAATGTGAATGAATTAAAAGGTAAGATAGGGTTTGGAACGGCTCCACTTGGTAATATGTTCCGTGACATTCCTGAAGAAGAAGCAATTTCAACCGTTGAGACTGCATGGAATAATGGCATCCGCTATTTTGATACGGCTCCATTTTATGGTGCAGGTCTTGCAGAACTGCGTCTGGGAGAAGTGTTAGCAAAGCATAATCGAGATGAATATGTGTTAAGTTCCAAAGTGGGACGAATAATCCTTGATGCAAAAGAGAATCCATCAGACCGTGAGTTAGGTGAAAAAGGCGGTCTTTTTGAACATGGCCGTGACAATAAAGTTATCAACGATTACAGTGCCGATGCAACCTTACGCTCCATTGAAGATAGCCTGAAACGATTAAAAACAGATCGCTTGGATATGGTCTTTGTCCATGATATCGCCCAAGATTTCTATGGCGATGAATGGCTGGCCAAGTTTGAAAGTGCACGCACAGGTGCATTTCGCGTTCTATCCCAATTACGGGATGAGGGTGTAATTAAATCCTGGGGGCTTGGGGTCAATAGGGCAGAACCAATTGAAATGGCCCTAGAATTAGAGGAAAATAAACCGGACGTAAGCCTTCTTGCAGGGCAATATACCCTATTGGATCATGAACGTTCCTTACAAAGGCTAATGCCGGCAGCTGCTGAACAAGGTGTGAAAATTATTGCCGGGGGACCTTACAGTTCAGGTGTGTTGGTCGGTGGTTCACATTACGAGTACCAAGAAGCGAGCTCTGAAATTATAGAAAAAGTACAAAAAATGAAGGACATTGCACAACGCCATGGTATCAGCATCAAAGCTGCTGCCCTTCAATTCATCCTTGCTAATCCAGCAATAGGAGCCGTAATTCCGGGAGCAAGTCGTCCAGAGCGGATTGCAGAGGACCAGGCTGCATTAAAAGAAGTGATACCAGCATCTTTTTGGCAGGAAATGCTCGAGCAAAAACTAATAGCCGAGAACGCCCCATTGCCAATAGATGGACATGTTTAATTAGAAAATCACACACAAAAGTTTCCGTGAATTGGAACTAAATAGAAGAGAATAAGCATAGGTACAGGTATACGTACTTATGCTTTTTTCGTATGAAGAGTAGTACTCCTTACACGTATTCATTTGCATACAATCCAGCTATAATAAGGTGTAACTATAGGAGAAAGTTGGAGAGATATGATTAAAATCCTCAGACGTCTAAAGTTTGTCTTTACCTTCTGGCGATTCATTCCTTTTTTAATAGATTATTTTCGTTCAAGGGAAGTATCAGGGATGAAGAAAGTGGCAGGAGTGTTGCTCCTTGCTGCATACGTGGTATTCCCTTTTGACTTGATTCCGGATTACCTTTTGTTTTTCGGTCTGTTGGATGATGTGGTGATTGTGACATTTGTGCTGGAACGAATGGTAAAGATGGCTCCTTTTTCGTTAAAAGAGAAACATAAGCTATTGGATAAGTGATCAAAGGCATAAAATGAATTGTATTTTTTGAGGTGAGAGACAGTTGAACGTGAAAATAGCTCCTTTATTAATCATATTTGCAGCTGTACTCTGGGGAACCACCGGTACAGCCCAGACCTTTGCACCTGAAGCAGCTCATCCGGTCGCCATTGGAGCAGCCCGCTTGGCGGTTGGTGGCCTGTTTTTACTGGTGCTCGTTTTTTTCACAGGTGGTTTAAACATAAAAGGCTGGCCAGTAAAGGCAACGGTTTTAGCGGCTGTAAGCATGGCGTTGTTTCAACCGCTGTTTTTCTCTGCTGTTACCATCACAGGGGTGGCCATTGGGACCGTAGTGGCAATCGGGAGTGCTCCGATAATATCGGGATTCCTGGAATGGGTTTTCCTTAAAAGGAGACCAAGCAACATTTGGTGGGGTTCGACATTTTTATCCATTTCAGGCTGCCTCATGCTTTTTCTTAATAAGGAATCAGTCGTGGTCGATCCAGTTGGAATCCTCATGGCATTGGGTGCTGGATTGTCGTTTGCGGTCTATGCAATAGTCAGTCGGGACTTGGTTGGTAAACACCCGTCCCTCTCTGTCGTTGCGGTGGTATTCACGCTTAGTGCTGTTTGTTTAGCGCCGTTCTTGTTTATCTTTGACATGACTTGGCTTTCAGATGCGCGAGGATGGAGCATCAGCCTTTATCTCGGAATTATGACAACAGGGATAGCTTACATCCTTTTTGCAAAAGGCCTGACTTATGTATCTTCTTCCACTGCGGTTACCCTTGCTTTGGCAGAGCCCCTAACTGCGGCTTTATTTGGGTTTTTCCTTTTAGGTGAAGTCTTAAATCTAACGGCATGGATCGGGATGCTGCTCCTGATGGTCGGAATAGCCCTATTGGTATTTGCGCCGAAACGATCTGTTGGAGAAGGCCAGCAGGAATTAACCCTATAAGCTCCGAAATCTTGTATATTTCATTGGATTTAGTAGGAAGCTACTGAATATGAAGATACGGGTTTGGAGGTTTTTCATTGGGATATTCAGAGCATTGGAATAAGGTTTTTCAAATTAATGATGAGCTCCGTCGGTTGATGAATACATATTGGGAAAACTATTCAAGTTTTGGGGATTGGCAATTTTGGCTTGTATTGGCCGTTATGTTGGTACCATTGGTTTTAGTGTACTTTGTTGTGGACCGGAAAAGAATATTTGAGATTTTCTTTTTCGGTTATACCGTACATATCGTATGGACTTACATCGATATCGGTCTAGCGAAATACAACCTTTTCATCCATACTTACTTTCTGACGCCATTATTCCCTGCTGCCCTCAGTATGACAGCTTCTGCTTTACCGGTAGGCTATTTGCTTGTGTACCAGTATTGCACCAATCACAAAAAGAATTTTTATCTTTATGCATTGCTGCTTAGTGCAGTATTCGCCTTTGGCTTTGCAACGATCGAAGAATATTTGGGGTTAGTGGAAATGAGAAAAGGGATGAACCAATTTCATATTTTCCTCCTTGACCTTGCCGTTGTTTATCCGACGTATTGGTTTACTAAGTTAATTAAGAAAATGAAAAAATGAAGCACTTTCCAATGAGTTTGGATTTGTGCTTTTTTATGTGGAAAAAGATAACCCAATAGGTTCTCCTTTAGGTAATCTGCATTTCAATAGAACAATATCCGGAGAGCAGCAGTGTCTTATAATCAGCATCACTTAACTTTACAAAAGCTTGAGGGAAAAATAAATTTTCACCATCAGGCCAAACTCTGTAAAAAATTGTTATAATAAACCATATACATAACAGCAAAGGGGAGTGTGTAATGGCTGATTTAAATGAAAACCCGTTATTTAAAAGTGAAGATAAGCCAAAGATGAAGGTGGAACGAAAAGAGGGGGAGCCGACTGCTGCATTTAAAGGGGCAAGCTGGGCAGCTCTTGTTGTAGGTGTTTCCGCCTATCTGATCGGCCTGTTCAATGCTGCAATGGAATTGAATGAAAAGGGGTATTATTTTGCTGTGTTGGTATTCGGACTGTATGCAGCCGTATCCCTGCAAAAAGCGGTAAGGGACAGAGAGGAAGATATACCGGTATCAGGAATCTACTACGGCCTCAGCTGGTTTGCCGTGGTGGTCGCCATCTCTTTAATGGCAATCGGGCTATATAATGCAGGAAGTATTATTCTAAGTGAAAAAGGATTTTATGGCATGTCATTTGTCCTTAGTTTGTTTGCGGCGATCACGATTCAGAAGAATATTCGTGACACCCAAAATGCCAGAGAAAGAGATTGAGAGAAAAGGCGGTACTGTCGGCTTGAGACTAAGTCCAACAGTACCGTCTTTTCTATTGAGCTTTGCGGTTCTTTCCTCAAAAGTCGAAAGTAGCATTTATATAAGAACCTCCATGGATATCGCCAAAGTGACAAGCCCATCTCTCTTACGCTATAATTAGGAACGTTGTAATCACCTTTCAATGTAATAGGAAGGGGTTTTTTTATGATTAATTTACATCAAGTCAATAAGGACTTCGAAGGTTATCAAGCGGTAAAGTCTGTGTCTTTGAATATACATAAAGGGGAAATCCATGGAATCATCGGAGCAAGCGGTGCCGGCAAGTCCACCTTGCTGAGGCTGATGAACCTTCTGGAGGTCCCGGACTCCGGTCAGGTGCAAATGAATGGTCAGGACCTGACAAAATTGGCCGGTTCAAAGCTTAGACAGGCACGCAAGTCCATAGGGATGATTTTTCAACATTTCAACCTGGTCTCGAACAAAACGGTATATGAGAATATTGCTGTATCCTTGGAGTTGTCAGGTTTTCCGTGGAAGAAGCGCCGCACACGGGTAATGGAATGCCTTCAATTTGTTGGCATGGAAGGTTTTGCAGAAAAGTATCCTGCCCAGCTCAGCGGTGGACAAAAGCAACGTGTGGCCATTGCGAGGGCCTTGGCGAATAATCCTGAGGTTCTATTGTGCGATGAGCCAACCTCTTCGCTTGATCCCAACACAACCGCTGAGGTCCTGCGTGTACTCGAGAACGTGAATAAAAGCCTAGGTGTCACCATTGTCGTAGTGAGTCATGAGATGGAAGTCATCAAAAGCATCTGCCATCACGTAACTGTCATGGCAAATGGGGAAGTATATGAGACGGTTCGGACAAAACCTCAGGGTGTAAAACAGATAGACAGCAATCCTCAATACTTTGTGGAGCAGCTGGTGAAGGAGGCTGGCGAGGACCGTGCCTGAAATACTTATGCAATATGAAGCGGAAATATGGAGGTCCATCGGGGAAACCTTCATCATGGTCGGCGTATCTATTCTCGCTGCAATTTTGGTGGGGCTTCCGGTAGGGACACTCCTTTTCCTATGCAGAAAAGGGAACTTGTTATCCAACCAACTCGCCTTTTCCACGCTCAACCTTTTGGTGAACATCACACGGTCCTTCCCTTTTTTACTTTTGGTTGTATTTCTGATTCCGTTTACTCGCTGGATCATTGGTACAGCAATTGGAACTGCAGCAGCAACTGTGCCGCTTGCGATCATCGCCATCGCGCATTACTCGCGCCTTGTCGAGCAATCGTTATTGGATGTGCCTAAAGGAGTATTGGAGGCAGCAGTGTCCATGGGTGCATCTGTAAGGGAAGTGGTTTTTAAATTCTTGTACGTAGAAGCCAGATCCGGCCTTGTACTTGGTTTGACGACTTCGATCATCAGCTTCATTTCCTACTCCACCATCATGGGCGTGGTAGGAGGGGGAGGAATCGGGGATTTCGCCATCCGCTACGGCTACCAACGATTTGAAACCGAATTGATGATGTATATGATCATCATAATGGTCATACTGGTACAAGCGATACAATTTACCGGCATGACCGTGTCCAGACTGATTGATAAAAGATAGCTATAACAAAGATTGATTACAGCCCCAAGAACATAACTGCAACAGGAGGAACTTTTAAATGAAAAAATTAATATTAATATTTACGCTAGCTATCACAATGCTAGCAGGCTGCGCGCAAAATAACCAAGGGAATGAACAGACTGGGGATAGTGGCCAGAACGCAGAAAATGAACAAGTGACATTGAAAGTGGCTTCCCTGATCCCGCCAATGACCGAAATCTTGGAGCTTGTGGAACCGAAGCTTGCCGAGGAAGGCATTGATTTAGAAGTGGTTGTGTTAGGCGATAATGTGCAACCGAACAGTGCACTTGCAAATGAGGAAGTGGACGCAAACTTCTTCCAGCATGTTCCTTACATGGAGGAATTCAACCGAAGTAACGACGCCGAGTTGGTTGGTATCACACCAATCTATTATGCAAACTATGGCGTATATGCAAAAGACTACAATGACATGGAAGAACTGCCAGAAGGCGCTGTAGTTGCCATTGCCAACGACGTTTCAAATATCGACCGTTCATTGGCACTTCTTGCACAACACGAGGTCATCACGTTGAAAGAAAAAACAGGTCCATACTATACTCAAGCAGATATCGTGGAAAACCCTAAAAACTTTAAGTTTGAGGAAGTAGACCTATTGATGCTTGCTAGAATGTATGATGACGCAGATGCGGTGGTCATGACGCCTGCCTATGCAGCTCCACTTGGATTGACACCAAAAAGCGATGCACTCCTTACAGAAGGAACAGATAATGATTTTGCCATCACCCTTGTTGCTCGCGAAGACAATAAGGACTCAGAAGCTATCAAAAAGCTTGCTGAAGCCATGACAAGCAAAGAAGTACGCGAATTCCTGGAAGAAAACTATGATGAAACCGCAATCCCGGCTTTTTGATTTGGCATAAATAAAGTTACAAACCTTAACCCCTGTGGGGTAAGGTTTTCAGTTAACTTTTCGATAATATGATTTCTAGCTGTTGATTGGAGCAATAGGCGAAGACTCCTTGAAAATGCAAGCATTTTCTGCGTGCGATGTATCGCTGTCGCAGCCTTCCTTGTCCTGCGGGGGGATAGCGACATTCTTGAGACCCCGCAGGGCGTAGCCCGAGGAGGCTCAAGGTCGCCCTCTGGATAAGCGAAGCCGGTTGCGGAAATCAAAAGCGGTATTTAAACAGATTACTATACTCATGTACTTTTTCAGTGGACTTCAACTAAGTGAAGAGGCTTACGGACCGCCCGCGGAAAGCGAAGCTCCTGCAACGAAGATCAACTGTCCCGGCAGATACTCTAACTAAAGTAGAGTTTGTCAACAGTCTGGAACCTTAACCCCCTGTAGGTTAAGGTTTTTTCTTTGCCTAAACACACCCAGTGGAAAGACTTCACACTTTTTTAAGTGCTCAAAATAGTTTATAATAGTCAGATAATAGAATGATACTCTTATGAAAAAATCTAGTAGAATATGATATGATATAAATTAAGATGCACAAGTGTGTTTATAGGGGGTATCTTGCTAAAAGCAAGTATGCCTGCTCTTTTTTATAAACTTAGGGGATGTGTAATGATGAGCAACATGCAGAAAAAAACAGACGTTATCTTAATTGGTGCCGGTGTTATGAGTGCGACGCTTGGATCGTTATTGAAAGAAGTAGCGCCGGATTGGGAGATTAAAGTGTTCGAGAAACTGGCAAGCGCCGGGGAAGAAAGCTCGAACGAATGGAATAATGCAGGTACGGGACATGCGGCACTTTGCGAACTTAACTATACCTCCGTGAAAGCGGACGGCTCCATGGATATCAGCAAGGCGGTAAAAGTAAACGAACAGTTCCAACTATCCAGGCAGTACTGGTCCTATCTCATAAAACGCAATCTGATCAGCAACCCTCAGGACTTCATCATGCCAATACCACATATCAGCTTTGTGGAAGGGGCAGCAAATGTCACATTTTTGAAAGAACGGATGGAAGCGCTATCAGCGAATCCGCTTTTTCAAGGAATGGAATACTCTGAGGATCCTGAGAAGCTGAAGGAATGGATGCCGCTTATGATGGAGGGACGCACCACGAAGGAGCCGATTGCGGCAACGAAGATCGACTCTGGCACAGATGTCAATTTTGGTGCGTTGACCCGCATGTTGTTTGATCACTTGGAAAAAAGCAATGTGGAGGTCCACTATGAGCACAGCGTGGAGAACCTCAAGCGTGCGAGCGACGGCTCATGGGAATTGAAGATCCGTGATGTCAAAACCGGAAAAGTCGACTATCATTATGCAAAGTTCGTCTTTATCGGAGGCGGAGGCGGAAGCTTGCCCCTATTGCAGAAAACCGGAATTCCAGAATCGAAGAATATTGGCGGTTTCCCGGTAAGTGGCTTGTTCTTGGTATGTAATAATCCTGAAGTGGTGGAAAAGCATCATGCTAAAGTATACGGGAAGGCAAAGGTTGGAGCGCCACCGATGTCTGTACCACATCTTGATACAAGATATATCAACAACAAGAAAAGTCTGTTGTTCGGCCCATTTGCAGGCTTTTCACCAAAGTTTTTGAAAACAGGTTCCAATCTCGACTTAATCGGCTCTGTGAAGCCATATAATGTGATGACGATGCTATCAGCTGGATTCAAGGAAATGTCACTGACCAAATATTTGATTCAGCAGGTGCTATTATCCAATGAAAAGCGCATCGATGAACTGCGTGAGTTTATCCCGAACGCTAAAAGTGAAGATTGGGAGATTGTCGTTGCAGGTCAACGTGTTCAAGTCATCAAGGATACAGAAGCTGGCGGCAAAGGGACCCTTCAATTTGGGACCGAAGTTGTCAGTGCATCCGACGGCTCGATTGCAGCATTGCTAGGTGCTTCTCCGGGTGCTTCCACGGCTGTTCACGTCATGCTGGAAGTCTTTGAAAAATGCTTCCCGGAGCATATGTTTGAATGGAAAGAGAAGATTCAAGAAATGATCCCTAGCTATGGCATATCTTTAGTAGATAATCCTGCGCTGTTTGATGAGCTTTTCTCATCAACTGCCAAAACCCTCTTTCTTAGTGAGGATCAGAAGGCGCTTTCCTTTCAAAATTAAAATAAACGGCAAAACCTTTGATCCCCCTTTGGATTGAAGGTTTTTTTGCTTTTAGAGCCGGAAACTTGAGTTGGGGATTCCAACTTCTGTATGCTGAAAGTAATATCAAAGATTTTTAAGGAGGTTTTTTTATGAAAAAAGCTAATCGAGTAATCAGGGATCATTGGAAGGTGCAGTATAAAAATCCAGGCTATCCCCATGTCCAGCAAGGTTGGGTATTGCCTCCAGACCGTATGTCCGAATATGACCCGTTCATCCTGATGGCGGATGATTGGTTCAAACGGGGAACTTTTTCTGATCACCCTCACAGAGGTTTTCAAACCATCACCTATGTGATCGATGGCAGGCTAGAGCATACAGATAACCAGGGCGGGCATTCTGTCTTGCATGCTGGGGATGTTCAATACATGAATGCCGGAAGCGGTGCCCGGCATGCCGAGGAAGCAGTCGATGAGGATGTCATCCACACGTTGCAGCTCTGGCTGAATTTGCCGAAAAGCTTAAAACAAACGAAATCCTCTTATCAGAATGTACTTTTGGAAGATGCACCTGTGGTGGAATTGGCAGGTGGATCCTTGCGTGTCTATTCGGGAAGTGCAGAGGGAGTGACTGGCCCGATGGATTCATTGGTCCCTATCAATATGTTTGAAATCTACTTGCGTGCAGGGGAGCGATATTCTCTTGAACTGCCTGCGAATCAAAATGGTCATGTATATATGCTGCAAGGTGAGATGACTTTTGGCAGTGAGGAAGCCGGATCGGTGACATTGGGTAAAACAGAGGCGGGGCTTCTGTCTTACGATGAGAGTGCGGAGGAAGACAAGACGGATGTGCTGGAGATTACGTCTCAGGAGCGCTCCAGGGTTCTTATTTACACTGGTAAACCAATTGGAGAGCCAGTTGTTGCAAGAGGTCCGTTTGTGATGAATACGGAGGGGGAAATTGAGGAGGCGTTTGAAGATTACCGTAGGGGAAGATATGGTCCGTCTTCTCAATAAACACTCAAGAAAAAGCGGGAGATTTCATCACTTGGTTGAAAGAAAGCGGAAAAATAGATATTATAGGCGAAGATGAGCTTTGATTCGATCACTTATATAGGTTAAATATCTCTGGGTCACGTTTATAATATCTATTGTGTTCAGATGGGAAATGAGGTTGGACATGTTCAAATCTAAGATACAAAAAAATATTTTTCTCTACACTATTTTGGCAACATGCCTGTTCTCCTCCTACCTATTTGTCCAAAACAACCATTCCTTTTATGATCGCCCGATTGCAAAAGTTATAGAAACGACGCTTGAGGATCAATCAGAGTTGGTTGATATGCATAATAATGAAGATGTCCTGTTCAGACAGCAAATCATTGCAGTATTAAAAAATGGAAAAGAAAAAGGCAATCACATTTCTTTGATTAATGAGTATTCAAATTCCGGAGCGTACGATCAGGAATATCGTGTTGGAAACGAACTGTTTGTCTCCTTTCAATCCTCCTCAGCAGAGGATACTACGTTGAGGGGAACGATAGAAGATGTTAAGCGCGATAAGTATCTACTTTTAGCAGCTTGGTTTTTTGTCTTGGTTTTAATTTTGGTAGGGAAGAGACAGGGGTTTTATTCTATTGTCAGCCTTCTCATCAACGCATCCCTTTTATCGTATTCTTTGAATGTTTATATGAAATCCTTCAATTTAAGCCTGGTGTTGGTATGTGGAATCAGTGCCATTTTATTTACGGTCATCTCCCTTCTGCTTGTAAATGGAAGGAATGAAAAGTCTTATGCAGCTGTGATAGCCACACTGATGGGTACCTTGGCTTTAATGCTCATCACCTACCTGGTCATCGGGGCGACTTCTGGTAGTGGATTAAGATACGAGGATATGCAGTTTTTAACTCGGCCTCCCGAAGTGGTGTTCATGGCTGGGATATTGGTGGGGTCGTTAGGAGCGGTAATGGATATAGCCATCACCATGTCCTCTTCTATCTTTGGCTTATATGAAAAGAAACCTGACATAACAGTCAAAGCCCTTCTTGAATCAGGGATGGATATAGGAAAGGATATTATGGGAACCATGACTAACATTTTGTTCTTCGCTTATGTGAGCGGCTCTATCCCCATCCTTCTCTTATATATCATGAACGCTTCTCCTTTCGGCTACACTCTTTCCCTTAACCTTTCATTGGAACTTGCCAGGGCTTTGGCAGGCGGGATAGGAATTGTATTGACAATACCGATCGGTTTATATGTGTCGATATTTTTTGTTAACCGGAAGAGGGCAAGGGCATGAATGTATTAGTAATGCTTGCAGCAATATTATTCATTTTGATGGTACTTGTCGGCGGGAGAAAAGGAGTGCGCTCTTTCATTGCGCTCTTCGTTAATTTTGGTGTGCTCTTTATGACCATTTTGTTTATGACAGACCCCAATGCCAATCCCATTGTATTGACCCTAATTGCTTGCATGATTATCAGCTGTGTAAGTCTGTTTTATATAAATGAATGGAATGAAAAAACAACGATTGCATTTATCTCAACCATTATCACGATCGTCATCATGCTGCTCTTTATTTTATTTATTACAAAGCGCTCGATGATACAAGGATTTAGTGAAGAAGAAATAGAAGAGCTTGGCATGTATTCTATGTATCTGGGAGTGGATTTTGTCAAAATAGGCGCTTCTGTCATTATTATGAGTACAATCGGAGCTATCTTGGATATAGCCATATCTATCACCTCCCCTATGCGGGAAATTCATCACCACAATCCGACAATTAGCCGTAAAGAATTGTTTTTGTCTGGGATGGGCATTGGAAGGGATATTCTCGGAACAAGTGCCAACACCATATTTTTTGCATTTTTTGGGGGCTATCTGGCGTTGCTTATCTGGTTTAAGGAGCTTTCCTATTCTGTGGGCCAAATCATCAATTCCAAGGTTTTCAGTGCAGAGATGATCACCATACTTTGTGCAGGGACAGGAATAGCTATTGTGATACCGATCACATCTTGGATCACTGCCTATGTTCTAGTGAAATCAAATAAGGAAGTAAATTGATTTGAGGGGGATTGTATTGTCTCCCTCTTTTCCTTTTTTACCCTCCAACTATTTATTAAAAAGAATAGTCTATTAAAGCCCTTTCAGTTAAGATAAAGGCAGTATGTTTTTTTATGGAGGAAATTAATGATTAAATTAATGGCAGATTCAACTTGTGATTTATCAAACGACGTGCTGGAGATGTATGATATCAGCTTGGCACCATTGAGCATTAATATTGAGGGGAAGACCTATAAAGATAGAGTGGACATAGAACCGGATGAGTTTTACGGGATGATGGAGGCTCTTTCGGAGTTTCCAACCACCGGGATGCCCAGTCCAGTAGAGTATCTGACCATTATTAAAGAGGCTATTGAGAGCGGTTACAAGGAGATCCTTTGCATTTGCATGTCGAGTGGGACAAGCGGATCCCATCAATCAGCTGAACTTGCGAAAGGATATTTCTTTGAGGAGAATCCTGATTCACCGGTGAAGATCCATGTGGTTGATTCCAAATGTATGAGCCATGGAAGTGGCTGGCTTTTGTTGAAGAGTGCCGTGATGAGGGAGAAAGGCGCTACCTTCCAAGAGTTGATCGATTTTAATGAAATTTATAAAACGAATGTGAAACACTTTCTTAGCGTAGATGACCTGGACCACTTAATCAAAAGCGGAAGGCTGTCAAATGCCAGTGCATTCCTTGGAAAGCTTCTGATGCTTAAGCCGATTATGACCATGAAAAATGGCAAAGGGGCCATTGTTGCCAAAGAGAGAGGCCTAAAGCGCGTCCTTAAGCATTATGTGGAAGAGTTCATTAAGAGGAATGATAAATCGGTGACGGACTTTATCATTATCGGTTATACTTCGGATATCAAGATTGCCGAAAATCTGAAGATAAAGATAGAAAAGGAAACAGATTTCACAGGTGACATCCACATCATGCAGATGGGTGTTTCTGTTGGGACACATGTTGGACTTGGCGCACTTTCCATGTTCTTTGTTGAGAAAAGATAATAACCTGCTTTTTTAAGGGAAACTCCTTAAATGGATAAAGTGTTCTTAACGATGGATAAATCACTTTTAAAATGGATAAATGGATCCTTACAAGGGATAAAATAAAATAAGGATGGATTTATGCTATTCCAACCCAAAAATACAAAACCACCTCACTTTGCAGGTGGTTTTGTTGTTCAATTTTTCTCTCCATGAGTTTTGTGGTAGGGTTAGTATATTGGAATAATAGTTCAAATTTTTAAAATCATACTATCAAAGGGGGGTTCCACATGTCTTCGAAAAAGAAGAATACATACGATGATCCTCAGAAGCCTACGAAAAGCAATTGGAGTGTTTTGCTTGGTGCGGCTTTCCTGATGGGGGCATCTGCCATCGGACCTGGTTTCTTGACACAAACGGCTGTATTCACTGAACAGCTTTTGGCAAGCTTCGGTTTTGTCATTTTAATGTCGATTATTTTGGATATTGGGGTACAGGTAAATGTTTGGAGGATTATTGCAGTTTCCAAAAAAAGAGGACAGGATATCGCCAACATGGTCTTACCGGGACTTGGGTATTTCTTGGCTTTCGCCGTTGCTTTGGGTGGACTCGCCTTCAATGTTGGAAACATAGGTGGAGCAGGCCTTGGAATGAATGTGATTTTCGGTATTGATGTCCGTATCGGTGCCATCATCACGGCTGCCATCGCCATAGGGATTTTCCTCTCCAAAGAGGCTGGGGTGGCAATGGATAAGATAGCTCGTTATTTGGGCTTGATGATGGTATTGCTCACACTTTATGTGGCATTCCAAAGTAACCCTCCTGTTGGGGAAGCAGTTTTCCGGACATTTGCTCCGGAAACAATCGATGTCTTTGCAATCATCACCCTTGTAGGTGGAACAGTCGGCGGCTATATTACCTTCGCTGGTGGACACAGGCTATTGGATGCAGGAATCAGCGGAAAGGAAAACCTGCACCAAGTGACGAAGAGTTCGGTATCCGGAATTGTCATCGCTTCCATCATGCGGATCTTCTTGTTCCTTGCCGTGCTTGGAGTGGTTGCCACAGGGTTTACATTAGATCCTAAAAATCCACCGGCATCCGTGTTTATGGAGGCAGCGGGGATGGTTGGTTATAAAATGTTTGGCCTTGTACTCTGGGCAGCGGGGATTACCTCTGTTGTCGGGGCAGCATATACTTCCGTTTCTTTTTTACGAACATTGTCTAAAAAGATTGACCAGAATAACTCAAAGGTCATCATTGGGTTCATTGTCGTTTCCACGATTATTTTTTCATTCATCGGCGAGCCGGTTCTATTACTGATCTTGGCCGGTGCATTTAACGGTCTTATTTTACCTGTCGCGCTTGGAACGTTGTTGATCGCGGCATATAAAAAAGAGATTGTAGGGGATTACAAACATCCTTTATGGTTGACGATCTTTGGAGCGATTGTGTTTATCGCAACAGCTTACTTGGCCGCAGTCACATTGATCACCCAGGTGCCGAAATTGTTCTCATAAAATAGACAAGGACTTGAGGAGGGGAGCCATATTGAAAATTGAATTTCACCCATTGGGAGATACAGGTATACAGGTTCTATTTGGGTCCGACATCTCAGAAAAAACGAATCAGGAGATAAGACTTTTTGCGGCCTACCTTAGGAAGCATGATTTAGAAGGCATCACAGAGTGGGTGCCTGCGTATACGACACTTTCTATTTTTTACTCTCCCGATAAAATCGTCTATAAGGATTTGTGCAAGAAGCTCGAGGAAATAAAGGAGCAATTGCAGAGTGGAGAAGATTTGGCCAACTCTGCCGTTTATGAAATCCCGGTCCTGTATGGCGGAGAAGTGGGGCCGGACTTGTCGGAAGTGGCAAGCTACAATAAATTGACTGACGAGGAAGTCATAGCCACTCATTCAGAACAGGCCTATCTTATTTACATGATGGGATTTGTACCCGGCTTTCCATACTTAGGTGGTATGCCAAAAAAGATTGCCACACCAAGGAGAGAAAATCCGAGGGCAAAAATTGAAGCTGGATCTGTAGGAATAGCGGGTGAGCAAACAGGCGTATATCCATTAGAAACTCCAGGTGGCTGGCAGATCATTGGGAAAACCCCTGTAAAGCTATATGACCCTGATAGGGAGGAACCGGTCCTTTTATCTGCCGGTGCATACATCCGCTTCGTTCCTGTTGGTCAAAAAGAATTCGAAGAGATAGAAGAGGCCATAAAGCTTGGTGAATATAAGGTGAAAAGCTATCAAAAAGGGGGAGGACAAAATGAAGACCATTGATTTGAACAGTGATTTGGGCGAAAGCTATGGTGCGTATACCATCGGAAATGACCAGGAAGTACTTAAGTATATTTCGTCTGCAAACATTGCCTGCGGTTTTCATGCAGGGGACTATAATGTCCTGATGGAAACTGTCAAGACAGCTGCAGACCTTGGAGTCTCCATTGGAGCCCACCCTGGATTCCCCGATTTGCAAGGCTTTGGCAGACGCGATATGCTATTGAGCAAAAAGGAGATTTTCAACCTAGTAGTCTATCAAATCGGTGCGATACAGGCAGCTGCAACCGTTTATGGGAAACACGTTCATCATGTGAAGCCCCACGGAGCCCTGTACAATTTGGCATCCAAAAATGAAGAGGTGGCCACGGCCATTGCAGAGGCTATCCACTCCGTTGATTCGAAATTGATTTTATTCGGCCTGGCTGGAAGTGAGCTGGTCCGGGCAGGAGAAAAAGTCGGGTTGGAAGTGGCGCAGGAAGTATTTGCAGACAGGACCTATCAGCCTGATGGCACACTCACTCCAAGATCCCATGCCAATGCGATGATACACGATGCAGATCTTGCGGTAGAGCGCGTGCTGAGGATGGTGACGGAAGGAAAAGTGACTGCAGTAGACGGGCAGGACATTTCCATTCAAGCGGATACTATCTGTGTGCACGGAGATGAACCGGAAGCGCTTGAATTTGTGCGAAAACTAAGGACGAATCTTGAAGAAAACCAAGTAGCAATTCAAGCTTTTGGGGCGGTGAATCATTCATGAGCAGTCCGCTTTTCCAAGTAATGAAACCAGGCCTCCTTACGACTGTCCAGGATTTGGGCCGAACAGGCTATCAAGAGTTCGGGATGGTGGTCGCTGGTGCAATGGATTCATATGCCCTCCAAATAGGCAATTTATTGGTTGGAAACGAAAAGGGGGAAGCCGCACTGGAAGTCACCATCATGGGTCCGGAATTAAAAGCCCTAGATGACATGGTGGTTGCCATTTGCGGAGGTAATCTATCCCCGAAAGTGAATGGCAAGAAAGCACCGATGTGGAAAAGTTTTAAGGTGAAAAAAGGCGAATTACTTGAGTTTGGAAGACCGGTGGAAGGAGCCCGTTCATATATTTGTGTAGATGGTGGATACGATGTTCCAGTAGTAATGGGAAGTAAATCGACTTATTTGAAAGCACAAATTGGTGGATTCCAAGGCAGGGCATTGGAAAAGGATGATGTCTTATACGGAGCCCCTTCCAATGAGGCACTTTCTGGCCGATCCATCCACCCGGATGAAATTCCATCATATAAGAAAGAGATGGAAATCCGGGTATGTCTCGGACCACATCTTGAAGCCTTTCAAGAATCATCTGTGAAAACGTTATTAGAGTCTAAATACGAAGTTACCCCTCAATCCGATCGCATGGGATATAGGTTAAAAGGACCGAAAATCGACCATAAAACTTCTGCGGATATCATTTCAGAAGCGATTCCTTTAGGTGGAATTCAAGTGCCTGCAGATGGAAGTCCGATTCTTTTAATGGCAGATCGACAAACGACTGGTGGATATACAAGGATTGCCACGGTCATATCCTATGATATTCCGCTTTTAGCACAGGCTCAGCCAGGCACTCAGATCCGCTTCCGCGAAGTAACCATAGAAGAAGCGCAAACTTTATACCAAAAACGAGCCAAGTTTTTCAGTGTACTCGAGAAAGTAACCCGATAAATATCACTACCTTTAAAGCACTAGGGAATATAACCTAGTGCTTTTTTTTATACTAGTTAAATAGCAAGGGGGAGTATTAGTAAAATTGTTTGGAATATTTCCCTTTAAAAGGTTATTTTTCGAGCGAACGGGGGTATGAAATGGAAAGAAACGGAATTAAAAAATAGGGTGATTAACTTGGATGTGTACACACTTCATTACTATTCTTCCAAAGTCTACATGTTAAAAGAACAAGTAAGACGATTGCAGCAGGTTCAAAGGCAACTCAATCAATATGAGGTAGAAATGCTAGGTTTTTTGCCATCGGTTACTTTACCGGAGTTGACGCCATATACTTGGCAGGGCAGAGCAGGTCAAGATTTTCTTCAGATAAGGGAAGAAGTTCTACGCTCCTTCAGAGACATTTCCCATGATCAGATTTCATCTTCCTTAGACTCCATCCAACGCGCTATCCATCAATTACAACAAGAGATATCCCGCTATCAGGACAAAGTATCTACGCTTAGAGAAGAATTACTTAAGTAGAAAAGAAAAGTTACATTTTACACTCGTATTTTTTCGAAGGGAAGGGATGTACGTGAATGAGATAAAAGTTGAATACGGGGGGATAGAAAGCATACTTTCGGCAATGGAGTCCAAGGCTGATATGTTTGATCCTAAATTAAATGTAAAGCAATTGGCAAATAACCAAATGGAGCTGATTCACTATCTGCAAGAAAACAACAGGCTTTTAGAACAGGTGATGTCTTCATATAAATTGCTTTTGATGAAAAATCATGTGATTACGAGAGAATCCGTAAAGAGTTTGAGAGAAACTGATACCGGCCTATCAACTTCTATACGGCAACTGAAGGAATAGGGGGTAGAAGGATGAAAGTGTTAGACGTTTCGGAATTGCAGGTATGCCTAAATAAACTCACCGAGAGCATCCAGTCCAAGGAAGAGGAAATTAGTCTGATTGAAAAATCCATCTCCTCCTTTATTCAAGCAGATAGTTTTTCCGGCCAAGGGGCAAAGGCAATTAAGTCTTTTTACGCAAGCTGTCATTTGCCCTTTCTGTTACACTTAAAACAGAACTTGAATCAATATAAGCAAATAATAAATGAATGCTCCAATCAACTTCAAGCATTGGAACCTGCCCATAATGGGTTTATCCAGCAGTCTTTTTTGGAAAATGAAGTAAAGAAAGGTTTACGCAAAACCGAACAGTTCACAAAAGATATCACGAATGAGGCCAATAGGGCAATAAGGTCTATTCAAGACATTGTACCAATATCACTGTTAACCGATTCGGAACACATCATGCATATTCAAAGGGCAGAACAACAGGTTGAAAACACAACTTTAAAAATGGAGGAATTCGATAATCGGCAATCGTCCTCCTTGGAAACTCTCGGCGGACCATTAAAAGGATTACATAATTATGTGGGGGAAATGACCAACCGACTGGCAGGAGGAGACCTTTCCATTCGTAATTTTTCAACTAGACAGCTCACTAATCTACCCAAACTCACCAATATTTCCTCCAATTCGGGTGCGCAAGGCACCACCAGTAACTACTTGTTTCATGTGGGTGACCAAGATTATCTGCAGTTCTACAATAGGCAGGATGTTTACGGTTGGATGGGAATTGATTTTGGAAGTTGTCCGACAGTTGGAGGAAACTCAGAAACTATTAATCAAACAAATTCAAAACCTGCTGAGGCGGAAAGTGAATTCTACGCTGGTGATTCCGTTGAAATGAATGGCTTTACTTTTCGAGCAGGCGCTGGAAGAATGGAGAATGATTGGAGCGGCTATGGAGACGGGGACGGCCAATTTGGCGGTAAGAGCACGTTCACTGGAATTCATGCAGGTGTGGAACATGATACCGACTTAATAGATAGTTCCGCTTCTCAAGATATAGGAAAGACATCTGTTCAGGCAAGTATTGGGGGAGAGAATATTTTCCCTCTTTTAAAGGCGGATGGGACGGTTTATCACATATCCGGAAAAGCAGAATTTGATGAGGAAGTACCTGTGGTTGCTGGAGCAGGCGGAGGAGCACAAGCAAATATCGTAAATGGTAAAGCTTATGCAGGTGTGGATAATAACTCAATTGGAATAGCACTCAAAGCTTCAGTGGTCGAAGGGGAGGTTAATGGAATCCTTCCAATTCCCTTCACAGACTATAACGTTAAAGGGACAGTGGGAGGTTCAGTCTTTGGGTTTGGCGGCGAAGCAAAGATAGGAAAAGAGACTGTCATCGACCTACGTGCTTTATTAGGGGTTAAATTGGGAATAAGCTTTGAAAAGGATAATTAGAAGCATACAAAAAGGAGTGGAGGATTAAGATATGGATCAATCGAACATCAACTCAGTTAAAATAGACAAAGGGACGGACCTATTGCCTATAGGAACGGTCGTCATGCTAGAAGAGATTCCACAGGCATTGATGATCTATGGCAGAATGCAGCAACAGGGGGATAAGGAGGTCATTTGGGACTATGTAGCATGTCCATATCCCCAAGGACACTTATCAGATGAAACGAACGTGTTTTTTCACCATTCCCAAGTTCATCAGGTCTTGTTCCATGGATTTGTCTCAGAAGGGGAAAAGCTGATGAGGGAAAAAATCCGTTCATTAAGTGATGGGGAGTAATAATGGGTCTGATTAAATGGTTTATACGACCATATGAAATTTCCATCAAAGAAATGAACTACCTCTCTTCACGGAAATCGGAAACGGGACAAAAAGAAGAAAAAAGAAGAATCAATCAGCTGCTATATTTTAATATTATGCTCATGGCGGTTTATTCCCTCTTTTTCCTGGGTTCCATCGTATATATCATATTAGCATTCGTCATCTCATGGGAAGGAGTTCTCGCCTTGGTTATCACACTTCCCATGATGTTAATCACGAGAAGAGTACAGGAGAACAGGTATTTGAAGAGAAGGGATGCTTTTATAAAAAATGATCCAAATTTGATTGAATAATGGTACGAAAGGGATGGGGATTTTGAAAAATTTAACGTTTACCCTGTTGGCTATCTGTTGCCTTGTATTAACAGGTTGCAATTATGAGATGAAAGCCTCAAGTAATGAAGGGGAAGAAACAAGTTCATCTGATAATGAAAATAGATTATCAGAAGATGAAAAGCAATCCTCATTATTAGAATTTATTAATGAGGATATAGCAAATGTATCAAGTTTTGAAATGGAGGCATTCCAGTCTTTTGATTCCGTGTCAGGAGAAAACTACATAAATGATGAATTGATGTATGAAGAGCTAACTACCACTACCATCCCTGCCTATGAAAAGGCTTTGGAGGAAACAGAAAAGCTAGAAGCACCCTTCCCTGAGCTTGAACCGATGCTCGAGCAAATAAAAAATGCTTCCAATACATTTTACGATGCTCTAGTGCTTCAAAAGCAAGCGCTTGAGGAGCAGGATGCAGAAATCATGAATCAAGCAAACGAAAAATTGTTGGAGTATAGGGATCAGATAGGTGCGTATCATGCGGATATGAAAGCTTTGACAGAAGACTACAATATCGACTATGAACCAAATGGATTTCAATAAGAAAACCTGCCATCCGAAAATCGGAGGCAGGTTTTCTTATTTTTATTATCTTGGTGAAAGGATTAGTTTACTTCACCAACAGTATCCTTCATACCTTTTCCAGTATTACCACGCTTCCAGAAAATCTGTAGCGCAAGCATAATACCAAAGGCGATGAATCCGAAGATATCTGTATTGGATTCAGGATAAATTAGAAGCAACCCTGTAGAAACCGTAATGATTCGCTCGATCCAGTGAAGCTTTCTGTACCAGAACCCGATAAGTCCGGCACCGATGGAAATCATTCCAATGATAGAAGTGACTAGTATCCAGGAAACTTCCGGAATGGTCGTATCAATCATCAGCAGTTGCGGTTGGAACACAAACATGTACGGAATGATAAACGCAGCAATTGCAAGCTTGGAGGCATTTATTCCGGTACGTATCGGCTCCCCTTTAGATATCCCGGTTGCAGCAAAGGCGGCAAGGGCTACAGGTGGCGTGATATCGGCTACAATTCCGAAGTAGAACACGAACATGTGTGCAGCAAGTACGGGAATCGCAACTTCCAATTGGTTGTTAAGTGCTAGAATTGCAGGTAATGCAATTGTAGACGTAATGATATAGTTTGCCGTCGTCGGTGAACCCATCCCTAAGATGATGGAAGCAATCATCGTGAAGAATAGAGTCAGCAATAACAGTAGAGTAGGTGTGGACGTAATGGAAGCAGCGATGCTTACAAGACTGTTTCCGAGCTTGAGTCCAAGTCCTGTTTTAGTAACGACCCCGACGATAATTCCCGCACATGCAGTGGCAGCAGCGACACCAAGAGCGGTGCGTGCACCATTAGTCAGTGCAAGAATGAATTTTGCAGGGGTGATTCTTGTATCTTTTCTGAATAAACTTACGATAATAGTACTTAAAATACCATATAAAGCCGTTCTTTCAATACTGAATCCTTGGAATAATAATACAACAATAACCAGGATTGGCAGTAAGAGGTGAAACCTTTTCAGTACTTCCATCTTCTTTGGTATTTCTTCCTTCGGTAATCCGTGTAACCCTTGCTTTTTTGCCTCAAGATGAGTCATGATCCATATTCCGGAGAAGTATAGAATCGCTGGGATTGTCGCTGCTTTAGCTATCTCCCAATAAGGGACTCCAGCAAACTCAATCATCAAAAAGGCAGCTGCACCCATAATCGGAGGCATGATTTGCCCCCCGGTAGAGGAGGCTGCTTCCACCGCACCTGCAAAGTTACGGTGATAGCCAAGTCGTTTCATCAAAGGGATGGTGTATGAGCCCGTCGTAACTGTGTTAGCAACGGAACTTCCTGAAATTGTTCCTTGCAATGCACTGGAGAAAATAGCAACCTTTGCAGGTCCACCAGTACGTCTTCCGGCAAGTGAAATTGCCAAATCATTGAAATAGTTCCCCACACCAGTCTGAACCAAAAATGCACCAAATAATAAGAATAAGAAAATATAGGTGGATGATACCTGTAATGGTGTACCAAGGATTCCATCTGTGGTAAAGAACATGGATTGAACCAGTTGAGTCAAGCTTAGACCCCTATGGATGAGCATGCCAGGCATGTAAGGTCCGAATAGGGCGTAAATCATGAATACAACTGCGATTATCGTAATAGGTAGACCGATGGCCCGCCTTGTTGCTTCAATTACTAATAGGATGGCCAATCCACCAATAACAGTCTGTGCGGATGTGATGCTGCCGATTTGCTGTACTAATGTATCATAATAAACAGGCCAATATCCGCATACAACAACGGTCAATCCTACTAAAATATAATCATACCAAGCGATTTTTGTTTTATTTCCGCCTTTTCTGGCTGGAAATAGCAAGAATATCAAAGTCAAAGCAAAACCTAAGTGAACTGTACGCTGTAAGTAAGCGGTAAGCTGACCAAATATACCTGTATATAGTTGAAAAAGCGAAAAGGCAATCAACATAAAGAAGACAACTTTTGCTGCATAACCCGAAAGATGCCGTGTCTGTGAATCCGGATCGTATTTCTCTAGCAGCTTTGCTTGTTCTTCGGCCGTTAATTCCTTTTGGTCGTTTCTATCACTCATTTATTTTCATTCCTTTCATATACTGCCATAATGTCAACTCTTCTACTCTTACATTATACCAGTCTCCTGGAGTAAAGTATTCGTTGAACCATACCATCTTTTCTCCATTTTCGCCCCAGGCAAGGCGATTCTTGGAAACGGTTTTTCCGTTTCGGATATTCATGGAGGAGAATACGTTATTTAAATCTCGGATATGATATTTTCCATCTTCATATACAAATTCTTCTCCCTCTTCCGCATTCGATGGCATGCCAATACCGAATTCTTCATAAATAATTTCTGTTTGAACGATGTGATGATCATCTCGCACCTTATACTTTTCCACCACATCCGTTAAATGAATGGAGTGCGTAAAGATGATTTGAAATGTGTCCTCTTCATCTATGGGAAGGAATGCTTGTATTTGTTTGGTGTTTTGTACATGGAAAACTAGCGCGGTTCGAAAAGGGATCAAAAAAATCCCCAATAAGAGTAAAAAGATAGTAGAGGATAAAACAATAACAATCACTTTCTTTTTCATGGTAACCCACCTAGCTTTTAAAAGCTTACGACTAAAAAAAGAAGGACCGACAGCATAATGGAAATTAAGTGTCGGCCAATTTGGTGCTTTAATTTTTAATTAATCTAAAAGACCTTCTTCTTTAAAGTACTTTTCAGCACCAGGGTGGAAGTCGATACCGATTCCGTCCACTGCTGTTTCAAGTGTGATGAATTCACCCTTGGCATGGGAGATTGCATCAGTATTTTCATAAATGGCTTTTGTGATGTTGTATACAAGATCTTCAGAAAGATCTTTGGATACCGCTAACATCGCAAGAACCGCTACCGTATTTACTTCATTATCCATACCATATGTTCCAGCAGGAATTGTATCAGCAGCATAATAAGGATATGCTTCTACCAACTCATCTACTTTATCTTGTGAGATTGGAACAATGCTTACAGGGTTAGTAGCGGATAAACCGTCAACTGCACCTGTTGGAGTACCGGAAGTGATGAAAGCTGCATCGATGTTACCATCTTGGATTCCACCAGTAGACTCACCGAAGTCCAGGTTTTGAGCATCGATATCATCCATTGTCATGCCATGGATCTCAAGGATTTGCTCTGCATTGATGTACGTACCAGAACCAGGAGCACCTACAGAAACTTTTTTACCTTTTAAATCTTCTACACTAGAAATCCCGGAATTAGCAAGCGTAACAATTTGAATTGTTTCAGGATACAAAGATCCAAGCGCCAATACATTGTCCACTGCTTTTCCTTCAAATGCATTTGTTCCCTCAACAGCGTTAGCCATAACATCTGTTTGTACGAAAGCTATTTCTGCATCACCCTCAGCGAGAGCGATTACATTATCAGCAGAAGCATTGGATGAAAGGGCATCAGTTTGAACACCAGTTTCATCTGTAATTACTTTTGCCATTGCTCCTCCAAGCGGATAGTATGTACCACTTGTTCCACCTGTAAGCATGCTCATTAGTTTTGGATCTTCACTGCCGCCTTCCCCGCTGGAACCATTATCTCCGCCACCACATGCAGCCAAGAATAATGATAATACTAAAACCATAGATAAGGCTAAGAAACTATTCTTTTTCATCAAACTCCCCCTAATTATTAATTTAACATCTCTTATTTTACAGTTATTACAGAGATTTATCAAATATTAACCCAATATTTAGGTGATTAACTGTTGTAATCACCGGTTTTAATAGGATTGTGTGCTATTACACTTGTACTCTACCATGCTAAAATAATGGTTAGATAAAAAGTACGAGTGGGGAGTGCTCTTTTAATGGAAATAAATAATATTCTTTTTACAGGCAGGTTGATAAAAGAGTTAGGGTCATTGTTAGATTCTTCTGAAGCGTTGAAAGGAAAGAGTCTGCGCTTTATTCCTGAGAATGCAGTTAGCATGGAGGACTTAGAGTGGGCAGATGCTTATGTTGCCTTTCAGCCGACAGAGAACTTTCACTTTGGCAATATTAAGTGGATTCATTCACTTGGCGCCGGGGTTGATCGTTACATGGCACTAGGGAAATGGCCCGAAGATGTTTTACTGACCAGGACCATTACATCATTTGGACAGAAAATCGGGGAGTACACGCTAAGCTATATGCTAAAAGATTTACAACATCACGATACTTTCGATGGTCAGCAGCGGCGTGGAGAATGGAAGATGGTTGCTCCACGGGGCTTGAATGAAGTGAAAGTGGTCATTTTTGGGACAGGGGAGATCGGACAAGAGGTAGCACGTATCCTTGCTTACTTTGGGGTGAAGGTGTACGGGGTGTCCCGCAGTGGAGTCAAAAAAAGCCACTTTCGTCAGGTGATGCCTTTGGAGGAATTGGATGATACATGCCTTCGTGATGCGGATTATATAATAAATACTTTGCCACTCACTGCGGAGACGGAGCGTTTGTTTGATGCTGACTTTTTTGAAAAGCTGAATCAAGCGGTGTTCATCAATGTAGGAAGAGGAGGTACTGTTGATCATGATGCTTTATTGGCTGCAATGGATAGCGACAGTGTGAAAGCGGCGGTTCTAGATGTATTTGAGGAAGAGCCGTTACCAGTTGGGAGTCCGTTATGGAGTAAGCCAGGCGTGACGATTACGCCGCATATTTCGGCGATTACTACACCAAAAGAAGCGGTAGCTTGTTTTTTGGAGACGTTGGAATGTGTGGAGAGCGGGCGGAAGATACGAAATGCGGTAGATCCTGGGCGGGGGTATTAAGGGGGCTCAAAGTCGCCCTCTGGATAAGCGCAGCCGTTTGCGGAAATCAACAGCGTTGAAAAACAGAACACAAAAATAATTTATTTTTTCAGTAGCCTCAATTGCTGGGGGGAGGCATGGCGTTTTTTGTCGATTTCCGGATAAATCTCAAAAATTCCGGATAAATAGCGATATTTCATGATAAATCTCAAAAATTCCTGATAAATAACGATATTTCATGATAAATTACAAAAATTCCTGATATCCATTGGCCCCCTATTTCCGGTGGGATTTTTCATCCCAAAGAGTTGAGGGACTATCAAAACAAAGTCAATATCTCCCCTACAAATAGGTAAAAAGGTAACTGAAGATCTTATTTTCTCCGCGTAATCCTAAAGCTAAGGTTTCACTTTCCAAAAAATGTGCTATTTAACTAGTAGTACTTTTCGTCTGCTTGGGTGTAAATCGACTTATTTCACTCAAAATAGCTCATTTCTCACAAAATAGTATAAATTACCCATCCCAACACCACGAAAAATAAATAGTTTTCATCATTTTGGTATTTTTCTTCCATGTTATAGTAAAAGGTATTGAGAAAATAAACTATACCAGTTGTTTTACATATGAAACAAAACAATATTCCTTTTGAGGTGATGAACTTGTCAATCGCATATTATAATTCTTTGCTCAGGGAAAAGCAGCAGCAGCTCCAGCGGCTTCAGGACTGTCAAAGTCAATTAAGGGGCAAACAGCGGGAGTTTGCCAGTTTTAGGGCTTCTGTCACACGGCCTGAGCTTTCCTCGTTCACCTGGCAGGGGACACTTGCCAATAGATTTGAAGATATCAGGACAAATGGGATGCTTCATTATTATTCCGAGATGGAACAAAATCAGTTCACTGCCATCTTCTCCGGTATCGAAAATAAGATCCAACAACTCCATCGTGAAATCAACTCACTAAAACAAACGATAGCTTCATTAGAATTGCAGCTTGCAGAAGAACGTGCTGCGAAAAGATACAATTAAATCATTGGAGGTCTCCATATGAGCACAGAAATAAAAGTTAAGCAAAGTGAGATAGAGCAGGCACTTACACAAATGAAATCCTCCTCAGAAGCTCTTAATTCCTCATTTCCCTCCTCTATAGGAAACGGTAACCGATTAGATGTAGTCAACAAGTTAAATGAAATAAATCGTACATTGGAGCAGCTGACAGAAAACTATAAAGCTCTCTTGCTTCATAATGAAGAGATGACAAGGCAGTCTGTCGGGCAAATGGTAGAGAAAGACCAACAACTATCCTCCAATATGCAAATCAGATAGCAGGAAGGGGATAGATGGATGAAACTCTTGAAGTATCAACCTTACAATCCGGTGTGGACCAATTGCTGACAAAATTATCACAGCACAAGGAGCAAGTGAACCATTTAGAATCTGCGGTGAAAAATTTCACTTCCCTCGATGATTCTTTTAAAGGACAGGCAGGCCAGTCCATTCGGGGTTTTTATCAGGACAGCCATCAGCCTTTTTTGCAATAACGGTGTAGAGCCGGCCTCAAACGGCGTCATAAAAGAAAATTTCCTGCAACATGATGTAGATCAGGGGTTGAACCAGGCAAGGGATACGGTGATGGATCTGGCAGCCGAAACCAACCAAAAGGTTCAAAGTATATCTGATTAATTAGGCATCAAAATATGAAAGGATGTATCCCTTGAAGAAAGAAATAGATTCAATAACGGCATCATATTTACGGTTCCAAGCACCCAAGGAAAACCGAAGCAATATTATTGTTTTCTTTCTTATTTTTCTTGATTTCATTAGTTTTTTTGTGATTCTAGCTGAACCTTTTGATAAAACATTCCTAATGGCTGCCTTGATACCTTTGATTTTTATACACATCTGGGCATGCCTCTACATAATAGCTCCATATAAATATGAACGGTCTTATTATTTGTTCTTTGGGGTATATGGAATTATTAATACCTATTTACTGTTCCTTTCTATTCAAAAAATTCTTTACCTAATAATAGGTGTTGAGGGATATGTGCCATTTATTTTAGGGCTTTTATTAATGATAGCTTTAATATTAATAATGAACCTTATTAATATTAAGGGACTCTATAGCGGTACATATGCAAAATTACAGAAAATGGAATACAACAAAACCTTAACTCCCTATTTAAGTGCAGCTGGTATAGGCTATGTTCTCTCCCAACTGTTCCTGACTCTTGTTTATGATAATTCTATAAAAATGCTATTTTATATTTCACTTCTTTCTTTCTTTTCTATTCTGACAGCGTTTTTCTCGGTTTTTATTCACAAATACTTCTATATTCTTAATAACTATGAATCTGTAAAAACGATTTACCCAGAATTTGGACTCCCGAAAAAAATGAGGAAAGAAAAGGGCAGTAACTATTTTTAAGTATATGGAGATGTAATAGATGAACTGGACCCTAACAATGAAAGATCTCTACCTTTTAACAAAAATGCTCGGCGCAAAAGTCCTTGTTGGCATTCCCAATCCATTCCTTGCACACCGTGAGGAGGATATGGAAAAAGAATGGGAGGCCACGTTCACAAAGCTCCACGGTTGGGATTTAGTAGATCTGGTGGATGGTGAATTGCAATTTGAAGAAAATTTCATCCAGACACTGTGGGTGATGGCAAGATCCAATATGGTCACGGAAATCTTGACCGATCAAGCGGATCAAAGCCTGTTTTATTTTAGTGAAGACAGGGTGGTGGATGTGAGGAACCGCAATGAAGAGGAGTACGATCTTCAGAACCATCCGACCCCTGATTGGACATGGAATCAAGTGATTATCCCAAGGATGTTGATGGGCGTAGAGAATATTCCTGCCCGTCAGAAAAAAAGCCTGTATCTTACACCAAAGGAATATACCACCTATTGTGGGACAGTGAAAATAGAAAACAGGGACGAGCTAGCAGAAAGGCACGCACTGGCACTAGAAGACCCCGTAATAAAACAGTTTGATATTGCTATTCAAAGAAAAATACATACAAACCGCCTGATGACTTTCTACCGTGAAAACGAGCAGTGGAGGGTGGAAGGCATGCATCTATTGACATCTCCTTCCGGCAACTGGACATTAAGGATGGTGCAAAAAGACGGAAATGAAATGCTTGAAACAAAGCAGTCAGCAGGGCAGGAACTCATGGAAGAGATACTAGGAGTTGTCAAAAGGGTGAAAGTGAAACAACCTTCCTAAATGGCATTT
This sequence comes from Sutcliffiella horikoshii DSM 8719, assembly GCA_001648575.1. Taxonomy (GTDB): domain Bacteria; phylum Bacillota; class Bacilli; order Bacillales; family Bacillaceae_I; genus Sutcliffiella_A; species Sutcliffiella_A horikoshii. The sequence continues at coordinate 257,123 of LQXN01000063.1, read as the reverse complement.
AAGGGATAAATTGAAAGGTGGAGGTTGTGCATGTTTAAAAAGAAAAAGAAATATGAAGATTATGCTGTTGCCATTTTGGTAGAAGATGAATTACCTCTCGAAGAATATGACAAGCTTGAAGAGCGATTTAGTAACTTAAAAGCTGTCGGCTTAGTCAGCGAAATCTCGGTTGAACGATTTAACGAAAAGTGGGGAATATTTCAAAGGAAGTTCCCGGAAAGGCAACCTTCTTCGTTCCCTCGTTTTGTGGCCATCAGAGTTCATGAAGACAAAGTGAATCAGGCGATAAAAGAGTTGGAACGGAAAAAATGGTGGGACTGGCTGTTCAATGCGATTCATCCAGATGAGTACATGGCGGCAGAGCATAAGGTCATGTATGATTATGAAAACGCTGAATATTACACAGATAATCTCGAAGATGCCATTGCGTATTTGAATAGTAAATAAATGTGAAAGAGTGTCTGGCTGGTAAATCTTAAATGCTGACACTCTTTATTTTAACAACAAATTTCAAAAAATACTGAATATTATTTGAAGTTAAACTATTATTCTGGTAAAATATTTTCGAACGCTTTTTTTGAACGAGTTTATACGACTAAGGGGAGGGTTAATCATGAAAAAATTCAAGAAATTAGGTACGACGATTGTAAGCGCTTTAGCTATTAGTTCTATGCTTGTTGCATGTGGCGGCGGAGATGGTGCTGGTGGTGGAGACGGAGAAGGCCTGGATAGTAGATTGGTAACAATCGGGACGGGTGGATCGTCTGGCCCTTACAATATTATCGGTTCATCCCTGGCTAACATCTATTCTGACGAGTATGGTGTGAATTCCAAGTCCCAGGCGACTGGTGCTTCTGTGGAGAATATCAATCTGATGAAAGAAGACAAGCTCCAGATGGCATTTGTCATGAGTGATGTTTTGACCGAAGCGGTAGAGGGCACGGGCAACTTCTCTGAAAAGGTAGAAAATGTGGCACAAGTTGCAACGCTTTATCCGAACTTTGTACAGATTGTTACGACAGAAGGGTCTGGAATTGAAACAATTGAGGACTTGGTTGGGAAACGTGTTGCAGTAGGAGACCAGAATTCAGGGGTAGAAGTGAATGCAAGAAACCTACTTGCTGGTCACGACATTAGTTATGATGACATCACTGTTGACTATTTGGGCTATGCGGAAGCAGCTGATGGGCTCAGATCTGGATCTATCGACGCTGCATTTCTGACAAGTGGATTACCGAATGCTTCTGTATTGGAACTCGCAAAGACAATCGATTTGAAGCTTGTATCGGTGGATCCGGCTAAAATCGAAGAGATTGCTAAAGACCAACCTTACTTTGTAGCGTTAGATATTCCTGAAGGCACGTATGACAATGAAGAGGCAGTACCAACAGCGGCAATTATGAATGCGTTGGTTGTGAATAGTGATTTAAGTGAAGATGATGTATATGCATTGACGAAAACGTTCTTTGATAGCTTGGATACATTAGGAAATGCTCATCAGGCTGCAACGGAAATTTCTTTAGAGAACGCACAAGAGGGCATGGTAGCCCCAGTCCATCCGGGAGCACAAAAGTTCTACGATGAACAATAAGGTTTTCTTGCTTGGGAGCACAGTTCTGATCGTGCTCCTTCTTTTCCTTTTCGTGAAAGTTCCCGTTCTTTATGTTTCTTATGAAGGCGGGGGTTTTTCTATAAAGGAGGACTCGTTTGAAGTCTCTTGGATCCATTCTGTTGAAAAAGAACCCTGGATGGAAACCTATGAAAAAGAGGGGAATCGTCTTTACCTTGCGAGAACCAGGTTTAAGACATTCGGTGCGGGGACGCCTTCAGATGGGGAAGTCATCCCTTCTAATGATGGGTTTGTCCATATGAAAATAGACCGGGAAGTCGAATCGATCGATTTGATCGTGTCAACAAACGTGGAAACAACACTTACCACTGATTCTAAGGAATACCGCCTTTATGAAATGGTGGAAGAGTACGAAAACGTAATAATTGAAATAAAAAAACTGCCATTGTGGGAGTACCTAAGAGGTGAGATACTATGACGGATAAGCAGAAAGTGACAGATCCATTAAAGGATACAGAGATGATCTCTGAAGAAAAAAAGGCCGAGGTATTGGAAAAGTATGATGCAGAATCCAAGGTCCGTAAATTTTCTAACAAGAAAATAGTTTTATTGGTTTCTGCCATTGCCATTCTATATTCCTTATTTCATTTATATATTACGTTTAACCCAATGCCTGCCCTGCAACAAAGGGCCCTTCACGTGGCGGTGGGGATTGCTTTGATCTTTGTTTTGTATCCTGTTACGAAAAAGCAGGACCGCAAAAAAGTAGCTTGGTATGATTGGATATTATTTTTCCTGGCCCTCGGGTCTGCAGGCTATCTGATTGTAGAATACACGCAAATTGTTACTTCCCGTGGAGGGATTCCTAACACATTGGATATCATGGTTGCAATCATGACCGTCGTTCTGGTCTTGGAGGCGGCAAGGCGTGTTACAGGCATCATTCTGCCTATCATTGCGCTTATTTTCCTTGCCTATCCTTTCATCAGCCATATGAACTGGGTGCCACTAAAGATGGCAACACGACAATATGATTTAGGGGATATTTTTGGCCAGCTATTTTTGAAAACAGAAGGGCTATATTCCACTGCGATCGGTGCTTCTGTAAACTTCATTTTCCTGTTCATCCTGTTCGGCGCCTTCTTGGCACGTTCCGGTATGGGGCAGTTCTTCAATGACCTTGCTTTGGCCCTTGCAGGTCATAAGCAAGGGGGACCAGCAAAAGTTGCGGTCATCTCAAGTGGATTCATGGGGAGTATCAACGGGGCTGCTGTAGCAAATGTGGTTGGTACAGGAGCATTCACCATCCCCTTGATGAAAAAAATCGGGTACTCAAGGAATTTTTCCGGTGCCGTTGAAGCCAGTGCCTCTGTTGGTGGACAAATCCTGCCGCCGATCATGGGGGCCAGTGCCTTCATCATGGCGGAAACAACGGGCATCGCCTATGGGACGATCGCACTTGCTGCCTTGATACCTGCCGTCCTCTATTTCCTTGGCGTCATCATGCAGGTTCATTTCCGCGCCGGTAAGGATAACCTGAAGGGGATCCCGAAAGCGAATCTGCCGAAAGTAAGGGAAATCATGAAAGAGCGCGGTCATTTACTACTGCCGATAGTCTTTTTAGTCGTATTGCTTTATCAAAACCTGCCAATTGCGCATGCTGCATTCTACACCATCATTTCGACGGTGGTTGTGGCGGCATTCAGGAAGAATACTAGAATGTCCTTCAAGGATATCCTTGGCGCACTTGAAAGTGGTGCGAAACAGTCCCTATCCGTCATGGTTGCCTGTGCGGTTGTGGGAATCATCATCGGGGTGGTCAGCCTGACAAGCTTCGGTAACGTGATGACATCATCCATCACAAGCCTTGGCGCGGATTCCTTGTTCCTGACTCTGTTCTTCACGATGATTGCGTCCATGGTATTAGGAATGGGCTTGCCATCCATCCCGGCTTATATCATCACGGCTACGATGGCTGCTCCTGCCTTGGCGGAATTCGGGATCCCGATCCTGGTTGCGCATATGTTCGTGTTCTATTTCGGCATTTTTGCCAATATCACGCCACCTGTTGCGCTTGCGGCATTTGCAGGGGCGGGGATATCTGGTGGCGATCCAATGCGGACCGGCTTCAACGCCTTGAAGCTGTCCATCGCCGGATTTATCATTCCATACCTATTTGTCTATAACCCTGCGATGTTAATGATTGATACGACAGATGTTGCGATAAATGCAAGGGATTTCGCCATGCCTCCGGTTATGGAAATCCTTCTGATATCCGTAACGGCCATCATCGGGATCATCGCGCTTAGTGCAGCAGTGGAAGGTTATTTCAGAACAGGACTGAACGTCATTTTACGTGTCCTGATGGGTGCTGGCGCGCTGATGATGATCCTGCCTGAATCCAACTCAGATATTTACGGCATCATCCTTGTGGGTGTGACCATGGCAATTAATTTTATCCAAGGAAAGAAGCAAGAAGAGAAACCTAATGTAACCGTATAGAAAAAAAAGCAAGGTCCCAGAATGTTGAAGGGGACCTTGCTTTTTTAGCTTATCTTTTTATTACGGTGTACAAGCCGCTTGCGCTTCTCTTTGAACCAATTAAAAAATTCGCTCGCTTCTTCCTTTGAGACGCCGTGAAGTTCACTAATATGAAGCGGGTTTGCCCGGTTTTGAAAGTACAAAGAGGCAATGCCGAATTTCCTTTGAAGCCAGGAATGCTCAACCGATACCTGTTGAATACGTTGGTAATGGGTGATAAATGTTTCGTTTGTAAGACCGCCTTTTCTAATCTGTACGGTGTTTTCTTGGCGGAGATAGCTGGTAAAAAGATAGTCCAATATGCGAGTGATCAATGAAATTGCAAACACGATCCCTGCAATCCAGATCCACTCTCTTTTGAAAATAAAAAGCCCGATGGCTGTAGTAATAGTGAAGTAATAAGGTACTAGCAATTTGTACCACAGCACCTTAATTGGAAATCGGTCCATTTTTTCTTGGATTGGATATTGTGGCAACAAGGTCTCCATTAGCTGATATGCCTCTTGTTTTGGCATAAAAGGATAGAGGGAACTTGTCTCCTGTTCCTCTGTTTTCATAGCGCCAATACTGATCAGCTTTACAGAGGCGAGACCAAGAAGACGTTTAATCATCGATTGCTCCACTACAACAGCTTGTACTTTTTGTTTTTGGATGACAAAGCTGCTCGTGCTTCCAACACCTTTTTCAATATAAATCCGCTCTTTATCGTCACTGATTTCATAGTTTCCATACTTGATGGTTGTTTGCAGATAGCCGATACCCACAGAAATGGCCATTGCCAGCACAAAAAGGATGATCAGCATCCACCAATGCAGGAGCATATAATCTAGGGCTCCCTCAGCTGTATCTTCTACATTGAAAAAATCGGCCAGGTTGAAATAGACCGTGGATAACAAGGGGAAAATGGCCAGAAAACTTAAGGAAGTAAAGGATGCCTTTATTAAATCTCTTTTATTAGAACGGAAGTGAATCTCCCTTCCCGCTTGCCCTACCTCGATAGGAGTGTTTACCATTGTCTCAAGACCTTTGTTTTCAATCCTAGATAGAATTCTTTCCTTTTCATCCACTGTCAGTACAGGAAAATAAACGGATGCCTCCTCTAGGGAAGTGCCTGTCTCAAGTGTCAACGAGGTCAAGCCTAACCATTTATGCAAAAAAGTGGTCTTTGTATGATGATTTTGTATCTTATCAAAAGAAACGGTCCTGTGTTCTTTTACAAAAATTCCTTCTTTAAGGACAATGGAATCCCCGACCACTTCGTATCGATAGGAGATCCATTTTAATAGAATCATGATCAGCGTCCACCCCACGCCAACAAAGAACAGATAACGTCCCCAAAGGATCCAGTCGGATGTAGAGTTGATTTTCAATACAAATAGGAAGAGAAAGATGGCGATGGAATTCTTCATCAGTTTGACTACCTCAAACATCATCCACGTTGGATGAAATCTTTTCACCTCCTGAGTCATCAACCTTCCTCTCCTTCAGCTAAATCACTTTCTTTCACCTTTGCCAGCTGTGCTATTTTTACTTTTAACAATTTGGCCTGTTTTTCAGGAATGGCGGGAATGGTGTGAGAACTAGTGGTGGTACCAATTATAAGGTTGTATAGTCCATACTTTCTCATGATCGGTCCTTGCTCTGTACGCACAAATTCCACCTTTTCCATTGGTATGAGCGTATGACTTTCATTCCATCTGCCATTTTTCATCTGAATAAATTCCTCATCGATCTCATAACGCCATGTCTTTTGTAAAAAAACCGGCTCTATGAAAATGGAAAAAATAGAAGACAGCCCTATCAGACCAATTAATACGAATAAAGCAATTTGAATCCAACTGTACCAATTAAAGTGCTCACTGCTATATAGGAGAATTCCTAAAACGATCAGGGCTATGCCATGTCCAATCGTATTAGAAATACGCCAGACTTGAACGGCTTGATCTGCAATTTTCTCACGTGGTTCATTCATTGTTATATACATATCATTCACACTCCTACTAACTATACGATTCGATCAAAGGGGAGGTTTCATTAAAATATTTCATAAAGGTTAAGGAGAAGCTATCCAAGGGAATGCAAGGAATAAATCGGTCGAAGATAGAGGAGGGGAAAGCATGTTACTAAAGTATTTTTATGACGAAAACTTAGCACAGGCTTCTTATATGGTAGGATGCCAAACATCAAAAGAGGCATTTATCATTGATCCAGCCCGTAATATCTTGCCTTATTTAAATGCGGCAACAAAAGAAGGTCTCCGTATTGTGGGAGCATTAGAAACCCATATTCATGCTGATTTTGTTGCAGGAACAAGGGAGCTGTCCCAACAGATAGGAGCAAAAATGTATCTATCCGATGAAGGAGATGCGGATTGGAAATATGAAAACATCGGAAATCTTCCTCATCAACTGGTGAAGGACGGCAATGAAATAATGCTTGGTAATATTTCATTTCAAGTGATGCATACTCCTGGTCATACACCTGAGAGCATCTCGTTTTTAGTGACGGATGGAGGAGTGAAAGCGGAACATCCCATTGGTATTTTCACAGGTGACTTTGTTTTTGTAGGGGATGTCGGTAGACCGGACTTACTGGATAAGTCGGCGCAAAAAGTAGGTACAGCTGATAAAGGTGCAAAAGATATGTATAATTCCTTAAGCAAATTCAAACGCCTCCCCGATTATGTACAAGTGTGGCCAGGGCATGGTGCAGGGAGCCCATGTGGGAAATCCCTGGGTGCCATCCCTTCTTCAACTGTCGGTTATGAAAAGCAGGTAAGTTGGGCATTTCAACATGAGGATTATGATTCCTTTGCGAAAGAGTTATTGGATGGGCAACCAGAACCGCCAAAGTATTTTGGGGTGATGAAGCGCGTAAACAAAGTTGGTCCGAATTTTTTAGAGGATTTGGAGATGCCAAAACGCATGAATGATATAACAAGTTTGAACAGGTATATTGAAGAAGGGATACAGGTTATAGATACCAGGGAAGCTGCTCTCTTTTCAAAAGAGCATATTGAAGGGACAATTAATATCCCATTTAATCAGGCCTTCACTAATTGGGCTGGGTGGATCATCGACTATGAACGTCCGCTTTACCTTTTAACTGATCCCAATAAACTGGAAGAGATTCAAATGGCCCTTCAATCCATTGGAATAGATAAATTGGAATGGTATATGGATGTAGATTTGGCAATCCGGATGACACCTGAGCTAGAATCCTACCATGACATAACCCCCAAAGAAGTGAAGGAACTTATCAGTAGTGAAGGTGCACAGGTAGTTGATGTGAGATATGATTCCGAGTGGAAGAGCGGACATATTGAAGGGGCCCAGCATATCATGCTTGGCGATTTGTCTGATAGATTGGATGAAGTGCCTAATGATCGCCCCCTAATCCTTCAGTGTGGCTCAGGGGTTCGCTCGGCAATAGCCATAAGTTTGCTGCAGGCAAATGGTTTCAAGGATGTCCATAATATGCTTGGTGGATATGCAAGGTGGGAGAAGGATATGAACTAGCAGAAAGAAAGATGCGATTTCTTTCATTTCGTGTGTAGGAAAAATTCCAATATCATAAAAGTCCCTAGTTGATCACAGTGGAAGGCGCGAAGCCTCCCGCATTAGTAAGGGGAGGTAAGACCCCTAAACGGAGTGAGGAGGCTTACGGACCGCCCTCGGATAAGCATACAGCCTAGAAAGAAGATAAACCGTTCCACCAGATAACTTTACTAATTTATCGTTTATCAACAGTCTTGCATGTAATTGCTTGCATCTATGGTTAGGAGAATGAAAAAGTTTCATGTGAAACATTCTTATAGTTATTAAATTTCTTTTGGAAAATGTCAAAATAGTATTGACTTGAAAATGATTATCATTACAATAGTAAATGAGAGTGATTATCATTTTTAATGAAAACTACATACATAGGGAGTGTCCAAGAGTGAAAAAGTTTCATGTCATTTTCAGCCTGGTGCTAGCATTGATGTTAGCGTTGACTGGCTGTGTAAGCAGCACAAACAATAATGGGAATACAGCATCTCCGAACAATGAAGGCAACAACGAAGAAGCAACAAATGAGCAAGAGTCCGGGGAAGTGAACGTATATACGAGCCGCCACTATGAAGCGGATCAAATGCTTTACAAAAAGTTCGAGGAAGAAACAGGAATTAAAGTTAACGTGGTTGAAGGTAAAGGCGAAGAGTTAATGGAACGTTTGAATAGAGAAGGAGACGCAACAAATGCGGATGTATTTATCACAGCTGACGCCGGTAACCTTCATCAAGCCAAAGAAGCTGAACTTCTTCAAGTTGTTGAAAGTGATGTTTTAGCTGAAAACATTCCGGAAAAATTACGCGATGTGGACAACCAATGGTTCGGTTTGACAAAGCGTGCACGTGTTATCGTTTATGATAAAGAGCGTGTAAGCCCAGAGGAACTTTCCACATATGAAGCGTTGACTGAACCGGAGTGGAAAGATCGTGTAGTGGTTAGATCTTCTGAAAATATGTACAACATGTCATTACTTGCATCTTTCATTGACATTATGGGCAGGGACCAAGCGAAAGAGTGGGCGCAAGGAATTGCAGATAATATGGCACGTGATCCTGAAGGCGGAGACCGCGACCAAGCGAAGGCTGTAGTAGCAGGTGAAGCGGACGTAGCAATCATGAACACTTACTATATCGGTGTGATGTTGAACGGAGCGGATGAAGAGGAGAAGAAAGTAGCTGAGAACGTAGGCGTGTTCTTCCCGAACCAAGAAACAACTGGTACGCACATCAACATCAGTGGTGCAGGCGTGACAAAGCATGCGAAAAATCAAGAAAATGCCATCAAGTTCATTGAATTCTTAAGTGGGGAAGAAGCACAAGGTCAGTTCGCAGAAGCAAACTCTGAGTACCCTGTAAATGAGAATGTTGAACCATCTGAGCTTTTAAAATCTTGGGGTGAGTTCAAGGAGCAAGATATCAACCTTTCTGTCCTTGGAGAAAACCAACAAGATGCAATCCGCATCTTTAACGAGGTTGGCTGGAAATAATTTATGAACAAACCATGAACCGGAGCACATCAGATAGTGCTTCGGTTCTATTTATTTGCAATCTCCGGTTCCATTTGAGAATGATTTTCGTTATAATTTAGATTGGAGAAAATAGAGGCAACAGGCTTTTACCAAGAAGGATGTGTCATCTGTGAATCGGTTCCATTGGTCAAGGGTGCGCCATAAAGGCTGGGCTCTTGCTAGTCTTCTTTTTATAACAATTATATTAATTCCAAATCTACTTATAGCAGTTGAATTCTTTACAGAAGGAAATGAGAACTGGCTTCATATAAGGGAATACTTACTGAAGGACTATCTTCAAAATTCAGTAGTGATCATTATCTTCACTGCCCTTGCCACGATGCTGATCGGCACAAGTCTTGCGTGGTTGATCACGATTTATCAATTCCCGATGCGGAACTTTCTGAAGTGGGCGCTGATACTTCCTTTGGCGATACCGCCATATATCGCGGCATATACCTTCCACGGGATTCTAAATTATACCGGTGTGATCCAGAGCACCCTGCGGAACTCGTTTGATATGCAGGTCAACCAGTCGTATTTCAATATCATGAGTATACAAGGTGCCATTTTCATTTTTACGGTCACATTGTTTCCATACGTTTATGCGATCACGAGAAGCTTCTTCCAAAACTTATCTGCTTCCGTATTGGAGAATGCGAGATTGCTAGGGGGAAATGATATTGATACGTTTTTCCGGGTTGCACTGCCGATTTCAAGGGCGGCAATTGTGGGAAGCGTGACACTTGTCATCCTCGAAGTCCTGAATGATTATGGAGTTACGAGCTACTTTGGCATTCAGACCGTCAGTACTGCCATCTTCCGTACGTGGTATGGAATGATGGACCTCGATTCAGCGTTGAAGCTTGCAGGGACCTTGATGATCATAGTTATGTTCGTCTTGATGTTTGAAAGGTTGTTGAGAGGAAGGAAAAAATTCTTTGATCCTTCTTCCAAAGTTCGTCCAATCCAGCCGAAAAAACTTACCGGAGCGAAGGCTTGGGGAGTATTTGCTTACTGTTTCGGAATTTTCACCATTGCATTCATCATTCCGTTGCTGCAGCTTCTGCGTTGGGCGTTCATGACATACGAGAAAGTGTTTAATGCACAATTTATCGTGCTTGCAAAGAACTCGGTCCTTGTAGCGACCATTGCATCAGTCATCATTATATTTATTGCACTGATCATTTCAAACTATACGAGGCTGCAGTCAGGATTATTGACCAAGTTCATTTCAAGGGTGACGACACTCGGCTACTCCATACCGGGAGCTGCCATCGCCATCGCCGTCATTACTATCTTCATTTCATTAGATCAGTATATAGTGACGTTCTTGGCGCAATTCAACTTGAAACCGGAATTCGTCTTACGTACCACCTTGGTGATGTTGATTTTCGCTTATGTGATACGATTCCTTGCCATCGGGTTCAATAATATCGAGGCTGGTTTTGAGAAGATAGGAAACAGATACTCGGAAACCTCGAGGATGCTTGGCGCATCGACTTTGCGGACATTCTTCCTTGTCGATGTTCCTCTGTTGCGTGGTGCGATTGCAAGCGGGTTTATTCTCGTGTTTGTGGATATTCTAAAAGAATTACCGTTAACCTTATTTCTACAGCCGTTCAACTTTTCGACGCTTGCCACTCAGGCTTTCAAATATGCAAATGATGAACGAGTACAGGAGGCTTCCATCGCTTCCCTGATGATCATCTTGATAAGTGCATTGTGTATCTTCATCTTTCACCGTGTGCTTGATAAGGAGGCAAACTAATGTTTATCCAGATCAGAGAATTGCAATTCCAATATAAAAATACAAAAAAAAATACCCTCGACCATATTCAGGTGGACATTAACAAGGGAGAGATTGTTTCTATTCTCGGGAAAAGCGGAAGCGGAAAAAGTACACTGTTACGAATTATTGCTGGCCTTGAGAATCCCACTGCCGGCAGCATGAAAGTGGATGGAAATGTGATGTTCGATGCAAAGACCTTCATTGTCCCGGAAAAGCGTGGAATCGGAGTAGTATTCCAGGACTACGCATTGTTTCCCCATATGACCGTTGCGCAGAATATCAAGTATGGATTGAGAAAGTTGAACCGGAAGCAAAAACAGGAGCGACTCGAAGAAATGCTTAGCTTGATTAACTTGGCAGAGTACGGCCATCGATATCCGTACGAGCTGAGTGGTGGACAACAGCAGCGTGTTGCACTCGCACGTGCGTTGGCTCCGGAACCATCACTCTTGCTGCTTGATGAGCCTTTCAGCAACCTGGATGCCCACTTACAAGAAAAGATCCGGGACGAACTAAAAGAGATCCTGAAAAAAGCACAAATCACATCCATCTTCGTCACCCATGACTTCGCAGACGCCAAAGCCATCGCCGACCGCATCCTCTACATAGACGAGGGACAACTGGTCAATAGAGCCTGTGACTTGGTGATGAGTTAAAGGGATAAAGAGGGGTCTGACCCTCACCGCTTTACAGCGGTGAAGGTCAGACCCCTTTTTTATCTCATTTCTTCAACAACAAATACATAAAATATGGCGCTCCAATCAAAGCTACCATGATGCCTGCTGGAATTCCGCTATCGATCAGGTTTCGTCCGATTGTGTCGGCAAACAATAAGAGCCAGCCACCAATCAAGATCGCTACAGGAAGAAACAATTGGTTTCTTGGCCCAACCAATGATTTGGCGATATGAGGTGCCATCAGCCCGACAAAGGCTATTCCACCAGTCACCGACACCGCCGAAGCTGCCAAGGCTACTGCCGTCAACAACAATACCACGCGCTCTTTTTCAAGCGATACCCCAACCCCAATGGCTACGGGTTCACTCATGCCAAGCAGGTTTAAACGATTGGCTTTATATAGGGTAAAAGGAACCAACACAAGCAGCCATGGCAGCAAAGCGAGTATAAATGGCCAATCCGATCCCCAAATGTTACCTGCAAGCCATCTGGCGATGAAATCGACTTTTACTTGCTCAGCAGAAGAAATCAAGATGATCATCATACCTGAAAGCGCCATTGAAAAACCGACTCCGACCAATACAAGCCTGACAGGCTGAAGGCCCCCGACCCTCTGATAAGAGAACAAATAAATCAATATCGCTGTAATCAGCGCACCTATAAAGGCAACCGCCGGTAACATATAGACAAATGAGCCTGCATTAATCGGAACATATAAGAAGAAAATGGATATTGCGACACCTGCCCCGGCGTTTATCCCAATGATCCCAGGGTCCGCCAGGTCGTTACGGGTGATCCCTTGGAGAATGGCACCTGATAATGCGAGCGCCATGCCGGCAAGGATCGTGATCACAATACGCGGGAGCCTAATGGAAAACAAAACAAACTCTTCTTTAAAAGTTCCTTGCCCCAAAATCGTTGGTATCAACCGGTCAAAGGACAAGGAGGCAGGTCCAACGCCAATACCGACAATCACGGTGAATAAGATTAACAAAGCTAAAAGAAATACAATGATACGTTGTTTTTTAATAATAGACGGATGAATCATGAGAATGCTTTCCCTCCTTTACGGACAATGACAAGGAAGAAGGGGAGCCCGATCATTGCAATGATGGCAGCCACTGGTGTTTCAAATGGGGCGTTGATGGTACGGCCCATTGTATCTGCAAAAAGCATGAAGCTGGCTCCAACGACTGCTGACATCGGCAAGATAAAGCGGTAATCGGTGCCCACGATCGCACGCACGATATGCGGGACCATCAATCCGATAAAGGCCATATTTCCGACAAGTGCTACAGATGCACCAGTCAATAAAATGATGACGACAAATAATACAGCTTTGACCAAGGCAATCTTTTGCCCCAACCCAACAGCAACTTCCTCGCTGAGACTAAGGATGGTAAGCTGTCTGGAGAGGTATAGCGCCACAAGCAAGCCGACCGTGATCAATGGAATAATCAACTGCAGCTGCCCCCATGTGGTCCCGATAATCCCGCCCGCTGTCCACATAGAGACATTACGCGACAGTTTAAAGGTCAATGCCACTCCTTCAGCAATGGCAAAAAGAAAGGCAGAGACTGCTGCACCAGCCAAAACGATGCGAAGAGGGGAGAACCCACCCTTTTTCATCGCGCCTAAACCAAACACCATGACAGCCCCTACTGCTGCCCCGATAAAACAAGCAATGGTGATTCCGTAATAGTTGACCGAAGGAAGGAAAGCGAGGGTAATAGCAAGGGCAGCATTCGCCCCGGCCGTCAACCCAAGCAGTCCTGGATCAGCAAGAGGGTTTCTGGTCATCCCCTGCATGATGGCACCTGCAACCGACAAGCCAGCACCGACGAATATCGCAGCTACTTCACGTGGTAGCCTGATTTCACGGATGATCAGGATTTTATCTCCACTTGATGTGGGGGAAGTCAAGGCCAGCCACACATCCCGAATGGAAGTATCAGCGGCACCAAACACCATGGCAGCAAAAAACACCGCCCCAAAGACGATGAGCGCCACAATAAATTTAACTGTAAAAGGAATGCTTCTTTCCAACGCTATTTTCATAATCCTCATCTTTTCTATATCAGAATGGGAGCTTTACCCTTAATGATCGCAGTGGAAGGCGGTGCGCCTGGAACGGAGATCAACGAGCTCAAGCAAAAACGATAGTAAGACAGTGGTAACTATAGAATAAGAGGGACCTTCTAATTAAAGAAGCATCCCTCAAAAAAAGTCTTAGTTTCCTAAAAAGCTATCCTTAAAGAATTCCAATTGGAAATCAAGGGAAATCGGATCATTAAAATAGAACTCTTTCGCATCCGCCTCAAAAACCTGTCCATTCTTCACAGCAGGGATATTCTTATACGTATCCGTTTCCTGGAAAGAAGTATCTCCCTCGGAATTTTTACTAAAGACAACATAATCACCTGCAAATTCAGGTAACACTTCAAAGGAAAGCATGTGATACCCAGCTTCTAACGCTTCTTCTTTTACTCTCTCGGGCATCTTCAGCTTCATCTCTTGATAAATTATTTCTGTTCCGCGTCCCCAGTTGTCGCCGAAAACGTAAAGCTCTTTATCAAAGTTTTCGATAACGGAGACTGTAGCATCCTCGCCGATTTTAGCGCGAATCTCTTCTCCCGCTTCCTTTGCTCGAGCCTTGAAGTCATCCACCCATTTTTGAGCTTCTTCTTCTTTGTTTAATAGTTTTCCAATTTCAACATGCTGTGTAAGATAATCCACTTTTCCATAGGTGTATGCAACAGTAGGAGCAATTTCCCCAAGCTTATCAAGGTTGTTTGCATTGGAAGCAGCGATTATTAAATCTGGATCTAATTCGATGATTTTTTCTAAATCTTGATCACTTACTACTTCTGCATCTTTCAGGTATTCCTCGTAACGCGGATTGTCCATTGCCCATGCATCCGTCCCGACAATATTATTTCCAAGGGCCATGACATTTCCTGCTACGAATGAGTTGATGACGACGATTCTTTGTGGATCTGCCGGGACTTCAATCGGTCCTGTTTCGGCTTGATATGTGATGGTTTCAGAGGAGGAAGCATTTCCCTCGCTGGAATTATCAGTATTGCTATTAGTTGCATCATTATTTGTGTTGCCGCAGGCACTAACGACCAGCAATAGCAGGAATACGAATGGAATCATTAATTTTTTCATCATGGTTGTCTCCTTTAAGTAAGTTGTAAGTTAAGCACATAGGCTTATTGGTTCTTGGGTCGCGGCCAATTTCGGCATCGATTTGAAATACATTTCTTAACACATCACGGGTTATTACTTCTTCACAATCACCCGACTTTATGATGTTCCCATCTTTTAAGGCAATCAGGTAATCTGCGAATCTTGCAGCCTGGTTCAAATCATGGAGGACCATGATAATGGTGCGTTCCTGCTCGCGGTTGAGCCGTTGCAATAGCTCCAGCACTTCCAGTTGATGGGCCATATCCAAATAGGTGGTTGGTTCATCTAAGAAAATGATTTCTGTTTCCTGGGCAAGCGCCATCGCAATCCACACGCGTTGTCGCTGTCCGCCTGAGAGGGCATCAACAGAACGATATTTAAATTCAGTTGTCCCCGTCACTTCAAGCGCCCAGTCTATGACCTCATAGTCTTCCTTGGTCAACCGTCCGAATCCCTTTTGATAGGGGAAACGACCGTAGGATACTAATTCGCCTACTGTTAATCCGCTTACACTATCAGGTGTTTGCGGGAGAATAGCCATTTTTTTAGCAAGTGATTTAGTATTTTCCTTGGCGATTTCCTGACCATCCAGCAAAATGGTTCCAGACTGGTGGGCGATAATTCTGGTGATGGCTTTTAAAAGGGTGGATTTACCGCAGCCGTTGGATCCGATGATCGTGGTGATTTGCTTATCTGGTATCTCGATGGATAAATCCTTTATGATCAAGCGTTCACCGTAACCGATGTTCAGGTCTTTTGTGTGTAGGCGAACCATTATGTAACCCCCAGTTTATAGTATGTTTACACTAATGATAATGATTATCAGTTTCGTTACAAGTATTACTATAAGACTATCAATTATTGTTGTCAATGCCTAATTGAGAAATATTTTCAGTGAAAAGCAGGAGTAGAAGCAAGCGAGGTTAAATTATGCTACTATCAAAAGATAAAATGTAAAATTTAGGTGGTGAGTTTTCATGAATAGATTTCCAGAAGGGATTACCTTTGCCTATAAGTGGCGAACGTATCAACAACGGGTGATAGAATCCTTGGACGAACATCTGCAAAATAAACACCTTCATTTAATTGCCCCTCCAGGTTCAGGGAAAACAGTGTTAGGCCTGGAAGTGATGCTTCGTATCAATGGACCGACGCTGATTCTCGCTCCGACACTCGCCATCAAGAACCAATGGCTGGATAGATTCCTAGAGCTATTTTTGCAAGAAAAAGAAATGCCTGAGTGGATATCCATGAAACTGAGTGACCCCAAATTCTTGACGATCACCACTTATCAAGCGCTCCACAGTGCGGTGGCAAATCAAGCGGGAGAAGGAGAGGAAGGGGATATCATTCCAGAAGGCACCATACATAAATTGGAGCAGGCGGGCTTTCGGACGTTGATCATGGACGAAGCTCACCATTTAAGGGCATCCTGGTGGAAAAGTACGTTGACGTTCCGGAAAAGTTTAAAGGATCCCACCATGGTCGCGTTAACGGCGACACCCCCCTACGACGTTTCCTTTTCGGAATGGCAGCGATACATAGAGCTTTGTGGACCGATAGATTTAGAGATCAGCGTACCTGAGTTGATGCTTGAGGAAGATTTGTGCCCACACCAAGACTATGTTTTCATGTCCACCCCCTCTAAAGTGGAGAGGGACATCATAATGGAATACCGGGATGAAATTGAATCGTTTAAACATGATTTAGTGAACAATCAGGCTTTTATTGAGGTCCTAGGCCAACACCCTTGGATACAGGAGGCCGAACTTCATTTAGAAGAGTTACTGGGGGATCCGTCATACTTTTCCAGCTTATTAATCTTTTTGAATGAAGCAACAGACTTGGAATGGAAGGAATATGAGCATATCCTTGGAACGAATAAAAAGGCACTACCCAAACTAGATTTAGAATGGTTAGAAGTATTATTAATCGGCTTTCTTTTCAAAGACGCCTATACGATGGCGGAAAATGAAGTGCTGATAAAAGAATTAAAGAAAAGGCTCAGTCGTGCCGGGGCGATAGAACGAAGGAAAGTTCAGTTGGAATCTACGAAAAGAGTGGATCGGATGCTCCTGACCAGCGCCTCGAAGTTAAGCAGTATGGCAGAGATTGTCGCATTTGAATCAAGTGTATTAAAAGAAAAATTGCGGATGGTCATTTTGACCGATTATATCCGGATGGAGGATATGCCGAAGACGCTTGAGGACGAGAAGCCATTGAGCAGATTGGGCGTCATTCCCATTTTCGAGCTACTTAGAAGGAAGAAGGTAGAAGGGGTAAAGTTAGGTGTGCTTTGCGGTGCCATTGCGATTTTGCCAAAAGAGGGGATCAAGGCGTTACACGAGTTAATACAAAATGGATTCCTCGATACCGAAGACATTCGGGTGAAGCCCCTTTTACATGATGATGCTTATGTCACCTTGGAGTTGAAGGGGGCGCATAACCAACAAATCGTAAAGATCATGACGGCTTTGTTCACAGCGGGGGAAATTCACGTGTTGACCGGTACCACCGCATTGTTGGGGGAAGGCTGGGATGCGCCGAGTATCAATGCCATGATCCTTGCTTCTTATGTAGGTTCCTTTATGCTTTCCAATCAGATGAGGGGAAGGGCGATCAGGGTTGAACGCGGGAATGAAGAGAAGACCTCGACCATTTGGCATCTAGTCTGCATCGATCCGACCGATCAATCCGCGGGATATGATATGGCCACCTTGACAAGACGTTTCAAAGGCTTTGTCGGGGTATCCTACGATGGCAGAATAATTGAAAATGGCTTGGAACGAATAGGACTCCCCCGTTCCCCGATAAAGCCGGGGGAATGGAAAGAGTCCAATACCCGCATGAAAGAGCATGCCAGAGATCGGCACGCCCTCAAAAGCCACTGGCAACATGCAATAGATAGAAGTGACGGGCAGAAAATGGTGGAGGAAATAGCCATTGAGCCGGAAGTCATTCCAAAGAGCGCCATTTTTCCATTTACCATTAAGGCCTTGTTGCTCCAGGCGATTACAGGGGGGATCGTAGCATTCTTTCAGTCATTGGAAATGGTAGCCAGAAGTAATTCACTAAGAGGTTTATTCATATTTCTTCTATTTGCCCTTTTCATTTCCGTACTTGTGACACTCCCTAGATTAATAAAAGGACTTTGGCTATGGATCAGATATGGGACGGTAGAGGCAAGTGCGAAGGAAATAGGAGAGACGGTGCTGCATACGTTACATCAAGGTGGACAGGTGAAGACAGACATAGACCGATTTACAGTACAGGCTGAAGATACGTTTAAAAATGGGGTCATTCATTTTTGGATCGATGGTGGGACGAAATTCGAGCAGGTACTTTTGCTGCAAGCTGTCCAAGAAATTCATCTCCCAATAGATAATCCGCGCTATTTGATTAAGCGCAAATCAAGCTTTGGGCCATTTGCTTCGACTGACTATCATGCGGTTCCAGAAGAAATCGGCAGAAACAAACAAGCGGCCGAACACTTTCACCAACTGTGGTCAAAAAGGATCGGGAAATCAGAACTTATCTATACCCGTACCTTGGAAGGCAGAAAAGAATTGCTGAGGGCACGCACCAACTCCCTCAGCGCGAACTTGACCGAGAATGCGGAACGATATTCTGTGTGGCGATAGCTTTCAATGCCATTAGGAGAACATAAAAAAGTAGGAAGGGAGCAATTCCCTTTCCTACTATAGTGAATCCTTGATGACTTTTTTATAAGACAGGACTGAAAGGAATCCAAAGATGGAGTATAGTCCTGTATAGATTAACATCACGATGATCATCGGTGTCCATACTTCGGATCCGAAGAAGAACCAACCCGATTGAACGGCGAAATAACTGTGGAGCAATCCGACGACAAGCGGAATGCCAAAGTTGAATAACTGTTTAGCCTGAATGCCTCTTAGCAAGTCCCATTGAGTAAAACCTAATTTTCGTAAGATTGTATAGTTAGGCTTTTCCTCTTCACTTTCATCCACCTGTTTAAAGTAAAGAATGCAGCCGGAAGTGACAAGGAAGGTCAGTCCAAGGAACCCTACGATGAACATCATGAAGCCCATATTGTTTTTCATGGCGATACTTGTTAGCTGCTGAGAGTCGTTTGGTCCTGTGTTCTCTAAATCAAGTTCCGTAAAAATATTGATGGCTTGATCTGTATCCTCAGGATGAGTGATATCAATTCCCGTATACAAGGAAGAAGAACGTTGAATCTCAGGATCTAAATCTGAAGCCAATTTTTCCAAGGTGGAATCATCGACTACCACGATGGGGAAACCACCTGTTGTAAAAGGAAGTGATATCAAGAAGTCATCCTGTAATTCAGAGTATTCAAGCGGAAATTGCTCCGTCAATCCGTTAACTTCGATCTTCCCGGAATCTTCAAACGTGATAATCGATGCGAGCATACTGCTGTATCCACTTAGAATCGCTTCTCCTTCAGCTAATTCCAGTCCCTCAACGGAGCTAGCACCAATAACAGGTGTCTGGACTGCAGAAGGGTCAAAGTTCAATCCTCCCGCACTGGAATTCAATACATTTTCCATATTTACATCTGCTTGATATACTTCTATTTCCTTTACAGAAAAAGGAATATTTGCATCATCTAACGCCTTTTTGAAGGAATCTGCATCCTCGGAGTGATAGATGGAGAAGTCATTGGGTACATTCTGTCCGGCAGTTTTTTCAGCAGAGTAATAAGAAATATAACTTAATGACAACAATCCGATTGCCAAGGCAGAAACGGTGGTGATGACGGTTAATAAAAAGGCATTCGATTTCATTCGGAACATGATGGATGAAAGGGACAATACTTCGTTGATGGACAAATAACCATCTTTTTTCTTTCGAATCAAATGAAAAATAAAACGAACAGAGCCTTTATAAAATAAATACGTCCCGATTATGACCGAACCAAGTATATAGATCATGGTCAAGAAGAGCATGGTAACAGAAGTCAAATCACCTTCAAACATTTTAGATGACATATAGTATCCGGAACTGATGAGTAATAACCCCGTAATGCCTATGAGGATTTCCCAAACAGAAATTCGTTTGACCATTTCCTCTGATGAAGAGAGGACCCGGAACAAGGAAAGAATGGTCTGTTTTTTGATAAAGAGATAATTCATTGCCATGATCAGCAAAAAGATGCCACCAAACACTAGCAAGGTCTGGGAAAGTGCTTCAGGCGCAAAATGCAATTGTGCAACAGAATCGACACCTGTAACTTTAAACAACACCAATAGTATGAGCTTAGAGAAGGAGAATCCGGCCACAACCCCAACCAAGATGGAAGAGAAGTAAAGAATGAAGTTCTCCATTGTCAAGATCCGGAAAATTTTCCCCTTTGTCATGCCGATTAGTTGAAAGAGCCCAATCTCCTTGCTGCGTCGCTTGATGAAAATCGTGTTGGCATAAAGCAAGAAGACAGTGACGATCACGATTAATAATACTGAGGCGGCTTTAATTGCACCAGCCCCTCTGACAGAACCTTCAGCTGCATCCATGGACGGATCGAATTGGAGCGTCACAAAGGAAAAATAAAGGGCAACAGTAAATACCAATGCAAAAACATAGAGCAGATAATTCTTAAGGTTTTTCCTAAGGTTTTTTAGGATTAATTGATTAGTGCTCATATTGCACCCCGCTAAGAACCCCTTGTGTCCGCATAATATCCTTGAAGAAATCCTGACGCGTTTCATCCCCTCTGTTCAGTTGGGTGTAAACCTGTCCATCCTTGATGAAGATGATTCGGCTGCAATAGCTTGCTGCCACAGGGTCGTGTGTGACCATGATGATGGTTGCTTTACGTTTTTTATTTAAATCACTCAACTTATTTAACAAATCAGAAGCAGCTTTGGAATCCAATGCCCCTGTTGGTTCGTCTGCAAAAATGATGCTCGGTTCATGGATGAAGGCCCTTGCTGCAGAGGTTCTTTGCTTCTGGCCGCCGGATATTTGGTTGGGATATTTGTCTTTTATTTCATATATGCCCAATTCATCCGCTACTGCCTTGAATTTTTCATCTGCTGTCTTCTTTGAGACCTTTGCAACGGAAAGTGGCAGAAGAATATTTTCTTTTACGGTCAATGTGTCAAGCAGGTTATATTCCTGGAATATAAAGCCGAGATGGTGCTTTCGAAATTCTGCTAACTGTTTTTCTTTCATGATGGTGATTTCTTTATTTTGGATTTGAATATTGCCATCTGTCACTTTATCGATGGAGGATAGGACATTTAACAAGGTGGTTTTTCCAGAGCCGGAAGCTCCCATGATGCTGACAAATTCGCCTTCCTCCAATGTAAGATCAATCCCTTTTAAGACCTCTTGTCTATTGAATCGATTACCGTAACTTTTTTGAATATTTGATGCATGCAGGATACTCATGCGTTCACTCTCCTTTTCTAACACCAGTATAGTACGGAGACTTTTTCCTTTCCTTCGATTCACCTAACAAAATGAAAAAGCGTGTGACAGTTTTGTCACATGCTCCAAACGTCTACGAATCGATTGTTTTTGGAGAAGGTGAGGGCGAAGGTGGAGCCTTTAGATGGGGCTGACTCAACTTCGATGGTTATGTTGAGTGCATCAGCAGCCCTTTTGGCTAAAAACAACCCCATCCCACTTGCCGACTGATTATAGTGATTGGTGGTGGAAGTGAACCCTTTATCGAATATTCTCGGCAAATCACGGTTGCTTATACCTTGACCATCATCTGTGATGGATAATTTTATGGCATCATCAACAAGGAAGCTTTTCACTTTAATATCCCCAGAATCACTGTACTTGACAGCATTGGAAAGGAGTTGCCTAATGATGAAGGAAAGCCACTTGCTGTCACTCAAAATGACCTTTTCCGTTAATTCCACGTCAAACCCTATCCCTTTTTGAATGCACCATGATTGTAGTGTTTTGATTTCTCCATATATGAGTGCCTCCATATCTACTTTTTCCATATATAAATCATTTTCCATAGAAGAGATTCTGCGCTGATGCAGCTGCTGGTCGAGTAAGAGATGAATGCGCAACCACTCATAAGTAAGCTGCTTTTTCATTTTTGTGTCCTCTAGCCGGTCTATCATCAGTTTCATTGCCGTCAGTGGGGTCTTCACTTCATGAATCCAGGCAAGCATCTCTTCCTTCTCAAGTTCCAGCTCATTCAGATTATGGGCTTGCTGGCGTTTCTGGTGTAGAGCATGATTGGTCAGTGCAGTTAGGGATAATTCTTCAAATGGCTGATTTGCCTGCACGATCTCTGATAAATCCATGGAAGGATCCAAGTCCTTCAGTTCCTTGTAAAACGGTGTTTCTTTTTGATAGCGTAGGAAAAGGAAGCCGACTAAGGCAATTGTTGAAAGGAAGGTGAAATAAGTGACGGAGGTCAGACGGATAGAGGTATCCAAGTAAGCGATGAAAAGAAGCAGCAATTGCATTGCCACATAGAATGCCAGCCAACTACGTCTTTCTTTTATAAAGAGCTTAATCATGCACCACCGTCTCCTCTTCCCAGGCCATATAGCCCTGCCCCACCTTTGTCTCAATGTATTTTCCCAGGCCGATTTCCTCCAAGCGCTTGCGAAGCCGGTTGACGTTAACGGTCAACGTATTATCACTTACAAATCTTTTGTCGTCCCACAATCGGTTTATCAGTTCGTCCCTGCTGACGATCGTGTTTTTATGTTCAATCAATAATTGCAAAATAAACATTTCATTTTTACTTAGCTCAATGGTTCCTGCAGGGTTCA
This sequence comes from Sutcliffiella horikoshii DSM 8719, assembly GCA_001648575.1. Taxonomy (GTDB): domain Bacteria; phylum Bacillota; class Bacilli; order Bacillales; family Bacillaceae_I; genus Sutcliffiella_A; species Sutcliffiella_A horikoshii. The sequence continues at coordinate 234,539 of LQXN01000063.1, read as the reverse complement.
CCACCGTGTTCTTTTCATAATGAATGGTGGCTCCATTCCAGGTCTTGGCATGAATTTTTTCTGCACTGTAATTATAGACACGTCTTAATGTAGCTTGTATTTTGGCGATAAGTACATCAAAATGGAACGGCTTTTGAACGAAGTCATCCGCACCGAGTTGCATGGACATGACCATGTCAGTCGGATGGTCCCTGGAGGAAAGGAATATGATGGGGACCTTGGAATGATTGCGGATCATCCTGCACCAGTGAAATCCATCATATTTTGGAAGCTGAATATCAATGATGACAAGGTCAGGTTCTATTGTTGTGAATTCCTGCAGGACAGAATTGAAATCAGACACTCCATATACATCATAAGTCCATTGCTCCAAGCGTTCTTCCATCTCAGCAAACAATGTTTGGTCATCTTCAATGATAAAAATTTTGAACAAAGGGAACACCACACGTTTCAAGGAAATATTTCCTTTCATTGTAACGGAAAAAATGGAAAAAAAGAAGGTGCGGACCTTCCGCCAGTATGTAGATAATGCTGAATAAAAAGACATGGAAGACCCCGAGGTGCATGCCAAGGCCACTGAAAAAGTACATTGTTTTAGTAATCTGTTTCATACCGCTGTTGATTTCCACAAACGGCTGCGCTTTCCGCGGGGCGACCTTGAGCCTCCTCACTCCGTTGCGGGGTCTCAAGAATGTCGCTATCCCCCCGCAGGAGTCTTCGCCTATTGCTCCAATCAACAGCTGGAAAATTTAAAAATGATTAGTTATTCGGTTTTCAGTGGCCAGGGGACTGCCTGCAGAAAGCGAAACTCCTGAAGCGGAATTCATCTGTTCCAACAGATAACATAGTAAAAGAAGGTGCCGACCTTCTCCGAATGGAGTGGTGGCACCTTCCTGGTCATTTACTATGCATTTTGAATTCCAAAAACAATTCATTATAATAAGCTAAATTCCGCTTACCAAGGTTCTCATACACCTCAAGCTTTTCCGTAAGCTCAGGTGGCGGGTAGAAGCGTTCGTCACCCGTCAGTTCCTCATCGAGCAACGGCAGTGCTGCTTTATTCGGAGTGGAATAGCTTACATAATCGGTGTTTTCCGCTGCAACCTCTGCATCAAGGATAAAATTGATGAATTGATGAGCAGCCTCGACGTTTTTGGACGTCTTCGGAATGACCATGTTATCAAACCATAGATTGGAACCTTCTATCGGCACAACATATTCTAGGTCCTCATTTTCCCACATCAGCTCAGCTGCAACCCCGGACCAGACAAGTCCGATTGCCGCTTCTTCGTTCTCAAGCAGCATGCGGCTTTCATCCCCTACAACCGCCTTAATATTAGGCGTCAGGGTATCCAGCTTTCTTTTAGCCTCAAGCAGATGCTCTTTATTTGTATCATTGAGGGAATAGCCTAGACTGTTAAGCCCCATTCCCATCACTTCGCGGGCACCGTCAATCAGGAGGATCTCATTTCTTAGATCTTCATCCCAAAGGTCGTTCCAGCTAGTGATCTCTTTTCCTCCAATCATGGAAGGGTTGTAGACAATTCCGACCGTCCCCCAGAAATAAGGGATGGAGTATTTATTTTCGGGATCAAAAGGAAGATCCATAAAACGCTCATCAATATTTCCGAGATTCGGAAGTTTGGAATGATCAAGCGGGATGAGCAGGTCCTCTTGGATCATTTTATCAATCATATATTCAGATGGAACGGCGATATCATAGGTCGTTCCACCTTGTTCAATTTTCGTTTTCATCGCTTCATTGGAGTCGAAGGTTTCATAAATCACCTTCACACCCGTTTCCTCTTCAAACTGTCTGACTACATCCATATTGATGTAATCACCCCAGTTGTAGATGGTCAGGGTGTTGCCGCCTGAGTACCCTTGGGAAGAGTTCAGCTCGGTGATGGCATACCAGAGTACGGACGAGGCAACGACAACGGCGAGGAAAAACTGAACGAGCTTTTTCATCGTCTAACCCCCATTCCATTAGGTTTATTGCGTACGGTGATGAAGTAATAAACAACCACAAGCACGATGGTAAACAGGAACAGGAGGGTGGAAAGGGCGTTGATGTTCAAGGCGATTCCACGGCGGGCAAGCGAGTAAATCTCAACAGATAGTGTCGTGAATCCATTCCCTGTCACAAAGAAAGTGACAGCAAAATCATCTAAGGAATACGTTAGTGCCATAAAGAATCCGGCAAAAATACCAGGAGTGATATATGGCAGGATAACTTTTCTCATGACATCCCAGCGGCTTGCCCCCAAATCATGTGCCGCATCTATCAATGTAGGGCTCATTTCCAAAAGCTTCGGCAATACCATCAATACAACAATCGGTACACAGAAGGCAATATGGGAAAGAAGGACGGAATACATGCCAAGCTTAATCCCTGCCATTGTAAACAGGATCAGAAAGGACGCACCGATGATGACATCCGGGCTGACAATCAAAACGTTATTTAAAGATAATAAGGTGTTTTTTGTTCTTCTATTTTTAAAAGAATAAATAGCAATTGCTCCCATGACACCGATCACGGTTGAAATCAATGCCGAAAGCAGGGCGATCAGTAGCGTGTTCAGTACAATAATAAGCAGTCGCGTGTCATCGAAAAGCTCCCTGTACCACTCAAGTGTAAAACTTTCAAAGTCATACATCGTTCCCCCGCTGTTAAATGAATAGAAGACAAGAAAGAAAATCGGCAAATATAGAATGGCAAAAATCAAAACGAGAAATAACGTTGATAACGGAGTTGTTTTTCTATTACCCATGTTAGATTCCTCGCTTTCTGCTGCTTGTCAATTTCATGAAAAGGAACATGATGATGATCAAAAACACTGCAATTGTCGATCCCATACCCCAGTCCTGGGTCACAAGGAAATGCTGTTCAATTGCTGTACCGAGGGTGATGACGCGGTTCCCGGCTATTAATCTCGTAAGCATGAATAAAGATAGTGCCGGAATAAAGACAATCTGACATCCGACCTTGACCCCGTCCATGGTAAGGGGAAGTGTCACCCTCCAAAAGGTGGTCAATCGGGATGCCCCAAGGTCATTTGCGGCATCAATCAGAGTCGGATTCAATTCATTCAAGGCGTTGAATATCGGCAAGATCATAAACGGAATAAATATATAGACCGAAACGAACACAAAGCTAAAGTCCGTGAATAATATTTGCGTGGAGCCGATTCCGATCACTTCCAAGAAACTGTTGGCAACTCCATATGTGCCGAATATCCCCAAGAAAGCATAGGCTTTCAGCAACAGATTGATCCAGCTCGGGACAATCAGCAACAACAGCCACAGATACTTATGACGGGTCCGTGTTAATAGTAATGCCGTCGGGTAGGCAATCAGAAGTGTGATGGCTGTAATTAAAAATGCATACCAAAATGAACTCAGCGTCATTTTCAAATAGACAGGTGTAAAGAATTTCTGATAGTTCTCTAATGATAGATTGCCCTCAATATTGAAAAAAGAATAATAGAGTACAAGCAAGATCGGGGCTATGACGAACAGCGCAATCCAAAGAGCATAAGGAATAAAATAAAGGTTTTTCGTGAGTCTATTTTCCATGGCTCTCTCCACTTGCATGTGAATAGCCTTCAAGTCGTCTGTCAAAATCTTCTTCCGATTCCCCAAGGCGCATGACATGGATGGCTTCTGGATCAAAGAATAAACCGATCTGGTCCCCGACAGTCGCTTTCTTGGTTGAGTGAACCAGCCACTCATTCCCCTCTTGGTCATAGCTGCTTATCTCATAATGAACACCACGGAACAATTGAGAATCCACTCGCACCTGCAATTTCCCTTCATCTGGAGTAGTGATGGCAAGGTCCTCAGGTCGGATGACAATATCCACCTTCTCATCGTCCTTTAACCCTTTGTCCACACATTCAAATTGTTTTCCGGCAAATTCCACAAGGAAATCTTTGATCATCCGGCCTTCGACAATATTGGATTCACCGATAAAGTCTGCTACAAAGCGGTTGATCGGCTCATCATAAATATCTGTCGGGGTTCCGCTTTGAATGATTTTCCCTTCATTAAGGACGAAGATCTCATCTGACATCGCAAGCGCCTCTTCCTGGTCATGGGTGACAAAAATGAAGGTGATGCCAAGGCGTTGCTGAAGCTCCCTTAATTCATACTGCATTTCCGTGCGCAGTTTCAGGTCCAGTGCTGATAGAGGTTCATCTAGCAGAATTACTTCCGGTTCATTAACGATGGCACGCGCAATCGCGACACGCTGGCGCTGACCGCCGGACATTTCCCGGATTTCACGAGATTCAAAGCCTTCGAGATTCACAAAGCTCAGCGCTTCGGTAACTTTCTTTTCAATATCAGCTTTTTTCATTTTTTTTATTTTCAGCCCGAATGCTACATTTTCAAATACATTCAGGTGAGGAAATAGAGCGTAGTCCTGAAAAACGGTGTTCACCTGACGTTTGTTGGCAGGTACATCGTTCATTTTTTTGCCGTTAAAATAAATGTCACCGGCAGATGTTTCGGTAAACCCGGCAATCAGCCTGAGAATCGTAGTCTTCCCGCAACCGGAAGGACCAAGCAGGGTGTAAAATTTTCCCCGTTCAATTTCGAAGCTGACATCATTAAGTACAGCAGGATCGTTGTCGAACTGCTTGCGAACATCTTTGAACTGAATAATTGCGTTAGTCATAGCAACCTCCCTATATATCAAAACTAAATTTATTTTAAAGTATAATAATTCGTGATTCGGAACAATTATACAGTAATGGTTTCAAAATACAATAATAAAAACGCCTGTCCCCCAAGCCAATTTATGGACAACGGGGACAGGCGTTTATTCTTACCATTCTTTAGGTTCGTAATTCAATTCTGAAAATAGCTGGCGCTTTTCCTTTTTGCTTAGATCCCGCCACTGGCCCATAGGCAGGTTGCCGAGCTCGATATTCATGATCCGGGTCCGCTGCAGGCGCAGTACCTCATATCCAAGTTCCGCACACATACGGCGGATCTGTCGGTTGAGCCCTTGAGTCAAAATGATTTTGAAATCGAATTTTGACAGTTGTTCTACTTCACATGGAAAGGTCTTGGTACCTAGGATTTTCACACCTTCTGACATTTGTTTCACAAAGTCCTGGGTGATCGGCTTATCGACAGAGACGATGTATTCTTTCTCATGCTTGTTTTCTGGCCGCAAAATTTCATTGATGATGTCGCCGTCATTGGTCAGCAGGATAAGCCCTTCTGATTCCTTGTCCAGGCGTCCGATATGGGACAGGCGCAGAGGATGGTTTACAAGATCGATGATATTGCCTTTAACGTGCTTTTCGGTAGTAGAAGTAATCCCTATCGGCTTGTTCAAAGCAATATAGACATTGTCCCTGGCTATCCGGATGAGCTGGCCGTTCACCAATACCTCATCTCCGGGGTTGACCTGTCCGCCGATCTTGGCAACCTTCCCATTAATCTTAACTCTACCTTCTTCAATCAATTTATCTGCCCCACGCCTCGAAGCAACACCGGAATCACTGATAAATTTATTAATTCTCATTCAAACCCACGTCCTTATATGAAAAATAAACTCACCCTTATATAGGAAGAGGAGAGGAATAACTCTATATATGTACCCTATCATACAATAAACAAAGGACTGCTTACAAATAGACATCGAACCTATCAATGCGTGGGGGTGGTTTGGTGACGCATTAGCGCTTTAAAGGGGAGCGGGTCAGACCCCTTTTATGTAATTTCTGCCAATGAAAGCGCTAAAAACCCAGTATTTATCAACAATTTTTCGACAATATTTTTTACTAGGTAATTTTATTCATGAAAATATGTTCATCTTTGGAAAACATATATTGAAATATTGGAAGTTTACGAATATAGTAATGATAGTAAAGGTTTTCAATTTACTATTAATTTTAAATTTTGGGGGAGTTAAGGCATGAAAAAGGGATTAATTGCAACGATCATCACTGTTTTAACAACGATGATCTTTTTGGTAGGTTGCGGAACAGACAATAAGGGCGGTTCTGAATCTGCATCAGGCGATAACAGCGGTTCTGGCATGTTAGTCGGAATGGTAACGGACGCTGGTACGATTGATGACAAATCTTTTAATGAAGGTACATGGAACGGGATTTTACAAGCTAAAGAAGAATTAGGGATTAAAGAGAAATACTTAAAGCCTGCAGGTACTACAGAAGCTGATTACATGCAAGAGATCACAAACCTGTATGATGCAGACTACAAATTCATCGTAACACCAGGTTTCAAATTCGAAACGGCTGTATTCAACGCACAAAGCCAATTCGAAGATGCTAAATTCGTATTGATCGATGGATCTCCACACAATGGTGACTTCAATCCAGTAATAGGAGAAAACACAGTTTCTATTTTCTTTGCTGAGCATGAGGCTGGATTCCTAGCTGGTATTGCAACAGCTTTAGAATTAAAAGAGGGCGAAGCTGGATTCATCGGTGGTATGGAAATTCCTCCGGTTCAAAAATTCAACTGGGGCTTCCAACAAGGTATTGCATATGCAAATGAAAACCTTGACACAAATGTAAGCATCAAAGCAGAAAACGTTGTATACCAAGGTACTTTTGACGATGTAGCAGCTGGACAACAAATTGCTGCAGCAATGTTCGATCGTGGAGTAAATGTTATTTTCGCAGCAGCGGGTGGAGTTGGAGTTGGGGCAATCAACGAAGCTAAAACACGTGTTGGAGGCGGAGATGATGTATGGATGGTCGGCGTTGACGTTGACCAATATGAAGAAGGTAAAATGGACAATGGAGATTCTGTTATCCTGACTTCTGCAGTCAAGAAAATCGACACCGCAGCTGCTGACATGATCAAAGCAGAAATCGATGGCGAGTTCCCTGGTGGAGAAACTCTTACATTTGATGCGACAAACGACGGAGTTGGACTTCCTGAAGAAAATCCAAACCTTAGTGATGAGACAACTACTAAAGTAAATGAAATCTTTGAATTGATTAAATCCGGTGAAGTGGAAGTTTCTTCTGATCAAGGCGATTTAATCAAATAATAAATAATGCCTGGCATATGAAAAAAGAAAAAGGCGGGGGGTCCCGCCTTTTTTAATGCCAAAGAAAGAGGTTAGTTGTCTGTCCTCTTGGGATAAAAAAACAAAAAAGGGAGAATCGCTCTATGGACTATGTAGTGGAGATGCTCAATATCCGGAAAGAGTTTACTGGAATAGTTGCCAATGATGATATTACACTTCGTCTGAAGCAGGGAGAAATTCACGCCCTCCTTGGGGAAAATGGTGCCGGGAAATCAACGTTGATGGCGATACTGTTCGGAATGTATCAACCGGATAGAGGGTCGATAAAAATCAATGGCAAAGAAATGAAGATTGCCAATCCTAACGTCGCGACGAAGCTTGGAATCGGAATGGTTCACCAACACTTCAAACTGGTCAGTAACTTTACGGTAACAGAAAATATCATGCTAGGTTCCGAGTTGCATAAGATGTATGTACTCGATAAAAAGACTGCCAGCAAAAGAATTGAGGATTTGTCCAAAAAGTATGGACTGAACGTTGATCCTCATGCAAAAATTGAAGACATTTCCGTTGGGATGCAACAGCGTGTGGAAATTTTGAAGATGTTGTATCGTCAGGCAGACGTGTTGATTTTGGACGAGCCTACTGCGGTTCTTACACCTCAGGAGATCATCGAACTTGGGAAGATCCTGAAAAACCTTATTGCAGAAGGAAAGTCGATCATCATCATCACCCATAAGCTGAAAGAAATCAAAGCGATGGCAGATCGTTGTACCGTTATCAGAAGAGGAAAGACAATTGGCACTGTAAACGTGGCGGAAACGTCGAAAGAACAAATGGCAGAAATGATGGTCGGACGCGAAGTAAACTTCAAAGTCAGCAAAAAAGAAGCGACACCAGGTGAAATCGTCCTAAAAATGGACAACGTGTCTGTTAAAAAGGGCAAAGATGTAATCGCACTTAAAAACATGTCATTGGAACTCAAAAAAGGAGAAATCCTTGGAATTGCGGGAGTCGATGGAAACGGTCAGTCTGAAATTGTGGAAAGTATTACAGGATTGAAGCAAGCAGACTCCGGATCGATTCTTTTTGAAGGAAAAGACATTACAAAAATGCCGGTTCGTTCAAGAATTGCAAGCGGAATCGCTCATATACCTGAAGACCGTCATAAGCATGGACTTGTCCTGGATTATACGATCGAGGAAAACATGGTACTTGAGTTATACCACAAACAACCATACTCCAAACGTGGCGTTCTGAATTTTTCCGCCATTAAAAAGCATGCAGATTCCATTATCAAAAGCTTTGATGTCCGTTCAGGCGAAGGTGGGAAATCGATCGCCCGTTCCCTGTCAGGAGGAAATCAGCAAAAAGCGGTTATCGGACGGGAAATCGAGCTCGATCCAACCCTCTTGATTGCTGTTCAGCCTACTCGTGGCTTGGATGTTGGTTCGATTGAATACATCCATAGAAGACTTGTGGAACAAAGGGACAAAGGTAAAGCGGTTCTGCTTGTATCCTTGGAATTGGATGAAGTAATAAATGTTTCAGATCGCATTGCCGTTGTGAATAATGGCCAATTAGTCGGGATCGTGAATGCAAAAGAAACGAACGAAAACGAACTTGGTCTGATGATGGCTGGCGTGATGAAGGGGGAAGAAGAATGAGAAATGGCATAATCTCGTTGCTTGCTGTCCTTTTCGGTCTGATAGCAGGTGCGATATTGATGGCAGTCACAGGGCACAATCCTGTGGAAGGATATAAATACTTGTTTGAAGGCGGATTGAAAAACCTTTCTAGAATAGGGAATACGCTGGCAACAGCTACACCGCTGATTTTCACCGGATTATCCGTAGCCTTTGCATTCCGTACTGGCTTGTTCAATATCGGAGCTGCCGGTCAAATGCTATTCGGAGGCTTTTGTGCGGTTGCCGTTGGCTTGACGTTTGATTTTTCCAGACCATTATTACTTGTATGCATGGTGGCGGCTGGATTCATCGGCGGGGCACTTTGGGCATTCGTTCCGGGCCTGTTAAAGGCAAGATACAATGTTCATGAAGTAGTATCCACCATCATGATGAACTGGATTGCTTACTGGACGGTTTATTACGCGGTGCCGACTTACTTTAAAGGTGAGTTTTTGGAAACAGAATCTAAAAAACTACCGGAATCTGCATCTTTGCGCACGCCAATCTTAACAGATATGTTTGATGGCTCTTACATTAACTTAGGATTATTCATTGCGGCCATCACCGTCATCATTTTCTCTTTTATCATTAATAAAACAACACTCGGATACGAGTTGAAAGCAGTAGGATTCAACCGTGATTCAGCGGAGTATGCCGGGATTGCGGTAAACAGAAGCATCATTACGTCCATGGTCATTGCAGGTGGACTTGCAGGTCTTGGCGGAGTGGCATTTTATGCAGGAAATGCGACGAGCATCCAAATCGGGATCTTGCCGACACAAGGCTTCGATGGGATTGCGGTGGCACTTCTTGGAGCAAACACTGGAATCGGGGTATTATTGGCAGCGATTTTCTTCGGTCTTCTTTATTCCGGCCGTGGATTCATGAATGCGATGACAGATATCCCACCAGAGATTGCAGATTCTATCATTGCCATCATCATCTATTTTGCTGCGACAAGCATCTTGATAGATAGAATGATTCGCTACTTCCTCAATAAAAAGAAGAATAAAAAACAACCAGCAATCGTTCGTAACACGACCGAGACTGAGAAGAAGGAGGAGGTATAAGATATGTGGACAACGATTCAGCAAATAGCTCCGTATGCAATTATCTTTACTATCCCTCTTTTGATCACAGCCCTGGGAGCTTTATTCAGTGAACGAAGCGGTGTTGTAAACATCGGTTTGGAAGGATTGATGGTCATTGGTGCTTTCACAGGTGCCCTTGTCATCCTCAAAATGCAGGCGATGATGCCCGGTCAGCAAAAAGCAATCTGGATCGGTCTTGCCTTGGCAACCTTGATGGGATTATTGTTCTCCCTCCTCCATGCCTTTGCAAGTATCAATCTCCATGCCAATCAGATCATCAGTGGTACAGCCATCAATATGATTGCTGCTGCCATCACGGTATTCTTGGCGCGTAATATCACAGGAAGCGGAAACATCCAAATCAGTACGCTGAAACCATTCAATGTTCCGTTTCTGAATGACATCCCTGTGATTGGAAGCTTATTTTTCACACGGACATACGCAACTACCTGGCTAGTACTCGGCATTTTGCTTTTAAGTGCGTTCTTACTTTATAAAACGCCATTTGGCTTGCGCTTGCGTTCTTGCGGGGAGCATCCGCATGCTGCAGAAGCAGCGGGGATCAGCGTATACAAAATGCGTTATATCGGTGTTATGATCTCCGGGGCTTTCTCTGGACTTGGCGGTGCGGTATTCATCGTGACGACAGGTGGGGAATTCAACGGTACGGTTGCAGGCCTTGGTTTCTTGGCACTTGCATCCTTGATCTTCGGACAATGGAAGCCACTTGGAATCCTGGCGGCAACGCTGTTCTTCGGCTTTGCGACTACGGTTGCGAACGTATCACAGGTAGTCCCTTCATTGGCTGTCATTCCGCCGGTATTCTTGAAGGTATTCCCTTACGTGGTCACATTGATCGCATTGATCATTTTCTCGAAATCTTCTCAGGCACCTAAAGCTGTTGGTGAACCGTTTGATTCTGGGAAACGATAAGATAGAAGTTTTGGGCACGTTCTCTTTAAGATGGAGGGCGTGCTTTTTTTTGTGGAGAAATGGGGTGTTTGGGCGGGTGGGGGCCGGGTGCAGGGTAAGTGATGGCCGGTGAGAGGGTTTGGTGCAGATGTCGAATCTTGATGTCACTTGTCGTTTGGCATGTATTGCAGGGAGTTTGGAAAGTAAATGGCTCTGTTTGGCTCGTATTTTCAAAGTTCGGAAAGTATTTGTCCCCAAACGGAAAGTAAAGTCGTGACTTTGGAAAGTAAGTCGCTCTCGACGTCAGGTCCAAAGAGATTTTGAACACCCAGGGAGCAGCTTTTACCCGATTTGCGACTAAAAGGACTACATAAAGTCATAAATTCACTCAAATTTTGAACTAAATCTATCAAATATGCTTCCCTTGCCCTAGCAATAGCCATCCTCCCCCACCAAAAACAAGCGCTTACATATCTGACTATTAAGAATAAAATATATTGACAGAATTTTTACTAGGTTTATAATAAAATTAACATATGTTCAAACGTATATTAACAAAAGTTCACACACAGATCCATCTTCATAGAAAAATGCTAAATTTCAACAAGAACCACCATGATTCTAAGCACTTTTATACACGTATAATGAACATAATTTGAAATCGGGTGAAAAGAGCATGCAAAACGAAAAAATAGCCCGTTTGGTAGAAGTGGCTAAAATGTATTATCTATTCAATTACAGTCAACAGGAAATCGCCCAAAAGCTTGGCGTATCTCGCCCTACCGTATCCCGTCTGCTCGATCAGGCAAAACAGGATGGGGTCGTACATATTAAAATCTGTGATCCGACAGAAGATGTGAATGGACTGGCAGCAAGGCTCCAAGAAACTTTCCATCTGAAAGATTGTGTTGTCACTTCCGTCCCGGCGTATGAAGATTCGCACATTAAAGTGAAAATTGGGGAAGCGGCAGCCGAATACTTGTACGGCATTGTGAAAAATGGCGATACGATCGGAATTACTTGGGGGACGACACTTTATCAACTTTCCCAGCAGCTTAATCCTAAAACTGTTCATGATGTGAAAATTGTGCAATTGAATGGCGGTGTTAGCTATTCAGAGCTTAATACGCACGCATCTGACATCATCAATGGCCTTGCAATGGCATTCCATACCACCCCACACTTCCTGCCTGTCCCGGCAGTGGTCGATCATCCTGTCGTGAAGCAGGCGATTGTCGCAGACAGACATATAAACAAGGTGCTGGAACTTGGACGTAAAGCCAATATTGCAATCTACACAGTAGGGGAAGCCGGGGAGCAATCGACACTTATGCGGGCGGGATATTTTTTAGACAGTGATGTGGAAACATTGAAGAAGAATGCAACCGTGGCGGATATCTGCTCGCGCTTCATCGACATCAATGGCCATATCAGTAATCAATCCCTGAATGACCGCACCATCGGAATAGAGCTTTCCCAATTGGCCGAAAAAGACTACAGCATTCTTGTGGCAGGCGGTAACAAGAAAGTGGAAGGCATACTAGGGGCACTTAACGGTAATTATGCCAATGTCCTGATAACCGATCAATATACAGCAAAAGCTTTGCTGGAAATGGGGGAGAGTAACAATGGATCGAGCGACCATTAAGGCGCTGGTGCAAGAGGTGGTTCAGAACACCTTGCACGTTTCAACCAAGCAGGTGCCGATTGCCGTATCCAACCGGCATGTCCACCTGTCTCCCGAACATGTGGAGCGACTGTTCGGTCGGGGGCATGAGCTGAAAAAGCAGAAGGACCTCTCGCAGCCCAATCAGTTTGCGGCAAAAGAAACGGTAACATTGATAGGTCCAAAAGGAAGAATCCCTAATGTACGGGTGCTGGGGCCGGCCAGAGGGAAAACCCAAGTGGAAATCTCCTTGTTTGATGGCTACGGCATAGGGGTGACTCCCCCAATTCGCCAATCAGGAGACCTTGCAGGCTCGGAATCCATCACGATCATGGGTCCAAGAGGGCAAATCAAAGTGGAGGAAAGCTTGATTTGCGCCTCCCGCCATATCCATATGCACCCGGATGATGGAGAAAGATTTGGCGTGAAGGCAGGAGACATGGTGGACATAAAAGTTGATGGTCCACGCGGCATCACCTACTCCAATGTACTTATCCGTGTCTCGCCAAAATACAAATTGGAGATGCACATCGATCTGGATGAGGCCAATGCTGCCAATATTAAAAATGGCCAGCTTGGCGAAATCATCGCAATACGATGTTCTCCGGAAAAGGAGGGTGGTTGTGGCTGTGGATGTAAAGGAAACGGTTAGAGAGCTTGTCAGAAAAGCTGTCGAAGCTTATATGTCCGAACAAACTGAGGACACCATAACCCCCGCGCAAATAAAAAAACCGTTGATCACCTTACTATTAAGCTATCAATCTACAGATCCTAACAATATTTTGAAAGCGGTTACGGAAATAAAGTCATCTTTTCAGGTGAGGATAGTGGCTTCAAAGGAATGGGAGGAGCTGCTGGAAGGCGAAGAAGGAATATTATCGTTGGATAGCGCAGATTACCAGGAGCTGCAGTCACTTTGGACATCGACAGACCTTCTGATTCTCCCGGTTGCATCCTTCCAGCTTGTTTCGAAGCTTGCCCTGATGCTTGATGACGACAAGGCAACCAAGACAGCCATCCAGTTCCAGCTGTTAGGCAAGCCGGTCGTCATCGCCAACAATGAAGTGGAGCTTGGAGTTTATCAACAAATTCTTGCAACGCATTCTGTTCAAGAAAAGCTGCAAGGCTACATGCGCACCACTCAAAAGGACCAGGTTAAATGGGTGCCTTTGAATAAGCTTGTACGCACAGCAAAAGAACAACATCAGTTATATAAGGATAAACAACCACTTGTCCTCTCGAAGCACATTGAGCGTGCATCAAGAGAAAATGTCAAAGCTGTTACGGTTCCTAAGAATAGCAAAATCTCCCCGGTCGCAAAAGACATGGCAAGGGAAATGAAGATTCAGATTTTAAAAGAATAAGTAACGAACTCCTAGAAAGGAGGCAACGCAATCATGATCATTGCTAAAGTAACAGGCTCAATCGTCGCAACCACCAAAGCAGAAAAGCTCAGAGGCAAGAAACTTTTGATCGTCACACCGCTTGATATGACCACAATCGAAGAGGATGGCAAGCCAATTGTTGCGATCGACACAGTCGGGTCTGGCGTAGGAGAAGTCGTGTTGATTGTAAGCGGAAGCTCTGCAAGGCAGACAGAAATTACGAACGGGGTACCCGTCGATGCTGCCATAGTGGGCATCGTGGATCAGATAGAACTGAACGGATCCCTGACCTTTACAAAAGGAGGTAATTAAACGTGCAAATCAAGGAAAGCGACATAAAAGAAATGGTTGCTCAAGTCCTTGCTAAGCTTGGGAATGAGGGCAAAACCTCCTCCGTTTCCAGTGAACGGGGAAACAGTGAGATCCCACTGGGAAATGGCGTGTTTCATAGCGTCGATGAAGCGGCAGATGCTGCAACGGATGCATGGGATAAGCTGAGAGCGACCCCACTTGAAACGAGAAAGAACATGATAGAGAAAATGCGGGAAGTAAGCAGGCAGCATGCCCAAGAACTTGCTGAACTCGCAGTCAAAGAAACCGGGCTTGGACGAGTGGAGGACAAGGTGGCGAAAAACCTTTTGGCTGCTGATAAAACACCTGGAGTGGAAGATATTGTGGCCACGACTTATTCAGGGGATGGGGGTCTGACTGTTGTCGAGTATTCACCAGTTGGTGTTTACGGTGCCATCACACCATCCACCAATCCGGCAGCAACCATCATCAACAACTCCATTTCTCTAGTAGCAGCAGGCAACGCGGTGGTTTTCAACCCGCATCCAAGTGCTAAACAAGTATCCATTAAGGCGATGCAGCTTTTAAATGAGGCGATTGTGGCTGCAGGAGGGCCTGCCAACACGCTTACTTCCGTTGCGAGTCCCAACATTGAGACGTCAAATGAAGTGATGAAGCACCCGAAAGTGAAGGCGTTAGTCGTAACAGGCGGTGGCATAGTGGTTCAGGCGGCAATGAGCTCCGGGAAGAAAGTGATAGCCGCAGGTCCCGGGAACCCGCCGGTTGTGGTGGATGAAACAGCAATCATCCCCAAGGCTGCAAAGGACATCGTAACGGGAGCAAGCTTTGATAACAATGTCCTCTGTACAGCGGAAAAAGAAGTATTCGTTGTCGAAAAAGTAGCCAACTCCTTAAAAAGTGAGATGACTAAAAATGGTGCTGTCGAAATGAAAGGATACCAGTTGGACAAGCTGCTTGAAAAAGTATTGATCAAAAAAGGGGAGAAATATTATCCAAACCGCGATTTTATCGGAAAGAACGCATCCGTTCTGCTCGAAGCGGCAGGGATCAGGGCAGACTCCAAAGTAAAACTCATCATTGCCGAAACAAAGGAAGATCACCCTTTGATACACACAGAAATGCTCATGCCGATCCTGCCAATTGTCAGGGTGCCAGATGTGAATAAAGCCATCAGCCTTGCTGTAAAAGCTGAAAAAGGCAACAGACATACAGCCATCATGCATTCTCAGAATGTCACCAACCTGACAAAGATGGCAAAAGAAATTCAAGCGACCATTTTTGTGAAAAACGGTCCATCTGTTGCAGGGCTTGGCTATCAGAGCGAAGGATTTACCACCCTCACCATAGCAGGGCCGACGGGAGAAGGGCTGACATCAGCCAAAACCTTCACCCGCCAAAGACGCTGTGTGATGGTAGACAGCTTCAGAATCATTTAGGAGGGGGATGAAAAATGGCAGAACTGAATGAACTACCTCAAGAGGGACAGCCTGTGGAACCACCTAAAAATAAGAAAAAGCAATCAAAATCCAAAACTATTAAACAACCATTAGGAGGAATTCAAATGAGTCAAGAAGCATTAGGAATGATCGAAACAAAAGGTCTAATCGGGGCAATCGAAGCAGCAGACGCAATGGTAAAGGCAGCAAACGTAACACTTGTAGGAAAAGAATTCGTAGGTGGCGGCCTAGTCACAGTGATGGTCCGTGGTGATGTAGGGGCTGTAAAAGCGGCAACAGAAGCGGGAGCGGATGCAGCCGGAAGAGTAGGGAACCTAGTATCTGTACACGTGATCCCACGTCCAAACTCCGAAGTCAACGGAATTCTACCGGCAGCGAAATAGTAGGTAGAGTAGGATGGATCAATCCATAAAAGCCTATATCAAACTACTTGTCCAAGAGGCAGTACAGCAATCCCCTGGTCTGCCAGGGAGTTTGCCGACAGGCAGGACACAATATGTGATTGCAAATTGGAAGATGAACAAAACCCTCCAGGAAATGCTGGATTTTTTACAACAGCTTAAAGAAGGAAACGGAGTGGAAGTGGTGGTTTGCCCGCCTGCACCACTCCTGTATCCAGCAAAGCTTTATGTACAAGGACAAAATAAAGACATTCACATAGGCGCACAAAATACTCATCAAGAGGAAAATGGCGCCTACACAGGCGAAACGGCAGCAAGCCTGTTAAAAGAAATAGGCTGCTCTCACTGCATCATCGGACACTCCGAAAGAAGGCAATACGCACAAGAAGATGACGCAACCGTGAACCTGAAAGCAAAACAAGCCTTAAAAAGGGGTCTGACCCCTATCATATGCATCGGAGAAACCTTGCAACAAAAGCAACAGAACCAGACAGAAAAAGTGTTGACGACCCAAATGCTAGGAGCGTTGGAAGGTATTGATGCATCCGAAGTGGTTTTCGCATACGAGCCGGTTTGGGCAATCGGAACCGGGGAATCCGCTACAGCGGAGGAAGCACAGCGCATCCATGCATACATCCGAGCCGTTCTCGCTCATCTTGATAAAGAGAACGCGGAGAAGGTCAGCATTTTATATGGTGGCTCTGTCAATGAGAACAATGCACAAGAGTTCGCGGCAATGACCGACATTGATGGTGTCCTTGTCGGCGGTGCAAGCTTGAAGGTTGATTCTTTTCAGAAAATAATCGCTGTATTTGCCAAAGGAGCGTAGAAAATGAAAAAAGTTGCAATCGGTAGCGACCACGGTGGATACGAGCTGAAAGAAGCGTTAAAAGGCTATTTGACGGAACTGGGATATGAATACCTTGATTTCGGCTGTAAAGCAAATGAATCGGTGGATTATCCAGATATCGCATTCTTCGTCGGGGAATGTGTAGCAACAAATCCAGATTACGTCGGCATCATGATTGACGGAGTCGGCGTAGGTAGCGGAATGGTATTGAACAAGATTCCGGGTGTCCGTGGTGCGGTCTGCTGGGACCTCTCCTCTGTCATCAACAGCCGGGAACACAATAATGCCAACGTCTTATCCATCGGTGGCCAGTTCATCGGGGAAGGCCTTGCCAAGCAATTGGTGAAGAAATGGCTGGAAACCGAATTTGCAGGCGGCCGCCACGATCGTCGCGTCACAAAAGTAATGGAAATCGAAAGTCGTTTTATAAAACGCTGAAAGCAGGTTTAGAGCATGTTCGTAGCAAAAGTGATTGGAAATATGATCTGTACCCATAAAGACGAAAACCTGAGAGGGTTGAAGCTATTAATCGTCCAACCAGTAGATGATCAGTTGCAGGATAAAGGCAAACCACTTGTTGCTATAGACACAATCGGTCAATCGGGAGAAGGGGACCTTGTTTATCTTGCTAAAAGCAGGGAATCCTCTCTGCCATTGAACAAAGACCTCGTCCCATCGGATGCAGGGATACTTGGAATCATCGACTATTACAACGTAAAGCGAATGGAGGAAATATAAATGAGCAACGCATTGGGAATGATTGAAACAAAAGGTCTAGTAGGTGCAATTGAAGCAGCAGACGCAATGATGAAGGCAGCGAACGTTTCCTTAGTAGGAAAAGTTCAAGTTGGCGGAGGTTTAATCACTGTATTGGTACGTGGTGATGTAGGAGCTGTTAAGGCGGCGACAGAAGCGGGAGCGGATGCAGCTCAACGTGTAGGCGAATTCCTATCTGTGCATGTGATTCCAAGACCACATTCCGATATCGAGAAAATCCTTCCTACCACTCTATGAAACTAGCAAAAGTCGTTGGAAATGTCGTTTCGACGATTAAAACACCAAGTCATAAAAACAAAAAGCTCATGGTCGTCATCCCGGTGGACGCGAGCGGCAAGGAATGTGGCGAGGCCATGATTGCTTTTGACCGCTTTCACGCAGGGGTTGGGGACTATGTACTGATACTCGAAGAAGGTGGAGCGGCAAGAGATATATTAGAAGACCCGAAAGGCTCTTTTGATGCCGTCATTGCCGGTATTGTCGACCGATTACATTAATGCGAGGTGAACACAATGCAAATGGAAGCATTGGTGGAACAAATTACGAATCAAATCATGGAACAACTGACAAATAAACAACAGCTGGCAGAAGGAAAACCCGCAGCTTCAACTACTTCTACCGGCAACAGCTATGCGAATGCATCATCCAACCTGATCACAGGACCTTCTATCGCAAGAATGATCGACCATACTCTATTAAAGCCAGAAAGCACAAAAGAGCAGGTCGTCAAACTATGTGAAGAAGCGAAAGAATACAACTTCGCAACAGTATGTGTCAATCCTTACTGGGTACCTACAGCTGCCCAAGAACTGAAGGGTTCCAATGTGGGAATTACGACTGTAGTCGGTTTCCCCCTTGGTGCTACCAACAGTTTTGTAAAAGTTTCCGAAACCCGTGACGCAATCGCAAGCGGGGCTACGGAAATTGACATGGTCATGAACATCGGTGCCCTTAAATCAGGCGACTTTGAAACGGTCAAAAAAGATATCGAAGCGGTCGTTCTTGCTGCAAAAGGCCATGCACCAGTAAAAGTAATTATTGAAACAGGTCTTTTGGAAACAGAAGAAAAGAAAAAGGCTTGTATTCTGGCAAAAATGGCAGGAGCGGATTTCGTCAAAACGTCCACAGGCTTCGGACCAGGCTGTGCAACGGCAGAAGACATCAAGCTTATGCGTGAAGCAGTCGGCCCTGACATGGGCGTTAAAGCATCTGCATGCGTACGTGACCTTGATACAGCAAGAAAGCTGGTTCAAGCAGGTGCCACAAGAATCGGCGCTAGCTCCGGAATCGCCATCGTAACAGGCGGAAAAGGAACTGGATACTAACATGTTGATAACAGGAAGCCAAATGGATAAATCCCTAGGCATCCTGTTGTTTTTTTAGCACTATATGGAGCCATGGAAGTTTTACCGAAGAGGCTTAACCAGCTCCAGATGGGTGAAAAATTCTTCAGTGGTGTATAGGGGGAATTTAAATATTGAAAAATTCTAAATATTTTTATATAATATATTGTAAGCGTTTGCAAACATAGTATTTGGAGGGGGATCATGGTGAACCATATTGGAAATCAGCTTAAGAACGCAAGAACTAGACAAGAGATAGAGATTGACCATCTTGCCTCGTTATCAGGCTTGCCTGCAGACACTATCGCGGCAATAGAGGCAGGCACACTAGACGTGCAAGTATCCACCCTACATAAGCTCTCTGAAGTGTTAAGATGCTCATTCTCTGTTGGAGACATGTCCATATAAGAGTTTTCAAAGGAACCGGAGGAAATTCCGGTTCCTTTTTATGTGGCAATCATCTCCTTTCTTTGTTAAGTAGGGACGATACACTTGTATTTTTGGGTTGCATAGGTCCGTTATGACGACTGACAAGCTCAATTTTGAAGCAGTGGTGGTTGCATAGGGGCGCTTTCTTATGAAACAAGTGGTTCCACCATCCCCCACCCAGCCATTACACCTTACTTTCTCCATGATTATCCCTCTGTCTAATAGGGTACTGATTTTATATTAAAAATAGAGTTTACAAGGGGGGAATGGCCGTTTGAACATGTCTCCTGAATTAATCGGTTTCAGTTTCATCATTTTAGGAGCCCTTTTGATTATCGGAAAATGGTTGCGTGTATCACTTCCGTTTTTGCAAAAAATCTTTGTCCCGAGTTCCATTCTTGCAGGCCTTATCGGTTTGCTTTTAGGACCTGAAATATTAGGCAAGCTTGGGGTGGACCTGTTTGATACCGGCGGACTTTTTCCGGATAATATGCAAAAGGTATGGGGAGAGCTCCCTGGATTGTTGATCAGTGTTGTTTTTGCTTCTTTTTTCCTTGGAAAAACCATACCGAACATTAAGAAAATCTGGAAAATCTCCGGACCTCAAATAACTTTTGCCCACTTTCTTTCATGGGGACAGTATGTGGTTGGCATCACGTTGGCCGTTTTGGTCCTCACTCCGCTATTTGACTTGAACCCTGCAGCTGGTGCATTGCTTGAGATAAGTTTTGTAGGTGGTCATGGGACTGCAGCTGGTTTATCAGGAACCTTTTCAAGTGTAGACTTTGAGGAAGGCAAAGATCTGGCGGTTGGGTTGGCGACTGTCGGTGTACTTTCAGGAGTACTGCTAGGGATGGCACTTATAAACTGGGGGGCACGAAAGGGGAAGACCGAAATTCTTTCAAGCCCTAAAGACATTTCTGGTGAACAGCTGGTCGGAATTATTGCAAAAGAAGATCAGGAAGATGCACCGGTAGGAAAAAAAACGACCCGCTCAGAATTTATTGAGACGTTCACTGTTCATTTTGCTTACATAGGTGTTGCCATCGGGATTGGATTCCTTATATTGGAGGGATTGATTCTTCTTGAGGAAGCATTCTGGGTAGATCAAATCGAACTGTTCACGCATTTACCATTATTCCCGCTCGCGATGGTGGGTGCCATCATTGTCCAACTTCTGATGAACAAGTTTGTGAAGCGCCACATTTTGGATGTTGGAATCGTTAACAGAATACAAGGATTTGCCCTGGATCTGCTCATAGCTTCTGCGATTGCCACCCTCTCACTTACTGTGATTGGAGAATATTGGCTGCCATTCTTACTTATGTCGGTGACGGCAATCGGGTGGAATGTTCTGGCCTTTATCTTCATAGCCCCACGAATAATGCCAAATTATTGGTTTGAAAGAGGGATCGGTGATTTTGGACAAGCAATGGGAATGAGTGCAGCAGGTGTATTGCTGATTAATTTGGCGGATCCGGATGGAAAAAGCCCTGCAAAGGAAGGATTCAGCTATAAACAGCTGTTACTTGATCTAATTGTCGGTGGTGGGATAGCCACTGCTGCATCGATCCCTATCATTGTAGCGTTTGGACCGATTCCCGCTCTCATTTTCACAACTGTTGTCATGATTGGTTGGTTGTTGTTAGGAATTTTCCACTTTGGAAGAAAGAAGGAAAGTTAGAGTAGCTCAAGAATGATCAAATCATAGTTTGCAAAAGGAATCGGGGGAAATTTCCGATTCCTTTTTTGTTCTGGTTGTTATAATGAAAGGAGGATAACAAGATAAGGAGATTAATATATGTACACTTCTGAACATGAAAAACTGATGGATCAAGTTATGGAATACATAGAAAAGAATTTAGAAAGCTCCCTGTCCCTTGAAAAGCTCGCTTCCATCTCCACCTATTCTCCCTTTCATTTTCAACGAATATTTAAAGGGCTAGTGGGAGAATCGCCCACTGCATACGTAAAGCGTCTCAGGATGGAGAAAGCGGCGCATCTACTGATCTATGAACACGAATTGCCTGTTACCCAAATTGCCTTAATATGTGGCTTTTCATCGCTTTCCTACTTTACCACCTCTTTTCAATCCTATTTTAAATTCAGTCCCACAAAATGGAGAGAAGGTGCCTATTTAGAAAGGTTTCCAAGAGAATACGATAATAATAGCAAGAAATCTAAACAGCTTAGCAATAAGGAGCAAGAGCAACAAACCAACATAGGCTACAATAAATTTCAGTGGCTCGATCTTGAAAAAGTGAAGATCATGGAATTTCCAGTGTGCACAACTGTGAAAAAGCAAAATGTCGGTCCATACACCGAAGGGATACCGAATGTTTGGGAAGCAATGTACCATTGGGGAAAAGCTCGAGATTTAATAACAGACACATCGTTTATGTTTGGCGTGCCTAAGAATAATCCTTATATCACCCCGCCGGAATTGAGCAGATATGAATGTCACCTTGCTGTGGAAGGTATCATTGATGAAAATTTAGTGACTTATCCTTATAAAGGCGGGAAATATGTAGTCTATGAGTTTGAGGAACCGGTAGATTATTTAGATCGCAGTAAGCTAATAGAATGCTATTCGGAACTATACAGCTTTTGGCTTCCTAAGAGCGGATATAAATACTTGGATAATCCATTGGAACTGCTATATATGGCACCTAAAAAAGGCGGCTTGGAAGTGGATTTTAAAGTTAGGGCAATTGCATTGGCCATTGAACCCAAATAGAAGGTTAGATCGATAAGAAGAGGAGATTAGTTAAAATGATAGATTGGTTAGGGTTGAATATTGTTGCAATATTAATTGGAGCTGTTCTCTATGCAGTCTATGGTGGAATTTATTATTCTGTCATGCTTGGGAAAAGAAAAGACCTGCAGTTCAAACAGACAGAAGGACCACTGAAATATATTGTTTCTGTAATTATTGCGTTTATTAGTTCGTTTATAGTATCTGCCTTCGTACAGGCAGCTGGAGGGGAAAGTGTCCTGACCGGTTTTGCTGTGGGATTGGGGATTGGGTTATCAATCACATTGGTCTATTTGAAGAATACATTGTTTGGACTGTTGTCAAAAAAAGCGTTTTTCATTGCTGCGGGTGACCACTTAATCGTGTTCACGATATTGGGCGGGCTTCATGGATTCTTAATTGGTATGTAAGTGAGAGAAGCACTTTGGCGGATAGCTTTCCGTCAAAGTGCTTTTTAATTTGCGGTCTCTGTTTCATCAGGAATCCCTCAGTATAGACAAAGTAGGTATGGGGTTTTTTTAATGTGTGAAACAAAACTACAAAATAATGATTGATTTATGAAACTTTATTTTATAGAATGAAAAGTAAGAAATATCTGAAAAAGAGGAAGACCTTATGAATAGAGAGTTAATTTTTATCCAGGAAAGTTTACATACCTTTAAGCCATCAGAACGGAAAGTAGCTGAATTCATTCTGGAAAAACCGGCTGAAGTGGTGAATATCTCCATCCAGAAGCTGGCTGAGAGTGCACAGGTCAGCGAAGCGACCATCATTCGTCTGTCCCGTTCTCTTCAGTGCAGGGGATTTAAAGAATTAAAACTAAAAATTGCCTATGATCTCGCAAAGGCAAAAGCAGAAAAAAAGCTTGAAGGCTACGAGGATATTCCAAGGGATGATTCAGTTTCCTCCATGATCCATTCTGTTTCTCACAACAATATCCAGGCAATCCACAACACGATAGAGGTACTGGATGAAGCGGAGCTGGAGAAGGCGATCGAACTGATTTCAAAAGCGAGAGTGGTTGCTGTATATGGAATAGGGGCATCCGGGCTTATTGCCATGGACTTCAAACAGAAGCTCACTCGTATCAACAAATGGTGTGAAGCGGCATATGACAAGGACACCCAGGTGACGATTGCCGCCAATTTATCAGAAGTGGATGTGGCATTTGGCATCTCCTATAGCGGGCAGACGAAGGATATCATCGAATCATTGAAAGTGGCCAAGGAAAACGGGGCATCTGTCATTAGTCTCACAAGATCCGGGGAGAACCCAACCTCTTCACTAGCGGATGTGAAATTGAATACGACAAGCCTTGAACGGAATGTCCGCAGTGGTGCTACAAGCTCCAGGATTGCCCAGCTGAATGTCATTGATATATTATTTTTCGGGGTGATGAAGCTGGATCAAGAACGGAACATTAAAGCATTGGATAAAACGCGTAAGGCAGTGGAGGCGTCCAAGCAGCATGTATAAAAAATATGTAGATAGTTTGATAGAAAACAAGGAGCTTCCAGGTGCCGTCCTTCATGTGAGCAGAAAAAAGCAAACTCTGTGCCATCAAGCATTCGGTAGCTTTATAGGGACGGATGAGCAAGAATATCCTATAACAAAAAATACTTTATTTGATATTGCCTCCCTGACCAAGGTGATGGCAACATTGCCCGCAAGTTTATTGTTATTGGGCAAGGGAGAACTGGATTTTGAAAAACAAGTGCAATATTATCTCCCTGCATTTAAGCATGCCGAGGTGAAAGTGGCGGATCTTCTATCACACCGCTCAGGCTTGCCACCGGATCTTCCATATGTGGCAAGGGACGGGCAAAGAGATGTGATGGCGGTCATCTATCAAACCGAGCTTCAGCAAACTCCGGGGAAGATGGTTGCGTATAGTGACCTGGGGATGATCTTATTAGGGAAAATCCTCGAGAAAATCACAGATATTCCACTTGATGTATTTACGAGGGAGCATATTTTCACACCATGGGGAGTACATAATACAGGGTTCAATCTTCCGGAAAAACTGAAAGCGCTCTCTGCTTCAACAGAAAAGGTCGGGGGCCGTTTTGTTCAAGGGGAAGTTCATGATGAAAAAGCCTTCCATCTGGGAGGTGTTAGTGGCAGTGCAGGGTTATTTTCCACAGCAGAAGATGTCGCTGGGTTTGCAACACATTTTCTGTATCCAGAGGAACAGGACGTCATTCCACCAGAACTGATGCGTTTGGCAACAAGTCATAAGCAATCAAACAGGGGACTTGGTTTTGAAGTATGGAACGGGGAAGGGGACCCGCTTTCTTGTGGAGGTAGTTGGCCTATTGGATCTTTCGGTCATACAGGCTTCACCGGTACCAGTGTCTGGGTGGAACCGCAGAAGGAACTTGTAGTGGTATTCCTGACCAATGCGGTCCATTACGGAAGGTCCACCAACATAAGAACCATCAGAAAAACATTACACACAATGATATACTCCTCCATCTAAGAGGAGATTTCATAAATATTTTTGGCTCTTATAATACATGGTATTTCTAGCTGTTGATTGGAGCGATAGGCGAAGACTCCTGCGGGAGGTAGAGCTTGGTGGAGACCCCGCAGGCTTGCCGAGGAGGCTTCAGCAGGTCCCCGCGGAAAGCGAAGCCTAGCGCGGAAATCAACAGCGGTGTACGAACAGAGCCATATTTTAAAAACAAGGGGGATTCACAGTGAAGGGTATAGGGAGAATTTGTTTATTAGGCTTAATGGCATTGATGCTAGTCGTTTCAGCGGCATGTTCCAACGAATCTGGAGGAGCAAACAACGACAACAACAACGGCGAAAACAGTGTCACACTAACAATCGGCAGCTGGAGAACAGAGGATGGACCAAATTATAAAAAAGTGATCGAAGCATTCAACGAAAAGCACCCGGACATCAAAGTAGAATTCAAACCGTCCAAAAACACGGAATATAACACGATTCTTAACACTTCCCTGCAAGCAGGAGAAGGTCCGGACATCATTCACCTGCGTCCATATGCACCAGGTCTTGAGTTGGCAAAAGCGGGCTATATAGAGCCAATCGACGGATTAAACGGATTAGATACGTTCCCAGATGAAACTTTGCAAGCTTCTAGAGGCGAAGACGGCACACAATATGGCGTTCCTTTGAACTTGAGTACAACACAAGTATTTTATAATAAAGCAATTTTCGAAGAGCATGGTCTAGAAGAGCCTAAAACTTGGGATGAGTTCATGGCAATCAACGATAAGTTGAAAGAAGAAGGAGTTACACCACTTGCATTCGGAACAAAAGAAGGCTGGTTGTTATCTTTAGCTCACGGTATCTTCGGTCCTGCACATTGGGGTGGAAATGATTTCGTAGAGAAGATCTCTAAAGGCGAAACAGATTTCACAAGCCCTGAGTTCGTGAA
Source organism: Sutcliffiella horikoshii DSM 8719 (assembly GCA_001648575.1). Taxonomy (GTDB): domain Bacteria; phylum Bacillota; class Bacilli; order Bacillales; family Bacillaceae_I; genus Sutcliffiella_A; species Sutcliffiella_A horikoshii. The sequence continues at coordinate 209,049 of LQXN01000063.1, read as the reverse complement.
ATCCATTGAAGTGATGGAAGAGCTGAAAGAATACTTCCCTAACAACTCAGAAGGTCTTGGGATGGAAGATATCCGTACACTGTTCTTCACAGGACAGGCGGCAATGTTCCCGTTAGGTAGCTGGGAAATTGAAGTATTGCGTGAAATGAACCCTGATTTGGAGCTTGGTTTCTTCCCGATGCCTTCAGCTGTTGGCGGCGAGCCTACATTAACGACTTGGGTAGATGGTTCCTTTGGTATCAATGCCAACTCCGAGCATAAAGAAGAAGCGAAGAAATTCTTGGAATTCTTAACAACAGAAGAGTTTGGTGAACTGTTCACAACCAACTTCAAGATGATCAGCGCCATTCCAGGCGTTCAGTCTGATAACGAATTGGTAAATGACCTTAGCGCGGCTGTAAGCGACTACTCTACACCTTATATGATGCTTGTTTACTTTGCTGGTGGTAACCCATCTTCAAAAGTAACCATAGAAACGGAGCTTCAAGGAATGTATATCGGTGAGCAAGATGTAGACGGAGTCGTTAAAACGTTGCAAGAAAACACAGAAACTTGGTTTGAGCCGTTCCAATAAGTAATATAGTTTTCTAGCATTGATTGGAGCCCGGGGCGAAGACTCCTGCGGGAGGTAGCGGATAGGGGAGACCCCGCAGGCTTGCCGAGGAGGCTCCCCAGGCGCCCCGCGGAAAGCGAAGCCCAGGGCGGAAATCAACAGCGGAGTTAAAGCAAGTCAGCACAATAATGTAAGGTGGCGGAGAATATGCAAATCGAAACCAGTACACCCATAGTCAAACAAAAGAAAACAAGAAACTGGAAAAGATGGGCCATCCATCTTTTCCCTGTTCCCGCCCTGCTTATCTTCAGTATTTTCATCGTTTATCCACTAGTAGCAGCCTTATCTTACAGTTTTTACGACTGGAATGGAATTACAAGAGGGGCATTTGTAGGGTTTAAGAACTTCATCGATCTATTCACGTTGCAACCTTTCAGCAGTATGTTCTGGAATGCAGCACAGAACAATGTTTTGTATTTTGTCGTCCAAATGATTGTTCAAAATGGAATAGCATTCGTTTTGGCTTTTATCATCTACAAAAAAATCAAAGGCGCGGAATTTTTCAAGATTGCTTATTTTTTACCGCGATTATTATCCGTCATCGTTGTAGGTTTCCTATGGAAGCTGATCTTGAACCCGAACTTTGGTGCGCTGAATGTCATTTTAGGGGAATTTGGATTGGAATCCTTACAAAAGGCTTGGCTTGGCGACCCTAAGACAGCGTTAATGGCAATCATTCTGGTTAACTGTTGGTTTGGCATCGGATTCGCGATGTTAATTTTCCTGGCGGGGCTGCAATCCATTCCAAAAGAGCTGGTGGAAGCGGCAAAGCTCGACGGGGCAAATGGGACGAAGGTGATCACCAAGATCATTCTTCCATTAATGGTTCCCTCCATCATGATTATGACGGTATTAACATTCATTCAATCCTTTGAGGCATTTGAACTTGTCTATGCCATGCAGGGGTCACAAGGTGAGCCTTATTACTCGACAGATCTTCTTGCCGTATTCTTTTACAGATTGGCATTCGGAGGTTCTTCCGCAGGCAGTTCAACTGCAGTCGGCTTAGGTTCTGCGCTGGCCGTGGTATTGTTCTTATTTATCGCGACATGTACAGCTCTATTACTTAAATTCATGCAGAAAAAACAAGTGGAAATGTAGGTGGAAAAAGGTGAAACAGACATTATGGACGAAACCAATATACTATATCATTGCCTTTGCATTCGCCACGATCAGCTTGTATCCCATTCTGTTAATGGTGTTGTCCTCCTTTAAACCGAGTGCAGAGATATTCATGAATCCCCTATCTTTTCCAAAGAGCTTCAGCTTGGATACGTATAGGAGGCTGTTAGAGGAAGTGCCGTTTGGAACCTATTTCTTCAACAGTGTCTTTGTAAGTGTTATATCTGTGCTCCTTGTTTTGATCACAACATCGTTAGCTGCCTTTTATATTGCCAGATATACGTTTTGGTGGAATAATATTTTATTTTTCTTTTTCCTGATGGGGATGATGATTCCGATAAAATTGGGAATTGTACCATTATTCATCCTGATGAAAGACCTTGGTTTGTTGAATTCCCTTTGGTCCCTTATCTTTATGTACACTGCAGGAGGGATTCCATTATCGATTCTCATATTGACCGGTTTCTTCCGGACGATGCCTGTGGAGTTGGAGGAAGCGGCAAGGATGGATGGTGCAAGTGATCTCAGAGTCTTATGGAGCGTACTGATCCCATTGATACGACCGGCTTTAGGGACAGTGATGATCATTAACTTCATCTCTTCATGGAATGATTTCTTCTTCCCGTTAATATTTATTACCGATGAAATGAAAAAGACAATCCCTGTGGGTATGCTTTCACTATTTGGGGAATATTCCGCGGACTGGGGGACGCTTTTTGCAGGATTGACTTTATCCTCCCTTCCTATGATCATCTTATTCTTTGTTGCATCTAAACAATTTATGGATGGCCTGACAGCCGGGGCCGTGAAGTAAAGTGTCTGTTTTAACCGGATTGGAGGAACATAATGAACGATTTTGATATCAACCCTATACATTTAACAGAAATGAAAAATCATCACTCGGAAAATCTTCATGATTTTTCTACCATGAAAATTATCCAAGTGATGAATCAAGAAGATAAAACGGTTGCCGATGTGGTAGAACATGCACTGCCTCAAATAGCAAAGGCCATTGACGCCATCACAACCGCGCTTGAATCAGGTGGCAGGCTCTTTTATATAGGGGCGGGTACGAGCGGCCGCCTTGGTGTGCTGGATGCATCCGAGTGCCCTCCGACATTTGGTGTGCCGGGCACATTGGTAAACGGGATTATTGCAGGCGGGGAGCAAGCCATCCGCCACCCTATCGAAAATGCTGAAGATGATGAACAGGCCGGTGCAGAAGAGGTAGGGAACCTCCTGACGAAACAGGATGTGCTCGTGGGGATTGCTTCTAGCGGAAGGACGCCTTACGTTCTTGGCGCCATTAAAAAAGCAAATGAGCTCGGTATCCCGACTGTGGGTATATCCTGTAACGAAGGTTCTGTATTGTGCTCCTTATCTGAGTATCCGATCGATCTTCCGGTAGGGCCAGAGGTTGTGACAGGGTCGACCAGATTAAAGGCCGGAACAGCCCAGAAAATGGTCCTGAACATGATTACGACTGCAACCATGATCAAGCTGGGCAAGGTCTATAACAATCTGATGGTCAATGTACAAGCAACAAATGATAAGCTTAGGAAACGGTCCATTTCTATCATCCAAGATATCACCGGAACAGATGAGGCGACGGCAAAAGAGATGAATGGTAAAGCCAATGGGGATACTAGAGTGGCCATACTGATGATCATGTATGGATTGGATGTACAGGAAGCAAAGAACATCATTCGTGAGAACCATGACCACTTTCCAAAGGCGATTAAGGAGCTCGAGAAAAGAAAATAGTTAATATGAAAGGCATGCATTCCAACTGAGATGTGTGCCTTTTTTGATTTAGGCTGTGTGCAGCATTTATTTAGAAAATAGCCTTGAATTTTTCCTCATATCCAGTTTGTTCCTCTTTTTATAAGGGTACGGAAAAGAGTATGTCTTTTTTACATAATCTAATTTAAGGAGTGGAGCGGCTAAGTGAGCAAAAAAGTGAATGAGCAGAGCAAACATGACCAATTAGATCAGTACAGGGTGGATGATAAAGGTAAGATAATGACGACCAATCAGGGAGTCAAGGTTTCAGAGGACGAGTTCTCCTTAAAAGCCGGTGAACGCGGACCGACCCTGATGGAAGACTTCCATTTCAGAGAAAAGATGACACACTTCGACCATGAGCGCATCCCGGAAAGGATTGTCCATGCCCGTGGATTTGCGGCACATGGCGAATTTGAGTTATACGAATCCATGGCTAAATATACAAAAGCGAAATTCCTCCAGGATCCCAAAGTTAAAACTCCTGTCTTTGTGAGGTTTTCAACGGTTGCAGGATCTAGGGGTTCTGCAGAGACGGTTCGCGACGCTCGTGGTTTTTCCACGAAATTTTATACAGAGGAAGGGAATTATGACCTTGTAGGTAACAATATTCCTGTATTTTTCATTCAGGATGCTATGAAATTCCCTGATTTGGTTCATGCCTTAAAGCCTGAACCGCATAACGAAATACCGCAGGCTGCCTCAGCTCATGACACCTTCTGGGACTTTGTCGCCAATAATCAGGAATCGGCTCACATGGTGATGTGGGCGATGTCTGACCGCGCTATCCCAAGAAGTCTTCGCATGATGGGTGGATTTGGCGTCCATACATTCCGTTTTGTCAATGCAGAAGGGAAAGCGCATTTTGTGAAATTCCACTGGAAGCCGGTGCTTGGAACCCATTCTCTAGTCTGGGATGAAGCGCAGAAAATAAACGGGAAAGATCCCGACTTCCACCGTCGAGACCTTTGGGAGTCCATTGAAAACGGGGACTACCCGGAGTATGAGTTTGGTGTCCAATTACTTGCGGAAGAAGACGAGTTTAAATTCGACTTTGATATCCTTGACCCGACAAAAATTTGGCCAGAGGAAGAAATTCCCGTGAAAGTCATCGGGAAATTGACCTTGAACCGTAATGTCGACAATGTATTTGCCGAAACGGAACAAGTGGCATTCCACCCGGGCCATGTCGTGCCGGGCATTGATTTTTCCAATGACCCGTTGTTGCAGGGGCGTCTGTTCTCCTATACAGATACACAATTGATACGCCTGGGCGGCCCGAACTTCCATGAACTGCCGATCAACAGACCGGTATGTCCGTTCCATAATAATCAGCGTGATGGCTACGGCCGCCAAACGATCAATAGGGGGCAGGTAAGCTACCATAAAAACTCCTTGGCTTCTAATACCCCTAGGACGGCAAGTGAAGAGGAAGGCGGCTATGTCCACTATCAGGAGAAAGTGGAAGGAAGAAAAGTGAGAGCCAGAAGTGACAGCTTCAAGGATCATTTCACACAAGCAACCCTTTTCTGGAACAGCATGAGTAAGCCTGAGAAAGAGCATATCAAAGAGGCATTCAGCTTTGAGCTTGGAAAAGTGAAAAGTGAAGATGTGAGACAGCAGGTGGTAGACATGTTTGCCAATGTCAGCATGGAGCTTGCACAAGCAGTGGCAGGTGAGATTGGTGCAACTCCGCCAACAGGGACAGGGTCAACTGTCACCAAATCTTCCCCTGCTCTCAGTCAGGAAAATACGGTGAAAAAGCCTGCCACCCGAAAAGTGGGTGTTATAATTTCTAATGATTTCAACGGCAAGGAAGTGTCTTCTGTGCTTGAATCCTTAAAGGAGAAAGGTATGAAGCCTGAGATCATCAGTGCCAAACTCGGTAAGGTTACTGGGGTTGGCGGCGTTGAAATTGAGGTAGACCACACTTTCTTGACATGTGATTCTGTTCTGTTCGATGCCCTATACGTTGTCGGTGGGAAGGACGTCGATAAGAAATTCGACCGCGAGACAACCTATTTCGTGGAGGAAGCTTATGATCACTTCAAACCGATAGGTGCTACACATGAAGGAAAACAGTGGTTGGAGAAGCTGGAAATCACGAATGCTCCAGGTGTAGTGAGCGGTGAAGAGGCAGATGGGTTCGTGAATAGCTTTGTAGAAGCTGTTTCGGCGCATAGGCATTGGAACAGGGAAGTGGTTTAAAATAGCTTCTCGGTTCGGGATTTTTAAGATTTAGTAAGTTAAGGCAGCCCAATTAGCTGGTATGATTGGGCTGTTTTATTATTTTCTCTATTTATGTAAGGTTTACTTGATCATTTTAGAGCAGGTAAGAGGACAAAAAGTCCAAATGCCGACTTTTTGCTAGTGGTACTAAAACAGGAAAGGCCAGTCAAGGATCTACTCTCCAGCTTCACACTCATCCATCCCCCATTTGCACAACGATTTCATCATAGGCTGCAGTGTGAGGGCTTCTTCTGTCAGTTCATACTGAACATGCAATATTTTTCCGGAGTACTCTGTTCTTTTAACCATTCCTAGTTGCTCGAGCTCTCTGAGTTGGTCAGTCAGCACCTTGCGGTTGATTTCGGGAATCTCTCTTTCAAGCTCGGAAAAACGTTTAGGACCCTCTTCAAGTGCGCAATATACTTGGGGACGCCATTTGCCACCAATGACATTCAGTGCGCGATTTACAGGGAATTTTGTCGGTTCCACGTGAAACAGTCCTTTCTTTGTCAGGTCAGTTACCTGAAAGTGCGTACTTTTTTATTTAAGCATTATATTTTACCCTATTAGTATTAGCAAACTTTTTTAACTGAGGAGGAAGTCATATGAGTTATCCAAGAACATTTTCGCATATAGGATTATCTGTTCCCAATCTGGAACAAGCCGTTAAATTTTATACAGAAGTGATGGGATGGTATGTCATCATGGAACCAGCAGTAGTGGTGGAAGATGACTCTGCCATTGGTGTCATGTGTACGGATGTTTTTGGAAAGGGATGGGGGGAATTCCGCATCGCCCATCTTGCCACCGGAGATAAAATCGGGATTGAGCTTTTTGAGTTTCCTGAAAATGAACAGCCGGAAAACAACTTCGAATACTGGAAGACAGGCATTTTTCATTACTGCGTCCAAGATCCCGATGTAGAAGGACTTGTAGAGAAAATCGTCGAGCATGGCGGCAAACAGCGCATGCCGATCCGTGAATATTACCCTGGAGAAAAGCCGTATCGCATGGTCTACTGTGAAGATCCATGCGGCAATTTAGTTGAAATTTATTCGCACTCCTATGAGCTGACATACTCAGAAGGTGCTTATTAATTAGGAGGGATATGTTATGAAAGCATGGTTATTGAAAGAAGCCGGCAGTCTTGAAAACATGGAATGGGGGGAAATCGAGGACCCAAAAGAGGGAAAAGGAGAGCTACTTGTTAAAGTAAGGGCGGTTGCCTTGAATCCTGTTGATTATAAAGTTGCGTTGAACGGCAATCCTGCTTGGGATTATCCTCATATCGTCGGGGTGGACCTTGCAGGTGAAGTGATATCGGTTGGAGAAGGCGTAGGGGATTTTAAAGCGGGCGACCGTGTTGCAGTTCATACCAGTTTGGCTAAGAAGGGTGCATTTGCAGAGCTTGCGGTTGTGGATGCCAGAGCCGCAGGACATATTCCTGATAAGGTTTCTTTTGAAGATGCCGCATCCATTTTATGTGCCGGCATGACTGCATTCGAAGCAGTGGTACAAAAATTGAATGCTACCCATAAGAAAAACATCCTTGTTCATGCGGGTGCAGGCGGTGTTGGTGGTTTTGCCATCCAGTTGGCGAAAATGCAGGGCCTGAAAGTGTTTACTACTGCTTCAGCTTCCAATCATGATTGGGTGAAGAAACTCGGCGCTGATGTAGCCATCGATTATAAAGAGGAAAATGTATCAGAGCGAATTATGGAAGAAACAAACGGGCGGGGAGCAGACTTGATATTCAATACAGTTGGCAGGGAAGTGGCCACAGAAGATTTAGACCGCCTCGCATTCTCTGGCCAGCTGGCGTACATTGCAGGCGCTCCAGACCTCTCCGGTGTCAAACCATTCACGCTGTCTCCATCGATTCACGAGGTGGCACTGGGGGCTGCACACTTAAGTGGAGAGGAACGGGCAGTCAAGAATCTGGCATTCATGGCCGAAGAGTTAATGGGAATGTTGCAAGAAGGTCGCTTGGAATCCCTTGTGACAAAAGTTCTTCCCCGTGAGGAACTGGTGAAAGGTCTGGAGGAGCTTCAAGGAAGGCATGTGAAGGGGAAAATCATAGTGAAAATTTAGTACTAGCACACTGAAAAGTCGGGATCACTTCCCGGCTTTTTTTGTTTAGAAAGTGGTAGGAGATTGGGGTGTTGTCAGTATCTGTCCCGATTTGTTGTTTGGCTTGTATTATAGGAAGTTTGGACAGTAAATGGGTCAGTTCCTTGTATTTAAGGGATTTTGGACAGTAAACGGCTCCGTTCCGCTCGTATTTTAACAGTTTGGACAGTACCCCTCCCGATACGGCATGTATGCAGGGCAGTAAGTTAAATCATCACTTTTCTCTCCGCGCCAACCAATTACAGCAATAATAAAAATATATATGACTAAATGACAAATATATATTGCATAAAGAATAATAAAATGTATAATAAGATTATAAGTTCCATATTTTACGAAGAGGTGATGGGAAATGAGTTTTTTCGGCAGAGCAACAAAGGTGGAAGATGAGCGGATCTTGCACACACAAAACAAAATATATCGGGAAATTTATTATCTGGTGTTGGCGATTTGTCTAGTTTCCATTGGTTTTAAGATTTATCATTACGGTTATAGAGTTGGCCCTATCTCCACAGAGCTTGTAATACTGTTCCTGCAAGGGATTTATTATACAATAAGGGGCTCAAGCCTTGGGGTGTTGTCTGATGAGGTGGAGATGCATGATCGGAAAAGCAAGGTACCAATGAAGTGGAAGACTCTTTATTTTGGGTTGGCAGGTGGTGTCATCTTTTCCATCTTTCTTGGGCTTAACAGTGCCCTTAATTATGCAGACAGTACTCCGCAGGCCTATTATTACTTTTTCATGGTGTTCTTCGTTTCCTTGATGATATATATACCGTTTCTGGCATTGTTATCGGGAGGCACGTTCATTGCTGCTTTAAAACGTAGCGAAAAAGCGGCAGAAAAAGAATTACATGAAGACGATGAAGAGCGGTGAAGAATATGAAAAATATTAAAATGAAAATGGCCCGGGTGGAAAAGGACTTGTCTCAAGAAGAACTGGCTAAGATCGTTGGGGTATCCAGGCAGACAATCGGTCTGATCGAACTTGGTAAATACAATCCAAGTCTTAGTCTATGCCTTTCTATATGCAAAGCCTTATCTAAAACATTAGATCAATTATTCTGGGAAGAGTCGTAACAAGAGAGATAATTTCCCCCTTATGAAAATATACTTTTGTAGAGAAGTTATTAGGGGGGATATTTTGCCTAAAATTGAAGTTAATCCTGGGGTAGAGCTCTATTATGACGATCAGGGAGAAGGAACACCGGTCATCTTTATTCACGGGGTATGGATGAGCAGAAAATTCTTCAAGGATCAGCTGTCCTTCTTCAGAAAGGAACACCGTATCATCACCATAGATTTGAGGGGGCATGGCGACTCTGCAAAAGTGAGGGATGGTCACACCATATCTACGTATGCGAAGGATCTGCAATCATTCATTTCGAAGCTGGACCTGAAGGACGTGGTGCTGGTTGGCTGGTCCATGGGCGCATTTGTCATATGGGAATACTTGCAGCAGTTTGGAGAAGTGAATGTAAAAGGGACAGTCATTGTAGATGAACTCGCGTCTGATTTCAAATGGCCGGATTTCCCAATCGGTGCCTTTGACCTGCCCACTCTCACCCACTTTATGAGAGAGGTCCAAGATAACAGGGAGGGCTTCCTGAAGGGGTTTATCCCCCTCATGTTCAAGCAGGATATGGCAGCGAAAGAAATGGACTGGATGCTTGAGGAGACGTTGAAGCCCTCGGCTGGGGTTGCAAGCGCCATTCTCTTTGATCAATCCATTGTAGATTATCGTTCTACTTTTTCTACTTTAACCAAGCCAACTTTGCTTTGTTTTGGAAAAGAGGAAAAGCTCATACCTGTAGCAGCTGGTGAGCATTTGAAGGAAGCAATTTCAAATAGTGAACTGGTTCTTTTTGAGGAAAGTTGTCATTGTCCGTTCCTGGAAGAATCTGAAAGGTTCAACGAGGAAGTTTCCAAGTTCATAAAATCACTTTAGAAAGGGCTTGGCCACAGTTGTAATGAACTGGCCAGGCCCTTCGTCTTGATGTACCAGGTCTTTTTCCTTAGAATGAAGGTATGGAATTTTCAGAAAAAGAGGTGATCAACTTGAACTTGACCAAGGAATTAAAAAATTTCCCTTATCCATTTAAAGGCGATACTTATCGCTATTCTAATAATTCGACACTTCTGACTCCTCCCAAATGCATTGATATCTCAGGGGGCTATCTAAAAGAAGTAAACCTGAAAAGATCGTTATTAACCGAACATCATGCCCGGTGTTATCAATCCTATCCTTATACCAACAAAGCACAGTGGGAGGTGCTGGAACTTGTAATGACACATCTGGCCACCTATTTCCCAGAAAACTTTTCATTCAAATCGGAAGGTGATTCACACATCTTCACTAACCATATACTTAATGAAAAGCACGAATTCATAATGGGCGATGACTCCACTTTACCCTATGAGCCCCTCGATTTTATTGGGCGGCATGTACAAGAAGATCTACTGCTCATGATGCAGCGGGACGGCGATCTATATCTTGATGCCGGCCAACTGTGCTTTCCTGGCAATTGGTCACTTGCCTTTAATCATGGCCTGAGCTTCAAGAATATTCACTTTCCCATTCCAGGATTTAAAGAAGAAGGATTGGACGATAGAATACTTAGGTTTTTATTGAATTTGGAGGCAGGTAATCCTTGGGGAAGGAAAAACTGGTCTCTCATGGCGGGATATAGGATGGATACCTCTATTGAAACCTTTGATATTTGGGGTAAAGATAGAAAAAAGGTAACGATAGATAATGCAGGTGAGTTTGTCCACCTTCGCGTAGAGGTCCAAAAGCTTTTTCGATTGCCGCGTTCCAATGCGATTTTATTTACTATTCATACTCATCTTCTACCTCTGGATAAACTATTAGGAATTCCTGAGTGGCGTCGACAACTATATGAAATTTTAACCGAGCTTCCTTCACATATAGCAGATTATAAAGGGATGTCATTATTCAAGGATAAGGTTGTGGCGTATATGGAACAGAAAGGGGAGAGTGATTTGTGACCGATATAAAGAACAAGCCAATCTTCCAGCCAGGCAAAAAGCACTACATTCTTTGCGGGGACGATCTTGGCTTCAAAAGACTCCATTCAATTAAGGAAATCTTAATGAAAGGACTATTGTCCTTTGAGGAAATACACCTTAATTCCAAGTGTATTTCTGAGGTGGACGAAGTGCTCGGAAAACAGAAAATAGGAACCTATTTATATGCTGCTGCAGAAGGGGAGAAGTTAAGAGAAATTATTGGTTTAGCTAGTAAGCTTGGGTATTCTGCTCAAGAATCGCAGTTTATTAGGATAGGAGAAGAACAAAAAAGTATTTTTTGCTCTAAATGTCATTTCATATCAATGGTAAATAGATCAATTTCTCCAGATGGGTATATGATCTGTACAAGTTGCGGCTTCAAACTGGAATTGTCAGATCATTACTCTCCGATAAAAGATGCCTTTTTTGGTTATGTGGTAGAAAGTTAAGTAGTGAAAGGGGGATGGTTGTGGGACCAGATATCAGGTTAGAAGTCAGGATAAAAGCAATAACAAAAGAAACCGATACGATTAAGCGTTTTTCTTTTGAGCAGACAAATGAAGAACCGTTACCGGCTTTTAGTGCTGGTTCCCATATAATCGTATACATAAAGAGTAGGGGAGGGGAGCTTGAAAGGCGATATTCGCTTGTTGGGAGTTCTGAATGTACATATGACTACCAAATTGCTGTTAAACATCAAGAAAGGTCCACAGGGGGGTCAAGTTATTTACATACTGATGCCCGAATAGGAGATATTTTGGAAATTAGTTTTCCGAAAAACTATTTTCCCCTTAGTTTTCATGCCAGGCACCACGTTTTTTGTGCTGCAGGAATTGGGATTACCCCTTTTATATCGATGATGCATGAACTGAAAGCACAAGGTAAATCATTTGAACTTCATTATTCTACAAAAACAATAAAAGATTGTGCTTTCTACTCCTATTTATTAAAAGAATACCCTCAACAGACTAATTTCTACTTTTCTATAGATGGTAGTCGAGTGGATTCCAGTATACTATCAGAACAATATATAGGTACCCATGTTTATCTATGTGGTCCTGAGAGGTTTACTTCCTCTTTTTCTGCAGCTGCTGCTACCTATGGTTATCCTTCTGCAAGCATTCATTACGAGTATTTTTCATCACCCAACATATTTAATCCACGTCCCTTCACTTTGGAACTCAAAAATGGTAGTTTACTGTCTGTTTCTGACGAAAAGTCTACCTTGGATACTTTACTGGAAGCTGGTTACCCTGTTCCCTACTCCTGTAAAGTAGGTCGATGTGGTACATGTGAGCTCCCGCTTTTGGAAGGGGAGGCTGATCATCACGATTCTTTCTTAACAACTAATCAAAAAATAGCACAAATGAGTTTTTTACCTTGTGTTTCCAGAAGTAAAACAGAAAAACTCAAGATTGGGTACCAATGAAGTAGTTGAAAAAAAGGGGGCACATGCAAAGTATACGAAATATGTAGACTTGTTTACAACTTGTATACAAATGTAGACAAAAGAGTAAACTTGTATACAAAAGCGTGTACAAGTTGGTTTAAAGGCATGTGTACATAAAAGAATACAAGTATACAAAACGTGTTTACTTGTACACAATTGTATACGGAGTTGTAAACAATTTTTACACTTTCATTACTTTTCAAGAGAATGATTGAATAGTAAAGAAACTTTCTGTACGCTTAACGTATACTTACTAGATTTATTTTCTTCTAAAGGAAACAAATAAGGTAATGAGGAAAAGAAAGGAAGATGAATAATGAGTTACTCAAGAATTGCAGCAGTTGACGTAGGTAATGATTCTATTAAAGCTATTTTTGGAAAGTTAGATTCTGAATTAAACATCCCGAATGTTATCGCAAGAGATATTGAAGATCGCCCAGTAATTGGAATCGAGGAATTGGACAGCAAGGATCCATTAGATGGTATCCATGTTCGTGTTCACTCCCCTGCCCTGATGGACAATAACGCCATCTACCGTATTGGGAACTTGGCGACTAAAAGCAATAATGCCACAGAACTAGACCCTGGCAGCAGTAAATCCGAAGAAGACCAGACATTGGTAATGCTATTCGCTACTCTAGCTTTGGATGCAGTGAGCGCACAAAATGAAAAAACATTCCCTCGCAATAAAAATGTGGTGGATGCAAATTACACATTAGGAACAGGTCTTCCACTAAGAGAAGTTAAAGAAGGAAAGGATGCCGGATATCGTTCTAAATTGCTAGGTTCCGTCCATCAAGTAGAATTCCTGATTACTCCTAAATACCAAGGCCTTAAAGTGAATATTAAATTTGATGAGATCAAGGTATATCCAGAGGGATTTGCAGCTTACATAAACCTTGTTCTGGACAACAACGGAAACATCATCAATAAAGATCTGATCGACAAACGCATTTTGATTCAAGATATTGGCGGCCTTTCCACCGATATCGCTGTCATCAAGAACCGAAATGTAGATGACGATAAAGCACAAGGCTTCAATCTTGGAGTATCTGAAGCACTGGAACAAATTCGTGAAGAAATCCGTTCCAAGCACGGGATCGAGCTTGATAGCAGAAGAGATGTCGTTGAAATAATCACAAAGAAAAATGACCGTAACCACATCATGGTACGCGGCAGCAGAACGAGCGTACATGATATTACGGATCGCATTCTCTTGGATCTTGCGAAAAAACAATATCGTCTATTGAGAAATGTTTGGCAGAAAAATTCCCAAACAGAAATCTGCTACTTTGTCGGCGGCGGTTCCACTGTATTAAAAGAATACTTAAAAACGCTTAACAACAATCTGGACGGCTACAACATCGATTTCTTTGAAGATGAGAAGGAAAGCATCTGGATGATGGCGAATGCCTACTACAAATTGGTTGCTGACTATGTCAAGAAAACAGGCAAGGATAAAGAGTCCAAAGATCAACAAAAACCTGTGAAAGCATAAATAAGGTGATCTGATGAAGAATACCAGTTCAAGTCAGGGGATTCAGAGGGGACAAGCTATATCATTTCGGATTCCTTCTGATACGCCTGACCATCTAATAAAGCATTTGCAGCGTCTTAAAGAGACGGAAAGAAGGAATTTCTCTAGTAAAATAGCGGAATTTGTCCTTCAAGGTGTGACAAGCTCACATGCCCGGGAAAAAGAGACGATTTCCATTCCACTCCCAAAGTCTTTATCTAAGTCACAAAGGGATTGGTTGAAGCACCAGCATTCAGAAGCATTGCTAGGCAATATAGTTTATCAGTTGCTCTCAGACCCTGTCCGGGCAACAAGTATATTGGCGGCGATGAACAGTAACTCCACAGATATTGACCAAGCATTATATCTTCAGGAGGCAAAGCCGTACAAACCTGCAGAAGAGACGGAGGAATCGAAAAACACTAGCGTGTTAAACGATGACGATTTAGACTCTTTTGACTGGGATGCTGCACTCCAAGAGCAAGCATCCACCGAGGATGAGGAAGAATTGGATGTAGAAGACGTAGACAAGCTGTTGGGTGATTTCCTTTCACATATGAATAAGTGATTCACATAAAAGGCCGCTATCAAGTTAGCGGCCTTTTTATCTATGTTTTTTTCCTGAAAAAAGAATAGATCTCCCCTGAAATGACCATAACTGATAATAAAGGCTAATTTCGTAAAGATTGCTGCTTTTTCGTATTTTCCTGGCAACTCGGTATATTAATTACTTTTGGGCTTAGAATGCTGCATGCAAATTCAAGGCTATGCAAGAAATGGAAAATCGAATCGCCGACTTTTCACACGTGAATAGCAACAATCTTTGAGAAAAGAGCCATAACAAAAAAGCTAGAGACGGGAGCAGGGGTCTTATGTATTTATTATTGGTTGTTATAGTTTGGATTTTGTTTGCATATCGGTTCATTGATTGGGCCGATTGGAAAAAACACTATCCGACCGTGCTATTTTTTATCGTCGTTAATATGACGCATAATATGCTTTATTTCAATCATACGTTATGGGCTTTCAGGGGAGTTACATTAGACTGGTTAAATCACACTATCATTAATCTTGGGTTTACATTTATCATCGTACCGGCAGGGATTTTCATCTTCTTACAGCGTTTCCCTAAACAAAAACGAAATCAATTTATCTATTTAGCCGTATGGGTAGCCTTCTATACAGCTTTAGAGTGGCTCTTTTCCTTAAAAGGAATGTATGTGTATGCTAATGGATGGAACAACTGGTATAACATCATTCTGAACATAATATTTTTTGTCATTTTAAGAATGCATGATAAGAATCCGGTTAGAGCCTTATTGGTTTCTATTGTATTGGGGATACTATTTATATCCCTATTCCCAATCCCTTGGGAAAGTCTCAAGTGATAAGAGGTGTTTAGTCAGTGATCATACGTGATGTTTTGTCTGTTCCGGTGTTTTTAACACTTTTGTTTTCTGCCTACATCATTATGTGGGTTTATATCGGGAGGACAATCAAAAAAGAGAGACGATAGTAGGCTGGAGTCTAATTGTTTAGGCTCTTTTTTTATTCCCGGGAAATATGGTAGGATGGTGTCATTAAATTATTTGGAAAGTTAGTTATAGCAACTGTGAAAAGGGTATAGTATAGAATGGTCCTAAAAACCGGATGATATGCGAACTATATAACAGTAGACCTATAATAGATGTAAGAGAAGAAGATACTAGATCATTTTAAAATAATGTGAAATGATTGGTGGAGGATAAAATGACACAAGAAAACAAGTTTATCAGTAAAACGTATTATGAAACCTTTATGCTGGATATGGAAACAAGGCATCCTGTTCAAGTACTTGGGGAGGCCTTCTTAAACGAGCAGACAAACGAGGTATATGATCTCTCATTTATACGCTATGCGCAGGGGGAAGTCTACTTCCACAGCAAAGATTATGAGACTGCTATTTTCAAATGGGAAAATGTTCAAAATGAACTGGAACCATGGGCAAAGAAAAATATCGCTGACGCCTATTATGAGCTAGGGATGCTTGTAGAAGCGGAAGATATATACACAAAGATCCAAACAGATAATACTACCTTGAAAATAGAAGTGGCATTGCAATTATTCACTCTGTATATCCAACGAGGCAAGCTGGATCATGCCTATAAAAATATTAAAAAGGCGATTGCCATCAACCCTGACTACCCTCATGTCACCCAAACCGCACGGACATTTTATGAGGAGCAGCAGGATAGTCAGAACGCTGTGGAACTTGCGGTAAGCGAAGCGCTCCGGACTGGTTCAGAAGCATGGTACGATTGCTTGAAAAATTATATAGAAATCGGTTATACAAAAGACTTTGCCCCTGATTATTTTCAAGAGGTGCTTAATCAGTTGTTTGAACTGAATCAACAAAAATTCGAACAAATCACGGCTGCTCTATGGAATAGTTATGAAGGTCACCATTTATACCTGGATTGGGTGAAAACGGCTAACAGCCTATTTATGTCATTGGAGAGAGATTCAGAAGTGTCCTGGTCGAAAGTGGAGGAATTACATCAACGGACCTACCTGTCACTCATCGAAGGAAGATACTTGATTAAAGAGCTACAGGGAATTGTTCCTGATTTACTAGGAAACTGGTTGAAGGTATCTAATCGTTCCAAATCCTTATTCGCCTCTGCAGCAGTCATGTCCTGGAATGAGGTTTTTCCTACTGCATTGCCTGCCCATGTCCTGGAGGATGCGGAAAATAGGATATTCCATTATGAGCATGACAGCATACAGCTCAATTACACTGTAGAATTGTTCAAAACATTGATAAACTGGGCGCAAGACAATCATTTAGAAGTGGCACATCAAAAGAAATGGCTATTCGCTCAACTCAGCAATCTAAATAGAAAACATCTTGTTGTTACAGGTACTGTACAAAACGGGAAGTCGTCGTTCATCAATTCTCTTATAGGAGAGAAGCTTCTTGGAGATGAAACGGTTCCGGTATTTGTATCATCTGACGGGGATATTGCAGAGATGAATGAAATCTCTACGACAGGCACATCTGCATTAGGGGATATCAGAGAGCATCAGCAAGAATCCTTGATCGATCTGAAATGGCCATCACAATTTCTTGAGGATGGGGAATACTCTTTGATAAGCACAGCGGAATTCAGTGTGGATCAAATAGAAAACAATGAAACAATGAAATATATACCGTTATCCGATGGATTGCTTTATATTTTGGATGCGCAGACGCCATTTACCGAAGATGAACTGAAGGTTTTGGTGAAAATTAAAGAACGGGCACCGGAAGTACCAGTGCATTTTATCATAAATAAAATGGATACAGCCTTTCATGAAGCGGAAGCAGCACAGATTGTAGAAGAAGCAAAGCATCGTATCAATGAATTTTTCCCTGATGCAAGGGTGTTCCCATATTCTTCCCTTCGTTCTGCAAGCAAACAGCACCAAGTTTTGGGAAGCTTCATGGAAGCCAATTTCAAGCTTCGAGCCAAAGCAGTGGAAGCGCGCCGTACGACCAAGCTGCTTCAATTGATTCGTTCCACGTTGACTGAATTGCTTGATAGCCGTATTGCAATGGAAAATAATCTAAAAAGTACGGTAGAGTTCAATGAAGATATCTTAAGTAGACTAAGTGGTTTCATCAATCATCTGCATGATGCGGAATCCGAAAAGATCCGTAGCATTACAGAGAATTACCGCGCAGTGACAATTGAGATGAAACGGGAAGCTTCAAAAGCTATACCACGTTTGCTAAGAGAATGCTCAAGTTATGTGAAAGAAGATAGCAACTTTAAAACCTTGCATCTTGAGTTGAATGAGCGAATGAATGAGACGATTCGGACATACATGCATTCCGACCTGCTTCCGAGGTTACGACAGGAGCTCCAGTTATGGCTGGATACATCCAACCGTGAATTGATTGAGAGCCAGGAATATCTACAGGAAATGAGTGCAACGTTCAACGGCCTGTACAAGGAAGAAAAAATGCATCTTAATTGTGATTTTAAGGTCATGGACGACTGGCGCCGTGACATAAACAGAGTCTTAAGCAGGGTGGAAGTGGAGAAGGAAAACATCCTGAACCGACAAAGCACCACTCAGTACCTTTTAAAAGGGGCAGGCCGCCTTTTCGGATCCCTGCAGCAGAGCAACCAGCTGCTCTTTACCCAATATAAAAAGTACATTGAAAACGAACGCTTCACCGATGTAGCCCAATCAGTCGTGGATAAGTTCTTCCTGGAATTCGACCTGTTTGAAAAAGCCCTGAAAGCAGACATCAACATGTTCTACGAAGCACCATTCACAGAACTGAACCAGACAGTCGCAGATACAGAGCTTGCCATCCATAATGCAAACAAGAAACTCGAACAAATGAAATCAAGCCCAGAGCGCTACTACGACCCACTGAAACTATTCGAAGTACGCCTACTTCAATACGAATTCATGGTCAAAGCATGCGAAGAAAACGAAATGCTCCCAACGCATTAAAACATCAACCAAAATTAGTGAAAAAATAAAAGGCTGGGGTCTGGCACCTAAAACAAACAACCAAAAGAACTACCACATAAAATGCAGGTGCCTGACCCCACCCGCTCTACCCAAAATCATAATTAATACCACACTAATTAGCAGGCTGATTCCCAAAAGAATCAACCCTGCTATTTTTGTTGATATGACAGCGTTTCAGCATTTAAAATAAGGCTATTTAGTACTCGTGATGAAACATTAATACTTCCTAACCGTATGTAATAGTATAGGATTCTACTGAAATGGAGGTTAAAGTAAATGGAATACGTACTAATTTTATTACTCTCACTGATAATAGTGAATTTATCAACTAAGGTAAGTAAATTAGAGGGACGCATGAAAAAAATGCAATACACCATTAATCACGTAGCCAAACATTCAGAAATACCGGAAAATCCAATAAATGATGAGCTTCGTAAGCTGATAAAAGAGGGAAAGGACATAAAAGCGATTAAAAAAGTTAGAGAGGAATGGGGACTCTCACTCCTAGAAGGAAAAGAATATATTGATAACTTGAAATCAGAAAAACAATGAAAAAAAGGAGGTGTAAAAAGTGGACTTATTACCATGGCTAACTATTGGCTTTATCATAACAGGACTTGTTATACTCATTTCTATGAAAAAAGGTATGGAAAGTAAGCTCGCTTTTATAAAAGCAAATACAGAAGACAAGGAAAGTCCCAAAAAAGCTAAATCTATAATTTGGTGGATAGTGAGTGCCACTGCTTGGGGACTGGTTAGTATGCTTCTTATTGTTTTGTCTTTTCATCATCACTTTGGATAACTGTTGCTTGATAGGTTTCAACACCACCCCGCCCCGCTCTTACACCAATAGTCCAGGAAGATTTTCACTGCCAAGATTCGTCTTCCACCCACTTTTGCGTTATAATACAACCACACAAAAAACCCAAAAAGAATGGATGAAAGCATGCGACAGCAATTGACACTTAAAGTGAAAAATAAATTCGCGAAACCATACAAAAATGGATACCCGCTTATCTCCAAGCAATCTCTCATCAACGGCAATGACCTAAAAGAAGAGGGCACACTTGTAAAGCTGGTAGACGAACAAAATAACTTCCTCGGCAAAGGCTACTATGGAAACCAAAACAAAGGGTACGGCTGGATTGTCAGTAAAGATCCCAATGAAGAAATGGACATCCCTTTCTTTAAACATGCGCTCCAAAAAGCTGTAAACAAACGTTCCGCACTGATGAAAGCGGAAGACACCAATGCATTCCGCCTTTTTAACGGAGAAGGTGACGGAATCGGTGGGTTTACCATTGAATACTTTGACCGCTACCTTGTCATCAACTGGTACAGCAAAGGAATCTATTCTTTCAGCAAAGAAATCTTTGAAGCAATCGAAGGCATCATTGAGTACAAAGGGATTTACGAAAAGAAGCGATTCAACACAGACGGACAATATGTTGAGGACGATGATTTTGTAAAAGGAGAACGCGCGCCATCACCCCTCATCATCAAAGAAAACGGCGTCAATTTTGCCGTGCATTTAAACGATGGTGCGATGGTCGGTGTATTCCTTGATCAACGAGAAGTAAGAAAAACCATCCGGGACAAATACGCAAAAGGGAAAACGGTCTTAAATACCTTCTCCTACACAGGAGCTTTCTCTGTCTATGCAGCATTAGGCGGTGCCGTCAAAACGACTAGTGTAGACTTGGCCAAACGCAGTCTGCCAAAAACAAACGAGCAATTCAATGTAAATAACATCGACGAAAAAACTCAGGTCATTCTCGTTGAAGAAGTATTCCATTACTTCAAATATGCGAAAAAGAAAAATTTGAAATTCGATATAGTCATCATGGATCCACCAAGCTTTGCGCGCTCCAAAAAGGTGACATTCCGAGCAGAGAAAGACTACACTAGCTTAGTATCCGATGCAATCGCCATAACCGATAAGAATGGCCTTATAGTCGCTTCCACCAACGCCGCTACTTTCGGCATGGACAAGTTCAAAGGCTTTATCGACCAAGCTTTTAAGGAAAACAAAGTGAAATACAAAATTGTAGAAGAGTTCTCCCTGCCAAGCGACTTCGCGACCATCAAGGAGTTTAAGGAAGGGAACTATTTGAAGGTATTATTTATAAAAAGGATTGGATAAAGAAAAGGAGCCAGCACATAAGCTGGCTCCTTTAGACTGTTGACAAACTTATTTACTATTGTTAGGTTATCTGTTGGAACAGTTGATCTTCGTTGCATGAGCTTCGCTTTCCAGCGGGCGGTCCGTTGCCTCCTCGGCTCCGCCTGCGGGGTATTACATGTCCCTTCCTCCCGCAGGACAAGGAAGGCTCGGCAGCGATACATCGCACGAAGAAAATGCGTTAGCATTTTCGAGGAGTCTTCGCTCCCTCCACAGCGATCAACTAAGGAATATCAAGATTTTAAAGCTCTGTCTACACACTGAAGGAGCCAGCATATTAGCTGGCTCCTTTAAAGCTGTCTCAAAACATCAAAAGAAGCATACAGCTGTCGATTCTTTTCAAATTCAGTACATATTTATCAACCAATATTTATGATCCTTCCCTCAACATATACTGATACGACTTCGATTCCTCCACCATTCCCATCTCCAGGTAGAGCTTTGATAACCATTTGATAGACCGGGTATTTGTCGGATCTAGCTCCAGCTCCCAGTTAAAGCATTCCACCGCCTCTGATAACTGTTTAAATTCATAATAGAGTTCCCCAAGTGCGTACATTTGGTCCGGGTCGTCCTTCAAGGAAGCCATCTTCTTTATCTTCATGAAGATTGGGATGCCGGGGTACCTCGAGCAATAAGGCGAAATCCACTGCTCTGTATATTCCAGCCCTTTTAAATGAAGGAGGTTTGGCACAAACGTTTGAAACAGTGTCTGTACTTGTGAGGATGATATTTCATCATCGAAATGGAAGGTGAGCTCGCTAAGCCAACCGGAATTTTCCATCCAGTTCACATGCAGCAGTGCTTCATGCAGGTATGGTAGATCTTTGGAGGTGATGAGAGCCTTGTTCTTTGTAAGAAGGATCAAAAGGTCTTCATATCGATTGGATTTTTTCAATAAACCGAGCAAATCCCGACATAACCATTCATGGGGACTATGGTGATTTCTTAAGATATAGCTTAGGAGCTCCACTTTCTCATCAAGTGTGAAATCAAGCGGTAAGCTTGCGAGCATTTGTTTATAGAGAGCGGGGTCATCGCTGGTATTTGTGACAAGTAAGTGTGTGAATAGGCAGAGTTGTTCTGTTGTCCTGTTTTCTTTTTGCAATAATTGCAGGAGAAGGGAAATGGAATCATCATGTTCTAAATGCTGATAGCAGTATTTTTCGACATAAAGTGGATCCTTGGAAACCAGGGAAGATGGATGGGACGTGTAGAGTGATTGATAGGACTGATATTGAAGGTTTTTGGACATTTCTTGTGCCCATTTATTAGATGGATATATATCGGTTATTAGTCGCAAAAGCTGGTAGGTGTGTAGAAGCTGACCTTCCCTGCGGTATTGTAATGCGGAATCTTTCATCACTTTGATGATTTTTTCCTTTTTCATGTAGGAGTCAAAAATGGTAAGGATGTTAGAAGCTTCAAGTGGCGAGTATCTTTTCTGGATTTTTTCCCAGAGTGGGATCAGGGCAGGAAATGAATGGATTTTGTTATGGTTGAGTAGATAAGATAATAGTGGATGATCTGATGAGAAGTGTATGCCTTTTTTCAGGATGGTGCTTAATTGGGACTTTCGCTTGATTTTTATTGTACTTTTTCCAGTGAGGTAGGATGTTTTATAAAAAAATAAATAATAACATTCTGATTGCTCTTTATTATAGGCTTCTATGATTTGAAAACCTTGATACATGAAGAGCTTTTCGGGTATTAGATGTAAGTGTTTTTTCTCGTGTTGGATATTTAATGTCATCGTTTCATTTTTCATATATTTCCCTCCTAATTGGTCGTACGCCTTTTTAAGAGATTGCTTATATAGAGTGTAACATGAAAAAGTAAAAAAGGAAAAACGAAGAAGAGGACGACCAATGGCCATCCTCTTCTCTATATTTTAAGGGGGGGAGTCAAACTTCATTCAAAAATTAGAATGTAGAGCTAGCCGTTGTATCTTTAACAACTAAGATCACTTTACCGTGATCAAGCTTTTCTTCCAATTGTTCCGCTTCAGGAGCTGTGAATCCTAACTCTTGGAATTGAGCGCGAAGCTCATCACCTTTACTGCGGAAAATATTCTTCACATAAGTATCTAAACCAACTTCACCGGCGCCGACAGTTTTAGCATCAGCATTTTCAGCTACACGTTTAGTTCGGTCATCATCATGAGTGATGACATAAATATCATCTTCATGAACACCTCTAGTTTTTAGCTCTTGTACTGCTCCTACTACTTGTTCATCATTTTGAAACTCTTTATAAGTTGGTTTCATTTTTTATCGCCTCCTTGGTTATGTAATAAAGATACCCGGCTGAACAGAAAGTGAAACATGCTCTCGTGAATTTTTTTGTACTCCTATCTTTTCTGATAATACGCCAAAAACTTCAAATACTAGTAAGCAGAGTAAGAAAGGAGAGTTTACTGTGGTGTATGACTGTATCATTATCGGGGGAGGTATTGCGGGCTTGCAGGCAGCCATCCAACTAGGAAGGTACCAACACAATGTGCTGGTGTTGGATGAAGGAAAGGGAAGGTCTAGTATTTGTCATTGTTATCACAATCTTCTGGGTTGGCCGGATGGAGTGAGTGGGGAGAAACTGCGGGGGCTAGGCAGGGAGCATGCAGAAAAACTGGGTGTACAGTTCTGCGGACAACGGGTGCGGAAAGTGGAAAAGAGAGATGCAGAATTCATCGCCACCACCATAACTTCCCAACATTTCACAGGAAAAAGAATTCTGTTCGCAACCGGAATTAAAGACAATATTCCGCCATTCCCAAGCCTTATGCCCTGTCTTGGAAAAAGTGTGTTCGTATGTCCGGATTGTGATGGGTACGAAATTCTTGATAAGGCAGCACTTGTGATTGGTTCCGGAAAAGCAGGTGCCACAATGGCGCTGACACTTACATATTGGACAAATGCCCTTACCTTTATCAATCATGGTAAAGGGACTATCGATTCTGAGCTGAAGGGAAAACTTTTCGAGAAAAATATTCCCATTATCTCGTCTGAAATTAATGAAATACATACTGCTGCTGACGCTGCCTTCGCGGGAGTGACGCTGGAAACCGGAGAACGCATCGATTCCTCATATGCTTTCTTAGCTTTAGGAGGCAACAAGCCAAATTCAGAGCTTGCCGGGCAGCTGGGAGTGAAGCTTGAAAAAAATAAGCACATCCTGGTGGATCCCAGGACTAAGATGACAAATGTAAAGAACGTTTGGGCAGCAGGAGACATTGCTGTCCATTCCGAACAAACAGCCATTGCAATGGGGGACGGCCTGCAGTCTGCCATCTGGATTCATAAAAGCTTGCTTAAAGATTGATCAGCAGATTATTTGAAGCTTGACAGTCATTTGTCCTAGTGCGTAACATGAAATGTAAGGGGTTACATAAACGTGTGAGTGGAAAAAAGAAGACATTAGCTGCTAGCACCTTTCCATTTATCCGATATTAGGAGGAGAAGGAATGGAAGAGAAAAAAGTGACTGATTATGAGAAATACATCCGTACAGAAGAGCTGTTAAGCTTACAAAAAGAAGCCGGAGAGCTCTCTTGTGATGACGAACTGACATTTCAAATGATTCATCAAATTGCTGAGCTGCACTTCAAACTGATCATTCAATACATTCACTTGGCAGATGCCAACATGCAGCACGGGGAAATTCTGCAAGCTACCCAACAGCTTCAACGAGTCAACATGCACTTGAAGCACCTGCCTCCGGTATTTGATATGGTCAAAGTGATCACTCCTAGAGATTACCATACTATCCGTTTGGCACTTGGCCGTGGAAGCGGACAGGACTCACCGGGATTCAATGAGATCCTGAGACTTGGGCCGACCTTATGGGCGCCATTTGAACAACTTTTGAATGATAAGCAATTGACACCTTTCATGCTGCATAAGGCTGCAAGGGATAACTATGAGCTATTTATGCTCATGCAGGAAATGATTGCTTTTGATGAAAATTTCCAAACGTTCCGTAAGCACCATATTCAGCTTGTCCGCAGGATGATCGGCCTTAATACGAAAAGTTTGAAGGGGATTCCTGCCCAGGCATTGGAAAGAGGAGCTAAATTCGAATTCTATCCAAAACTTTGGGAAGCGATTTGTGAATTGACGGACTGGACGGGTTCAAGTTACGATCCGAAGCCATTGTAATAACGCAGACTGTTCTAAAAGGTGCAAGATGCCTTTTGGGGCGGTCTTTTTTGTGGGGGGAGGCTTTAGATATTAGAGGCGTTATCAAGAGTATCAGGCTTAGTTAAGAAAAATGTAATAAATATATAATTATTTTGTTAGAACGGTCGTTTACAATTCTTCATGTAATTAAGAAAGTATAATAGTGGAAAAGGGTAACCTATCTGTGGTGCCACCAAACAGGAGGGAAAACAATGACTATAAAAAAGCGTTTAATACTCTCTAACATAGGAATGGTCATCATCCCTGTCCTGTTATTCCTAGTAGTTGAAATGCTTATTGCTTTTCTATGGTTATATCCTATGAAAGGTGAGTTAAATAAAGAAACACTCTCACTTTTCCAATCCATAAGGCTGTTCATTTTAATTTTTGTTCTTATCCTTACAAATGGACTACTGACATTTTTCGTGGCTAAAAGCATCATTGGCCCGCTTCAGAAGTTGAAGAAATCCGCTCATGAAATTAGCACAGGGAATCTGGATACGAAAATTGAAATTAAAGGAACCAAAGATGAACTGAATGATCTTGCTAAAGAATTTGAAATCATGCGTAAAAAACTTAAAGAAGCTAACGATTTACAAAAACAGTATGAGGGAAACCAAAAAGAGTTGATTGCAAGCATCTCCCATGATTTGAAAACCCCGTTAACCAGTATTAAGGGATATATAAGGGGGATAGCAGATGGAGTTGCCAATACACCTGAAAAAATGGACAGGTATATCAATACGATTGAAAAGAATGCGGACAATATGGAATCGATGATATCCGAACTGCTGCTTTATTCTAAATTAGATCTGCCCAATGTCCCTTATGAAAAAAAGAAATTAGAATTAACCTCTTACTTTGAAGATTTCATGGAAGACTTGAAATACAACATCAGTAAACAAAACTTTAATCTAAAATTGGAATTTGATCCAAACCACTCCTATACCGTAATGGCTGATAGGGATAAATTTAACCGTGTCATATCAAACATTGTACAAAACAGTATCAATTATATGGATAAAGACAATAAAGAAATAAAAATTACGCTTAAATCAAAAGCAAATGAGGTCTTGATAGAAATCAAGGATAATGGAGCAGGTGTTTCAGTGGAAGATATCCCCTATCTGTTCGACCGCTTCTATCGCACGGACGTTTCCAGGAATTCCAAATCAGGTGGTAGCGGCCTAGGCTTGGCGATAGTAAAAAAGGTTATTGAAGGCCATGGAGGCTCTGTTTGGGCAAGAGGAGACATTGGACAGGGACTGAGTATTTTTTTAACCGTGAAAAAGCCATTGGAGGGTGATGGTTGATGAACAGGATACTAGTGATTGAAGATGAAATCAGTATAGCTGAGCTAGAACGCGATTACCTTGAATTGAACGGCTATGAAGTGGACCTTGCAGCAACCGGAAAGGCGGGACTGAGCTTATTTAGAGATGAAACATACAGGTTAGTGATCCTGGATATAATGCTGCCGGATATGGATGGTTATGAGATTTGCAGGCAAATGCGTGAGACGTCTGATGTTCCAATCATTATGGTCACCGCAAAAAACGAGGATATAGATATGATTAGAGGACTGGGAAAAGGGGCGGATGACTACATTGAAAAGCCCTTCAATCCCAATAAACTAATCGCCAGGGTAAAGGCTCATATTTCTAGATATGACCGGCTTGTCTCCCGTGAACAGCCTAAGCATGAAGACATTAAAGTGAGGGGGTTGTTCATCCAGCATTCCACAAGGAGGGTTATGGTGAACAATGAGGAGAAAGTGTTAACGGTAAAAGAGTTCGACTTACTGGCATTGATGGCATCAGCCCCGAATCAGGTTTTCAGTAAAGAGCATTTGCTGGAACAGGTATGGGGATTCGATTTTTTCGGTGATGCATCGACTGTCACTGTTCATATCAGGAGACTAAGGGAGAAAGTCGAGCAAGACCCCTCCCATCCGGAATATATCGAGACAGTCTGGGGTGTGGGCTACAGAATTAAACAATAAACCAAGAGCGCATGGGATGATATCCTATGCGCTCTCAGACTGTTGACAAAGCCCTAAATATTTTTAAATCTGCATCATGCTGTTGATCTTCGTTTCAGGCGCTTCGCTTTTCGCGGGCGGTCCGGAAGCCTCCTCGGGCTTACGCCCTGCGGGGTCTTCCCTGTCCCTTCCTCCCGCAGAAGTCTGCGCGCCTTCCACTACGATCAACACAGTTTTTGCATATCTCAAAGAAAAAATAACTTTGTCTACACACTGAGAGCGCAAGGGATCATATCCTATGCGCTCTTTTTGTATGAAAAATCGTATTTAATATTTTTGTAAGAAATTCATAAGAGTGATGTTAGAATCCCTGTTTAAAATGACATTGTTGATAACGAAAACGGAGGGATTTACATGAAAGAAAAATTGAAAAAAAGGTCATTGGCAGAGAAGATCTATATTGGCTTGGCAGGGATATTTTTAGGCTGCCTTTTGGTACAGTTTTTGCTGGCGGGGATGTCAGTATTTGATGATCCGGCTAAATGGGGAATTCATAAAATATTTGTTCATATCTTCGGGTATACGATTCCGGTGCTGATGATCATCAGTTCACTGATCGGAAAATTTTTCAGGGTTGTATACAGAGATATGGCAGCTGTCTTTCTGCTTATCTTCTTGATGTACCTTACCGCAAACGTAGGCTGGAAGGTTGGCTGGCTAGGTGCGCTTCATCCTGTTTTAGGCGTCCTACTCATTGCCACAACAAGTGCAGGAATGGTAAAAATTTACAAAAATCCCGCACTGACAGTTGAAGGAGAGCGTAGAAAAGAGCCAAGCAAAGAGTTTGGATTATTAAATTGGATCCTTTTAGGGGCGTTTGGCGGATTCATAGTTGGAATTCTTTTGTCCAATATAGTAGGGATCATTAGCGTTGTTCTGTTTGATGTGCCAATGGGAATTAAGTTCCTGCCGTTTTATCTAGCCTTTCTATCTTCAATAATAGTACCCCTGTGGATGGGTAGGAGGAAAGATTGAAAAAAATTTATAGATAAAAAATCGAGTGCGTCAACGGAATCAATTGTTGACATACATGAAACGGAGATGAAGAATAAAAATGAAGATCACTTATTTTTTTATAGTAACTTATTTATGGATAACATTTATTCTATTGGGTGCCTTCATTCTTGAAGTGTTTATGGTGTACCCGAATATATTTCATGATGTCCCACATTCACTGCAATCATCAATGGATTTTATGAAGGTGGCAAGTCCGCAAACTTTTTTTCCGCCGCTTGGCTTTCTTAGCTGGTTAACAGGAATAGGGGCTTTAATTCTAAGCTGGAAAGTGAAATCAGCGCGTTATTGGATATTGGGAAGTATCTTAATGATGATTCTTTTAGGACTGGTATCAATGGCTTTTGAATGGCCAAGAAACGAAATAATGTTTATTGAGGGAAGCAAGGTTCATTCAGAAGGAATGCTAATACAGACTGCAAAAGAATTTTTATTTATTAATTGGATAAGAGTTGCTTTGAACACGCTTGGAGCGATTTTAGTATTTAAGGGATTCCTAGAATTTTACCGGAATCGTGTAACACGGGAAGGATAATCAACGAGGTGTATCGAGCCAGGAGGCAAGCGGACTTGGGGTGAAAATAATGTGACGTGGGTGATGAGATGGAGACAGAGTTGCTGCCTATAAAAAAGACGATTGAAAAGAATTTTCCGGGCTTTGTGGTGAATTCAGGTGTAAAGCTTGGAGAAGGCTGGATGAGCACGGTCTTCGAAATAAATGGAGAATGGGCTTTTCGGTTTGCAAGGAACCAGAGATCTTCCAAGGATTTGGAGAAAGAGATACAGATATTACCGTATTTAAATTCTATAATATCTTTCAATATTCCTAAATTCGATTTCGTAGGAAAGCAGGAAAACGGTTTGAAATTTGTGGGATATAGGATGCTTCCTGGTATTCTGCTGGAAGAGGATTCCATACTAATTTTCAGTGAAAATGACAAAGACAAACTTATTATTTCCCTTGCCGAATTCATGACAGATATACAATCGATTTCTACAAGTCTGGCCGAAAGCAAGGGTGTTCCGGTTGTTGATTTGAAGTCAGTATTCTTAGAGTTGTATGAATCTGCCATTGAGAAAATGTTTCCTCTTTTTGATAATGATATCAAACGATATATTGCCACGCGGTTTGATGAGTACCTAAAAAATATTGATTATCATTCATATGAGCCAAAACTTATTCATGGAGATTTGTCCCCAAACCACTTTCTGATTGATGCAGAAACGAAAAGTTTAACAGGTATTATTGATTTTGGTGATATGTCAATTTGTGATCAGGATTATGAATACCTTTATATTCTTGAGGATTGCGGCAGAGGTTTCACACATGACCTTTTGAAGGTAAGAGGTCACGCTCGCCCGGAAAAGTGCCTGGAAAAAATCTCTTTATTCGTAACCTTTGATCAAGTTAGATATA
Organism: Sutcliffiella horikoshii DSM 8719; assembly: GCA_001648575.1. GTDB lineage: Bacteria > Bacillota > Bacilli > Bacillales > Bacillaceae_I > Sutcliffiella_A > Sutcliffiella_A horikoshii. The sequence continues at coordinate 179,840 of LQXN01000063.1, read as the reverse complement.
TTCTTGAAGGTATGGAAAAGGGAATCGATTCGTGGGTTGCGGAAGGATTGGCGGAAATACAGGCGGAAATGAACATTGCCAAAGGTTGAGTTCGTGGGGAGAGCACTTGATTCAACGATTCGAGTCTCATACCCTGCCACTCCAGTACTTCTGACCCCCATTCCCCCAAAAAGGCAGCACAGAGAATTCTCTCCATGCTGCCCATAAAGCTTCATTAACCTATGACACCTATCACTTCTGCTCTGCCCACTCTTCTACATTCCACACCTTCGTCACCCAGTCCTCATAAAAACTAGGTTCGTGGCAAACAAGGAGAATGGTCCCTTTATAAGCCTTTATTGCGCGTTTTAATTCCTCTTTTGCAACAACATCCAAGTGGTTTGTCGGCTCATCAAACAGCAGCCAGTTGCTCTCATGCATCATCAGCTTGCATAAACGCACCTTTGCCTGCTCTCCACCGCTCAACTGGCTCAGCGGACGGGAGATGTGTTCGTTCTTCAACCCGCAGCGTGCCAAGATCGCACGGACCTGGTGCTGATCAAGGGAAGGGAACTCGTTCCACACATCATCAATCGGAGTGATGTCCTTGGCTTTAACCTCCTGTTCAAAATAAGAAGGGAATAAGAAGTCACCGCGGATGACGGAACCGCCCAGAGGATCAATTTTACCCAAGATCGTCTTCAGCAATGTCGATTTACCAACACCGTTGCACCCGACGATCGCAATCTTATCTCCGCGCTCAATTTCCATCGTAAGCTTAGGCAATAATGGATCAGCGTACCCAATTTCAAGATCTTTAGCTTCCACCACATAACGGCTGCTTGCACGAGATTCTTTAAACTCGAATGTCGGCTTAGCAGAAGTCTCTGGACGATCGATGCGATCCATGCGGTCCAACTGCTTCTGACGGCTTTTCGCACGACCAGTCGTGGAGTAACGCGCTTTATTTTTCGCAATGAAGTCTTCCTGTTTTTTTATGAATTCTTTCTGCTTTTCATATGCGTTAATATGCTGATTCTTATTAATTTCCGCAAGCTCCAAGAACTTTTCATATGATGCTGTATAGCGAGTAAGCTTGGAGAATTCCAAGTGGAAAATAACATCCACCACGCCGTTCATGAACTCCGTATCATGCGAAATCAATAGGAATGCATGCGGGTATTCTTTCAAGTAAGAGCTTAACCAACGGATATGCTCCACATCCAAGTAGTTTGTCGGCTCATCCAGCAACAATACTTGCGGCTGTTCAAGCAACAGCTTCGCCAAAAGTACCTTTGTACGCTGCCCGCCACTTAGCGCAGCAACGTCACGATCAAGCCCGATCGCATCCAGTCCTAGCCCGCGCGCGGCTTCCTCGACCTTGATATCCAAGTTGTAAAATCCACCGGCATCAAGATGATCTTGAATTTCCCCCATTTGTTCCAACAACTCTTCCAATTCTTCCGGAGTTGCCGTTCCCATTTTGTCGGTAATGGCATTAAGTTCTTTTTCTTTTTCATATAAAGGTAAATATGCATCACGCAGGACGTCTCTGATCGTTCTTCCAGGCGTCAAAATCGTATGCTGGTCCAAGTATCCATAATGCACACCAGGCGTCCATTCCACGCGTCCTGTGTCGTATACAATCTCTCCTGTGATGATATTCATCAACGTCGATTTACCGACTCCATTAGCCCCTACAAGGCCAACATGTTCGCCTGCCAAAAGGCGAAGGGAAACATCTTTAAATAACGTACGGTCGCCAAAGCTATGGCTTAACCCATCTATGCTCAATAAACTCATGTTTGTATCCATCCTATCTTAAAAAATATCTACTTTTCATCATACTAAAATTTTCTAGGAATGGCTATGTGGGAAATGAAAGAAGTTTCTTCCTCCTCACAATGAAATGGTATACTAATTTCTTCCAATCTACTATAAAATGAAAAGTAGATAAAAAAGATAGTGGGGGAACCTGATGAAGAGACGGGCACTGTGGATCGTTGTAGTAGTTTTGCTAATGATTATAGGAAGTGGCTTTGTGCCGACAGGGTATGATGTGTTATTTGCAGGAAACCCATTTAATCTGGACGAATTTGTTCAGTATGAGGGGGGCTCTGAACTTGAAGGTGATTTGGGGATGACCTATGTGGCAAGTCTTCAGAACAGCAGATGGCCATTAATGGTACTTACACTTCTTCTAGAGGAGGGAGTGGAGGTTGTTCCATCTGTTTCTGGACAGCAGGACATGGAGATAGGGGAAATCGACTACCAGAACAAGCAAATGATGACCCAGTCGAAAATCAAAGCAGAATACATAGCACGTGGCGTATTGGGAGAGGACCCGAAACTTGAATTGCTGGGATTTTATCCTGTATTTTACTTGGCAGACTGGGATTATAAAGATGCAGTAAAGGTAACAGACCTTTTAGTTGAAATTGACGGAGAAAAGCTAGAATCATATGAACACTTCGATCAATTGATCGTGGAAAAGGAACCTGGTGAAAATACCATATTGACACTGCTGCGTGACGGGGAAACGATCGAGGTGGATGTAACCACCTACCCTCACACAGATTATTATGGGAATACGGTGCTGGGCGTGTTTTTTGAAGAAGTGTTTGATACCTCAAAGGACGAAAATATTCAGTGGCAAAACATAGAGAACCTTGGAGGACCAAGTGCGGGCCTCATGATCACACTTACTCTCCTTGATAAAATGATGGAGGATTCCCTTATCAAAGGAAACGCGGTTGCAGGCACGGGAACCATAACGATTGATGGAGAAGTGGGACCGATCGGCGGGGTGAAACAAAAGGTGATTGGGGCTGCAAACGCAGGCTTTGATTACTTCATCGTCCCACAAGATGACGGCTGGGAAAATAACGAAGGGGTTGCAAGAAAGACCGTAAATGAGGAAGGGCTGGATATAACCTTAATTCCGGTAGGTAACATTGAAGACGCAGTGAAAGCCTTGCAGAAGCTTCCGGAGAAGAAATAAAGAGGAAATGTGAAAAAAACAGTCTGAATCAAAATTCCTTTTTGATTCAGACTGTTGACAAACTATCTAGCAGATAAGTTATTGGTTGGAACAGTTAATCTCCGTTGCAGGAGCTACGCTTTCCTGCGGGCGGTCCGTAAGCCTCCTCGGCTACGCCTGCGGGGTCTTACATGTCCCTTCCTCCCGCGGGAGTCTTCGCTCCTTCCACTGCGATCAACTAGGGAATTTCACTATTTTAAGCTTTGTCTGCACACTGAATCAAAATTCCTTTTTGATTTTCTCTTCTGTAAATCGAATATAAGGGCAAATGAATATAAAGGGTGGGTGTTTATTATGAACGAACAAAGGTTTTTCCCTGAGTTAGAGACTGATAGATTGAAGTTGAAAAATGTAAACGATATGCCGATTTTATCTTTAAACTTTTCAGTAATGAAAAAATATGTGAATTTCTATATGATGAAGATATTTTTACAAAACAAGAGGATTCGATCCAATTAATAGAGTGGTATAAAGATCCTGAAGAAAAAGGATATAATAGGTGGGTTTTAGAAAGAAAAGACAGCAATGAAAAGATTGGTACCTGTGGTTTTCATTTGTGGGACAGAACCAATAATATAGCAGAAATAGGTTATGATTTGTGGCACGAATTCTGGGGAAGCGGCTATATGAAAGAGGCATTGACTGCAGCAATAGAGAGTGGCTTTAGTAACATGAAACTAAATAGAATAAATGCATATGTCGCTTTGGAGAACAAAAAGTCTTCTAATACATTAGAAAGTTTAGGTTTCGTGAATGAAGGGATATATCGGGACAAACATTTGTATAAAGGCAAATACTATGACCATTATTCGTTTTCACTCCTAAAGAAAGATTGGAACAGGGAATAGTTCTCCAATTACGGAACTCCTTATCTGACAACGGTCTTCTCTTTTTGACTCCCCCAACACAATATGTAAAGATTAGAAGAGAAGAAGCTTGAAGGGATTGTTATTATGCCAAAAACTGTTGTACTTGCAGAGAAGCCCTCTGTAGGTAGAGATATAGCAAGAGTATTGAAATGCACGAAAAAAGGAAACGGATTCTTTGAAGGGGATAGGTACATCGTAACATGGGCGCTTGGGCATCTCGTCACACTGGCAGATCCGGAAGCCTATGATGCAAAATTCAAAGCGTGGAAGCTGGAAGACCTGCCGATGCTCCCGCACGAAACGAAGCTTGTCGTCATCAAAAATACAAGCAAGCAGTACATCGCAGTTAAATCACAGCTTACCCGTAAGGACGTAAAGGATATCGTCATCGCTACAGATGCCGGCCGTGAAGGAGAGCTTGTCGCAAGATGGATTTTAGAAAAAGCACGGATTCAAAAGCCGGTAAAGCGACTTTGGATTTCCTCTGTCACAGACCGTGCAATAAAGGAAGGCTTTGCTAAGCTTCGTGATGGAAAAGAATACGAAAATCTTTATCACTCTGCCGTCGCCCGTGCAGAAGCAGACTGGGTGGTTGGGATGAACGCGACTCGCGCGCTTACCACCAAGCACAATGCCCAGCTATCATGCGGAAGGGTGCAGACTCCTACACTTGCCATGATAGCCAAACGGGAAGAAGAGATCCGAAGCTTTGTACCAAAAGAATTTTACGGCATGAAAGCCATCACAGAAAAAGGATTCCAGCTCGTATGGCAGGACGCCAAAACGAAAGAACGAAGAAACTTCAACAAGCAGGCCATGGAAAGCCTGCACAACAAAGTGAAGAATCAGGACGCAAGGATAACGGATATAAATAAAACTGAAAAGAAAAGCTATGCACCTGCACTTTATGACCTGACCGAATTACAACGTGATGCCAACCGCATCTTCGGTTATTCCGCAAAAGAAACGCTATCTATTTTGCAACGCCTGTATGAACAATATAAGATCGTCACGTATCCAAGAACAGATTCCAGATACATCTCCACAGACATGGTGGATACGTTAAAAGAGCGTGTGGAGGCAATTCGTGCCCACTCCTATAAGCCGATTGCATCCAAACTGCTCACTAAACCGATCAAAGCGAACAAGTCGTTTGTGAACAATGAAAAAGTGACAGATCACCATGCGATCATCCCGACAGAGGAAGCCGTTTTAGTAAGCAAGCTGTCCGACAAGGAATACAAGATTTATGACCTGATTGTAAAACGTTTCCTGGCCGTTCTTTTACCACCTTTCCTATATGAACAGACGAACATTACTGCTTCTATTGGAACAGAACAGTTTGTGGCAAAAGGAAAAACGGTCATTTCCCAAGGCTGGAAGGAAGTCTTCAGTTCCATGGAGGAAAAGGAGGATGGAAGTGACAGTCTTACAGATCAATTGTTGCCAAGCTTAAATAAAGGCGATACATTATCGATAAAAAAAATTGAACTGACTTCCGGAAAAACAAAGCCGCCGGAACCATTTAACGAGGGTACATTGCTTACTGCGATGGAGAACCCGGCAAAGTACATGGAACAGACCGACCAGAAGCTTGTGAAGACACTTGGTGAAACAGGCGGCATCGGAACGGTTGCTACCAGAGCGGATATCATTGAGAAGCTATTTAACAGCTTTTTGATGGAGAAGCGCGGTAAAGGCCTGCACATCACTTCCAAAGGGAAACAGCTGCTGAACCTTGCTCCGGAGGATTTAAAATCCCCGGCCTTGACCGGTGAATGGGAGCAAAAGCTTGGCATGATTGCAAAAGGACAGCTGAAAAAGGCAGCTTTCATTAATGAAATGAAGGCTTATGCCAAACAAATTGTTCATGAAATTAAAAATACGGATCAAAAGTTCAAGCATGACAACATCACCGGCAAACGTTGCCCGGACTGCGACAAGCCGATGCTTGAAGTGAACGGGAAAAAAGGGAAGATGCTCGTATGTCAGGACAGAGAATGCGGTCATCGTAAAAATGTCTCCAAGGTGACAAATGCGCGCTGTCCGAAATGCCGCAAAAAATTGGAGTTGCGTGGAGAAGGGGAAGGCCAGATGTTTGCCTGCGTTTGCGGACACCGCGAGAAATTAAGCACATTCCAGGAACGCCGCAAAAACAACACCAACCAGAAAGCATCTAAACGGGACGTGAACCAATACCTGAAAAAGCAGAATGATGATGAACCGGTGAATACCGCACTTGCGGATGCACTGGCGAAATTGAAGCTGAAATAACTAACTGGGCCGCACTCTAAGAATAAGAGTGCGGCTCTTTTTATACACCACCATAATTAGGCTTTCACCCAAACAAACCCTTCCGCATAGGCTAAATAGAATCGCAATTGATAGATAACCTACCATTGAAGGGGTGTAAGATATTGGCAGGGAAAATTTTGAACTATTATGCTGGTGGAAATACAGCGCGTGGATTTTATAGCCTTTATGAATCGAACATAGAAGGATTAGACCGGATCTATATTTTAAAAGGCGGGCCAGGAACAGGGAAATCATCGCTTATCAAAAAGGTCGCGAAAGTCTGGAATGAGAAAGGGTACGATATTGAACTGCTTCACTGTTCATCTGATACAAGCTCGGTGGACGGTGTGGTCATCCGTGAGCTTGGCATTGGAATTGTAGATGGGACGGCGCCACATGTCATCGAACCGAAGGCTCCGGGGGCAGTGGAGGAATACGTCAACCTTGGCGAGGCATGGGACTCCAAATTGCTGGCGGAACAGAAAACGAACATACAACATTTGGCTGCCAAAAAGAAAGAAGCCTACCAAACAGCTTATCAGACCTTTGCAAGAGCCCTGAAAATACATGATGACTGGGAAAGATATTATATCCATAATATGAACTTTGCCGCGGCAAATAAGCTTACAGAGAATCTTGTGGATCAACTGTTCCAAGGAAAGAGGCAGAATAAAAAGGCGGATGTCAGGCATCGGTTCCTTGGAGCTGCGACTCCTGCTGGAGCAAAGGATTTCGTACCGAACCTGACAGAAGGCTTGACACATCGCTACTTTATAAAAGGCCGGCCGGGTTCTGGAAAATCGACCATGTTGAAAAAGTTGGCTAGAGCTTCTGAAGAGAAGGGGTATGACGTAGAAGTTTATCATTGCGGCTTTGATCCATATAGTCTCGATATGATCATCTGCCGGGAACTGGGTTTTGCCATCTTTGACAGCACCGCCCCGCATGAATACTTCCCGGAGCGAGATGGGGACAGCATCGTGGATATGTATGATATCACCATCCGAAAAGGGACGGATGAACGGTATGATAAGGACATTGTCGCGGTAAAAGACCGCTATACCGAAGCGATGCAACAAGCAATCGGCAAACTTGCAGAAGCAAAGGAATGGCACGGTAAACTTGAGGAAATCTACGTCAAAGCAATGGATTACGGAGTAGTGGATGAGTGGACAAAGAAAATTCAAGCAGAAATAGAAGCCATTGCGGCTACAAAATAATTATCCTTTTTAGCAACAAAGTTTACGAAAAGAGCCTATACAAAAAAGGTGAACAGCTAATAAATGCCGGTCACCTTTTTACATTTTCCCAGGAAATACGTCAAAAATCGACTATACTTTCAGGGTGACTTCCACCCCATAATGGTCCGATACAACCTCTCTGTTGTTTCCGTTAAAAACAACATTGGAAGAAGTGACGTTAAAAGGGCAGCTTGCCAGGATTAAGTCGATTCGCAAATCCTGTTTGTTGTCATCCCAACCAGCAATCTTTCCTTCCACCGTCACTCCTGAATCCTTTTCAGAAGCCAGCAAATACGTATCGTGCAGCCGGGCTGTAGACGTTAGGAACTCATAGCCCTCTCCTTTAATATGGGCGCTATTATTAAAATCACCCATCAGGAAGTAAGGTTCTGTTCCCTGCACATTATGAAGAAGCTGTTCCATCTGATGCTTTGCTGGCTCCTCTTCATCACTCCACCAACCTAGATGACATGTATAAAAGGACAACTCCTCACCTTGCACTTCAACGGTCACACCGACAATTTTACGTGTTTTCCAGAAGTCGGTGTCCGTACTTTTCGATACAAAGAAGGAATGGGTCTTTTTAATGGGATGGCGAGTCAATATGGCAAGGCCTTCCTCGTACGTATCATATCCCATATGGGCGAAGTCCCAGACTAACCCGTAGTCTGACACTCCAAGCTTCTCAAGCTCTTGCTGTAAAACAAGGCCGAAATTGTTTTGCTTAATGTTACCTGTTACCACTTCTGCATCGATGCTCTGACTAACCTCCTGAAGAGCGATGACATCGTATGCTTGTTCCTTAATGGCGTGGGCGATATGCTGTATCTTTTCCATTTGGTTCTCTTCCTGCCAAGAGTGGCAGTTTAGGGTTAGTAGTTTCATCGTTTATTACGCTCCCAACAAGTCTTGAATATCAGATTTGATTACATCTGCTTTCGGTCCGTAGATCGCTTGTACACCGCGGTCCTTCACAATCAGTCCAAGCGCGCCTTTTTCTTTCCATGCAGCTTCATTTGCAACCTTTTCTCTATCTAATACTGTTACACGAAGACGAGTCATACATGCATCCACGTCTTCAATATTTTCCGCTCCACCAAGCAATTCGATGATTGTAGGTGCCAAGGAATCCGCTTGTACATTTGCTGCCGCACCGTTACCAGCGCCTTCTTCTTGCTCGATATAGTTTCCATTACGTCCAGGAGTAGGGAAGTTGAATTTCTTGATCATGAAGTTCGCTACCGCAAAGTTCAATCCGAAGAATACGAGACATGCAATCACAAAGTTCATCAGGTCCACCCATAAGCCAGCTTTTACAATCATCGGTGTACGGGTCAATAACTCAATCACTCCGAAAGCATGAACACGGATGTCGATAATATCAACAATGGCAAAAGCAAGTCCTGTCATGATCGCATAAATAACATATAACACAGGAGCGGCAAACATAAACATGAATTCGATTGGCTCTGTAACACCAGTCAAGAATACCGCAAGTCCTGCAGATAAGAACATGGACTTGTACTTCTTGCGCTTATCCTTGTCCACATTGCGGTACATCGCATAAGCAATACCGATCAACGCGGCACAAGAAAGGATCATTTGGCCAACTTTAAATCGAGCAGGCACCACTTCGCGTAGAAGCGCTTCATAAGACTCTGTGTCACCAGCTGCCAGAAAGTTGTTTAGGTCGGCAATCCAAGCCAACCATAATGGATCTTGACCTGCTACGACTGAACCAGCGCTGCCGCCAGTTAAAATAGTGTACGTTCCACCCAGTGATGTGTAGTTCATCGGAACCGTCAACATATGATGCAGTCCAAATGGCAATAACAAACGTTCAAGCGCACCGAAAATGAATGGTGCAATGATTGGCGCGCTGTCTCTAGAAGAAGCGATCCAAACGCCAAAATCATTCAATAATCCTTGAATGAACGGCCAAACAACACTAAGCACAACACCAGCGATTACAGAACCACCAATTACAACGAATGGTACGAAACGCTTACCGTTAAAGAATGATAGGGAATCTGGTAATTTACTATAGTTGTAAAATTTATTGAATAGATTTGCGCCAAGGAAACCGGCAATAATACCAACGAATACTCCCATGTTTAACGCTGGAGCACCTAATACAGTGGTGAAGTAATCACCAACAACTAATTCTTGTCCAAAAAGTGTAGTGAAAGTAGCTTCAGGATCAGCTACCATACCATTGTTAACTCCAAAGATCGCACCAGTGATACGGTTGATAAGAACGAATGCAATCAATGCAGCGAAAGCTCCGCCTGCACGTTCTTTCGCCCACGAGCCACCAATGGCAACCGCGAATAATACATGCAAGTTGGTAATGATACCCCAACCGATATCTTCCATTACTCTTGCAATCGTTTGCACAAGAGCCATGTCTCCACCGGTCATGCCAACCAACTTACCAAGAGAAATCATAATACCAGCAGCAGGCATAACTGCAACCACTACCAACAAAGCTTTACCGAATTTCTGCCAGAAATCAAAAGACAAAAAGTTCCTCATTTTAAACAGCCTTCTTTCTATAAAGGTTTCTATTTTTGGATGAAAACGAATTCATTTTTCTGTAAATAAGTGCACACCTAGTGCAACCGTTTGCATTTTCCTATTGTAAGAGATGTAAGGTGACAATGCAAGAAGAAAATATTATTTTAATAGAAAATTAACAAGGAATATATAAATGTGATGAAATTATATCAAAAAAATTATTTGAAGAATCTAACAATACAGTTAGCTCTATACAGTGGGCAAGAAAACAAGTACACTATTTCCGTAATGATGAAGTAAAGGAGATTTGAATATGAAAAAGTGGATTTTTTCTTTAATACTTGTTTTTATAATCGTCCTATCTGCATGCACAGAGGAATCAAATAAAGTGGACAATGCCGACTCAGAAAAGGTTGCTGAGAATGCTGACCAGAGTGGAGAAACGGTAACAGTCCTTATGAATATACAGATGGAAATGATTCAAACCATCCGCACACACCTTGAACCAGTAACAGCCTATGAAAGATCAGAAGGTGATGGAGACCTCAAAGTAGCGGTGAAAGCAAGCAACCGAATAGCAAACGAACTCCGCGGGATAGAAATCCCTGAAAGCTTGAATGATTCCCTTCAGACGGACATGAAGGATTCCATCGAATTATTGGCCATATATTTCGAAGAACGTGCCGCAACATTGGCAGATGGTTCTGACTTAGAAGAAATGGATGCAGCACTGCAGAATTTTCACGAGAAAATTAGAGCTACTTTTGAAACAGCAGGCTTGCATGCGCCAAATTTTGAAAAAGACTTGCAGTAACAGTATTTAAGAGAAGCGCCATCCAATTTTGGATGGCGTTTTTCGTGATTTCTCCGGGCATTAATTACCATTATGCAAATAAAATATAAAGAACCCCGTATATATTTAGTTATACGAAAGACTTGTCCATTTCCAAGTTTCATGATAGGATTAATGCAATTAATAATAATTGAATAGTAAGTTTTCTTATCAAGAGAGGTGGAGGGACTGGCCCTATGAAACCCGGCAACCATGCAAGTGGTGCCAATTCCAGCAAGACAAGCGTTCTTGAGAGATAAGTGGATGTTACGGGATCATACTCAAACTTCTTCTTATCGAGAGGTTTTTTTGTTTGTCTACATACACAAATATTAGGGGGAAGTATGAGATGAAGTTTGGATTTTGGTTGCCTATATTCGGTGGATGGTTACGAAATGTGGAGGACGAACAGATGCCCCCGACATTTGATTATGCAAAAAAAGTGATTCAGCAGGCTGAAAAACTAGGATTCGATACAACCTTGATTGCAGAGTTATTTTTGAATGATATTAAAGGCCCTCAGGAAGATACACTTGAAGCTTGGTCGACGGCTGCGGCATTGGCTGCTGTTACTGAAAAAATTGAGATTATGACCGCGATCAGACCGGGATTTCATAATCCGGCAATTGCAGCAAAAGCAACGGCGAACATTGATCATATCAGCAACGGACGTTTTACCTTGAATGTCGTCTCTGCTTGGTGGGAGGAGGAGGCGCGTCAATATGGAGGGATCTTCACGGAACATGACGAACGCTACGACCGCACTAAGGAGTTCATCGATGTGCTCAAAGGGTTATGGACAGAAGACTCATTCAGCTATGACGGAAAATATTATCAATTGAAAGATACAAAACTTTTTCCTAAGCCAGTTCAACGCCCGAATCCCATTCTTTATGCAGGCGGGGAAAGTCCGAAAGGCAAAGAGGTCATCGCCTCCCACTGCGATGCCTATGTGATGCATGGCGGAACTGTGGAAGAAGTGGCGGCAAAAATTGCTAGTATGAAAGAGAAGAGAGCGGAGACTTCCAACCAACCCTTTCAATCCTTTGGGATGGCCGCTTATGTCATTTGCAGGGATACAGAGGAAGAGGCGCAGGCCGAACTTGCGCGGATTACAGAGGTGAAGGAGTCGGATGCATATGCAGGCTTCAAGGATTTTACAAGCAAATCCCAATTAGAACAGCAGCTGCAGCTTCAGGATTATTCCGTATCCAATAGAGGATTGCGTCCTAACCTTGTTGGCACGCCAGAACAAATTGCCGCCAGGGTAAAAGAATATGAACAGGCAGGCGTGGACTTATTATTATTGCAGTTCTCCCCACAACTTGAGGAGATGGAGCGCTTTGCCAAGCAGGTCATGCCACTTGTACACCCTCAAGCGGAAGAGCTTGCCAAAGCATGACATCAACGGAAAACTTTTAAAAAAATGGAGGCAGACATCGTGGCAAAAATCTATATCATTCATGAAAATAGCGAATGGACGACACATCTTACAAATAGATTGCAAGAATTGGAACTTGCCTATGAAGAATGGCATTTGGACGAAGGGGTGGTACCATTGACAGAAGCGCCACCTGAAGGCGTATTCTACAATAGAATGAGCGCTTCCTCCCATACCAGGAATCACCGATATGCTCCAGAACTCACGGGAGCAGTGCTTGCATGGCTTGAGCACCATGATAGGAAAGTGTTGAACGGATCCCGTGCCCTTCAGCTTGAATTGAGCAAGGTGAACCAGTACACGGCACTTGAAAAGGCAGGAGTGAAAACTCCGAAGACCATTGCTGCGGTCGGGAAGACAAATATTTTGCAGGCTGCCAAACGAATCGGTTCAGATTCTTTTATTACAAAGCACAATCGCGCAGGAAAAGGGCTTGGAGTACAATTATTCCACTCCACTTCCTCGCTAGAAGAATATCTATATGGACCGGATTTCGAAGAACCTGTGGATGGGATTACACTCATCCAGGAATACATCCAGGCACCGGAACCATTTATCACCCGTTGTGAATTCATCGGTGGCAAATTTGTCTATGCGGTCCAGGTCGATACATCAGAAGGGTTTGAGCTGTGCCCGGCTGATGCCTGCCAAATCGGCGACCTTTTCTGTCCGGTAGGCGAAGAAGTAGAGGAAAAACCGAAATTCCGTATCGTGGAAGGCTTTGCCGACCCAATCATAAAAAAATACGAAGATTTCCTGCAAGCCAACAATATACAAGTAGCTGGCATTGAATTCATCCGGGACAAAAATGACGTCATCTATACCTATGATGTCAACACGAACACAAACTATAATGCGGACGCCGAGAAAGCTGCAGGTAAGTACGGAATGCTCGAGCTTGCGAAATTACTTGGAAGAGAGCTGGAGAGTCTTAGAGAAGGACAGAAAGTATTATAAAAAAGGTGTTGTTAAAGTATACTGATGATTTTTGCAGCAACCTAGCTGTTGATTGGACCAATAGGCGAAGACTCCCAAACGCCCCTAGGAAAACCGAACCCTAGTGCAAAAATAAACAGCGGTGTTTAACAAACCCTTAAAATAAGATATAAAAAAGCTATCCAAAGGTCCTTAAAAAGAACCCTCCGGATAGCTTTATTAACGTGCTATTAAAAGAAGAATAAATGCGCCATCAACGCAATCACTGGTAATGTAATCAAAGTACGCAGGATATAGATGACAAACATTTCCCATAGCTTAACTGGTACTTTAGAGCCTAAGATAACGCCCCCGACCTCTGATAAATAAATCAGCTGTGTGACAGAAACGGCTGCCACGACGAAGCGTGTCAACTCACTTGGAATCTCTGTTGCCAACAGCGCTGGCAGGAACATGTCAGCAAATCCGACGATAAGCGATTCAGAAGCTCTGGCTGCATCTGGTATTTGCAATAGTTCCAATATCGGAATGAAAGGCATGCCAAGGTACACGAATAATTTCGTATTCTCCGCCAAAATAAGTGCGATCGTACCGAATGTCATGACGATCGGTGCAACACCCATCCACATATCAAGGACATTTCGGCCGCCATCGCGGAAGAATTTCCCGGCGCTTTTATTTTTTGCAGCGCGGTCCACTGCTTGGGTGTAGCCCCATTTCAGTGGAGAATAGCCTGCTGGAATCAGGTCTTTCTCCTCTTTTTCTTCGCCATTATAGTACGTATCCGGCTTTCGGGATAACGGAGGGATACGTGGCATGATGATCGCTGCTATAAATCCGGCAACACCGATTGTAATATAGAACGGAATGAACATACTGCCAAGTTTTACTTGTGTGATTACCACTAAACTGAATGTGATGGACACGATGGAGAATGTGGTTGCAATGACTGCTGCCTCACGCTTTGTATAATAGCCTTCCTCATATTGTTTGCTTGTTAGAAGGACCCCTATTGTTCCGTCTCCAAGCCAAGATGCAAGCGCATCGATGGAGGAGCGACCCGGCAACTTAAATAGAGGGCGCATGATTTTGGTAAGTAAGGCACCGAAAAGTTCTAAAAGTCCGAAGTTCAATAATAATGGCAGAAACAGACCGGCAAAAAGGAAGACGGTCAATAGGACAGGCAGTAAATCAAAAAGAATGACAGCACCTGTCACTTCACTCCATACGACTTCCGGGCCGATTTCAAATAAGGTCATGATGGCGATGAACATTGCCAGGACCCTGACGACTGTCCAGAAGATGGAGACATTCAAGAGATTATTAAAGAAGCTGTCCCTTTTTGTAAAGGAAGGCTTGACGATCTTAGTAAGAACCGTAGCCAGTGCTGTAATGGTGATGATCGCGGTCATGATGGCTGGGATGGTATCACCAAGCAAGTTGCCCAGCAGCTTGGCAAGAATTGCGATTGGAATCGTCAATTCGTCTTTATACATAACCGGAAACATGAACAAACCGATCCCGATAAGTGATGGTATGATGAATTTTAATATATCCTCGGTTCTGAATGAATGGTTTTTCAATGTAATAATCTCCTCGTGTGTAAATATGCAACGTTAGTCATTTTAATACATTTTTAAAACTTTTCAAAGGTAGTAATTGGAATCAGCAATTAACCCCTCATTTTCATACCCCGGATTTCAAACCTGCAAACATACCGACTCACGCTAATTAGCAAAGTCGAGAATCTCCAGCTCTTTATTTTTTCTAAGATCAATAAAGTGGTCATCAACCTTAATAATCGGCAAGTGGGGCTCGTCTGCGTGAATGAAAATAATCTCAGCAAGCTGTCCATTATTAAGCACAACCACTTCGCGCAGATGATTGGAAAGGATATATCTCACAAAGGGATAGACAATTGCCGGGTTGAGTCTATTATAATTTGCCTCTTGAATAAGAATTTTAGTAGTGGTAAAAATATTTTGTTTCGGTCGATAGCTCCTTTCGGATGAAAGGGCATCATACATATCCGCAACGGACAGTATCTGAACGAAAAAAGGAATCTTGGAATGCTTGATCCCTGTCGGGTATCCGCTTCCATCCAAACGTTCATGGTGAAGAAGCGCCCCTTGCAGAATATGAGGATCGATGGTTTTATTTTTTCGCAGCAATTCATAGCCGTATGTCGTATGTTTTTGGATTTCCTGCCACTCTTTTTCAGTAAGGCGTCCGGGCTTTTGCAGAATGGCCTTATCAATGAGCAGTTTCCCGACATCATGAAACATTCCCATTTGACCGAGCAGGCTGATGCTGCTTTTATCCAGTCCCTGGAGCTTGCCTATCAAAGAGGAATAGATCCCCACGTTTAAGCTGTGCGTATATGTGTAATTATCATAACTTTTCACTTGTTCTATGTAACGGGTGAAAACAGGGTCATCAATTAGTTTATCGATAAGCGGAGTAAGCATCTGTTGGATATCTTCCAAAGGTGGGAGGCTATCCTTTTCAAGGTTCGAAAAAATAGATTGGAACGTGTGGATGCTTGTTTCATACATATTTTTAACATGATGAAAATACTCTTTAGACAAATGATGAGGCTCGTCCACTACAAACGCCTGGTCGAAATAATAGGCATGCTTCTGAAGGCTTTCCACATGATTGGCATTCAGAACAGTACCCTTCTTCAACAAAAGATTTCCTGATAAAGAGTAAATATCATTCTTTAGGATTTTTCCTATATGACTAGAGGAAATTTTCATAGAGTTCTACCTCACCCGGATCTGATTAATACCTTTATTATAAGGGAAAAGGTAATTTTAAAACACAATTAATTATACTTTTCAAAATTTTTAGCATAATATTTTCGCAGTATAATGTTTGAAAAGCGAAGAGAGATTAACTAGGATAGAGTATATAAATACAGATAAGAAGGTGAATTCTTTTGGTAAAATGCATAGCGATAGATATGGACGGAACCTTATTGAACAATAACCATGTGGTGAGTGAAGAGAACGCGGACGCCATTAAACTTGCCCAAAAGAACGGAGTGGAAGTGGTAATTGCCACAGGCAGGGCTTACTCGGAGGCAAAGGATGTCTTGGCTGAAGCAGGAATCGTAACTCCGATCATCTGTGTAAATGGAGCAGAGGCACGAAAGCCGGACGGTACGATTGTTTCCACAAATCCCATTCCACTCAACGAGGTTAAAAAGCTTGCTGCGATCTTGGACAAACACGATATTTATTTCGAGATCTATACACAGGAAGGCACCTACTCAAAAGACTATGACAAAGCAATTGCAACCATCATGGATGTTTTCATGTCTGCTAGTGAGGAAAATGACTACGACAAAGTTCTGAAGGCAGCCAAAGAGCGGATGGAAGAGGGCAACGTGAAGCTTGTCGACAGTTTTGAACCTATCCTGGAAGAGGAAAGCCATGTAATCTATAAACTGCTTGCCTTCTCCTTAAATAAAGGTAATCTCGAAGCGGCGCGTTACGAACTGCTAGAGCTCGGAATCGTCGCAGTCAGTTCTTCAGGTAAGGACAACTTGGAAATCACAAGTGCGGATGCACAAAAAGGCATCGCCCTGACAACCTTCACTGCGGAACGCGGCATATCCATGGAAGAGACGATGGCGCTCGGTGATAACTACAATGATGTCTCCATGTTTGAGCGTGTCGGCAGAGCGGTCGCGATGGGAAATGCACCAGATGGAGTAAAAGCAAAGGCCCATATCGTGACAGACACGAATGTGAACAGCGGTGTGGCCAAAGCGATCATTGAATCGATGGCAAAGACGGAAGTTGGTTAATTGATATACGTGGAATTGAACATGGACCAGGTGGCTTAGAGTGGCTGCCTGGTTTTTTGGGGGGTGCATGGGGATTTCTCTTGATATAGGAAGGAGAAGGGGGCAACGGGCAGCTGGGGATTTATCATGGGATTTTGGGTTTTATCCTGAAAAAATGGGATTTACCTTGAAAAAATGGGATTTACCCTGAAACTTTTGAATTTACCCTGAAAAATCGAGATTTATCCGGAATTTTCGAGATTTATCCTGAAATCCCTACCAGGATACCAGAAATCCCCCGAGCCCCCACTTGCTCTCCAAAATCCCCATGCATCCCCTCCAACCACCCTTCCAAAACATTCCATAAATTCACGGTTGAGCGACTCCCCCTCCAACCCTTATAATAGACTAGTTGCAATAAAAGAATTTCGGCTATCAAAAGAACTTTTCATAGATTTAAGGGGGTCTGCTGTCATGAAGTTTCGTGCTTCTGCTGTGCAATATCCATTGCATACGATTTCAAGTTTTGATGAATTTGCGAATCAAGTCATTCATTATGTGAAAACTGCCGCTGAGTTTGATGCGGATTTTGTCCTGTTCCCTGAGTTTTTGACAACACAACTGATTTCTTTTCCGGTAGACGGAAGAGAACAGACCATCCATGACCTTCCGAAGTACACCGAGCATTATCACCAATTGTTCAGTGGAATCGCCATCCAGACAGGCATGCATATCATAGGTGGTACACACATCATTGAAAAAGAAGGCAAACTTTATAACGCAGCCCACCTGTTTTACCCGGACGGACGCATAGAAACACAGGCAAAGCTTCACCTCACACCGACAGAAGTGTATGAATGGGGTCTGACCCCTGGTGAGGACCTGAAGATCTTCCATACCGATTTTGGTACAATTTCGATGCTTACGTGCTATGACATCGAATTCCCGGAAGCAGTAAGGCTTGTGAAGGCAATGGGTGCGGATGTGGTATTCTGTCCTTCCTGCACAGATGACCGACATGGCTTTCACCGCGTTCGCTATTCTTGTCACGCACGTACGATAGAAAATCAAATCTATGTCGTGACGACAGGAACGATCGGCTCCCTGCCGACAGTTGATTTCATGCGCGGAAACTTTGGACAAGCTGCCATCATATCACCAAACGACGTTCCATTCCCCCCTCGCGGCATCGTGGCAGAAGGAGAATTGAACACAGATATGATCATCACAGGAGACCTGGATTTGGCCCTTCTCTATAAAGTCAGAGAAAGTGGATCCGTGACAACCTGGAGAGACCGCCGCAATGATCTCTATCCAGACTGGGAAAAGCTAGTAAAAGGCACGCTTACGTATTGATTGACAAACAAACAAATCTGTCATACCTTAATAACATAATAGCGGTGTTTAACTGAGCCCTAATAAAAATAATCACACATTTAGGATTGTGACTGGTAAAGCAGGCAAGACCTGATACGTTTACTCGGAAAAGGAGTAGGCGTATTGGGTCTTTTTCTATTCCTGCACAATTCAGACATTTAGGAGGAAACACATATGTCATTTTTCAAAAAGCTTTTCGGAAGCAAAGAAGAAGTAAAAACAGAAGAAATCTTGGTAGCACCAATCACAGGGAAAATCATCCCGCTTGAAGAAGTGCCAGATCCTGTATTCGCACAAAAAATGATGGGCGACGGGATCGCAATCGAGCCGACAGAAGGCACGGTTGTATCACCGGTAAACGGAGAAATCGTACAATTCTTCCCTACAAAGCATGCAATCGGAATCAAATCTGAGACTGGTGTGGAAGTGCTTATCCATGTGGGCCTAGAAACGGTAGGCATGAAAGGCGAAGGATTTGAAGGGCTTGTGGAAGTAGGCGACAAAGTGAAAGTCGGGACTCCACTGCTGACATTTGATATCGCTTTGATAAACGAGAAGGCAAAAAGCATTGTGACACCTGTTATCCTGACAAACGGGGATAGCATTGATACAGTGACAAAACATGCTGTCAAAACGGCAACAAAAGGTGAAACAGCATTGATGGATTGGAAGATAAAAGCTTAATTTCCCTACTGCCGCCCTGCTTTCTTTTAAACAGGCATGTAACTGCTTTGTATAGCCGATGGTATTGGTTATAATAAGAGATAAATAGGGCGGTTGTATTGGGGAGAGACGAGATTGAGAATAAGTAAAGTATTAAACAATAACTCGGTCGTCGTGAAAGAGGATGACCAGGAAAAGATAGTGATGGGACTTGGGGTAGGCTTTCAAAAACGAAAGAACGACCTTGTGGACCGGAATAAAATCGAGAAGATCTTTGTCATGAAAGAAGAAAACGACAAGTTTCAAGAATTGCTTTCCACCCTTCCTGTCGAGCATATTGATGCGGCAGAAGAAATTATCAGCTACGCGGAAGGGAAGCTAATGGTTCCGTTAAGCAACCATATTCATATTTCCTTGACAGATCACCTTTCATTTGCGATAGAACGATTGGAAAAAGGCTATATTATTCAAAACAAACTACTCAATGAAATCAGGGTTCTTTACAAGCCGGAATACGAAATTGGCCAATGGGCACAGCAACTTATAAAAGAACGACTTGGCGTTAGCATTCCAGATGATGAAGTCGGACACATCGCCCTGCATCTCCATACCGCGAAGATGGGCTCAAAAAGCATGGAGAACACTATGCAACTCGCTTCCATCATCCGAGATGCCATCGAAATCATCGAGCAAGAGTTTGACATGACGATTGAAGAGACATCAATCAACTATCAACGTCTGCTTACACATCTTAGATTTGCGATCAACCGTGTCGAGGAAGGTGAGCCTTTCCATGCGATGGACCCCGAAATGCTGGAATTGCTCCAAATGAAATTCGGGAAAGCATTCGGCACTGCTCAAAAGATTTCGGACTTCCTGCATGCAGAGTATAAGATTTCCTTCCCATTATCTGAAGTTGGATATATCACGCTCCACATCCAACGGTTAACAGATTTGACGGAAAAATAAAGGCAGTTAAGTTATTGACGAATCTTGACGAACTGGTTAAAATGTAAACGTATTCGCTAACATGTATATACAGGATTGTGACTGGTAATGCAGGCAAGACCTAAAACTAGCAAGTAAGTAGGGGGAACTCTACCAGCTTGCGGGTTTTAGGTCTTTTGTTTTTTAAGGAATCAGGTTGCTGAAGATGCCAAGAATGGATAGATCCCGGGTAGGATGGATAAAACGATTTTACAATGGATAAGTTGGCCGGAAGGATGGATAACCGTACACATACAATGGATAACCCCAGTCTAGGATGGATAACCATATCCGTACAATGGATAAATCCCGTCTAGGATGGATAACCGTACCCGTACAATGGATAAATCCCGTCTAGGATGGATAACCATGTCCGTACAATGGATAAATCCCGTCTAGGATGGATAACCGTATCCGTACAATGGATAACCCCCGTCTAGGATGGATAACTGTATCCGTACAATGGATAACCCCCGTCTAGGATGGATAACCGTACCCGTACAATGGATAACCCTACCGCCACAATGGATTAGACCACGTCTACAAAGAATAGCTGAAGATTACAAACCAATATTCAAAAGGAAAATGAGGTGCTCATCATGAATTATAAAAAGATAGCGAAAGACCTGATCCCTCTCCTTGGAGGGGAAGACAATGTCATCAGTGCGACACATTGTGCCACACGCTTGAGGCTTGTGTTGAAAGACGATGAAAAAGCGACTGCCAATCGCGACGAAATAGAAGAGCTAGATGGGGTAAAAGGGGCGTTTGCAAGCTCCGGACAGTTCCAGGTCATCTTCGGGACAGGTATCGTCAATAAAGTGTATGCTGAATTTGCAGAAGAAGCAGGTTTGAAGGAAACAGATACCCAAGATCACGCTGAAGCCGCGAAAAAGAAAATGAATCCGTTCGCCCGTTTCGCAAGAACCTTATCTAATATCTTTGTACCGATCATTCCGGCCATCGTGGCAAGCGGTCTTTTGATGGGACTGCTAGGAATGGTCACGACATTCGGTTGGGTGGCGGATGATAGCTCATTTGTTAAGATGTTGGATATGTTCTCAAGTGCTTCATTCATCATCCTCCCGATTTTACTTGGATATAGTGCAGCGAAAGAATTCGGCGGAAACCCGTATCTTGGGGCGGTAATTGGAGGGATCATGACGCATCCCGATTTGCTTAACCCTTGGGGGCTTGCCGAAGCGCAGCCGGAATATATGGATTTCATGGGGTTTGACGTAGCCCTGATCGGCTATCAGGGAACAGTCGTACCTGTCCTGCTTGCAGTATTTACTATGAGCATCATTGAAAAGAACTTGCGTAAAATCGTACCGAGTGCAGTAGATTTATTAGTGACACCATTTGTAACGGTTATTTTGACAGGATTCATCACGCTTTTAGCTATCGGACCTTTAGGTAATGCGGTAGGTTCCGGGATCACGATGGTCCTCAATTTCATTTATGACTATGGAAGTGTTTTTGCCGGCCTGATTTTCGGAGGATTATATTCCTTGATTGTCATCACAGGTGTGCACCACAGTTTCCATGCAATTGAAGCAGGTCTTGTGGCAGAGTTAGGCATTAACTACCTCTTGCCGATCTGGTCCATGGCAAATGTGGCACAAGGTGGAGCGGGCCTTGCCGTCTACTTCATGGCAAAGCGTGCAAAGACGAAGGAAATCGCCCTTCCAGCAGCCTTCTCTGCATTCTTGGGGATTACAGAGCCTGTTATTTTCGGGGTCAACTTGAGATATCGTACACCATTTATCGGAGCGGCGATTGGTGGGGCACTTGGCGGATCATATGTCGTTTTGACAAATGTTGTAGCTAACGCTTACGGCCTTACAGGAATCCCACTAATCGCTATCCTGGTTGAATTTGGTACAAGCAATGTCGTCAATTACCTGATCGGATTTGCCATTGCGCTTGCTGGTGCATTTGTATCAACTTGGTTCATGGGCATCAAAGAAGAAGAAGCGAAATAAATAATGACGCAGGGGGGACCAAAACTATGAAAAAAGGAATCATCTCACTGGGAGAAGCATTGATAGACTTCATCCCGCTGGATCCTGACAACATCACCTTTCAGAAAAGCCCGGGGGGAGCCCCGGCAAACGTAGCAGTCGGAGTTGCGCGCCTTCAGGCAGAGTCCACCTTTATCGGAAAAGTGGGAAATGATGTACTTGGAAGGTTCCTGCATAAGACTCTCTCAGACTACGGAGTGAACACAAGTTCCATGATTTTGACAGACGATATCCGCACAGGTGTCGTGTTCGTCACTCTCGAAGACGGTGAGCGCAGCTTTGATTTCTATATAAATCCAAGTGCAGACCGCTTTTTAACAGAAGAAGAATTGAATGAGAAGCTTTTTGATGAAAATAAAATACTTCATTTCGGCTCTATTTCTCTTATCAGCGAGCCTTCGAGAAGTGCAACAATAAAATCGGTGAAGCTTGCAAAAGAAAATGGGATGACGATTTCCTATGATCCAAATCTTCGCCTTGGCCTTTGGGACAGCGAAGAAGCGGCTAAAGAGCAAATCATCTCCATGCTTCCATATGCCGATATTCTTAAAATATCAGAAGAAGAACTGGAATTCATCACAGGTGAGAAGGATATTGAAAAAGGGGCGGCAAAGCTTGTAAACTATGAGATTCCCTTGCTGCTTGTGACCCTTGGTTCAGAAGGCAGCTATGTATTTACTAAAGAAGGGCATCAGCACGTGCCTGCCCGCAAGGTAGAAACAGTGGATACAACTGGAGCGGGTGATGCATTCGTCTCTGGGATTCTCTATATGGCAAATGAATGGGAAGGGGATATCCGCAGCATCCCGCTTGAAGCTGCAGTGGAGATGGCAACTTTCGCAAGTATTTCCGGTTCCCTTGCCGCATCCGAAAAGGGTGCCATGACCGCACTCCCTACATTAGAGCAGGTCCAATCCATCCTAGCAAAATAAAGGAGTGTTTCTTTTATGACGGAAAGAGAGCAAGAGCTTATAAGACTTGCAGAGGAAGAGGTGGAGAAAAACAAGTCAGTCGTTGAAAGTGACCCATACCGACTCCGCTTCCATCTCATGCCACCTGTCGGCTTATTGAATGATCCGAATGGCTTCATCCAATGGAATGGGACCTACCACCTCTTTTATCAGTGGATGCCATTCAAAACCGGCCATGGTGCAAAGTATTGGGGCCACTATTCCTCTGCCGATCTCATTACATGGAAGCATGAGCCGATTGCCCTTGCCCCAAGTGAGTGGTTTGAGCTGAACGGCTGCTATTCGGGAAGTGCCATCGAGCACGACGGGAAGATGGTGCTCTTTTACACGGGAAATGTAAAAGATGCCGACGGGAACCGGGAGAGCTACCAGTGCATGGCGGTTTCGGAAGACGGATTGACGTTTGATAAAAAAGGTCCGGTAGTGGAACTTCCTGAAGGGTATACAGCGCATTTCCGCGATCCTAAAGTATGGAAGAAAGGGTCGCACTGGTACATGGTCGTCGGTGCGCAATGTGAGGACCTGACTGGCAAGGTCGCACTCCTGCGGTCGGCAGATTTAGTGGAATGGCAGCACCTTGGTGCCATTGCTGGTTCTGGGGAAAAAGGGCTTGGGGACTTCGGCTACATGTGGGAATGCCCAGACCTCTTTGAACTAGATGGGGTGGAAGTACTGGTTGTTTCTCCTCAAGGCCTAAAGGCAGATGGCATGAACTATCAAAATGTATATCAGGCAGGCTATTTTATTGGAAAGCTAGATTACGGCAGCGCTACATTCGAACACGGTGATTTTGTTGAATTGGACAGAGGCTTTGAATTCTATGCCCCTCAAACCACTTTGGATGAAAAAGGCCGCCGTTTGATGGTCGGCTGGATGGGGGTTCCCGAACAGGATGAGGACAAGCATCCGACCATTAAACATAAGTGGATTCACGCCCTTACATTGCCCCGTGAATTAAAATGGATCGATGGGAAGTTATTGCAGGTACCAGCGGAAGAGTTGACTCAAATGCGAAAAGCAACATTGATAGAGCTTTCAAAGATGGAACTCTCTGATGACAAATTCCAATTACCCTTGGAAGAGAAAAGAGTGTTTGAACTGCACTTATCTTTAGGTGCGGATTTGTCTCTCCTTGAGTTTGCAATTGGCGAAGCCGCAAAGCTGACATATGATGCTTCATCAAATGTGTTTTCTCTTCATCGCAAGAGCTTTGTGACCGGAGAATGGGAAATGAGAAGCTGCAGGCTGACACAATTGACGGAGCTGCAAGCATTTGTGGACACCTCCTCCATAGAAGTTTTTTTAAACGGTGGGGAGGAAGTATTTACGGCGCGGCTATTCCCGGAGCACGACGCTTCTGATGCGGTGAAAGTTTGTGTTTCAGGAAATGGAACGTTGATGAAAATGAACGCATGGGATTTGTGATATAAGAGAGTGTAGCATTTCTTCTTCGTAATGGTATGAAGACAATTCCAGAGTGGAAAACAGGATGGGAATGTCATAATAAGTGGTATGAAGACAATCTCAGCCAAGAAGACAACGCGAAAGTGTATTCATCCCAAATGCCATTACTTTCGATACCCCGCCCTCTTCCTTTACTTCATGAAGGTCACGAGGCTTCCACAAAAATACCCTCTACACCAACCATTAGGTGCAGAGGGCATTTATTTTGCCTAATAATCGGTACCCGGCACGTGCCCGGCCCTTTTATAGGAGTAAAAATGCCAGTGAAATGACGGCGCCACTTACAAACAGGACAATCACACAAAACCCCATGATGTCCTTTGCCTTCAAACCAGCAATGGCGAGAGCCGGCAGGGCCCAGAAAGGTTGGATGAGGTTCGTCCAAGCGTCTCCCCATGAAACGGCAAGAGCAGTCCGCGCGATGGAAACATCCATTGTTTGCGCAGCCTCCAACATGACTGGGGCCTGAACGGACCATTGTCCGCCACCTGAAGGAACGAAAAAGTTCACAATTCCTGCACTAAGGAAAGCGAAGAAATGGAATGTGTGCTCATTGGAAATGTTGACGAATGCTTCAGACATGACAGCAGCGAGACCTGATAAAGTCATCATACCCATGATCCCTGCATAAAACGGGAACTGAATGATGATACCGCTTGCCCCTTTCACGGCATTTGTTACAGATTCAAGGAAGTTCTTCGGACGCCAGTGGAACAGGATTCCAAGGAACAAGAATAGAAAGTTCACAATATCTAGATTCAACAAGAACCCATTATCAGCAAAATAATAGAATAAAAACACAAGCCCCATAATCGAAACGACAAGGGAGAGCACCCAACTGTTCTCAAGACGTTCAGCAGGAGTCATCGCAGACTTCTCGATAGCCGCAGCATGCATAGTCGATGCATCTTCAAGTATGGCTGGATCGACCGTGATGGTTTCATCTTTTGCAGGCATCATTAATCGGTTTAATAGTGGCAGTATCACAAAAAGTGCAGCCAATATAATCAGATTGAATGGAGCGAAAATGGTCTGATTCGTTGAGATAACCCCAATTAAATCTTCTGAAAAGTGTCCTTCTGTTGCAATCGTAAGCGGAATAGAACCGGAAAATCCTCCATGCCAAACAATGAACCCACTGTAAGCGCTTGCAATTAAAAGACGGTAATCTACATTTTGAACCCGCTTCGCCAGCTCCTTTGCAAACAATGCACCAATGACCAGACCGAAGCCCCAGTTAATCCAGCTGGCAATGATGGAAACGATGGTCACGATGATAATCGCGCTTCCGGGGGTTTTGGCAGTCGAAGCCAATCCACCAAGAAACTTCTTGAAAATGGCACTGCTCGCAAGTACATACCCTGTTACAAGTACCAAGACCATCTGCATGGAAAATGTAAGCAAAGCCCAGAAGCCGCCTCCCCAATGCTGTACCATCTCTGTAGGCGTGCTATCGGTAAAAATAAGTCCAAGACCGAATACCACGAGTGTCAGGATGATAACAAAAAGGAATGGATCTGGCAAATATCGCTGCATAATACGATTGAAAAATGAAATGATTCCCTTCACAAATAATCCCCCCAACAAGTTTTTTGTCGAATCTTCTCCCTCCACCCTTAACTCTTCTATACTAAAAGACATATTCCTGCTTTTTTTGCATGGGGTGCATGCCATTCCATACAAAAACACCCTCTCTTTAAAGAGGGTGTCATAGACTGTTGACAAAGCCCTAAATATTTTTAAATTTGCATCCTGCTGTTGATCTTCGTTGCAGGAGCTTCGCTTTCCAGCGGGCGGTCCGTAAGCCTCCTCACTCCGTTGAAGACAACAGAAAAAGTACTTTATTTTAATAATCTGGTTCTTGCCGCTGTTGATTTCCGCAACCGGCTTCGCTTATCCAGAGGGCGACCTTGAGCCTCCTCGGGCTTATGCCCTGCGGGGTCTCAAGAATGTCGCTATCCTCCCGCAGGAGTCTTCGCCTATTGCTCCAATCAACAGCTAGAAATTTAAAAAAATTTTAGTTGCTGGGTTTTTCAGTGACCACCTTCATTGCGGGGTCTTACCTGTCCCTTCCTCCCGCGGCATTCTACGCGCCTTCCACTGCGATCAACTAGGGAATTTCATTATTTGAGCTTTGTCTACACACTGAAACACCCTCCGATAAAAGAGGGTGTTTGGTCAAATATCTTCTTATAACTTTTTATTACTCCTTTTAAACCCGGGCTCCCGCCTTAAAGATTTAACAAGTGAATAGCAAATTCCCACTAGTATGACGGTAAACGGCAGTGCAGAAACGAGAGAAGCGGTCTGCAGTCCTTCCAAGCCACTCGCAATCAACAGGACGGCGGCGATCGCGGCCATCAAAGTGCCCCAAATGACCCGCAATAAAAGGGGAGGATTCAAACTTCCGCCAGAAGTCATCGTACCTAGAATATAGGTCGCAGAGTCTGCGGAAGTAATCAAAAAAGTCATAATGAGCAAAATGGACAGCACTGATAAAATAAACGTAAATGGAAGCTGGGCAAAGGTTGCAAACAGAGCCGAGGTGATATCATTATCTACCGCTTGGGCAATCTCGGTCCCGCCAAACAGATCAAAATGCAATGCAGTTCCGCCAAATACCGCTATCCAGAACAAAGCGATAACAGGAGGAACGATCAGTACACCGAAGACGAACTCCCTGATGGTCCTGCCTCGGGAAACCCTTGCGATGAATGCTCCGACAAATGGTGACCATGCGATGGCCCATGCCCAATAAAAAATTGTCCAATCCCGTACCCAAGTCCCACCTTGATAGGGGGTAAGACGTAAGCTTGTATTGAAAAAGCTCGAAATATAATCACCGATTCCAAGTGTGAATGTATTTAAAATAAAGACAGTGGGTCCCGCAATAAACACAAACAACATTAAAAGAAGTGCCAGTGTAAGATTCAAGTTACTAAGATATTTGATCCCGCGCTGAATACCTGTGGTAGAGGAGGTTAAATAGAGCACCAACAATACCGCAATGATTATCAGCTGAATCGTCCCGTTATTTGGAATCCCGAACACTACATTCAAGCCACCGTTTATTTGAAGGATTCCCAATCCGAGGGAGGTTGCGACCCCCATCACCGTCGCGATGACAGCAAGAATATCTATCGGTTTTCGTATGTAATCGCGTTTCTTTTCCCCTATGATCGGTTTAAGCGTCGTTGAGATAAGCCCATCTTCTTTTTTACGGAATTGAAAATATCCGATGGCCAAACCTACTATCGTAAAGACCGACCACTGACTAACACCCCAATGGAAAAAGGAATACTGCATGGCCACTCGTGCGGCCTCTTCTCCTAAAGCATCCACTGTTTCCCTTGGCGGAGTGAAAAAATGACTCATAGGTTCGGCGATTCCCCAGAATACCAGTCCTACGCCAAATCCTGCACTGAAGAGCATTCCAACCCATGTGAAAAAAGGGAATTCCGGTCGGTCCTCGTCACTTCCAAGGCGTACTCTACCATACTTGGTCAGGGCGATGACGACACAAAATAATACAAAAAATAATACCGCTAACAAATAAAACCACCCGAACGCATATGTAGTAAAATTAAAAATCTCCGTCGCAACATCAGCAAATGCTTTTGGTGCAACGGCACCTATAACTACCATTAAAGCTACCACAATGGCAGAAAACCAAAATACAATATCCAACTTCTTCAACATCTGACCGCTCCTATCTCGTTAAAAAAAATCAATATTTTATATTTCCCTATCTTAAAAGATTTACACTTTTTATTGACAGAGGGAAGCAACCGGACTGGAATTATCTTTATCCTCCTGTGTACAATAGGAGAAAAGAACATTGGAGGGGAATAAGTATGAACCAAACCATCGAAACCATTCTATCGCATAAATCCGTCCGTAAATTCGAAGACAAAGCTTTGACGGACGAACAGATAAAGGTGATTGTCCAAAGTGCTCAGGCAGCTTCAACCTCAAGCTTTGTTCAGGCCTACTCCATTATCGGAGTGAAAAATAAAGAAAAGAAATCAAGACTTGCAGAGCTTGCAGGAAATCAGCCGTATGTTGAAGATAATGGGCATTTCTTTATTTTCTGTGCCGATTTTCATCGTCATGCTGTGATTGGGGATATGGAAGGAACGGATGTCACAGCTTCAATCGAAAGCATGGAAAAGTTCATGGTTGCCCTTATCGACGCATCACTAGCAGCACAGAACGCAACGGTTGCAGCCGAATCCATGGGACTTGGTATTTGTTACATAGGAGGAATCCGATCCAATATCCAAGAGGTGGCAGAACTATTAAAAATGCCAGCTCATACTATCCCGTTGTTTGGTCTTGCTGTAGGCTACCCCGCCCAGGATACTGGAGTAAAACCTCGACTGCCGATGAAAAATATTTACCATGAAGACGAGTATCAGCAGGATGAAGTAGTATTCAACAGCCAGTTGGAGGACTACAACAAAGAAATCTCCGGCTATTACCACGAACGCACCAAAGGGAAGCGATCTGACACTTGGACTAGTCAGATGGCCAATATGCTTAGAGATCCAAAAAGGATGCATATGAAGGATTTCATCGAGAAACAAGGATTTGCAAAGAAGTAGACATTTGGAAGAAATGTAGGCAAGAAGATGGACAGTCTGTGGCAGGCTGTCTTTTTTCATGCTTTTGTAGGACGTCGAACTGTTTCCTTTGTCTCTTTAAAGTGATAACAACTACTAGTATCGTTTTCAATAGGAGTTTTTTTAATATTGTAATTATTGAAAAACTCTGCAGCACTTGAAAATGGAAAAGGAGTTGGAGAGATGAACGTGAACTGGAGAAAGCCATTCTTTGCCTTCTTGTTTGTTTGGATGCTACTATCCGTTGCTATCCCAATGCAGGGGACACATGCAGAAAGCATCGTACAAACAGTTGCAGAAGAAGAGATATCGACAAGTATTTCCACCGTCTCCATGACAGAAAAAAGGCAGATGGAAGTCCAAATTGACTTTGGTGAAAGGATCCCGCTGGAAAAGCTAGAGTGGACCTTTGGAGACAAGGCATTGGATGAATGGAAAACATACAACGCATCGGACAATGACTATACAGGAGAACCCTTCATCACCTTCGCAGAACCTCCTGCGTATGTTGGAGAAACCACTACAGTTAAAGCCGTCCTCGACTTTGACCTCATATACGGTACAGATAATCTGGCGCCAAGGAATATAAGGGTCTTATATCCGGAAGTCATCGGTACATATGATTTGGCGGTATCACATAAAGAATCTGGTGAAAAGTTAAGTAAAGAGATTACATACAATGTCTATGATGAATACTTGACATATGAACAACTGAAGCCGGGGTTAGATGAAATTACAGAAGCAGCAAACGCAGAAAATGATAGATTCATAGAATATAAGTCGCTTGGGCAGTCTTATGAAGGAAGGGACATACATTTCGTTACCCTCGCCAAAGACCAAGCGGCAGTAGATAAATACTTGAATGAGACACTGCCTGTCGCCTTGGAAAATCCGGCAGAGCTATTGCAAAAAATAGAAGATGGGACCATCGGTGATTATCAGGTGCCAATCTGGTTCAATAATATCCACCCGGATGAAGTGGAAGGGGTGGACGCACAGGTTGAGCTGTTCAGAAAACTCTCACAGGATGACGAAATCACCTTCAAAACAGCTGATGAGAACGGGGAAGAAAGTGAAATCACCCTGAACGTGGAAGATGCGCTGGAACATGTGATTTTCCTTTTCAACTTTACCCATAACCCTGATGGCCGCGTCAATAACACACGTGCCAATATCAACGGATTTGATTTAAACAGGGATAATGCGTTTCAAACCCAACAAGAATCTATCTATGTCACGGAAGAAATAGCGAAATGGTCACCACTGTCCTTTTTGGACATGCATGGCTATGTAAGCGACTTTTTGATTGAACCATGTACACCGCCGCACAACCCGAACTTTGAATACGACCTGTTGCTGGAAAACATGCTTTCACAGGCACATGCCATGGGACAGGCGGGCGTGGCAAACTCTGACTATGAGTCGTATGCCATTCCTTATGAAGACTATGAAAATGGCTGGGATGACATGACCCCTGCCTACACGGCCATCTATTCCATGTTACATGGATCGCTTGGGCATACGATTGAAGTGCCTGGATTAAATCAGCAATCCCTATATGCCATGGTCCATACCGGCCTTGGGGCGACAAATTTTGTGCTGGAAAATAAAGACGAGCTATTCAAACAACAATTGGAATTATTTAAGCGCGGGGTGGAAGGCGAAGACAACCGTGCCGTCGATCAGCACCTTGTCAATCAAAACGGGGACATCATCGGTCGTGACCGCGGCGAAAATGAAAACTTCTTCCCCGAATACTATGTACTTCCTATGCATGATTTACAAAAGAACAAATGGGAAGCAGCAGAAATGGTAGAGTACCTGTTGAGAAATGGGATAAAAGTAGAAAAAACCACATCTTCCGTTGAAATCGATGGAATCGTTTATCCGGAAGGCACATACGTGGTACCGATGAAGCAGGCAAAGCGTGGATTTGCCAACGCCGTCCTTTATCAAGGGGATGATATCTCTGACTGGAATGCCATGTACGATGCCATTGTCGTGAACTTCCCCGACCTGCGTGGCTTCACGATCGAAGAAGTGCGTACAGAGGATGCTTTTGCAAATGTGGCGGAAGAAGTATCGGAAGCCGAATACCCCACTACCGCAGTGGATCAGAACAAAGGACACTATGTCGTGAAAAACGTGAACAACCAAGCCGTCAAAGCAGTTAACGAGCTATTAAGAGCAGGGAAACCGGTCAGTGTGGCTACAGCCGATGGAAAAGGCTACAGCAAAGGCGACTATGTTATTCACCGCAAGGACTTAATGGCAGTAAAAGATAACTATTATTTAGAAGTAGTTCCATTAGACAATAAGTCAAAAGTTGAAAAACTTCCCGGTGCTCCAAAAGTAGCCGTCATAGGCAGTGGTGCTAGCCGGTTTGTCTTGAACCAGCTAGGCTTTGAGATCACAAGTGCAGAAGAAGCAGATGTGATTGTAGATGCTACAGGCCAAGTGAATACAGAAGCCATCGCTGCAGGGACCTCCTATATAGGCATTGGAGGGAGAGTTCTACAGTCGGTCAAACAAAGCGGAATTCTCGAAAACTTTGATTTTGCGAGGACAAACTTCACACATGAAGGGCTGCTGAAAACATTCATAAATACAGACTCTTTCCTCAATTCCGGCTACGGTGCAGAGGAAGTTTTATATGGTACAACAGGTTCATGGATAACGAGTGTACCAGACGGAGCTGAAACACTGATTCAAGTAGCCGATACAGATGATTACTTCGTTGCCGGCTGGTGGCCAGGAAAAGAGAATGCAAAGGGCCAGACCTGGGCATTCACCACAACAGTCGAAAGCGGAGCAAATGTCACCCTTTTCGCAAACGACCTATTGTTCCGGGCACACACAGAACACAGTTACCGCCTGCTTGCGAATGCTATTTTACTAGATGAAGTAAAAGAGTCGAAGAAGGGGAAAGGTAAGGATAAGGGGAAAGGAAAAGGAAAGAAGCATAGATAACTAAAGTAAACGGAGGAGAGCCTAAATGGTCTCCTCCTTTTTTAAAATTTCAGCATTATCACCCTCTGAAACCAAGGATACAGGGCGTAGCCGATATAAAATCCAAGGACATTCAAAATCAGATCATCTATATCAAGGCTTCCTCTACGTGTCAGGTATTGGCTTATCTCAATGGCGCTCACCAGCAGAAACGGAAGGGCCAAAAGAAACAATTTATTTGAGGTTATCGTTCTCAAAAGAATACCAAACGGAACAAAAAGTCCAATGTTAGCGGCCAAGTTATAAAATGCAATCACCCAGTGGACATTGCCGGTAAAATAGAAATGGATGGTATCAAAGGGTATCAGGTTCACGGAATTCATACTTGAGTCATTAGGCCGGATGAACAAGAGTATCAACAAGGCGACCGTATAAAGGAGAAAGCATCCGTAAAAAAGACTCCGAGGAACAGTGA
This sequence comes from Sutcliffiella horikoshii DSM 8719, assembly GCA_001648575.1. GTDB lineage: Bacteria > Bacillota > Bacilli > Bacillales > Bacillaceae_I > Sutcliffiella_A > Sutcliffiella_A horikoshii. The sequence goes on along the minus strand of LQXN01000063.1, from coordinate 147,365 downwards.
CGGAGAGATTCCTCACGAACAAGTAAACAGAAGTGGTTGCTGCAAAAATGCAAAAAAACACCACCAAAAGTACGATCGGATGCAGGTTAGCTGTCAGGTGTGCGAAGATGGGTCGTAGCAACAGAAATAAACCACAAGAAATAATGATTGGAACTAATAACTTTTTCACGATAATGTACCTCTTCTATAAAAAATCCGGACAGAAATTCCTGTCCGGTCATTCTTCTTCCTTTTTCGTCTCAACTTCATCTGCTGTACCTTCCATAAGGCGCTTCAATTGATTCAAATGATCTCCATCTTCTTTTTTCAGGATCTTTCGAATTATGGGTTTGGTCAGCTTCATGATGATGCCGGAAGTGTAAATATCCCCTTGGAACTTCACCTTTGTGCCGCCTTCAACAGTTGGCTTGAAATCATAATGGTAGACGACCTTCAATCCATTAGCTTCACTTTTCACGACATACCGTTCACTTGGGACATATTCTGTAAATTCAATAATGGATGAAGCTTGGCGCCCGCGAATCTCACGGGTTTCTTTAAATTTGCTTCCTACCTGTAATGGGCCTTCTGTCAGCTTTTCGATAGCGACAACATTTTCCATGATTTTTGTGGAGTTGTCCATGTCGGATGCAAAAGCAAAAACCTCTTCCACCGGCTTGGAGATAATAACGGAATCTTGGATATCTGGCACTGTATTCGCTCCTCTCGTAAACCATAATTAGTAATTTTATAATAGCACAGAAAAAGGAAGCGATAGCTAGTTTTGATAAGGGAAGTTTAAAAAGTTCCAGCAACGGAAATATACACTGTAACACACAGAATAAAAAACTCTGAGGAGGAAAACATTATGTTAGGATTATTAATTACCATTTTAATAGCAATCGTAATTGGAATGATCGGTAGTGCCATCGCACCGGGAAGAATGCCAGGAGGGATATTGGGAGCCATGCTTGCAGGTTTAGTCGGGGCTTGGATCGGACACGGATTATTCGGTTCATTAGGCCCTGTCATTGCTGACTTTGCCATCATCCCAGCCATCATTGGTGCTGCGATCTTTGTATTCTTGCTAACATTGATTTCAAGAGGACTTAGAAGCGCGACATAATAGTAGGATAATAAAAAAGAGGCAGCCAATTAGGCTGCCTCTTTATTTAACTTATTTTGCTTCCAAACGGCGGATACGCTCATTTAAATCAGGGTGAGTAGAGAACAGGGAACTCTTTCTCTTACCATTGATCTTTAGAGAAGCAATGGCAGTATCCTTTTCTTCAGTCACACGGTTTGTGTAAGCCTGTAGGGAACGAAGTGCATGAACCATTTTGTCTTTCCCGGCAAGATCTGCGCCTCCACGGTCTGCGTGGAACTCACGGTAACGGGAGAAGGCGAACACAACGATGCTTCCAAGGATCGAGAATGCAATTTGGAATACGATGATTGCGATAAAATGCACGATCGGAGCCATTTCTTCTTTTACAAAACGGGACGCGATAAATGCAGCAATACGAGCAAGGAATACAACGAATGTATTCACAACACCTTGCAATAATGTCATGGTTACCATATCACCATTGGCGATGTGGGCAACCTCATGGGCGATAACACCTTCAACGGCAGCATCGTCCATCTCTTGTAATAAACCAGAGGAAACAGCAACTAATGAACGGTTCTTGGAAGGACCCGTTGCAAATGCGTTCACTTCTGGGGAATGGTAAATTCCAACTTCAGGCATTTTCGTGATCCCAGCAGCACGGGACATGCGGTGAACCATGTCAACAATTTGGCGCTCATGTGAATTCATCGGACCATCTGGGTTGATGACCTTCACGTTCATCATTTTCTTAGCCATCCAACGGGACATCAATAAGGAAATGAAGGAACCTGTGAAACCGATGATCGCACTGAAGATTAGAAGCGAGCCGAAGTTAATTGAGCCATTTTCAATATAGCTTCCTGCACCAGTCACCATAAAGATGATGGAAATCGTCGTTAAGACAAGTACGTTCGTAAGGATAAAAAAGAATATACGTTTTGCCATGTTTCTCCTCCTGAATGTTTTGAGGTCTTATGAACCTCTATCTCTCTTGTCTATATTATAGATGGAATTGCCTAACTTTTCAACGAAAGTGTCTGACATAATTTGACGAAATGGGCTTGCCATTTTACTATGAAGGCATGAATGACGGATGAAAAGGGTGTGTGGGCCATGGTCAAAGAGTGGACCAGGATGGATATGGCAGAGTTTTTGGAGAAAATGGGACAAGGGTTGGTCCCTGCGGAATATAGGCAGACTATGCCGAAAAGTTTCCAGAATTTTTTACAGAAAAAAAGTAAGGAAGAATTCGGCCTGACAATGTCCAATATCGTCTGGCTTGGGAATCAGCTTGAAAGCGCGGATTATTCCGAGCCGGCCCTGAAAAATTGGGTCAAAAGGGAGATCAAGGAATATATCGGTGCCCCACAGGTCGGACGTAAATACTCCATCCAACAAGCGGCGTTGCTGTTTATCGTGAAAGATTTGAAGATGCTCCTAGATTTTGAAGCAATAAGGAAAATTCTTGGTTCCATTTTCAACAATCCGGTGGAAAGGGAAGATGACATCATCAGCCCGGTTCATTTCTATCACGCGTACTCTTCTCTTTATGATCAACTGATGAATCAGACGGAATTATTATCGGAGGAAAATATTAAAGTGGAAATTCAGCAATACTTGCAAAATCAAAATGATCTTTCAAAAGAAGACAAGGCAAAGATTTTCGATGCGTTGATGGTGGCAATCCTTGCTGTCCGCACCAATTTCCTTAAAGCTTGGGCAAAGCGGTATGTGATGGATGGAAAAGGAAAAGAATAAAAGGAACTGTGTAAACGCTTTACCTTCAGCACTTAGGTTATAATAGGTGTAAAGCTTGATTCCACTTGAATTTGTGTGGTATTTTCAATTGGGACTATTGCGAAACAAATTACCTTGAAGAAGGGAAGTTTTTATAATATGGCAAAGCAACAAATCGGCGTAATCGGTTTGGCGGTTATGGGTAAAAACCTGGCAATGAACATTGAAAGCAGAGGCTATTCCGTTTCCGTATTCAACCGTTCCCCTGAAAAGACAGAGGAATTTCTACAAGAAACAAAAGGCAAAAACTTCAAAGGTACATACAGCATAGAAGAGTTTGTACAGTCTTTGGAATCCCCTCGCAAAATATTATTAATGGTAAAAGCAGGCGGTCCAACGGATGCAACGATCGACTCGTTAAAACCTTATCTTGATAAAGGTGACATCCTGATTGACGGCGGCAACACGCTTTACACAGATACAATCCGACGCAATAAAGAGCTTGGCGAGCTTGGCTTGAACTTCATCGGTACAGGCGTATCCGGTGGGGAAGAGGGCGCCTTGAAAGGTCCTTCCATCATGCCTGGCGGACAGAGAGAAGCATACGAACTAGTGGAAGATATCTTAAAGAGCATCTCTGCAAAAGTAGAAGGCGACGCTTGCTGCACATACATCGGTCCAGACGGTGCCGGCCACTATGTGAAAATGGTGCATAACGGCATTGAGTATGGCGACATGCAGCTGATCAGCGAAGCGTATTTCTTATTGAAGAACGTACTTGGCCTTTCTGCTCAAGAGCTTCACGAGGTATTCTCCGAGTGGAATAAAGGCGAACTGGACAGCTACCTGATCGAAATCACTGCTGACATCTTCACAAAAGTGGACGACGAAACAGGCAAGCCGCTTGTGGACGTCATCCTTGATACAGCTGGCCAAAAGGGAACTGGAAAATGGACAAGTAAGAGCGCACTAGATCTTGGCGTTCCACTTCCGATCATCACAGAATCCGTTTTCGCACGCTTCATCTCCGCGATGAAAGAAGAGCGCGTGAAAGCAAGCGGGATTCTTCGCGGACCAGAAACTGTCGGCTTTACTGGAGACAAGGAAGCATTCATCGAAAGCGTGCGCAAAGCACTTTACATGAGCAAAATCTGCTCGTACGCACAAGGATTTGCACAATTGCGTGCTGCATCTGAAGAGTACGGCTGGGATCTTAAATACGGCGAAATCGCGATGATCTTCCGCGGCGGTTGCATCATCCGTGCGCAATTCCTGCAAAAAATCAAAGAAGCATACGACCGTGAAGCTGGCCTTGCAAACCTATTGCTTGACCCATACTTCAAAGAAATCGTGGAAAGCTACCAAGGCGGCCTACGCGAAATCCTTGGCGTAGCAATCCAGCACGGCGTACCTGTACCATCCTTCTCAAGCGCACTGGCATACTATGACAGCTACCGCTCTGAGACATTGCCTGCAAACTTGATCCAAGCACAGCGTGACTACTTCGGAGCTCACACCTATCAACGTGTGGACAAGGAAGGCATCTTCCATACTGAATGGATGAAATAAGTTTAAAATTGGACCAGGACCAATCCATGGTTCCCGCTTGATGCGGGGGCTGTGGGTTGGTTTTTTTGTGTGGTGGGGTCTGGCTTTTAGAGTTTAGTTGGTTACAATGGATATATTTAATTAACAATGGATAAGTGTCCGGTTACAATGGATATCTGCAATTAACAATGGATAAATGACCAGTTACAATGGATATATTCATTTTACAATGGATAAACCGGGATTCCGCGAAACATTGTTGTACACAAGCCCCAAAAATCCCACCAGTCCACACAAAAAAACCACCCCGCCCCCAATTTCCCGGGGCAGGGTGGCCTAACTGCTCAAGTTCTCACTTCATATCCATCAAAACAATGCGCGCTGGAGAAGCATCCACGCCGCTCAGCTTCAATGGGGCAGCACACATGATGTACTCGCCTTCTGCGATATCTTTCAGGCGCAAGCCTTCGATGATGATCACTCCATTTGTGAAAAGTGTTTTGTGTGTCGGATGGCCTTCCTGGCTGCGTTCAATGCCAAGTGCATCCACACCAACTCCGCTCACTCCGATTTCAGCCAAGTACGCAGCAGCGTCTTCAGCAACAAACACGAAGTCAAAGTTGAATTCTTCGTCGAAGGAGTTTTTCGTTTTAAATAACAGGAAATCGTCCTTTTGGATATCAAGTCCTTCGATATCCTTCACAGTGATGCGGTCTTCCACAGCTGTCAGGTCAAACACCTTACATGGGCCGACAAGCTTGTCCAATGGAAGTGTTTCAATGGTTTCGCCGTCTACAACCATATGCAACGGGGCGTCCACATGAGTTCCTGTGTGTACATCAAGCTCAAGGCGGGTTTCGGTTACATAGCCGTTCGTGTTGGTAGTTTGTTTAGGTTGCTTTTCTGGTTTATTTTTATAAACCGGCATTCCTGTGTAGATCGGGCTTGATACATCATATACTTTCATTTTTAAAAAACTCCCTTCCGTAGTGGTCACGCTAATGTTATGCCAAGAAAAAGATTTATACCGGCCACCAGTGGAAGCCGTCTTTTTGAAGCAAATCATCTGACAATCTTGGTCCCATGGAGCCAGATTCGTAGTTCGGGAAGTCGAATGCCCTTGTGTTTTCCCATGCTTTGGAGATCTCGTCGATAAAACTCCAGGAAAGGGCCACTTCATCCCAGTGTGTAAAGTTCGTCATGTCGCCGCGCATCGCATCGTAAATCAGGCGCTCGTAAGCTTCGGGCGTATTGATGCCGTCGATGCAGTTATTTGTATAGTCAAGCTTGATTGGGGTAGTTGTAATGTCTTTACCCGATTTTTTCGCATTTAAATGCAAAGTGATGCCTTCTTCTGGTTGAATGTTGATCACAAGTAGGTTTGGATCCACCTTTTCTCCGCGGTTGTAGTAAAGATTCATCGGGATGTCCTTGAATTGAACCACAACCTTCGTAGATTTTTCGCTCATTCTTTTACCAGTGCGGATATAGATTGGTACGCCTGCCCAGCGGAAATTATCAATCAAAAGCTTGCCTGAAACAAAGGTTTCCGTATTGGAATTTGGATCAACAGAATTCTCGTCACGATAGCCCTGGACCTGATTGCCATCCATGACGCCGGCACCATATTGACCGCGCACAAAATAATCCTCCACATCATCCGCTTCAATTTTGCGCATTGCACGGAGCACCTTAACCTTTTCACTGCGGATCTCTTCTGGATTCAGCTTGATTGGAGGCTCCATGGCAAGCAGTGCGACCATTTGCAGCATATGGTTCTGCACCATATCCCTTAATGCCCCGGACGTCTCGTAATAGCGTCCGCGGTCTTCCACACCAAGAACTTCACTGGAGGTGATCTGAATATTGGAAATGTAGCGGTTGTTCCATAGCGGTTCAAAAAGGGCGTTGGCAAAACGGATTACCTCGATATTCTGGACCATTTCCTTTCCAAGATAGTGATCGATACGGTAGATCTCCGACTCATCGAACGCATGACGGATTTCTTCATTCAAGTCTTTTGCAGAAGGAAGGTTATGCCCGAAAGGCTTTTCGATGACAAGGCGCTTCCAGCCGTCCGTTTCGGTCAGGCCTTCAGATTTAAGATTGGTTGCAATGGTCCCGAAGAATTCCGGTGCCATCGCTAAATAGAAGATTCTGTTCCCATTTGTTTCATAGCTAGAATCCAGGGTGCCAAGCAACCCCTTCAGCTGCTGATAAGATTCACTGCTTGTCACATCAAAAGGATGATAGTAGAAGTGGGAGCTGAATTCCTCTACGTTACCATCGCCATTTGCCACACTTTCAACAGAAGTAGATACATTAGAACGAAACTCCTCATTTGAAAGCGGACGTCTTGCAACCCCGACAACGGCAAAGTTCTTGGAGATGCTTCCGTTTTTATAAAGCCGGTAGATCGAAGGATACAGCTTACGTTTGGCCAAATCTCCGGTTGCACCGAATATGACGATCAAGGAAGTCGGATTTTCTTTTTTATTCACTGATAAGAACCTCGCTTTATGTACTAGTATCGAAAATGTGCTATCTCAATCAGTTGATTAGGATAAACATTTATGTAAATAAGTAACAAGTTCACACAAAAAGTATGGAACATTATGAAAAAGGACCACTCAAATATTTTATATGCAAGCACATAGGAATTCAATAGATTATTGATGCCAATGTCTCTTATAAGCCTTTATGTTCACTATAACACATCCATTAGGCAATTCCTGAATGATTGGCTCGTCGTTAGTATGAAAAAATACGTCCAAAACCATGCATCCGCAATTCTTCCCATCACAAAAATAAAGGGCTATATGATAAAGTAAATAGGGACAAAAAAGAACGGAGGATTATGAGATTGGAAAATCTGAGCGGTGAATGGAGAGCTGTATTGCAAGAGGAAGCCTCCAAAGAGTATTACAAGAGATTGATGGAGTTTCTTGACCACGAATATGCCTCTGCTATTGTGTACCCCGAAAAGAAGGCTGTTTTCTCTGCATTGGAGGCAACAGGCTTTGATGATGTCAAGGTCGTCATCATCGGACAAGACCCCTATCATGGCAAGGAGCAAGCCCATGGAATGAGCTTTTCCGTCCAAAAAGGAATGAAAGTGCCGCCATCTCTAAAAAACATATACAAAGAGCTCCAAGAGGACTTGGGTATCGAGCCGGTCCAGCACGGATTTTTAATGGAGTGGGCACAGCAAGGTGTGTTATTATTAAATACGGTTCTAACCGTCAGGGAAGGACAGGCAAACTCCCATAAAGGCAAAGGGTGGGAGAAATTTACCGACAAAATAATACAAACCTTGAATGGCAGGGAGAAACCAGTGATCTTCATCCTTTGGGGCAAGCATGCCGAACTGAAGGAAAACATGATCACCAACACTCAACACGCAATCATAAAGAGTCCTCATCCAAGTCCATTTTCTGCGCGTAAAGGTTTCTTCGGGAGCAGGCCGTTTTCACGAGTGAATGATATTTTAAAAGAAAATGGTGAGGGAACGATTGATTGGCGGTTAACCCCATAGAAATGAAAACAAGATAAATTAGAGGAAGTGCACGACATGCATAATTGGAAATCATCGATACAACAAATAGTCGGACACCGGTTCTTTATGAATGCCGTCATGTTCGTCATTCTACTGAATGCGATTCTGATAGGGGTGGAAACTTACCCTGCACTGCGGGCAGAATATTACGATATCATCCATGGGTTCGAAGTCTTTTTCCTGTGGTTCTTTACAATAGAAATCATTTTAAGAATGTTGGCCGAGAAAAAGATTCACCACTTCTTCCGCAGCAAGTGGAATCTTTTTGACTTTTTCATTGTGGCTGGGGTGCTGTTATTTAGCGGAACCTATTTCATTTCCGCCATCCGTATCCTTAGGGTATTCCGGGTCCTGCGCGCCATTACGGTCGTGCCGTCCCTGCAGAGGCTTGTGACGGCATTCTTGAAAACAATCCCATCGCTGGGTACGATCATGATGCTATTATCATTAGTATTCTACATTTTCGCCGTATTGGGTGTCATGTTCTTCGGAGGCATCTCGCCGGAATATTTCGGATCGCTTCACCTGGCACTTGTGACACTATTCCAGGTCATCACACTCGAATCCTGGGCAAGTGGAATATTCCGCCCCATTTTTGCTGAAAGTCCATTGTCTTGGGTCTACTTTGTTTCCTTCATCCTTGTCGGGACCTTCATCGTCCTGAACCTGATCGTCGGGGAAATCCTCAACAATATTCAGGAAGCAAAGGAAGAAGAATCGAAGGAAGAGAAGATAGAAGTCAGTAAAAAAGAGCTGGCAAAAATCACGGACGAAATCGCAGAACTGAAACAGCTTTTACTGAACAAAGAAAAAAATAATGGGTGATATGATTTTGATTTTCAAAGAACGCGCGGGCATTGTACCTTCGTGTTCTTTTTTTTATTTTGATATTCATTAGTAAAAAGTCGGAAATTTGTCCCATAACCTGGAAATAAATCGGGGTCTGAATTGTTAAAAAGGAAAAGAGCACGTACAGCAAGTAATATTACGGCTAGTTGGAATATTCGAGGCAGCAACAAAGCATACGAAAAACAGCTTTTTTGAAAAAATCTAAAATGTTACTTAAGACCTAGCCGGCTCCTGCCGAAATAATAAACATAGAGAAAAAAATAACCATTTGTGCAAACGGTTTCATTACAAGTTGGCTTTTTTATTAGGGGGAAGAAAAGTGGGGAGTATGAAGAAAAGGTTAATCGTATTGATCTGCATGATAGGGGGAATAGGGCTCTCGGCTTCCCTGGTTATCTGGTTCAATAACATGCAGGTGCAAAAAGGGGTAAATGATCTTGATGAGGTCACAAAGCTGAATGAAAGCTATTTTGAGTTGGTCCAATCTTATCAGAGTACATTGGCAGATATGTATTTTGTGCTATCCAATGGTTATTCCAAAACGCACATCACAAAAATTGAAGAGAATTTAGTGCAAACGGAAGAAAAACTGCAAGGATTCGAGCAGTATTTTACGGAATTTGAAGAATTAGGGCAGTGGAAGCAGTATTTTGTTGTTTCACATGGAACATTGTCAGATCAATTCGACATTATCAGTGATGTTACAAATGCAGCCAACATGGATCGCCTGCGAATTACAACATCGGAAGATCTGGCTAAAGCCCGGAATCAGGTGGAGCGGGCGAACGAGGGTGGTATGGAGTTCCTGCAGACATACAATGAGGAAAATAGGCAAATCATCCAGTCAAAAGTTTCCTCGACAGAACGCTGGACATTGTTGACACTTGCCATCCTGGTGGTTGTGCCGATCCTTGCATTGTTATCGTTCAGAAAGGTGTTCAACAAAGGGGTCAATCAGGTGCTGCGACGGGTGAACGCCTATCAGGAAGGTGATTTTTTGTATGAATCTTCTTCATCACTCCGAAAAGATGAGTTCGGACAAATCGAGGGAGCTCTGGCAACGATGGGAGGAAATATCGAGCAGCTGATGAAAGGAAGTCTTGGTGCAAACCAACGCTTACAGGTTGTCATGAAGGAACTATTGGTTGTGGCAGAAGACAATCTGACGGAATCAACGGAGATCAAACAGCGTTCCGAACAGGTGACGGAGAAAGTTTCGATGCAATATGAGGGGACGACTGCCATTTCTGCTGTAACCGAGCAGGCTTCTGCCAGCACGCAGGAAATTTACAGCATTGTCGATGAAATGAAGCGCAACCTTGAAAGCATGGAGACCCTATCCAAAAGAGGGGCGGAATCACTGCAGCAGATGGTAACCATCATGCACCAATCCTCCACAGAAACAGAAACGATCGTTGAACGCTTCTCGAAAATAAAAGAAGATATCGACGAGGCGAACAGCTTCCTAAAAGGGATAACGGAAATTACGACGCAGACCAACCTGCTTGCCCTAAATGCATCGATTGAAGCGGCACGTGCGGGAGAGGCTGGAAAAGGCTTTGCAGTTGTAGCAGAAGAGATTCGCAAACTCTCCGGGCAAACCGATTTATTTTCCAAACAAATCAATAGCATCACTGGTCGCATTCAGGAAGATACAAACGAAGTCCTGAAAGAATTCCAACTTTTCAAGGAAACGATCGAACAGACAAACGCAAAAAATGAAGCATCTGCAACACTGTTCCAAGATATTGCTACAAACAGTGGAGATTTGCTGGAACAGGGTACCCACATTACAGTCACGATGGAAGAAATCAGTAAGGGTGTTAATGAAATCGTCCACTCTGTGAATGATTTGGTCGCTTCCTCTTCTGAACTGACACAGGATATGGCCGAGGTCGTGAAGGCTGCCGATCACCAAGTGGACCTTTCCAATAACATGAGGCGCACAGTAGATACAGTAAAAGAAACTGCCGAAGACCTTGCCGCAATCATCGCTTCCATAAACATGAATAAATCGTGAACAAACAGCCTGTGGAGTGAATTCTCCGCAGGTTTTATATTTTATGGGCAGTTGGATAATGGTAGAATGAATGGTGGAACAAGCATGGACTGATAGAAAGGGTGGGTAGCAAGCATGGCCAAACGGATAAACTGCTTGAAATGCAAGCATTACTATGTCACATGGGATGCCAAGTTCCCTAAAGGCTGCCGGGCATTCGGTTTCAAGACGAACCAAGTCCCATCCGTTGCCGTCCTTCGCTCTTCCGGAAGCCCGTGCTTAAAATTCGAGTCAAAAGATGCACCAATAAAACCCGGCCAGAACGGGTACTATGTGTAAAAGGAGATTATGTAATGAAAAAGATAAATTTTTTGCCATGGGTCATCGGCATATCCATTGCTGTAAATGCTGTGGTGGTAGTGTTGTTCTTCCTGCCGCAGTATGAAGGGCTTGCCCATATGGACTTGACTTTCCTGCCTATGATGAATGCGATATTCAACAGCTTCACCTTCATCTTTTTAGTCTGTGCGCTGATTGCAATCTTGAAGAAAAACATCACCGTCCACCGTCGTTTCATTTTGGCAGCATTCTCATCCACGACCTTGTTTTTGGTTACATATGTGACCTATCATTCCCTTACTGAATCCACGCCATTTGGAGGGGAAGGAATCATCCGTTCCATCTACTTCTTCATTTTGTTGACGCATATCGTGTTGGCAGTCGTGATTGTGCCCTTGGCGTTGTATTCTTTGGCAACAGGCCTCAGCATGCAAAAGGAACGCCACCGCAAAATCGCACGCTGGACGATGCCATTGTGGTTATATGTTAGCTTGACCGGTGTCATTGTATATTTGATGATATCACCGTACTACTAAAGTGAAGGAGGGATGAAAGATGAGCATAACACTTGATAAGGTTCTCGCACGCCTGGAGTCCGAGCTCGAACGCGCAATGGATACGGGAAATGTGCAAAAAAAGCGTGAACATCTTGCTGCGATGAAATCCTTATGTGAACTGGCGTTGGAGACAGAAGTGGAAGCGGGATCCTCATATACGAGAACAGCAGGTTCACCAACAACTGCCCCTGCTGTCCAACCAAACTACCAACCATCACCACCATTTCAACAACAAGCACCAACCTACACGCCACCAACCCAAGCACCACCAATCACGAACATCCCGTCCAAACCAATCAAAGAAGACGACGCCAATGGTGATTCACTGTTTGATTTTTAATAGAGGGGTCAGACCCCTCTTTATGTTATTAAAGAGTTAAAGTGCTGAGTGCACCACAACTTACCATACTAAAAACGGCGATGTAACTTAAACTATAAACACCCCAGTAAGTAATGGAGGTGTTTTACATGCCTGGTGGTACAGAGAGAACGATGTTGGGTTTGGCTGCTTTTATGAATAGTAATTTTGATTCTTCAACAAAGCTTGCCCATGATCGTTACGAAGTTTATGTAAATGGTGACTTTGTTGGGCAGAAGAACTTGCTCTCCACTAGAGAAGACGTCACAAGTGTCAATGAATTCTTACATTCACATGGATATAATGACTTTTTGTCTAACATAGATGGTGATCATTATCATATACAAACGGAAAAAAAGGAAAGGGAGCTTAAGCAGGCTCTGCAGATTTATCTTCATTCAAGATAAAAAATAATGCCCTATCGCTGGAAAGTTTGTGCGGTGGGGTATTTTTGTATCATCCGAGAGGGTGGGAAGTGAACATTCTGTGTACAGGAAGGCTTCGCAAGGTGATATGAAAAAGGGTACAGCTTGGTCACAGCGGGTCAATGCTATATAATTCATTATATTGGAGTAATTAAAGAAGGGTGGAAATCGAACATGAATTTATTCATTATACTCGCAGCAATCAATGCATTTTTGGCAGTGGCACTTGGTGCATTCGGCGCACATGGCCTCGAAGGGAAAGTGTCGGAACGAATGATAGAAATCTGGAAAACCGGAGTCACCTATCAAATGTTCCATGCAGGAGGACTGTTTGTAGTGGCACTCCTCATGGAACGCTTCAGCAGCACAGGCCTACTGAACACAGCAGGCTGGTCCTTCCTCATCGGAATCATCCTATTCTCAGGAAGCCTATACATCCTCACCCTCTCCGGCGTCAAAATACTCGGAGCCATCACCCCACTCGGAGGCGTAGCCTTCCTAATCGGCTGGGTGCTCATCATAGTGGCGGCGGTGAAAGGGTAAAAGGGGTCTGACCCGCTGTGCGTTAATTCGGTAACAAAGTAAAGAGGGGTCTGACCCGCTGTGCGTTAATGCATTACCAACACACAGCAAAAGTCAGACCCCTTTACTATTCTTCTCCATTTTTATTCTATTCTCATTCTATCTAGGTTGGAATTGGCTGAGTCCTTGGCCGCCGCCGAAAGGGTAATCGTAGTCGAGTTCTTCGTCAAATGTGATGTAGTCCAGGTAGACCATTAGGAGCAGGTAGCGTTTGCCGGTTTGCGGATCGCTCAGGATGATGTGGTCTCTTCCTGCAGCTTCGATGATCCCTTTAAAGATTTTGGCGTTCCATTCACGGTTGTTCTCGAAAGTCATGTACACGGTTGCCAGCTTGCCTCGATTTAAACGGAGTATATTTTCAATATAAGATTGTTCTAGCGGGAGCATGCCCGGCACATCTTGCCCGGCTTGCTGACCCCCGGCCTGAGTTGGAAAAGATGGTATGCCCGATTGCCCAGCAACTTGCTGCTGGGGTTGTTGTTGCATTTGTTGCATCGGAAAACCGCCACCGCCCTGCCATTGCTGCCCAAAATTCCGGTAATAGGATGAGTAAGGATCTGCACCGTACCCCGCCGTATAGGGGGCACCTGCTGCCTGAGTAAATTGATGATTCATCTGTCATTCCCTCCTCAAAAACTTTTATCTGCTTCGTTGTGAGAAATAACTCCCATTTCCAGCCTCAAACCTATATCCATTGGGTTGAAAATGAAAGCTAAGGTTCAAATAATTAAGTCGCACTACTTGATTGTATGAAAATTAGAGAAGGAATATGACAGGGGTGGAAGGAGAGATTGGGCATGGAAAAGCGAAACTTAAGGTCGACTGCCATGGTAACAGATGAGGTATGTTTCTAAGGCTGAAGCGATGCATAGTTCGTTAAGAGAGTGGGGTCTCTAAGGTCAAAGCATCAAAGACACGCCAAGTTCGGTAACAGTGAGTGTCTCAAAATCCCTAACCATGAGCAAAACCAAAAAACGCCAAGCCACCAAGCTGGAAATCCAGCCGGCCGACTTGACGTCAACATACTTAATTTATTTTACACGTGCAAGAAAGAATGAACGCGATCTTCTTCCAACAGATTCCCTACATAGAACGCACCAAACTCACCAAAGCGTGCACTCACTTCATCAAAGCGCATTTCATAAACAAGCTTTTTGAACTGAAGTGCTTCGTCAGCAAACAATGTCACGCCCCACTCGTAATCGTCGAAGCCGACAGATCCAGTGATGACTTGTTTTACTTTTCCAGCATACTGACGGCCGATCATGCCATGGCTGCGCATCATGCGGCGACGGTCTTCCATCGGCAGCATGTACCAGTTGTCTTCACCGTTACGGCGCTTGTCCATCGGATAGAAGCAGACATGCTTTGCTTTTGGCAATTCAGGGTATAGTCTAGCAAGGATTTGCGGGTTCTCGTAAGGATCCTCGCCTTCAGGTAAATAATTGCTAAGCTCCACAATCGACACATAAGAGTGCACAGGGATTGTGTATTGAGCCAATGTAGTTTTATTAAATTCGTTCTCGATATCATTCAATTCCTCAAGCGTCGGACGAAGGATCATCATCATGAAGTCCGCTTTTTGTCCCACAATGGAGTACAATGCGTGGCTTCCGTTCTTCTCCAACTGGACCGTGTTCCATTTTTCCACAAGGCCAAGGAATTCATTGATGGCCGTTTGGCGTTCTTCGCTGGAAAGTGTCTTCCAAAGGGCCCAATCTACTGTACGGAAATCATGGAGGCAATACCAGCCATCCAATGTTTGTGCTGCTTCACTCATTACAATCACTCCTCAAAAAAGATTGTCTATGTATCCTTCCTTACTATATCACAGTTTTGCCATGACTTCCCGTAAGTAAAACCCCGAAATTGTGAAAGGTTGATGAATAGGATAGGATGGCACAGATACAATAGTAGGGCATAGAAGGAACAGTTTTTTTAGAAAATAAAGACTTTTTTCTGTAAGCGATAACAATAGACGGTATCGGTTGCTTTTCCATTTTGAAGGAGTATCCTAAACTGTAGAAGCGAAAATAAAGCGGATTAAGGAGTGACCTTTGTGAGCGATTTATTTCAATCATTAAAAGACAAAGTAGCAGGAAAAGATATCAAGATAGTATTCCCGGAAGGTAATGACGAGCGCGTGTTGACAGCCGTTGCACGACTTGCTGCTGAGAACATGGTACAGCCGATCGTTGTCGGGGATCTTGATGAGATCAACGGACTTGCTTCCGAATTGAAATTAACATTGGACGGCGTGGAAATCCACGACCCAAAAACATATGAAAACATGGACGAGCTTGTGGCTTCTTTCGTGGAGCGCCGTAAAGGAAAAGCGACAGAAGAGGATGCACGTAAGATTTTGTTGAACCCGAATTACTTCGGTACGATGCTTGTACATGTAAACCGTGCACAAGGACTTGTTAGCGGAGCGGCACACTCAACAGCCGATACAGTTCGCCCGGCCCTTCAAATCATCAAAACTAAAGAAGGCGTCAGCAAGACCTCAGGTGTCTTCATCATGGTGCGGAACGATGAGAAATATGTATTTGCAGATTGTGCTATCAACATCTCACCTGACAGTAACGACCTTGCCGAAATAGCGGTGGAAAGTGCAGCGACGGCAAAAATGTTCGGAATCGAACCGAAAGTGGCTATGTTAAGCTTCTCTACAAAAGGATCTGCGAAATCACCTGAAACAGAGCGTGTAGTGGAAGCAGCGCGCATCGCTTCAGAACGCGCACCTGAACTTGTCGTGGACGGAGAGTTCCAATTTGATGCAGCATTCGTACCATCTGTTGCGGAAAAGAAAGCACCAGGTTCAAAAATCCAAGGTGACGCAAACGTATTTGTATTCCCAAGCCTGGAAGCAGGGAACATCGGCTACAAAATTGCCCAACGCCTAGGAAACTTCGAAGCCGTAGGACCGATCCTTCAGGGTCTGAACAAACCGGTAAACGACCTATCCCGCGGCTGCAGCGTAGAAGACGTCTACAAACTGGCGCTGATCACGGCAGGCCAAACCGTCAACTAAAAACATAAATGGATTTCCTAAACAAAAAATCCAGTTCAATTTAAAAATGAATTTAACATAGAAAGAGGTATGCGCTGCAAATGCGCATACCTCTTTTAGGTATTCGACGTAGGGAGGAAAAATCCTTTGGGGGTCTGACCCCCAAAGCTACTTTTTTTCTCCAACAGCATGTATTATAATGCAAAGGAAACCTAAAAGTACGGATTTATAGAGGAGCAATAAGGATTATGGTAGAACCAATGGAACCAATTTATACGCCTGCGTTGGAGTTGTTGAGGCAGCCGGGCTGGAGGATTATAGATCAATCATCTTTAGGGGCGAACTTTCATGCGTTGCAGTCTTTTGCTATGGATGACACGCTTTGCGCTACTGTTGGCAAAGGGGACAGTGAAGCGACATGCCGCACCTGGGTGCACCATAACACGGTCGTGTTAGGTATTCAAGACACCCGCCTTCCCTATCTGCAAGAAGGAATCGACTTCTTGAACAGTCAAGGGTATGAGGTGATCGTCAGGAATTCAGGGGGGCTTGCTGTCGTCCTGGATAAAGGTGTTTTGAACATTTCCCTTGTTTTTCCTGAAGGGGAGAAGGCAATTGACATCAATCGCGGCTATGACGCAATGTGGGAGCTCACAAAGCATATGTTCCGAGATATGCCGCATAACATGGAAGCGAAGGAAATTGTCGGTTCCTATTGCCCCGGCAGCTATGACCTTAGTATTGAAAATAAAAAATTTGCAGGTATCTCGCAGCGTCGCATCCGCGGAGGGGTGGCTGTCCAAATTTATCTGTGCATGGATGGAAGCGGGTCAGAGCGCGCAGAAATGATAGGGGAGTTCTACAAACGTTCTCTTCAAGGGGAACAAACCAAGTTCGCTTTCCCGACCATTGACCCGAGCGTGATGGGGTCCCTGACTGAGCTTACTGGACAGAATTTAACCGTACAAGACGGGATGCTGCGTCTCCTGACCTCACTGAAGGAAATAAGCGGAACCATCTTCGCCAACACCCTCCAAGGCCAGGAAATAGATATATACGAACAATACTATACTAGAATATTGGAACGAAACGAAAAAGTATTAGGGAAATAATAAAAAGGGTCTGACCCCACTTTAACGAATTAACGTAAGTGGGGTCAGACCCCTTTTTAACACTTTAAAGTAAGAGAGGGAAACCCCCTTCACTTTTTTATCTCTATTCCGCCAGTTTCTCCAGATTACCATTGCGGTCCATCATGAATTTGGATGGCACGTGTTCTTCTTCGTCGAAGAGGACGAGTTTGCGTGCGCGGTTCATGATTTTCATGAGTGTTTCGTAGTCTTCTTGTACGGTGACTTGCTCGTCTTGGAGCTTTTGGACGCGCTTTTCGAGTTCGCCGTTGGCACGCGTTAGCTCGGCATTTTCTTTTACTAATCTCTCATTTTCTTGTTGTAGAGCGCTAGTATGGACGTTTGTGTGTTTCATGGTTTGTAAGAAACTTATCACTTGCTCCATGGAAAGCGATGTGCCATTTCCGCCGCCGTAGCCTAGAAATGATGGCTGTGACTTCATTTCTGCTGCCCTTCTTTCCACTCTTGTTTGAGGAGCCGTCGCAGGCTGCTGGGATGGCTTTGGTGCATATCCCTCAAATCCTTCAAATCCTTCAAATCCCTCAAAGGCTTCCGCCGATGGCTTTTCCTCCATCTGCTCCAACACAAACGGCAATTCCTCATTCACCACTGTCTCAGGCGGTGTGTACAATAGCTTCTTCGTAGGCTGACCAAGTGCGCGCTGGCGTTGCTTTCGCTGCTTTTTCGCAAGCTGCAGCGCCTTTTCATAATCATGGCGCACCACTGCGTTCCAGCGGAATCCACATGCAGCGGACGTGCGGTTCAGTTTGTCGCCTACCTCTTCAAATGCATTCAGCTGTGTGCTTCCTTCACGGACATGGCGCAGGACGGTTTCTGCCAACAACAAATCATTCTCTTCAGACCAAGCATCTTGACGATCTTTCATATATAATCCAACTCCCTTGTGTAATCATCGTTCTGTCTATATTTTTGACGGAGAAAAAAATATTTATACATATTCATAGAAAAAATTACTAGATTGTTATCTGTCGGCATTTCGCCAAAAATCTCATAGAAACGAACTTGCATTGTCCAAGGATTCCCTGTAAAATACCTTTTAGCTAACGAACGATAAAGTGATTCCATTCACTTTTTAATAAGAAAGGGCTGTGTAGAACCATGGCAAATGAGTTTCGCATTTGTGATGACTGCGACGCTACCAACGTGAAAACCCTCATTCCGAAACTGAAAAAAGTGGACGACGGGGCATGTGTGGAAGTGGGCTGTCAATCCTACTGTGGACCGGGAAGAAAGAAGTCGTTTGCATTCGTGAACAACCGTCCGGTATCCGCTCCGACAGAAGATGAACTGATCGACAAAATTCTGAAGAAGCTAAAGAAATAAAGAAATCGCCTCTGTATCCTTACAAAGGTGATTTTTTATTCGCCTTAACCACCAGATGGGTGACTAAAATTTACAGAAGTAGGGTAAAGCCATAAAAGCAAGTGATGTCGTTAAAAGAAGATAAATGACACCGCCTTATTCCAAACAATCCAACCTTTTCTTGTAAAATATTTACGATATAATAGAGTTATAAAATTATTATGCCGAAGATAAAGAGGTCGACTAAATGAGTTATGCTACGGAAAAATTGAGTGAAGAAAAGGTGTTTAAAGATCCTGTGCACAGATATGTGCATGTGCGCGATAGGGTCGTTTGGGATTTGATCGGGACAAGGGAATTTCAACGTTTGCGCCGGATTCGCCAGCTTGGCACCACCTATTTGACGTTCCATGGGGCAGAGCATAGTCGTCTAAATCATTCATTGGGCGTGTATGAAATCGTTCGCCGCATCATTGATGATGGGTTCGAGGGAAGGCCTGACTGGAACCCTGCTGACCGACTGTTATGTCTGTGTGCCGCTTTGCTGCACGACCTTGGGCATGGCCCATTTTCCCATTCCTTTGAAAAGGTGTTCCACCTCGATCATGAAGATTTCACCCAAGCCATCATACTTGGGGACACAGAAGTGAATGCCGTCCTTAAAAATGTACGTAGGGATTTCCCGAAGGATGTGGCCGAGGTCATAGCCAAAACATATAAAAATAAATTGGTTGTCAGCATGATATCCAGCCAGATCGATGCTGACAGGATGGACTATCTGCAGCGCGACGCGTATTTTACCGGTGTCAGCTACGGGCATTTTGATATGGAGCGGATCCTTCGTGTCATGCGCCCGCGGGAAGATCAGGTTGTCATCAAGTCGAGCGGGATGCATGCGGTGGAAGACTATATCATGAGCCGCTACCAGATGTATTGGCAGGTTTATTTTCACCCTGTGACACGGAGTGCGGAAGTGATTTTGACAAAGATCTTGCACCGTGCCAAGCAATTACATCAGGAAAAATACACATTTAAATTTAATCCTGTCCATTTTTACTCCCTTTTTGAGGAGGAAATTTCAGTTGAAGACTACATAAAGCTTGATGAGGCAGTGATTATGTACTACTTCCAATCCTGGCAGGAAGAAGAAGATTCGATATTAAGTGACTTATGTCGACGATTTATGAACAGGAATTTGTTTAAATACGTCGAATTTAATCCTAATAAGCAAATGATGGACTTGATGGAACTGACAAGTCTTTTCAAAAAGGCAGGCATCGACCCTGCATACTATCTAGTGGTGGACTCTTCCTCCGACCTACCGTACGATTTCTATCGCCCGGGAGAAGAAGAGGAGCGCCTTCCGATTCACCTGCTTATGCCAAACGGGGATGTGCGTGAGCTTTCAAGGGAATCTGAGATTGTGGATGCCATATCAGGCAAAAGAAGAACCGATCACAAGCTTTATTTTCCACAAGACATGCTAGAAGATCTATCATCCAAAAAATCGGCAAAGAAAAAAATCAGAGATATACTAGGAATAGGCAACGGATAAGGTTAGGAGATGAAAGGGTTTGTTGACAGATCACGCAAAATTAATGAAGGTGTTTGCTTCGGCAGGAGAAGTCATCGGGAGAAAGAAACTACAGAAAATGGTGTATATCGCAAAAAAGCTGAACTACCCATTCTATGAAAAATACAATTTCCATTTCTACGGACCATACTCAGAAGAGGTGACATTGAGAGTAGAAGAACTTTGCAATCTCGGTTTCTTGAGCGAACTTAAAGAGAACAAGGGCGGCTACTCCCAATATCGCTACTCCCTGACCGAAAATGGAGAGGAATTCCTGACACATTATGACCTGGAATTGCCACACTTAAACGAATGCATGACAAAAATGAACGAACAGAGCTCCCGCTTTTTAGAGCTTGTCTCCACCGTGCTGTTCTTTGAGAACCTGCCGCCGGAAGAGGTAAAGGAAAAAGTCTTCACCTTGAAAAGCAAGCAGCGCTACACAGAGGAAGAAGTGGATGAGGCATACGAGTATATCGAAAGCCTCCGTGCATGCATCAAACAATAGAGCATATCTAAAAGCCCAAGAGGATGGTTGGATCCTTTTTGGGCTTTTTATTTTGGTCAAATTGAAACATTGTCACAATAACTCCTGAAAAAGTCACAATCCTCTTGCCAAAAGTCACAATAATCCCCAAAAAAGTCACAATAACCTCTCAAAAAGTCACAATAGCCTGAATCCCTCCATTGAAACATCACATTTTTTGCTGGTGGACCTGCCTCCAGCCAGATAAATGGCTTAATATTAACCAAAAAAGGGAATGATACCTACAAAAAGCCTACCAAAAGAGGAGCAGCAATCATATGGAGAAATGGACCCTTAGAGCGCGGAAGGAAATCTGGTTTGTTCCAAGCCTGTACGCGCTGGCAAGCATCATCCTTACAGCCATCATCATTTCAATCGATACGGTTTTCGCCGATTCCGTACAAACCTACCTTCCGAGAATATTTTTCACCAATGTAGACTTGAGCACGACAATTCTTAGCTCGATTGCAACAGCCATCCTTACGATGACGACCATTTCTTTCTCTACCATCATGGTTGTTCTGACCACTTATTCAAGTCAGTTTTCTCCGAGGACGCTTCAGGATTTCATGACACAAAAGCCCACTTTGCGGGTACTCGGGGTGTTTGTCGGTTCTTTTATCTACACCGTTTCGTCCCTGTTATTCATGAAAGATTGGCTGGATGATCAGCGAGTGCTTGCTTCTGGTGTTGGGGTATTCCTGGCAGTCATCTGCGTCGGATATTTCGTCTTCTTCATCCACCATGTGGCAAGGTCCATCCAGGTCTCAAAGCTGATCGAGCGGCTCATGAAAGAAGGCTTGATTTCACTAAAAAAGAAAAAGCTCCTTTATAAAGAAGAAAAGCTCACATTCGAAACATTGCAAGCACCATCTGGCTACACCGAAAAGAAAGAACTTCAGCCAAAAGCCACTGGCTACATACAGGTCATAGATATGGATGGCCTGACCAAAAAGGCGAAAGAGCATGGATTTTATCTCTTATTCACAAAACGAATGGGTGACTTTGTGACCGAACGCAGCACGATTGCCGAGGTTTATTTTAACAAAAAGCCGCCGAAGGACCTTGATGTGACAGCCTACATCGAAATAGGGGAGGAGCGGACACCGTTGCAGGATGCGGAATTTGCCCTTCAAAAGCTTGCGGAAGTGGCGTTGCGCGCGATTTCCCCCGGGATCAATGACCCCAACACCGCCAACAACTGCATCCGCTATATGAGCAGGCTGCTGATAGAGTTCGGTGAAGTGGAAGCAGAGGCTGTCTCTTATCTGGATGACACAAAAGAACAGCGCATCACGCTACCGCAGCGCACTTTTCAAGAGATTCTCTATACAGCCTTTTATCAGATCCGCATTTACGGGGAAAAGGACATTTCTGTGGTCCTTACGATGTTGGAATGCCTGATCCTGACCGCAGAAGGAAGTGAAAAGGTAGTCCGCAACAACATAAAGGATATGTATGAATTTCTGGTGGGAAGCATCAAGGAGCAATATTTCGAGCCTCTTGATATAAAAAAGATCGAAGAAAAGAAGGCGGTTTTGGAAGAGTTATTAAAATAACAGCTAAATAGTTTGACCGTTCCTTTTCGCTTAAGTCGAGTGATTTCCCATCCGCTGAATGAAAAGGGATTCGAACCCAAGTCCGAATCCCTTAAATCCAGGCAGCTTATTGATCGCTTAAACGCTTTCCGCCGACTGCATAATGTCCTTTTGTCATCTCTTCAATAAATACTACGATCTTTTCTTCCGGGGCACCGGTTGTCTCGCTGACAGCCGTTGTCACTTTTTCCACCAATGCCTTTTTCTGTTCCTCACTGCGTCCTTCTAGCATTTTCACTGTTACGTATGGCATCACATACACGCTCCTTTAAGCATCTATTGTTTTTCCATCTCTCATAAATTATTGTATAATGAAAGAAAAAGCGCAAGCGGCAGGATTGCATCGGCTACTAGAGCAGATACATAAATGGTAAGGGGGCAAGTAAAACATGGATCAGGAAAAGAAAAAGAAACCTATTGGCTTTAATATTATAAAAAATGACCCGACAGACGGGCATGGGGGATTCGGCATCGGGGCATTGAGTCTCGATAATGTTTCACCTGTGTTTGTGGATGTCGATGGCGGGGACGCGTTTGTGGACATTGGCGCGATGCATGCACGAAGCACGGTGGAGCGCGGCATCAAGTTCCTTCCGAACAAGGAGGATGTGCCGAACGGAAAACCTTACTGGCTTGTATGGGTAACAATCGACCGCAAGTTAGAGGGGCCGTATTATGCTGGTGTGACAGCATGTGAGATGTCCGTTGACAGGGAAATCCGCAGAGGCTACAAATCGCTTCCGGAGCATGTCAATAAAATGGATAAATCGATGAAACGCCATATCATGGTGGACCATATGGATGACCGTTCCAAAGCTATCCTGCAAAACTATCTGGAGACACATGACAAAGGAATGTGGGACCGTTCTACTGACGAATTGAAAAAAGGATTGGCAACCAGTTGATTTGTCAATAGCTTACCGAAAATAAAGTTGTGACATTTTTTTGAATGTTCGACTCTACCCACTTGAGTTATTACGACAAAAAAAGTAAACTAAATCTACATGTGTAGAACACATGGAAAGCTAGGACACCTAAAACCCCCGGGAGACATCCCGGGGGTTTTAATTTTTTCAGGATATTATTTATTTAGTCTAACTTTTTTGCACAGCTGGAAAAGTACGGTTGGTAGATAAATACGAAAAAGCAACAAATCTTCGGAAAACTGCCTTTATTTACATCCAAGGCACAAGCTTCTTCCACCACTTCTTCGGTGCTTCCTCTTTCGGACTTTCCTCTGGCGCGGCTTCTTCTGCCGATCCGTCATTCAAGTGGGCCATGCAGTATTCCGTCGGCTCCGTTCCTTTTATATAGTAGCTCAAACGGGAAACAGGGCAGTCGCTTGTCGCTAAGAGTCCGCTTTGTGGATTGACCTGTACACCTACAACACCCTCTGTCGGTGCGAACGCCATGACAGATTTGTTGTCGAGGGCACGCTCCATGAAACCAGCCCACAGATTTTTTGCATATTGCTTTTCTGCCCAAAGTGTAATCGATTGGTCGCGGTCATAACCCGTCCAGACCGCACTCACCAGTTGTGGCGTATACCCGATCATCCAGCTGTCGGCCTCCGTTGATCCGGATTTACCGGCATAAGGCCTTGTCAGTTGATCACGGATGGCATTGCCGGTAACGGCCATATAACCATTCAATGCAGGGTCGAAAATACCTGTCATCATATGATTCAAAACGAATGTCACATCTGGATCCAACAGCTGCTTCGTTTCTTTTTCCCGCTCAAAAAGAACCTCCCCGCGGTAATTCACCACTTTTTCAATAAACACGGGCTTGACCGCTTTTCCACCATTTGCAAACACACTGTACGCATTCGCCATATCAAGCACCCTGACAGGGGAAGTCCCAAGTGCAAGTGACGGGACGTCCTTGATCTGCGAGGTGATTCCCAGCGCTTTTGCCTGTTTGGTCAGTTCATCTTCCCCAAGCAAAAGATGCGTTTTCACAGCATAAATATTATCGGACAGAGGCAAAGCCTGCATCATCGTCAACGTGTCATTGGCATAATAGTTATTAAAATTATGCGGCGTATATGTCGAACGCCCCTCATCCACCTGGAATGTCGTCACCTCACTGCGGAATCCAGTCGACGGGGTGAACCCCTGCTCTAAAGCACGGTAATACAACAAAGGCTTAAAAGTAGACCCTGGTTGTCTTTCCGCCTGTGTCACGCGGTTATAGGGACTCTCATCATAATCCCTTCCGCCGACAAGTGCCAGGACCCTGCCTGTTTTCGGATCCATCGAAACAAATCCAACCTGCATCGCAGATTCCGGGCTGAACGTTTTCTCGACTTCTTCCTCAGCGATGGCTTGGAGTTTGGGATCCAAGGTGGTATAGATATGAAGTCCTCCCATCTCCAACTCCTCTTGCAGATTCAGCTCATTTCTGATGACAGCCCTTACCGCATCTTGAAAATAAGGTGCCATGAATTCTTTCGGCAAATGTTCACGGTTTCCATATGACAGCGGTTGTGCCAAAGCTGCTTCGGCTTCCTCTTTCGTAAGGGAGCCGTTTTCCACCATCGAATTCAGGACCACTTGCTGTCTTTGGCTGGCCCGTTCGCTGTCCACATAAGGGGAAAATACCCCTGGACCTTTTGGGATCCCGGCAAGCATGCTAGCTTCTGACAACGTCAATTCTTTTGCCGGCTTGTTGAAGTAATAATAAGACGCAGATTCAATCCCATAAGCGCCATGACCATAGTAAATAGTATTTAAATAACCCTCGAGGATCTCTTCCTTCGAATAGTTCGCTTCAATTCTGATCGTATAAAGTGCCTCATCCATTTTCCGTTTCCACGTCTTATCGTGAACGAGGAAAAGATTACGTGCATACTGTTGGGAGATCGTGCTCGCACCCTGAACCTTCGCACGCGCCTTGATATCAGCAAGGATCGCACCGCCAATCCGCTTAGGATCAAAACCATGATGACTGAAAAAGCGCCGGTCCTCAACTGCAATCGTGGCATCAATCAAAAAAGGGGAAATCTCATCAAGCGAAACCCAATACCGCTTCTCCCCGCTATGGGCCTCACCGATGATCGATCCATCCTTACTGTAGATGATCGACGACTGCGTCACAGAAAGAGGAGGGGCACCCTTGGATTTTGCATAAATCCACACACCGCCAACAAGCAGGAAGAAAGAGATTGATAGGATAATCCCGATGAAAAACAAAGCGCGAACATATTTAATTACTTGCTGAAACCGATCATTAGTGATTAACTCCACTTTTCTCAAACCCCCTGTCTGATAGCGTGAATATAGTAATATAAATAATTGCAAACCCTTGTTGATTGCAGTGGAAGGGGCGCAGACTCCTCGAAAATGTTAACGCATTTTTTTCGTACAATGAATTGCTCACGTAGCCGTCCTTGTCCTGCGGGAGGAAGGGACATGTACCATGCCGGAGTAGCCGAAGAGGCTTAATGACCGCCCGCGGAAAGCGAAGCCCCTGGAATGGAAATCAGCAGCTATATATAGGATCAAAATAATATAGTACATAAGAAGTTTTTATTTCCTAGTATGAAATTCTTTGAACCTTTTTAAACATTTATGAAAAAATAAAATTAACACTTGAATTTTCGCTAGATTCATCTATACTTTTTTCTTGGTGATTAGAAAAGCGGAGACGGTTGTTTGTCGGTCGCCAAAGCATATAATCCCGTGAACTCAATGTTTCAATTTTTATCGATAGGGAACGATAAAAACGAGCATTTAACGATAGAAACTAACGCTTTTGGCAATAAATCAGATAGATCATTTTATTTTGGAAGGGAATGTTGTACAAAATGGAATTATGGTACACAGAATATCAGACAAAAAACTTCGGGATCACAGCGAAAATCAAACGCACTTTACATACAGAGCAGACGGAATTCCAAAAGCTTGATATGGTAGAAACAGAAGAGTTCGGCAACATGCTTGTATTGGACGGCATGGTCATGACAACGCAAAAAGACGAGTTCGTATACCACGAAATGGTGGCACACGTTCCATTGTTCACACACCCGAACCCTGAGAACGTATTGGTAGTAGGCGGAGGAGACGGCGGCGTAATTCGCGAAGTCCTGAAGCACCCAAGCGTTAAAAAAGCGACACTCGTAGAAATCGACGGAAAAGTAATCGAGTACTCCAAAAAGTATCTTCCTGAAATTGCAGGCGAGCTTGAAAATGAGCGCGTTGAAGTGAAGGTCGGCGACGGCTTCATGCATATCGCAGAAAGCGAAAACGAGTATGACGTCATCATGGTAGACTCCACGGAGCCAGTTGGACCCGCTGTAAACCTGTTCACAAAAGGCTTCTACGCAGGAATCTCCAGAGCGTTAAAAGAAGACGGCGTATTCGTGGCACAAACGGACAACCCATGGTTCACACCGGAACTGATCACAAATGTACAACGCGACGTACGTGAAATCTTCCCGATTACACGCCTATACATCGCAAACATCCCAACATACCCAAGCGGCATGTGGACATTCACCATCGGATCCAAAAAACACGACCCACTGGAAGTAAGCGAAGACCGCTTCCACGAAATCGAAACAAAATACTACACAAAAGACCTGCACAAAGCAGCATTCGCCCTACCTAAATTTGTTGCTGATTTAGTGAAGTAAAGAGGTAAAGAGGGGTCTGACCCTCAGCGCGTTAAAGCGCTAAGGGTCAGACCCCTTAATTAAAGGAGGAAACCGCCCATGCGTTTTGATGAAGCATATTCAGGCAACGTGTTTATTAAGAGCCACCCAAGCTTTGAAGATAGCCAGGCAGTGATTTACGGCATGCCGATGGACTGGACAGTGAGTTACCGTCCGGGATCCCGTTTCGGCCCTGCCCGTATCCGCGAAGTATCCATCGGACTTGAAGAGTACAGTCCGTATCTTGACCGCGAACTGGAAGAAGTGAAATACTTTGATGCAGGCGACATCCCTTTGCCATTCGGCAATCCGCAAAAAAGCATCGAAATGATTGAAGAATACATCGACAGCCTTTTAGAAAAAGACAAGTTCCCTCTTGGAATGGGCGGAGAGCACCTTGTATCATGGCCTGTCATCAAGGCGATGTACAAAAAGTATCCGGACCTTGCCATCATCCACATGGATGCTCACACAGATCTTCGTGACGACTACGAAGGCGAGCCGCTTTCCCACTCCACACCGATCAAGAAAGCAGCAAATCTGATCGGACCGACAAATGTGTACTCATTCGGAATCCGTTCCGGCATGAAGGAAGAGTTCCAATGGGCAAAGGAAGTCGGCATGCACATCTCCAAATTCGAGGTGCTTGAGCCATTGAAGGAAATCCTTCCGACACTTGTCGGCAGACCGGTTTATGTAACGATCGACATCGACGTCCTTGACCCTGCCCACGCACCAGGAACTGGAACGGTGGATTGCGGCGGCATCACATCCCGTGAACTGCTTGCATCCATCCACGCTATTGCAGGCTCTGAAGTAAACGTTGTCGGAGCGGATCTTGTGGAAGTAGCACCAATCTATGACACTTCCGAGCAGACTGCCAACACAGCGAGCAAGCTGATTCGTGAAATGATTTTAGGTTGGGTGAAATAAATTATCTGGCTATCCCGTTTTCTGAGCGCTTACGTGAGTGCTCGGGGGACGGGTTTTTTAAAAAGATTTGTTTTAATATGCGAAGAAAATACCACGAATGATTATGTGTCCAATCTAATCCCTTCACAAAAGTGTGGAATCCCGTCATAACAAGCGATAATCCCGTCACAATCCTACTACCTCACTTATTTTTAGAGAAGAAAGAAGTGTAGAAAATTGGAATCCCGTCATAACGGACTAAAATCCCGTCACAATTCAACAAAATCCCATCATTACTCCTTAGAATCCCTTCACAACCACTAAAAATCCCGTCACAAGCCAAATTGCCCCGTGTACAAACCCAAAATCATTCACCCAAACCCGGCCGAACCAACCAATTCCACCGCCATATTCCATCAATTTCCCCCTCCCTAAACCATATCCTCTATTGAACTCCCACCACTAGTTGTTTTATACTATGAAGGTTATAGATAAATCGACGCGAACCAATAAGCGTTAAAGATAAAAGGATGTGGGCCAGATGGCAGACAATCAAAATCACTTAAAAATGCCGATAAAGGTGACGTTCCAGTCGGAAATAATACATGCGGATAATGACAGGGAATTTGTTGTGTTTGGAGCAGATGGTCAATACTACATAAAAGGTGAATCAGAATACATCGTCTTCTCGGAGGAACTCGAAGGGAAGGAGAAGGTCGATTGTTTTTATAAAATTACAGACAAAGAAGTACGCCTGAAACGCTCAGGGGACATCAATATGCTGCAATCCTTCCGTGCCGGTGAAACGACAGAAGGAAGCTACCAGGGCGCTGGTGCAGGATTCCAGTTTGAAACCGAAACCGAAAAAGTGGTCATGATGAAGGATTCCGATAAGAAAAGAGGCTGTTTGCAGCTCGACTATAAATTGAAGGTTCAAGACCAAATAACCGGTCAATACTTGATAACAATCAACTACGAGGAGGAACAGGCAAGATGAATATTGTAGAACAAGTACAAGAACGCCTGAAAGAAGAGATAAAAGCTTCCGTTCTTAAAGCAGGCTTGGCAACAGAGGAGCAGATCCCGGCGGTTGTCTTGGAAACACCGAAGGACAAAGCAAATGGAGACTACTCCACCAATATGGCAATGCAGCTTGCACGCGTTGCGAAAAAAGCGCCTCGCATGATTGCAGAAGAAATCGTGAAAAACTTCGATCAATCCAAAGCATCCATCAAAAAAATCGATATCGCAGGACCTGGCTTCATCAACTTTTACATGGACAATGCTTATCTTACGGACTTGATTCCGACAATCCTTAAAGAAGGTTCCAACTACGGAAGTTCAAATGTCGGTAAAGGCGAAAAGATAAATGTCGAGTTTGTTTCAGCAAACCCTACAGGCGACCTTCACCTTGGACATGCCCGTGGTGCGGCAGTGGGGGATTCCCTCTGTAATGTACTTGATAAGGCTGGATATGAAGTAACCCGCGAATATTACATCAACGACGCAGGTAACCAGATCAACAACTTGGCGCTTTCCGTTGAGGCCCGTTACTTCCAGGCGCTTGGACAAGAGATGGAAATGCCGGAAGACGGCTATCATGGAAAAGACATCATCGGGATCGGCCAGGCAATCGCAGATGAGTTCGGCGACCGTTTCGTCAACGAATCAGAAGAGGACCGCCGTAGCTTTTTCCGTGAATACGGCTTGAAATACGAAATGAAAAAACTGCAACAGGACCTAGAAGAATTCCGTGTCCGTTTTGATGTTTGGTACTCCGAGACATCCCTTTACAACAACGGGAAAATCGACGAGGCACTATCGACCCTTCGCGAACAGGGCCACATATATGAAGAAGAGGGAGCGACATGGTTCCGCTCCACTGAATTCGGCGATGACAAAAACCGTGTTCTGATTAAAAATGACGGTTCTTACACATATTTGACGCCTGACATCGCGTACCACCAGGACAAGTTGAAGCGCGGCCATGACAAGCTGATCAACATCTGGGGAGCAGACCACCACGGTTACATCCCTCGTATGAAAGCAGCCATTGAAGCACTTGGTTACGGAAAAGACGCACTGGAAGTGGAAATCATCCAGCTTGTCCACCTTTTCCAAAACGGCGAAAAGATGAAAATGAGCAAGCGTACAGGTAAAGCGGTGACGATGCGCGACTTGATGGAAGAAGTGGGGCTTGATGCAGTACGTTACTTCTTCGCGATGCGTTCAGGTGACACGCATCTAGACTTTGACATGGACCTGGCAGTCTCCCAGTCCAACGAAAACCCGGTATTCTATGCACAATACGCGCACGCACGTATTTGCAGCATGCTTCGCCAAGGGGAAGAGCAAGGCTTAAGCCTGGATGGGGACCTCGCGCTTGAACACATCTCTTCTGAAAAAGAGATCGACCTTTTGAAAAAGCTAGGTGAATACCCGCTTGCGGTTGCGGAAGCGGCAGAAAAACGCATCCCGCACCGTATCACAAATTACACATTTGAACTTGCCTCCGCGCTTCACAGCTTCTACAATGCGGAAAAAGTTCTGGATGCAGACAACCAGGAAAAATCCAAAGCACGACTTGGGTTGATGAAAGCAGTGCAAACCACGTTAGAGGATGCACTTAAGCTCATCGGGGTTTCAGCACCAGAGAAGATGTAATGCCAGAAAGCTCTCTACCCTGAAATTAGAGTAGAGAGCTTTCTTTTGGCCAAAATAACAACAAAGACAAAAACAACAAGGGAGTTTTAACAATGAAAGAAAGCATACTCGCACTAGCAACCGGCATGGTCGTAGGATTCCTCTTCGCTCTATTCCGCCTGCCAATCCCAGCACCACCCGTATTCTCCGGCATCGTAGGAATCGTCGGCATCTACCTAGGCTATCGCCTCTTCACCTGGATAGCCCCGATCTTCCAATCAAGCAACTAAAAAACCGTCAATCAACATAAAAGCACAAGAAGAGGGGTCTGGCCCTTCACCGCATTAGAGCGGTGAGGGTCAGACCCCTCTTTATCACTCCACCTCATCACCGCACAGCGGGTCAGACCCCTCTTTACCTCTTCACCACTCCACCGCACCACCGCTAATCCTCTTCACCCCACGGATTTGCCCGATTTCTTCGCAGAGCTGCAGTGCGGCTTCGTCTTTTCTTTTTGCTTCCACCATGAAATCGACATCTTGGTCCAGCCCAACCACTACTTTCAAAAACTCCATCACAAATTGTACATCCACAAAATCCGCATGGTGCCTCAATTTCTTTTCCGAAATAGGGGAGGAGATATGTATCTTTGGAATGATCCCGATATCCTTCCACGTCGCATACACCCGCGGCAGCAGTTCCTCCCACGACACCGAACTTGGATTGGCGTACTCATGATGGTAATCAAATGCAAGCGGGATCCCAAGCTCCTCGCACAGCACCAAGGTTTCCTCCGTCGTATAGGTCTTATCATCATTCTCAAGCGTCATTCTCGCCCGCACCTCATCAGGAAGCGAAACAATATTTTCCCTGAACCGCTCCAAAGCAAGCTCTTTGTTCCCATACGCCCCACCAACATGTATATTGATGGTACCCTCATCTTCAAGCCCCATCGCCTTCAGCATCTCATAATGATAGACCATATCAATCACCGCATTCTCTGTAATATGCGGCTTATCACTCGTGAAAAGAGTAAATTGATTGGGATGAAAGCTCGAACGCATCCCATATTCCTTCACCAGATCCCCGATCTCCCTGAATTCAGCCTCAAATTCCTTTACAAAATCCCACTTCACATGAGGATGGGTAGCAAGCGGGACGATGGAAGAAGAGAAGCGGAACACTTGAATCTCATGAGCGATGCAGTAGTAGATGGTCCTCAGCGTATTTCTTAAATTCTCCCTGGTCACCGAAAGCAGTTTTTCCCTTCCCTCATCAGGAGACATCTGTTTATACCGTGTATAGGTCAGTGCTCTGGCAGGGGAGGCTTCCCAAAGTGTCCATGACTGCGATACAAAGCCGAAACGAATCCTCATGCAACAACCTTCTCCTTTCAAAAATCACATCAGCGGCGCAAAAAACTTAGAAAGCAGTTCTCTGCCCTTGGCGATCAAGGAGCGCTTCTCAATAAACTCCAACGTTAACTTTTCCGAGTTGTGGATATCTTTGTGAATCTCCTCGACCGTCCGCTGTACAAACTCCTTATCATAAATCAAACAATTTATTTCATTGTTCAAAAACAAGCTGCGATTATCAAAATTCGCCGTTCCAATATCACAGGTATGATCATCTATCACCATCACCTTGGCATGATAAAAGCCAAGATAAAATCGATACACTTCAGCCCCGGCAGGAATGATCGCTTTAAAATATGGGAAGGCGGCGTCCATGACTAAAGGATGATCCGCTTTGGCAGGAACAAGGACCGTCACTTTCACTCCTCGTTTCAACGCACTCAATATTTCCTTCAATAACGGCTCACTTGGAATGAAATAAGGCGTACCGATGATGATGGATTTCTCCGCACGCTCCATAAGTGAGAGAAATGTCTTTGTTAAGTGACCGCCATTTGTCGGTACAAGCTCATGGGTAATCGGCCCAGACGCCGCAGCAGGATAATAAGCTTCTCCCCACTCCTTAGAAGGGAAGTCCCCGGCCTGCTCCCAGTTTTGGAAGAACTGTGATTGCAGGTCCTGGACACCTTCACCTATAAGTCTCAAATGATAATCCCGCCAAACACCAAACTCAGAATCCTGTCCCAAATACTCTTTTCCGATATTAAAACCGCCAACATACCCAATCTTTCCATCCACCACCGTAATCTTCCGATGGTTCCGTTGATTGATGCTGAAAAAGAAAAACGGAAATGCCGGCTTATGATAGAATTCCACTTCGATGCCATGGGATTTCAACTCTTTCACTGTATCTTTTTTTACATCAAAAGAACCGAAATAATCAAGGAGGAGCCGCACTTCAAGGCCTTGATCCGCCTTTTCCTTCAAAATGGACAAAAACTCTTTACTCGCATGGTCATTGCGGACCATGTAAAAAAGGGAGTGGATATGATGGGTTGCATTGCGCATATCATCAAACAAATCCTTATACAGAAGGTTCCCGTCGGAGTAGAGTTGAATATCACCCTGCCTCTTTGGGAATTTCAGCCTTTTTGCCTCTTTCAAGTGCTTCTTTCTTCCCAGATGTAGATCCAATGCGAGCCAGATAATAAATAAGGCTATCCCCAATAAAAAATACATTACTGCTTCCATGTTTTTCCCTCCCGCATACACGTCCATTTAGTTTTTACGGAACCCGGCAATCTTATCCTGTGGCCACTGAAAAACCGAATACTTAATCTCTGGTTGTTAATTGAAGCGAAGTCTCCAGAAGGGGTGTTGTTACTTAGCGCCACCCCGCGGAAAGCGCAGACCAATGCGGAATCAACAGCACACTGAATTTCTCAATGCACTTTCTTCTCCTATAACTAATTACCTATACCCAGATTCCTTTAAAATAAGCCGCAAGAATTCAACTAAATGTGTTGACTGAATGCTCATTCAGTTATAAGATAAAGATAAATTACTAAAGTTCTGAAAATTATATTCTTTCCAAACATTGAGGCTCTTTCGTTACAAATAACACGTAAACGGCCGACATTTAAAGGGGACACGAAAGGAGTGGGAGATGTGAGTAACGGTTTGTTAATCGCCAATTGGATTTTAACGATAATTGTAACCGCTTACGCAGTATCGCTATTTGTTTACTTGATCAGAACAAGGATCCAATTTATCAAGCTAGGGAAGAAAGTCGAGTTCGACAACAAATTAAAAGAACGACTGGAAAAAGTCTGGGTCAATGTTTTCGGCCAGAAAAAATTATTGAAGGATAAGAAAAGTGGAATCATCCACGTCATGTTCTTCTACGGATTCATCATGGTCCAGCTTGGGGCGCTTGACCTGATCATCAAGGGGCTTGCTCCAAATGCGCATTTGCCGCTTGGACCATTGTATCCAATCTTTACATTTTTCCAAGAGCTTGTAACGCTGATGATCCTAGTTGCGGTCGTTTGGGCCTTCTACCGCCGCTACATTGAAAAATTAGTTCGCTTAAAAAGAGGCTTCAAGGCCGGTCTTGTCCTATTGTTCATCGGCGGACTGATGCTTTCTGTATTATTCTCAAACGGAATGGGACTTATCTGGCATGACCATGGGTTGACATGGAGTGAGCCGGTGGCATCCTTATTCGCACTTATGTTCAGCTGGATCAACGAAACGGCAGCCATCGCATTATTCTATGTCGGCTGGTGGATCCATCTGTTATTCCTATTAACATTCCTGGTCTACGTGCCGCAATCCAAGCATGCGCATTTAATTGCAGGGCCTGCGAATGTATTTTTCCACCGTACAACCAACGCTGGGAAATTGGAAAAGATCGATTTTGAAGACGAAACACAAGAAACATTCGGTGTCGGGAAAGTGGAAGACTTCACCCAATACCAATTGATCGATATGTACGCATGTGTTGAATGTGGACGCTGTACCAACATGTGTCCGGCTACTGGCACAGGAAAAATGCTTTCACCGATGGATTTGATCATTAAGATCCGTGATCATCTGACGGACAAGGGAGCGGCCATCACGTCCAAATCCCCTTGGGTACCGACTTATGCGTTCAATAACACACAAGGAAATCAGCTTGCCATGGCTTCTGCCGGAAAAGGGGCACAAGAAAGCGCGGCAACGATCGAATACAGCCCGAGCCTGATTGGCGATGTCATCACAGAAGAAGAGATCTGGGCATGTACGACCTGTCGTAACTGTGAGGACCAATGTCCGGTAATGAATGAACATGTCGATAAAATCATCGACCTACGCCGTTACCTGGTCCTTACAGAAGGAAAAATGGATGCCGATGCACAGCGCGCGATGACCAACATCGAACGCCAAGGAAATCCTTGGGGGCTGAACCGCAAAGAGCGCGAAAACTGGCGCGAAGCGGCACCGGAAGTAAGCATTCCAACCGTAAAAGAAATGAAAAAAGCAGGCGAAGAGTTCGAGTACCTGTTCTGGGTAGGGTCCATGGGATCTTTCGACAATCGCTCCCAGAAGATCGCCATCTCTTTCGCAAAATTACTGAATGAAGCCGGTGTGAAATTTGCGATTCTCGGCAACAAGGAGAAAAACTCCGGAGATACGCCGCGCCGTCTAGGAAACGAATTCCTCTTCCAGGAGCTTGCAACAAGCAACATCGCAGAATTCGAGAAAAACGAAGTCAAAAAAATCGTCACAATCGACCCGCATGCCTATAACATTTTCAAAAACGAGTACCCTGATTTCGGACTCGAAGCCGAAGTTTACCACCATACAGAAGTGTTGGCAGAGCTTGTGAAACAAGGAAAACTCACACCAGTACATGAGGTAAAAGAAACCATCACGTATCACGACTCTTGCTACCTCGGAAGATACAACGAAGTATACGAGCCGCCTCGTGACATCCTAAAAGCCATCCCAGGCGTCAAAGTGGTCGAAATGAACCGCAGCCGCGAAAATGGTATGTGCTGTGGAGCAGGTGGAGGACTCATGTGGATGGAAGAAGACACAGGCACACGCGTCAACGTCGCCCGTACCGAACAAGCACTCGAAGTCGCACCAAGCGTCATCAGCTCCGGCTGTCCATACTGCCTGACCATGCTTTCAGACGGAACGAAAGCGAAGGAAGTAGAAGAAAACGTCGGCACATATGACGTAGCAGAATTACTTGAGCGCTCCGTCATCGGGGAAAAACAGGAATTGGTATCCTAATAGAATAATGGATCCAGCATACCAGGTGTGCGCAGTTAACTGCGTGCACCATATGCTTTTCACCAAAACTGAGCGCCCGTTCAGTTTTTAAAACAAAGAATTGTAAGCGGTAACAAATTGTATGCGCAATATCCCCAGTTGCTTGGAGTGCAAGGTGTGAGACTCCAGCGGGGGAGAAAAGGTTGGTTGAGACCCCTGAAGCGTTGTGAGGAGGCTCAAGCACCTTCCCGCGGAAAGCGAACACCTGAAACGCAAAGCAAACTGGGAGTTAACCGGAAAACCTAAATATTCTTTTCAAACAAAAAGGAGGAAATCAACCATGGGAAAAACAGTAATCGTCAGCGCAGTCCGCACACCAATCGGCCGTTTCGCAGGAGGACTTAGCACCCTGACCGCATCAGACTTAGGGGCAACAGCCATCAAAGAAGCACTGCAACGTGCAAACCTATCAGGAAACCAAGTAGGCGAAGTCATCATGGGCACCGTCCTTCAAGGCGGCCAAGGCCAGCTTCCTTCCCGCCAAGCATCCCAAAAAGCCGGCCTGCCATGGGAAGTGCGCACTGAAACCATCAACAAGGTGTGTGCATCCGGCATGCGCAGCGTCACACTCGGCGACATCCTCATTCGCTCTGGTGAAGAAGAAGTCATCGTAGCTGGCGGCATGGAATCCATGAGCAACGCACCGTACATGCTTCCAAAAGCAAGATGGGGCCTTCGCATGGGCGACAGCACCGTGCAGGACTTGATGGTACATGACGGCCTTACTTGTACATTCACAGGTGTTCACATGGGCACATATGGAAACAGCGTTGCCAAAGAAATGGAAATCAGCCGTGAAGATCAAGATGCATGGGCATACAGAAGTCATCAGCGTGCAATCGAAGCAACAGAAAACGGCACATTTGATGCAGAAATCGTCCCGGTTTCCGTCCCTCAGCGTAAGGGCGATCCGATTGTCGTGAGCAAGGATGAATCTCCACGTAAAGACACATCCATCGAGAAGCTTTCATCCCTAAGACCGGCTTTCGACCATGACGGGACCATCACAGCGGGGAATGCACCAGGCGTGAATGATGGAGCTAGTGCGCTAGTTTTAATGAGTGAAGACCGTGCGGAAAAAGAAGGGAAAGAAGTGCTGGCAACCATTATCGGCCACACGTCGATAGCAGTGGAAGCGAAGGATTTCCCGAAAACACCGGGCCTTGTCATCACGGAACTTTTAAAGAAAACAGGAACGAAGCTTGAAGATATTGATCTTTTTGAAATAAATGAAGCATTTGCGGCGGTAGCCTTGGCATCTTCAAATCTGGCAGGGCTTGATTTGGAGAAAGTGAATGTAAACGGCGGTGCAGTGGCACTTGGTCATCCGATCGGGGCAAGTGGGGCGCGTATCATCGTATCCCTGATTCATGAGCTGAAGCGTCGCGGCGGCGGTCTTGGGATTGCGTCCATCTGCTCAGGAGGCGGACAGGGCGATGCAATTTTGATCCAAGTATAAGCAAGAACTTTTAGGAGGAAGCAGAACATGACAATTCAAAAAGTAATGGTGATTGGCGCAGGACAGATGGGCTCAGGTATCGCGCAGGTTTGTGCGATGGCCGGCTATGACGTATATATGAACGATTTGAAACAGGAATTTCTAGACCGCGGGCTTTCTGGCATTACAAAAAATTTAGGCAGATCCGTTGACAAAGGCCGCATGACAGAGGACGAAAAAGCTGCTGTTCTGGGTCGCCTGCAAACAACGACCACATTAGAAGATGCGAAACATGTCGACATCGTCATTGAAGCGGCAGTCGAAAACATGGACATCAAAAAGAAGATTTTCGCCGAGCTTGATCAGCACGCTCCGGCACACACCATACTAGCAACAAATACATCTTCACTGCCTATCACAGAGATTGCTGCAGCAACAGGGAGGCCTGAAAAGGTAATCGGGATGCACTTCATGAATCCTGTCCCTGTCATGAAGCTTGTTGAAATCATTCGCGGATTGCAAACGGCAGATGAAGTGTACGGTGCGATTGAAGATATGACGAAAAAGCTTTCCAAGGTTCCGGTGGAAGTGAATGACTTCCCGGGATTCGTATCCAACCGCGTGTTGATGCCGATGATCAACGAAGCGATTTTCACCGTTTACGAAGGTGTGGCAACGCCTGAAGCGATCGATGAGGTCATGAAGCTTGGTATGAACCACCCGATGGGGCCGCTGACACTTGCCGATTTTATCGGGCTTGATACATGCCTCTACATCATGGAAACATTGCATGAAGGCTTCGGCGATGACAAATACCGTCCGTGTCCGCTTCTTCGAAAATATGTAAAAGCAGGTTGGCTGGGCCGCAAAACGGGTCGCGGATTTTACACATACGAGACGTAAGGGTGGCTTGATGGCAAGGGGGCACTGAAAACGGTAAAACTTTAGCAATTGATAATTTTTAGCTGTGGATTGGAGCAAATGCGAAGACTCCAGCGGGGGAGTAGCGACAATGTTGAGGCCCCGCAGTGAAACGAGGAGGCTCAAGGTCGCCCCGCGAAAAGCAAAGCTATTTGCGGAAATCAACAGCGGCATTCTGTATACCAAAATTATCAAATTTCTTAGTGGCCTCAAAGTTAGAGGGGTATTTTTTCAAGACAGCAGGAGAGGGGTCAATTAGCATGAACTTACGTTTTACAGAAGAGCAGGAAATGGTCCGGAAAATGGTGCGCGATTTTGCAGAAACAGAAATCGCACCTTTCGTGGAAAAAATGGAAGAGGGCGAGTTCCCTCGTGAGATTTTGAGGAAGATGGCGGACCTTGGCTTAATGGGGATGACAATCCCTGAAGAATACGGTGGCGCTGGGATGGACTTTCCTTCCTACATCATCGCGATCAATGAGCTATCCCGCGTAAGTGCGACAATCGGAGTCATCCTTTCTGTCCATACATCCGTCGGGACGAATCCGATTCTTTATTTTGGCACAGAGGAACAGAAGCAGAAGTACGTCACAAAGCTTGCAACTGGTGAGTTTCTTGGCGCATTCTGCCTGACGGAGCCGAGTGCGGGATCTGATGCGGGAAGCCTGAAGACACGCGCAGTGAAACAGGGTGACCATTATGTGCTGAACGGTGCGAAAGTTTTCATCACAAACGGCGGGGAAGCGGACACATATATCGTTTTCGCATCCACTAATTCGGAGCTTGGATCTAAGGGAGTTTCGGCCTTCATCGTGGATAAGGATACACCAGGATTCATCATCGGAAAAGACGAGCACAAAATGGGCCTGCACGGATCTAAAACGGTCCAATTGACGTTTGAAGATGCGAAGGTCCCTGTGGAAAACCTGCTAGGAGCGGAAGGGGAAGGGTTCAAAATCGCAATGGCGAACCTTGATGTCGGCCGGATCGGCATCGCGGCACAATCCCTTGGTATTGCAGAGGCGGCAGTGCAGGCGGCTACCGCTTATGCAAAAGAGCGTGTCCAGTTCGGCAAGCCGATCGCCGCACAGCAGGGTGTTTCTTTTAAACTGGCAGACATGGCTACGGCAGTGGAAAGTGCAAGGTTGTTAACCTACCGCGCGGCCAACCTGCGTGCGTTGGGCAAGCCATGCGGAAAAGAAGCCTCCATGGCAAAACTTTTCGCATCTCAAACGGCGATGAATGTGGCAATAGAGGCGGTCCAGGTATTCGGAGGCTACGGCTATACGAAAGACTATCCGGTCGAGCGCTACTTCCGCGACGCGAAGGTATGTGAGATTTACGAGGGAACAAGTGAGATTCAGAGAATGGTGATCGGGAAGCATTTGATGAATTGATTGGGGGATGGTAGGCGGTGGGATTTTGGGGAGATGTGACAGGTTTTTTAATGGAATTTTATATAAAAAATTCACTTAAGTAATTATCCCGTCACAAGAACAGGGAATCCCGTCACTTCCAGTTATAATCCCGTCACATATACGATGGTTTCACCACCAAGAGACTAAATAAAGAGAGAGCACATGGAGAATCCCTTCATAACGTTCCA
Source organism: Sutcliffiella horikoshii DSM 8719 (assembly GCA_001648575.1). Taxonomy (GTDB): domain Bacteria; phylum Bacillota; class Bacilli; order Bacillales; family Bacillaceae_I; genus Sutcliffiella_A; species Sutcliffiella_A horikoshii. The sequence goes on along the minus strand of LQXN01000063.1, from coordinate 107,811 downwards.
TAATCCAGTCATAAGTCATTAAAATCCCGTCACGAAGATGAATGATTCCGTCATAACTGACAAAAATCCCTTCACAACGGAAAACTGACTAATCTCTTGCTTAAACACCATAACAAAAGCGACATGAGAAACACCAAAAACTAAATCATCGGGGGATGAAAAATATGAATTTCCAACTATCTGAAGAACATGAAATGATCCGCAAAATGGTGCGCGATTTCGCCAAGAAAGAAGTGGAGCCCACAGCAGCCGAGCGCGACGAGGAAGAGCGCTTTGATATGAATATTTTTAAAAAGATGGCGGACCTGGGACTTACGGGCATCCCGTTTCCGGAAGAGTACGGCGGGATCGGCAGTGACTACCTGGCGTATTGCATCGCAGTCGAGGAACTTTCACGTGTATGTGCGTCCACTGGGGTAACACTTTCCGCCCACACGTCCTTAGCCAGCTGGCCGATCTACAAATACGGAACAGAAGAGCAGAAGCAGAAATACTTGGTGCCCCTTGCACAAGGAACGAGCATCGGCGGATATGGCCTGACAGAACCAGGTTCCGGGTCTGATGCGGGCGGCATGCGTACGACGGCGAAATTGGACGGCGACCATTACGTCCTGAACGGTTCGAAAATTTTCATCACAAATGGCGGTATCGCTGACATCTATGTGGTATTCGCGGTGACTGATGCAACCAGCAAGCATAAAGGAACAAGCGCGTTCATCGTCGAAGCAGACTTCCCGGGCTTCAGCGTCGGGAAAAAAGAGAAGAAATTAGGTATCCGTTCTTCACCAACAACAGAAATCATTTTTGAAGATTGCCGCGTGCCGGTGGAAAACATGCTTGGCGCAGAGGGTGAAGGCTTCAAAGTGGCGATGACGACGCTTGACGGCGGACGTAACGGGATTGCCGCACAGGCTGTCGGGATTGCGCAAGGTGCACTTGATGCGGCTGTTGCTTATGCGAAAGAACGCGTACAGTTCGGGAAGCCGATCGCGGCGCAGCAGGGTGTTTCTTTTAAACTGGCAGACATGGCGACAACGGTGGAAGCTTCCAGACTATTAACGTATCAGGCTGCATGGAGAGAGTCAGAGGGCTTGAGCTATGGCTTGGAGTCTGCAATGTCCAAACTTTTCGCTGGCGACACGGCGATGAAGGTGACAACGGAAGCAGTTCAAGTGTTCGGTGGCTACGGCTACACGAAGGACTATCCGGTTGAACGTTACATGAGGGATGCGAAAATCACGCAAATCTATGAAGGAACCCAAGAAATTCAACGTCTCGTAATCTCCAGAATGCTTACTAAGTAAGTAGGGGGCAGACAGGATGATGAAAAAACGCCAAATACATGCATCCGTAAAAGACGAGCGGCTGATCGAGAAGCGCCGCGACCAGATGATCAAAGGGGCGGTGAGCCTTTTCAAAGTGAAGGGTTTCCACCGCACGACAACAAGGGAAATTGCCAAAGAGGCCGGTTTCAGCATCGGCACGCTCTATGAATATATCAGAACGAAGGAAGATGTCCTCTACCTTGTCTGTGACCGGATTTATGATCAGGTGGGCGAGCGCCTCCAGCAGGAACTCGACATGAAGCGGGGGAATCTGGAGAGCTTGAAATCCGCGATCCGGTACTATTTTCGGGTCATGGATGAAATGCAGGATGAGGTCCTTGTCATGTATCAGGAGGCAAAGTCTTTATCAAAAGATGCGCTTCCTTATGTGCTGAACAAGGAGCTTGCGATGGTGGCCATGTTTGAGCAGGTCATAAGGAACTGCATGACAGCAGAGGACATCGAAATGAGAGAACAGCAGATCCAATTGATTGCCCACAATATTTTTGTTCAAGGTCAGATGTGGGGCTTCCGGCGCTGGGTGCTGCACAGGCACTTTGAGCTGGATGCCTATATCGAGGGCCAGATTGAACTTTTAGTGCACGGACTAACAAAGGGGGAGAGTGTGAAACATGGAAGTATATCGTCCAACTAACCATATTCGTTTTGTGACAGCTTCAAGTCTTTTTGACGGGCATGACGCCTCGATCAACATCATGCGCCGCATCATCCAGGCGAGCGGTGCCGAGGTCATCCACCTAGGCCATAACCGCTCCGTGGAAGAGATCGTGAACGCGGCGATCCAGGAGGATGTGCAGGGGATCGCGATTTCCTCCTACCAAGGTGGACATGTCGAATATTTTAAATATATGTATGATTTGCTGAAGGAAAAAGGTGCCTCACACATCCGCATTTACGGCGGTGGCGGCGGGGTCATCATTCCTAGTGAGATAAAAGAACTGCATGCATACGGGATCGCCCGGATCTTTTCGCCGGAAGACGGTCGCGAACACGGGCTGCAAGGCATGATCAACTCGATGCTGAAGGAATGTGACTTTGTGACGGTCAAATCCCTTGGCGATGAAGTAGAGCGTCTTGCTGCCGATAATCATCAGGCGATTGCCAAATTGATTACATTATCCGAGCTGCAGGTGACTTCGGACGAAGAAGTGGCGGCGACCGCTCAAACTGCCTTGGCTAAGGTAAAAGAAAAGCAGAAAACCGTGCCGGTCCTTGGGATTACGGGGACAGGTGGAGCGGGGAAAAGTTCACTGACGGATGAGCTGATCCGCAGGTTTATAAACGAAGTGCCGGACAAGAAGGTGGCGATTCTGTCCATCGATCCGACGAAACAGAAAACGGGCGGCGCATTGCTTGGGGACAGAATCCGCATGAATGCGATTTTCAACCCGCGCGTGTATATGCGTTCCTTGGCGACCCGTGGCTCCCGTTCCGAGCTTTCCTTGGCGATCCAGGATGCGATTGCGGTTACTAAGGCGGCCGGTTTTGACTTGATCATCGTCGAGACGAGCGGGATCGGGCAGGGGGATGCCGGGATCACGGAGATCTGTGATATCTCGATGTATGTGATGACAAGCGAATTCGGGGCGCCTTCCCAGCTCGAAAAAATCGATATGATTGATTACGCGGATTTGATTGTTATTAACAAATACGAGCGTAAAGGCTCAGAGGATGCGAAGCGCCAGGTGCAAAAGCAATACCAGCGAAGCCGTCTTTTATGGGATAAGGAATTGGATGAAATGCCGGTGTACGGCACGATTGCAAGTCAGTTCAATGACCTCGGGACAAACACGCTTTTTACTGCGTTGCTTGAGTTGATGAATGAGAGAACAGGTTCATCGTATGCGTCTAGCCTGCCAACGTCCAAGGATGTGGAAAAGCAGAATGTGATTATCCCGAATGATCGCCGCTACTACTTGCGTGAGATCAGTGAGACGGTCCGTAATTATCATAAAATGGCTGCAGAACAGGTCGAGTTGGCGCGGAAATTGTTCCAATTGGATGGGGCGATGGAGGCTGCTGGAGCTTCAAGTGGTGCTGCTTCAAACGAGGAACTAGTAGCGGCACTTGCCGAGCTGCGCCGTGAATACGAGGAAAAACTGACAAGTGATTCCCGCAAAATTTTGGCAGGCTGGGAAGAGAAGAAGGAGAAATACTCCGGAGACCAGTTTGTCACAAAGATCCGCGACAAGGAAATCATCACAAAGCTTACGACGAAAACCTTGTCCGGCTTGAAAATACCGAAAGTGGTCCTCCCGAAATATGTGGACTATGGGGAGATTTTGAAGTGGGTGTACCGCGAAAACGTGCCAGGGGAATTCCCTTATACGGCCGGTGTGTTCCCTTTCAAGCGTGAAGGGGAAGATCCGAAGCGTCAATTCGCTGGGGAAGGGACGCCTGAGCGTACAAACCGCCGCTTCCACTATTTGAGTAAGGATGATGATGCAAAGCGACTGAGTACGGCGTTTGATTCAGTTACATTGTATGGGGAAGATCCAGCTGAGCGTCCGGACATCTATGGAAAAGTGGGGAACAGCGGTGTGAGCATCTGTACCCTAGATGACATGAAAAAGTTGTATGCAGGCTTTGACTTGTGTGCTCCAAGCACGTCTGTATCCATGACGATTAACGGTCCGGCGCCAGTTATTTTGGCGATGTTCATGAACACGGCCATCGATCAGCAGGTGCAAAAGCGCGAAGAGGAGCTTGGCCGGGTGTTATCGGTAGAAGAGTTTGCCGAGGTTCGTGCTGTGACGATGCAGACGGTGCGCGGAACTGTGCAGGCGGATATTTTAAAAGAAGATCAAGGCCAGAATACGTGCATTTTCTCGACTGAGTTTGCTCTTCGGGTGATGGGGGACATTCAGCAGTACTTCATCGATAAAAAAGTGCGCAATTACTATTCGGTTTCGATTTCTGGGTACCATATTGCCGAGGCAGGCGCGAATCCGATCACGCAATTGGCGTTCACATTGGCTAATGGATTCACCTATGTCGAGTATTATTTGAGCCGCGGCATGAAGATCGATGATTTTGCTCCAAACCTTTCGTTCTTCTTCAGTAACGGACTGGATGCAGAGTACACGGTGATCGGTCGCGTGGCACGCCGTATCTGGGCGACGGTTATGAAAAATAAATATAATGCGAATGAACGTAGCCAAAAGCTGAAGTATCACATCCAGACGTCCGGACGTTCCTTGCACGCCCAGGAAATCGACTTCAACGATATCCGTACGACGCTGCAGGCCTTGATGGCGCTTCAGGACAACTGTAACTCGTTGCATACAAATGCATATGATGAGGCAATTACGACGCCTACAGAAGAATCTGTGCGCCGTGCGATGGCGATTCAGATGATCATCACAAAAGAGCACGGCTTGGCGAAAAATGAAAATCCATTGCAAGGGGCTTTTGTAGTGGAGGAGCTGACAGACCTTGTGGAAGAAATGGTGCTGCAGGAGTTTGAACGCCTGAACGACCGCGGAGGTGTGCTTGGTGCGATGGAAACACAGTATCAGCGCGGGAAGATCCAGGATGAGTCCATGTATTATGAGATGAAAAAACATACAGGGGAGCTTCCGATCATCGGGGTGAACACCTACAAAAATCCTAACCCTCCTTCTGAGGACGACCTGAATGACATCGAGCTTGCCCGCTCCACAGAAGAGGAGAAGCAAACGCAGATCCAAAACCTTGCGGCGTTCCAAGAGCGCAATGCAGGCGAAGTGGAAGAGGCGCTGGATAGGCTGAAGCAAGTGGCGATCAGCGGCGGCAACATCTTCGAAGAACTGATGGAAACCGTCCGCATCGCAAGCCTCGGCCAAATCACCACAGCCCTCTACGAAGTCGGCGGCCAATTCAGACGCAACATGTAACAAAAAAAAAGCGGACCCGGGAAGCTGTAAAGTGAAAAAAAAAGAATCAAAAACAGGCTTCCTGGCCAACTTTATAGTGTTCGACGCGGAGAGGGAAATACCTTTGGGGGTCTGACCCCCTTTTTTTAATTTTTTGTTTTTTTTCACCTTTTCACCCGTTTTTCATTTTTTTGCGGGAAAGATTTATTTTATGCTGGATTAAACATTGGTATTTTGTTTATAATGAGTGGTATGGATTTTTCTAGGAATTGCTATGAATATTGTCTTTTTACATATATAGAAAGGATGTGCAGACATTGGCATTAAACCATTTAACGGCAGAAGAAGTACAAGAGATGTCATTGATCGAAATCGCTACTGCTTTATTTCATGAAAAGAAGCAGTCTGTGACTTTTGGTGAATTAATTACGGAGATCAAGAAAATCACCGGTTTCAAAGATGCAGACCTTAAAGGCAAATTGTCTCAGTTTTATACGGACTTAAACATTGACGGCCGTTTCATTTGTATTGGAGAAAACCAATGGGGACTTCGTGCATGGTATCCTTATGATCAAATAGAAGAAGAAACAACTCCTCAGGTTAAGGCAAAGACTAAGAAGAAGAAAAAGGCTGTGGATGAGGACGATATCGACGCAGACGAATTCGATGAGTTGGATGAAGAAGAATTGGAATTCGACGATCTGGATGATTATGAAGAGGAAGAAGTTGAAGAGGAAGACTTTGACGATGCCGATGATGATGCAGACGACGATGACGAAGAGTTTGAAGAAGACCTAGTCGAAGACGAGGAGTATGAGCTCGAGGACGATGAGGAAGAGGAAGAATTGGAAGAGGATGAGGAAGAAGACCTCTAAGCTTCACCAGTTGTTCTAACAGAAACACTCCCCAGAACGTAAACGGGGGGTGTTTTTTTCATTCTCAAAAAAAGAAACATTTTCACTTTTAACACGTAGAAAAGAAAAAGCAATCTAAGGGGGATTATGGTGAAGTGAAAAAACATAGTGCTTTAGGGAAAGTGACGTACTGGATTGGTTTTCTCTTTTTTGTTTTTGGGATTTTTATCAGGTTCGATGTGTTGGATTATTTTGTGTTGGTGCCAAGTGATTCGATTGCGACTGCCTATATTTTTATTGGGATCTCGCTGCTTTTGTCGTCAAACTTCATGATAAAAAAGAAGAAAAGTGAAAATTCGTAAGTTGAACTCGACCCTTGACTTTTCATCCCCAACTAGGTAGAATCTTTTTTGGGCTCCTTAAAAAAGGACACGTATAATTTGTTGTATATATACACGCTCCCCTTGCTGTGAATGGCGGCAAGTGGGGCGTTTTTTATTTTTTAGTGAATAAACATCCATATGCTGTACCTGAGAAATTGGGGGCAGCTTCATTTTTTAATGGCTGTTTTCGTAAACTTTGTTGCTATTACGTATTTTTCAAGCATACTTACTCTCGCGCTCTTTTCGATGAAACGCTGATTATATTTCATGCATAACGAGAGTATCCAACTGGAAAAAGTCCAATTGGCGACCTTTTACTAGTGAGTAGCAACAATCTTTGAGAAAAGGACCTTTTTAATAAATGAATTTCGTGTTTTTGACTAATGATAAAAATGTTAATTGCCTCTAGAAGAAGCATGTTCGTTACTTATTACTATTTTTAAATAAAATTATTTCGAGGGGGAGACAGCATGACAAAGTATATTTTCGTAACAGGTGGCGTTGTGTCATCTCTAGGTAAAGGGATTACTGCTGCATCTTTGGGCAGATTGTTGAAAAATCGCGGATTGGACGTGACGATCCAGAAGTTTGATCCATATATCAATGTGGACCCGGGTACAATGAGCCCGTATCAGCATGGGGAAGTATTCGTAACAGGTGACGGTGCGGAAACGGATCTTGACTTAGGCCACTATGAGCGTTTCATCGACATCAACCTGAACAAATATTCCAATGTGACAACAGGGAAAATCTACTCCACGGTTCTGAAAAAAGAGCGCCGCGGCGACTACTTGGGAGGAACGGTTCAAGTTATCCCTCATATCACAAATGAAATCAAGGAGCGCGTATTCCGTGCCGGCCGTGAAACGAATGCAGATGTAGTCATCACAGAGATCGGCGGAACGGTGGGGGACATCGAGTCACTTCCATACCTTGAGGCGATCCGCCAAATCAAGAGTGACATCGGCCGCGACAATGTAATGTACATCCACTGTACGCTAGTTCCTTACATCCGTGTGGCAGGCGAGCTGAAAACAAAGCCGACACAACATAGTGTAAAAGAACTTCGCGGACTCGGAATCCAGCCGAACATCATCGTATTGCGTTCTGAGATGCCGATCTCCCAAGATATGAAAGACAAGATTGCGTTGTTCTGTGATATCGATGAGAAAGCAGTTATCGAATCCATCGATGCAGACACACTTTATGAAGTGCCACTAGCTTATCAAGCACAAAACATGGACAACATCGTTGTTGACCACCTGAAGCTTGAGACAAAAGGCCAAGCGGACATGACCGAATGGACGGCCCTTGTGGACAAGGTAAAGAACCTTTCCAAAAAAACGACGATCGCCCTTGTCGGAAAATATGTCGAGCTTCAAGATGCATACCTTTCTGTAGCGGAAGCATTGCGCCATGCTGGATATGAGTACGATGCAGATGTGAAAATCAACTGGATCAACTCAGAAGAAGTGACAGCGGAAAATGTGGACGAGCGGTTGAAAGATGCGGACGGAATCCTTGTACCAGGTGGATTCGGTGACCGCGGTGTCGAAGGAAAGATCGAAGCGATCCGTTTTGCCCGTGAAAATAAGGTGCCATTCTTCGGGATCTGCCTTGGCATGCAGCTTGCTTCTGTTGAGTTTGCGCGCAACGTACTTGGCTTTGAGGGTGCACATTCTGCCGAGCTTAACCCGGAAACTCCATACCCGATCATCGACCTTTTACCAGAACAAAAAGACATCGAGGACCTTGGCGGAACATTGCGCCTTGGACTGTACCCTTGCAAGTTGAACGACGGTTCCCTTGCACAAAAAGCTTACGCAGACGAAGTGGTTTATGAGCGCCACCGTCACCGTTATGAGTTCAACAACCAATATCGTCAACAAATGGAAGAGCACGGATTCATCTTTACCGGAACAAGCCCTGATGGCCGCCTGGTAGAAGTAATTGAGGTAAAAGACCACCCATGGTTCCTTGCATCCCAATTCCACCCAGAATTCGCATCCAGACCGAACCGTCCGCAACCGCTATTCCGCGATTTTGTGGCAGCATCTTTGAAAAATGCTGAGGTAATGGCTTAATTTTATAGACATGTAAAAAAGCTCAGAGTTTCTATGCTCTGAGCTTTCAGACTGTTGACAAACTATCTAGCAGATAAGGTTATTGGTTGGAACAGTTGATCTCCGTTGCAGGAGCTACGCTTTCCTGCGGGCGGTCCGTAAGCCTCCTCGGCTACGCCTGCGGGGTCTTACATGTCCCTTCCTCCCGCGGGAGTCTTCTCTCCTTCCACTGCGATCAACTAGGGAATTTCATTATTTTAAGCTTTGTCTACACACTGAAAGCTCAGAGTCTCTATGCTCTGAGCTTTTTTCACTTTATTTATCACGATTCGTGATTTTGTATTTTTCCCCTTTGCCATCATAGGTGATCCATTCACCAACAGGCTCTCCCATCTCAAAATAACCGGACCGCTTGATGGTCCCATCGGCACGATACCATTCCCAATAGCCCTCAGGCTGATCCCCGGCCATTTTTCCTTTCGACCAAATGGTCTTACCGTTTGCATGGTACTTAATCGTGTACCCGTCAATCACGTCAAATGGCTTTTGCTTCACACCATCTTTAGAATTAATATCACATTTTTCCTTTTCCATCATGAACCCCCGTTTCAAGTAATTACAGGTTCCCATTCATATAACCCGTGTTCATCTGCTATTTTTACTAACATGAACCCATGCTTCTCATAAAAATCCCTGAGCTTTTCACTGTCCGCAACACAGTCCAAGCGGATCTTGGTATAGCCAAGCTCTCGGACATGTTGCTTGATCCAGTCCATCAGGAGGTCGCCAAGCCCCTCACCCTTATATTCGAGTGCCACAGCAAGCTTATGTAAATAAATAGTGCCAATGGTATCCTCACGTCCCCAAAGGTGAATGTCCCATTCTTCCTGCGTGTCGGAAAGCATAAAGGTGGCTGCGATTTTTGGTGGCGTGGTTTGAGACACCTTGTAAAAATAACCCCTTGAAACAAGGTCCAATAGTTCGGCATCTTCCTGCCCGGTAAGCAAAAAGCTCCACTGTTGGGACCCCTTGTCCCTTAAATCCAGTGCCCGGCTTTTTAATAAATCTAATATGTCTGGACCTGATTCGATTGAGGCTTTCCCAATTTCTAATTGATCAAGTTTAAATGTTTGCTGAGACACTTATCAAAACCTCCATAATTTTATGTGATTGAGGTTTGATTCGATAAAAATAAGTAAAACCCTCTTGGTGGAGGAATGTTTTTTATTTTTTCCCTTGTAAGGGGAGGGGCGAGAAGATGTTAGGTATCTTTGTTTCCGTTCGTCGAACAGAGGAGGCGGGCATGGTCAGAAAAGCCGAGCCGATCCCTGTTCAAGCTTCCTGGAAACCCATCCCTATTCCTGCTCCTCCAGCATCTCTCTCAAAGTGAATGCCAGTCCATAATAAACATATAAAGCAGTCATGCTCGAAGGAAAGCCGAACCGTTCGCCGTCATCCCCGGGTATCAGGGGCTTTTTCAATTTCATGTCAATGTGCACATCGACCAAGTTCTCAAGGGACTCCACTACTCCTGTGCCAGGCTCCGTCCCATCCACTGGAGCAATTACTGTTGAAATACCGACAACCTCAATCCCAAGCTCCTTCAGAGCCTTTGCCGTCTTGACCGCTTCCTCATCCGTTGAAAAACGGGAAACGATCAAAGCACGATCCGTATCGGTGAGATCATGATAGCTGTCCAAATCGGATAAAAGTTTAGCACTGCCAAGCGGCTCCGCTCCATCCGTCGCCTCCGCCTCGATCGCCTTCATTTCCTTCACTCCATGCACATATATCCGTCCGTCCCCGACAGCCGCCTGCGCCAAAAGCCGCGCACCATCCTCAAACGCAAACTCCTCACTGCCGGCAATCCTATTAAACACACCCTGCAACTGCGTCGTAAAAATCTTCAACATACCACTCATCACACTCCAATACCAAAATGACCTCCACACCATACCCACCTACTAACATACCCAAAAACCCGCAAAAACCAAGGCAGTACGACATGAAGGCGAAAAACCCTTGGGGGGTCTGACCCCTTTTCGTTCGCTTTATTCTAACAAATTTCGACACCAACCACGACGGCCGGAGCCTTCTAGGTCAAGGGGAAAAGTCCTGCCGGGGTCTGACCCCTTTTGAAAATTTTCCCCTTCTCTAGAAAAATTTCCGGTCGAAAAAGGAGGAAATAAGACTATTATAGTAGAATTAGGTGGGTGGATGGAAACGGATTGATTATTTTTAGAGATGGGGTGTTATGGTGGGTCAGAAATTACTGATTGTGGATGACCAGTATGGGATACGGATTCTGTTGAATGAAGTGTTTCAGAAGGAAGGTTATCAAACGTTTCAGGCAGCGAACGGGTACCAGGCATTAGATATTGTAGAGAAGCATTCACCAGACTTGGTATTGTTAGACATGAAGATCCCCGGTATGGACGGAATTGAAATTTTGAAAAGACTAAAAGCAATCAATTCTGATATCCAAGTCATTATTATGACCGCTTATGGGGAACTGGATATGATACAAGAATCCAAAGACCTTGGAGCAATCACGCACTTTGCCAAACCATTCGATATTGATGAAATACGGGATGCGGTCCGTAAAAACATGCCGCAGCAATCGCTCTAGAGCACCGATTTTCTAACTGAATATTAAAACATTTAAGGTGTTATCGCTTACATGGGAAAACGGCATGCTTCAACAGTTGCCGTTTTTCTTCATAGTTGATATGCTAGGTGTTGGATAAAAATCAACCGACAAGTTTTGCACTTTGTTCCTTGCCTATACATAACTGGTTTTCCATTTGGTCAAGCTAGTTTTGATATGGGTTTACCGACATGTTAGAACGGGAAAAACTTTTCGGAGTGAATATAATACGAAGGAGGATGTTATCATGCCTTTAGTTTCCATGACAGAAATGCTGAAAAAAGCAAATGCAGAAGGCTATGCAGTAGGTCAGTTCAACTTGAACAACCTAGAGTTCACACAAGCGATTCTACAAGCGGCACAGGAGGAGAATTCACCAGTTATCCTTGGTGTATCCGAAGGTGCGGCGCGTTATATGGGCGGCTTCAAAACTATCGTAGCATTAGTTAAAGCGTTAATGGAAGAGTACGGTGTAACTGTACCTGTAGCGATTCACTTAGACCACGGTTCAAGCTATGAGTCTTGTGCAAAAGCGATCCACGCTGGATTTACTTCTGTAATGATCGATGCTTCTCACCATCCATTTGAGGAGAACATTGAAACAACTTCCAAAGTTGTAGAATTAGCGCACTTCCACGGAGTTTCTGTTGAGGCAGAGCTTGGGGTAGTCGGCGGACAAGAAGATGACGTTATCGCTGATGGCGTAATCTATGCTGATCCACAAGAGTGTGAAGAGCTTGTTAAGCGCACAGGTATTGACTGTCTAGCTCCAGCTCTAGGTTCCGTACACGGTCCTTACAAAGGCGAACCGAACCTTGGCTTCAAAGAGATGGAAGACATCAACAACCGTGCAGGTGTTCCTCTTGTATTACACGGCGGAACTGGTATCCCTACGCATGACATCCAAAAAGCGATCTCTTTTGGAACAGCGAAAATCAACGTAAACACAGAAAACCAAATTGCATCTGCAAAAGCAGTTCGTGAAACACTTGCTGCCAAAACAGAAGAGTACGATCCTCGTAAATACCTAGGACCTGCTCGTGACGCAATCAAAGATACAGTAAAAGGCAAAATGCGCGAATTTGGATCTTCCAACAAAGCGTAATAAATCGTTTCAACCAACAAGATATTTCAACCAACAACAAGGCTAACAGCACAGAACCGCCACACCAGGCGGTTTTGTTCTATTTATCGATGAAAGCGTAAACAAATACAACAAAAGGGAGAGACAAACATGAAATTTTTTATCGACACAGCGAACCTGGAAGAAATTAAAGAGGCACACGCACTGGGGCTACTTGCGGGAGTTACGACAAACCCGAGTCTTGTGGCAAAAGAAAACATCTCATTCGAAGATCGCCTTCGCGAAATCACGGAATTCGTTGAAGGGTCTGTCAGTGCGGAAGTCATTGCCCTTGATGCAGAAGGGATGATTGAAGAAGGGAAAACCCTTGCGGCAATCGCGCCTAATATCACGGTGAAAGTGCCGATGACTCCAGATGGATTGAAAGCGGTAAAAGCGTTCAGTGACCTGAACATCAAAACGAATGTCACCCTTATTTTCAATGCGAATCAAGCGCTGATGGCAGCAAGAGCGGGAGCTACCTACGTTTCTCCGTTCCTTGGACGCCTTGATGACATCGGTCAAAATGGAATGGACCTTGTTTCTACGATTGCAGATATTTTCGCTGTTCATGATATCCCGACAGAAATCATCGCAGCATCCATCCGTCACCCGATGCATATAACTGAAGCTGCACTAAAAGGTGCACACATTGCGACGGTTCCTTACAAAGTGCTGATGCAGCTATTCGGCCACCCGTTAACAGACCAAGGAATCGAAAAATTCCTGGCAGATTGGAATAACCGCCAACAGTAATAATTTCACGAACCTCCTGTTGTTCATTCAACAGGGGGTTTTTGTTATTTCTCGTTAAATTTCGACAAAAAGGACATGTCGAATATAGGCGGAAAGTATCAAATGTTACGATTTGATAAAGAATCATGTATTTTCATATATGAAAAGAAGCATATAGTGTAAACTAATAGGTAACGTAAATTTTTACGATTGGTAATAATTGTGTATAATAGACAATAGTACTTTTGGAAAATAACCTCGCCTTGAAGGGAGAACTATATGGAAAAGTTAAAAATTCTTGGTGGTAACAAGTTAAATGGAACCGTACGTGTTAGTGGAGCGAAAAATAGTGCAGTGGCATTGATCCCTGCGACCATCCTGGCTGACTCACCCGTTACGATCGAAGGGTTACCGCAAATATCAGATGTAGAAATCTTAAGCAGCCTGCTCGAGGAAATCGGCGGAAGCGTTTCGTTGGAAGGGGAAGACCTTACAGTCGACCCATCTAAAATGATTGCGATGCCTTTACCAAGTGGAAAAGTGAAAAAACTTCGCGCATCCTACTACTTGATGGGTGCGATGCTAGGCCGTTTCAAAAAAGCTGTAGTCGGCCTGCCTGGTGGTTGTCATTTAGGCCCGAGACCGATCGATCAGCACATCAAAGGCTTTGAAGCCCTAGGTGCAGAAGTAACAAACGAACAAGGTGCCATCTACCTTCGTGCTAAAGAACTGAAGGGTGCACGCATTTACCTGGACGTGGTAAGTGTCGGTGCAACCATCAATATCATGCTTGCTGCCGTTAAGGCGACAGGCAGAACAATTATAGAAAATGCCGCAAAAGAACCGGAAATCATTGATGTGGCAACACTTCTAAGCAGCATGGGTGCAAAAATCAAGGGTGCGGGTACAGATGTCATCCGTATCGATGGCGTGGAAAACCTGCAAGGTTGCAAGCACACAATCATTCCTGACCGTATCGAAGCTGGTACATACATGATCATGGCTGCTGCAACTGGCGGCGAAATGATCATTGATAATGTCATCCCGACTCACTTGGAGCCCCTGATTGCCAAGCTTCGTGAAATGGACGTGCGCATCGACATCAACAACGATCAGGATCAGGTACTAGTCGTTCCAGGCGAAAAACTGAAAGCGGTCGACGTGAAAACACTCGTGCATCCAGGTTTCCCGACAGATCTGCAACAACCGATGACCACCCTTTTGACAAAAGCAGAAGGGACAAGCATCGTCACAGATACCATCTATTCGGCACGCTTCAAGCATGTGGATGAACTGCGCCGCATGAATGCCCAGATCAAAGTGGAAGGACGCTCCGCCATCATCAATGGCCCTGTCCAACTACAAGGCGCCAAAGTGAAGGCAAGTGACCTGAGAGCAGGAGCAGCGCTTGTAATCGCAGGCCTCCTTGCAGACGGCTTGACGGAAGTCACAGGTCTTGAGCATATCGACCGCGGCTACAGCCATCTGGAAGAAAAACTTGAAGGACTTGGAGCGACCATCTGGCGCGAAAAGCTGACAGAAGAAGAAATCGAACATATGCAAAATTCATAAATAAAGGCTGTTTTCGTAAACTTTGTTGCTTTTCGTATTTTCCAATCAGCCGTTATTTTACTTACTATCGTGCTCTTTTCCCTGTTGTGCTATGAAAGCTGCTTGCGAATTCATGACTATTTAAGCAATGAAAAGTCCAAATGCCGACTTTTCATCGTAAATAGCAACAATCTTTGAGAAAAGAGCGTAAATAAAAGAGGAAGTCCGCTGGGCAAAGGTAAGTTATTGAGTTTTTCAGTGGCCTGCAATTAGAGCGGGCTTCTTTTTTTTGTTTAAAATCTCCGCTGGACTCAAGTAGTCCCACTCATTTTTCACAATAGCTCTTTCAAAATTCATCTAATGTGATATACTATTAACGAAAAGTATAGCACATTTCCTTTGGTTGCACAGACAACCTGAGGGCCTATCATACAAATAATAGATTCATAGAAGACAAAAGGAGTGGGATATATGGAAAGAAGTTTATCCATGGAATTGATTCGAGTGACAGAAGCGGCGGCATTATCATCTGCAAGATGGATGGGGCGCGGAGATAAAGATAGCGCGGACGGTGCTGCAACTTCCGCCATGCGCGATGTATTCGACACGGTGCCGATGAAAGGGACGGTCGTCATCGGAGAAGGGGAAATGGACGAAGCGCCAATGCTTTATATCGGGGAAAAGCTTGGAACAGGCTATGGCCCTCGCGTGGATGTTGCCGTCGACCCGCTTGAAGGGACAAGCATCGTGGCATCAGGGGGCTGGAACGCGCTAGCGGTACTTGCGATTGCCGATCATGGCAACCTTCTTCATGCACCGGATATGTACATGGATAAAATAGCAGTGGGACCTGCAGCGGTCGGGAAAATTGACATCAATGCGTCTGTCACTGACAACTTGAGAGCGGTGGCAGAAGCAAAAAATAAGGAAATCGAAGACGTAGTGGCGGTTATTTTGAACAGACCACGCCATGAAAAGATCATTGCGGAACTTCGGGAGGCAGGCGCACGCATAAAGCTGATTGATGACGGAGACGTCGCCGCTGCCATCAACACGGCCTTTGATCACACTGGCGTCGACATCTTGTTCGGTTCCGGCGGTGCACCAGAAGGCGTAATCGCTGCTGTCGCATTGAAATGCCTCGGAGGCGAAATCCAAGGGAAGCTACTTCCGCAAAACGAAGAAGAACTAATCCGCTGCCGCAAGATGGGAATCGAGGATATCGATGCAGTTCTAAGAATGGAAGACCTTGTCCGCGGGGATGATGCCATCTTTGCCGCAACAGGCGTAACCGACGGAGAGCTCCTGCGTGGAGTCCAGTTCAAAGGGACCAATGCAACCACCCACTCTGTGGTCATGCGGGCAAAATCGGGGACAGTCCGCTTCATCGACGGCCAACACAACATCAAGAAAAAACCTAATTTGGTATTCAAGCCTTAAAGTTAAGGTTTTTATAGTGCAAGAGTAAGCTCTAAAATTTATATAGTTTTCCCTGTTGATTGTAGGGAAAGGTGTGAGACTCCCTCAGGGCAATAGCGGTAGCTTGAGCCCCCTGAAGCGTTGTGAGAAGGCTCAAGCACCGCCCCTAGGATAGCGAACACCTGGAACGGAAATCAACAGGGAGTTGACAGAAACACATTCATAGCCAAAAAGTAGAAAACCGTAAATGGAACCTTCCCATTTACGGTTTTCTTAAATAACCACGACAAAAAACCCAGACACCTTCCGAATATTGTAATGGACAACACATTACATTCGACAAAAATAGGGGAGATACCAGAATATTCCCCAGAAAATAATTAAAATTCTCAAAGCATGTCTATAGAAAATAGTTGCTTAAAAGTGCATTTTGTGGGTAAAATAAACAATACTACGAGTAATTATGCAATAATCTACCTTATATCTTCCTAGCGATTCTTCTACATTTTCTTCATAAGGAGAGTTTATCCCACAAACACGAGGGAACAAGTCCTCACTTGCATCAAAAATTCATTTCCGAAAAAGTGCAGAGACTCTTCATGGCCGGTTTTTTGCCGCTTGATATTTCCCATCCTTCGAACTTAAAATTCAGCTTGGATCAGTGTTGGAAGACTAACAGGATTTTTCTCATTGGATATCAACATTATTACTAATAAAAACGAATAGAGTGGTGTTTTCTTTTTATGGATTTAACTATTTCTCACTTAGAAAATTTAAAACTGAAAGAATTATACGAGTTTGCCCGTCAGCACAAAGTTTCTTATTACAGTAAACTGACGAAAAAAGAACTTATTTTTGCTATTTTAAAAGCTCAGGCTGAAAAAGACGGTCTTCTTTTCATGGAAGGGGTATTGGAAGTCATCCAGTCGGAAGGCTTTGGTTTCTTGCGTCCGATCAACTATTCTCCAAGTTCTGAGGATATCTATATTTCCGCATCCCAAATCCGCCGTTTTGACCTGAGAAACGGGGACAAGGTATCCGGTAAGGTTCGTCCTCCAAAAGAAAATGAGCGTTATTATGGACTTTTACATGTAGAAGCGGTGAATGGGGATGACCCGGAAACTGCTAAAGAGCGTGTGCATTTCCCTGCGCTCACGCCTTTATATCCAGATCGCAAAATTGTGTTGGAAACTAAGCCGAAAAGTCTTTCCACACGTATCATGGATTTGATTGCACCGGTCGGTTTTGGCCAGCGTGGTCTTATCGTTGCCCCTCCTAAAGCGGGTAAAACGATGTTGATCAAGGAAATTGCAGACAGCATCACGACGAACCACCCGGAAGCGGAACTGATTGTCCTTCTGATTGACGAACGTCCCGAGGAAGTGACAGACATTGAACGCTCTGTTGCAGGAGACGTTGTAAGCTCCACATTTGATGAAGTGCCTGAGAACCACATCAAGGTGGCTGAGCTTGTATTGGAGCGTGCCTTGCGCCTTGTGGAGCACAAACGTGATGTTATCATCCTGATGGACAGCATCACACGTTTGGCTCGTGCTTATAACCTTGTCATCCCGCCAAGCGGACGTACTCTTTCCGGTGGTATCGACCCTGCGGCATTCCACCGTCCGAAGCGTTTCTTCGGTGCTGCGCGTAACATTGAAGAGGGTGGAAGCTTGACGATCCTTGCTACCGCGCTAGTTGATACAGGATCCCGTATGGATGATGTCATCTATGAGGAGTTCAAGGGTACAGGTAACATGGAACTTCATCTTGACCGTCAGCTTGCAGAACGCCGTATCTTCCCGGCCATCGACATCCGTCGCTCCGGAACGCGTAAAGAAGAGCTGCTTATCCCGAAAGACCATCTGGACAAGCTATGGGCCATCCGCAAAACGATGTCCGATTCTCCAGATTTTGCAGAAAAACTACTGCGTAGACTTCGCCAGTCCAAAACAAACCAGGAATTTTTCGAGATCCTGGAAGAGGACCAAAAGGCTGGAACGGCAAAACGCTGACCATATAATGTGTGACCATATGCGCACCCTGCTTCTGAGGGGTGCGTTTTGTATTATTAAATATTCTTATGGAGGAAAGCAAGAGGTAAGGCGGACTGACTCTATGAAGACAATATCAGAGCGAAAAATACAGAGAAAGTGTCTTTATCGGTGGTATGAAGACAAAGTCAGCAGGAAAAACACGCAAAAGTGTCTTCATCAGTAGTATGAAGACAAAGTCAGCAGAAAAACACGGCAAAAGTGTCTTTATCAGTGGTCTGAAGACAATGTCAGCAGGAAAAACAGGGCAAAAGTGTCTTCATCAGTGGTATGAAGACAATGTCAGCAGGAAAAACACGACAGGGCAAAAGTGTCTTCATCAGTGGTCTGAAGACAATGTCAGCAGGAAAAACAGGGCAAAAGTGTCTTCATCAGTGGTCTGAAGACAATGTCAGCAGGAAAAACACGGCAAAAGTGTCTTCATCAGTGGTCTGAAGACAATGTCAGCAGGAAAAACACGGCAAAAGTGTCTTCATCAGTAGTATGAAGACAATGTCAGCGCGAAAAACACGGCAAAAGTGTCTTCATCAGTAGTATGAAGACAAAGTCAGCAGGAAAAACACGGCAAAAGTGTCTTCATCGCCCGCAATCCTGTTCATATGCAAGTATCCCAGTTATCACTATCGATGTTCCCCGACAAGGAAAACATTCCCTATCCACTATCTTCATATTACTCCAAAAGTAATCTTGCAAAACCACACATAAGTTGATATAATTTCATCAGTGTGTTTTTAAGATAAATGATGTCGACCTGGCAAACAGGATTGGTATCATTTCAATGATAACTCTGTTTCGAAAGACTCAGGGCGGAAAAGGAGATGACAAGAATGAAAGCTGGAATTCATCCGGATTATCGTAAAGTTGTATTCATGGACATCAACACTAGTTTCAAATTCATCACTGGTTCTACGATGAAAACAAACGAAACTATTGAATGGGAAGACGGTACTACTTACCCTCTAATCAAAGTTGAGATCTCTTCTGATTCTCACCCATTCTACACTGGACGTCAGAAGCATGCTGCTGCTGATGGACGTGTTGAGCGTTTCAACAAAAAATACGGCCTTAAGTAATAAAGTAAAACAGGCAGGTTATCCTATATCTTGCCTGTTTTTTTTCTTCTATTTTTAAAAAATTGCAAAAAGTCGGCATTTGGACTTTTGCCGTCTTGCTTACTCTAATAAAAATATTTAATTTACTTATAGCGAAAAGAGTACGAAAGAAACGTATATTACGGTTGATTTCTTTTTACGAAGCAACCAGCAAAGTATGCGAAAATATCCTCTACATAATTCAGTGCTTAGGTTCAGGCCGTTAAGCACTTTTTATACGTAAAATTCTTAAAAAGGAGAGGCCGTTTATGTATGTAATGAAGCATTCCGGTTGGGTGGAAGCGATTTGTGGCAGCATGTTTTCGGGTAAATCAGAAGAACTGATCCGCCGCATGAGACGTTCCCAATTTGCCAAGCAGGAAATTCAAGTATTTAAGCCAGCCATAGATAATCGTTATAGTGATGAGGCTGTTGTTTCCCATAATGGGACTTCCATCATCGCCTTGCCAGTTCCGACTTCGCAATCGATTCTGGAGAAGTTGCAAGCAGAGACGGATGTCGTCGGCATTGATGAAGTGCAGTTCTTTGATGATCAGATTGTGGAAGTGGTTCAAGAGTTGGCCAATAGAGGTTACTGTGTCATTGTAGCCGGGCTCGATCAGGACTTCCGCGGCGAACCGTTCGGTAAAATGCCGGAGCTGTTGGCAATCGCTGAGTCTGTTACCAAGCTGCAAGCAGTATGTGCTGTATGCGGATCCCCTGCAAGCCGTACACAACGATTGATTGATGGAAAACCGGCTTATTACGATGACCCAATCATATTGGTAGGCGCTTCGGAATCATACGAACCTCGCTGTCGCCATCATCATGAAGTTCCTCACAAAGTGTCCGTACTGCAAGGAATGAAAAAGTAATTAAGCTCTTTTCTCAAGTATTGTAGCTATCATCAAGTAAAAAGTCGGGTTTTGGACTTTTTACCGCTTTAGTTCATCCAATATGCAAGTGTTCTAGTTTAAATAAGCAGGAAAAGAGCACGACAGTAACTTAGTCAACGGATGATACTAACATACGTATTAGCAAGCATGTTTGCGAAAACAACCAATATTATTTCCTAAATTTACTCCGTAAGAAATAGAAAGAAGAGGATACGCTAAGAAACAGGAGGTGTTTGCATGAAACATGCAATCCTGTTACTTGTTGTATGCTCTTTTTTTATTAGTGGTTGCAGCCAAGAGCAGCGCTTTGGTGCAAGGGAGGATTTCGATGGGGAGCGATTGATTGGTGTAAAGAATGATGATCAAGAGGGCTTTTATAAAAGGGACCTTGATACAGAAGATTACAACACCAACCAAAACCCGAACTTCCTTGATCTCTCAGAAGACCGTCTCGACTATGGGGATGACCAAAATAAATTTGTCGAAGTGATTGAGTTGAACAGCGACCTTGAACCGGGCCCAGTCTACATAACAGGGGATACGGCAAGGGTCACTGCCTATGCGCCAAGCGGAATATCAAAAAAAGAAAAGAAGCGCGTGCATAAAGAACTCAAAGAGAAATTCCTTGAAGTCACGCCCCGCTATCATGTGAAACTCACCATTAAAGAAAGATAAGATAGGCTCGTTCTGAATTTTCAGGACGGGTTTTT
This sequence comes from Sutcliffiella horikoshii DSM 8719, assembly GCA_001648575.1. Taxonomy (GTDB): domain Bacteria; phylum Bacillota; class Bacilli; order Bacillales; family Bacillaceae_I; genus Sutcliffiella_A; species Sutcliffiella_A horikoshii. The sequence continues at coordinate 87,085 of LQXN01000063.1, read as the reverse complement.
CTTTTTGTGCCAGAAATTTTTCCATTTAAAATTAGAACGCTTTACGTTTCTTTTTCGTCCATAAAGGGAATTTGTAAAAATAATCTAGATTTATGTCTTTGAGCTTAATATCAATACCATTGGAGGAATTACGTTGATAAGTGATAACAGGGTCACTGTATTGATTCCGGCCTACAATCCGGATAATAAACTTATGGAACTAGTGACAAGAATCGTGAAAAAAGGGTTTCAACAAATTTTGATTGTGAATGATGGAAGTGAAAAAGAGTGTGCACCAATCTTCGAGCAATTAAAAAAGATACAACAGTGCACGGTGTTGGAGCATGATGTGAATTATGGGAAAGGTCAGGCCTTGAAAACGGCTTTTTCTTATTTCTTGGATAAATACCCAAATAATCTCGGGTTGGTCACGGTAGATGCCGATGGTCAGCATGCGGTGGAAGATGTGGAAAAAGTTTCGCAAAGGCTTTGTGAATGTCCACAGAGTCTTGTGCTTGGAGTAAGGGATTTCTCTGGGCGGGATATTCCATTAAGGAGCAGGTTTGGAAACGAGTTGACTAAAGGGGTTGCGCGTCTTGCTTGCGGAATGAAAATATCGGATACCCAGACAGGCTTGCGGGGAATTCCCGCTCATTTTGTCAGAAAGCTGCTTTCTGTTGCCGGTCAACGCTATGAGTTTGAGATGAATATGTTAGTGGAATGCAAACCCAACAACGTGACAATAGAAGAAGTGAAAATTCAAACCATCTATATTGAGGAAAATGAATCTTCCCACTTTAATCCCATTAAAGATTCGATTAGGATCTATGCAGTGTTTTTAAAATTTGCATTCTCCTCAGCTCTTTCGTTTATATTGGACATTGCATTATTTGCTCTTTTTGTCATGATTTTAAATGGTATTTTCATAGAGTCATACATAATAATAGCAACAATACTCGCCCGAGTCCTTTCGGGACTGTTCAATTATACCGTTAACAGGAAAGTGGTATTCAAATCTACAAGCTCCAATGCGCTTGTAAAGTATTTCATTCTCGCAGTGGCACAAATGCTTGCTTCTGCGGGCGGGGTGTATTTAATCTATGCCGCTATCGGCTTTGGGGAAGTTGGAATTAAGGTCGTCGTGGATGGTATTCTATTTTTAATCAGTTATTTTATCCAAAGAGAATGGGTATTTAAGCGAAAATATGAATTAGGGGCAAGTTAATGTTGAATATCTCTTTATTTTATTTTTCGGTTCTATTCTTATCATTTATCGGCTGGGGACTCTTTGCATCCCTTAAATTAAAACTTCATCAGGCTGTTATTCCGATTTTTGTTTTTTCCGGAATAACGGCCATCTTGTTTGTTGCCGGATTGCTGAATGTTATGCCGTACATGGTCATGATTCTTTTTATTGGTGGAATTGGTTTATTCCTTTATTATCTCTATCTGTTCATGATCAAAAAAGGAATTGCGGGATTGAGAATCAACCCTTCAACCATTTTCTTCATGATGGGAATTATTATCATGATTGTATTCTTGAATGGGGTCATTCATAATCATTACGATGATTTCAGTCATTGGGGGCTTATTGTTAAAGAAATGTTCCAGGTCAATGGACTTCCGGATGGCCGGACGATTATAAGTTTCACTAATTATCCCCCGGGTAGCGCGACATTCATTTATTATGTATTGTCGATAACAGGTTACTCCGAGAGTTATGCCTTCATGGCCCAAGGCTTTCTGATTGTAGCATGTCTTACGGTCCTTTTTATTTTCACCAGCTTGAAAAGACCTGGCCTCATCGTGACGGCCGCAGCTGCCTCATTGGCTCTGTTCAGTATAAACGGCAACTACATTTATACGCTGTTAGTGGACGGCCTGCTCGGAATGGTGGCACTTGCCATTTCGGTCATTGCATTTTATTACCGGAAAGATTGGAAAAAAGGATTGCTTGCCACTACTCCGATCCTGATAATGCTTCTGCTCATAAAAGACAGCGGAAAGGTTTTCTTCCTGTTCAATTTGGTGATAATCTTTTGGTTTGTATACTCATATTCCTTGAAAGGAAAAATCCTTAATAAGAAAAACATCCGTATAGCCTTGTGGGTGCTTGTGTTTTCGGCATTGCTGCCACTTTCTTTGGATTTCCTGTGGGGGCAATATGTAGATAAAGTCTATCAAGATGACCATCACAATAAATTCACCGTCAACAGGGGGAAGATCCTCAATAACGATAAGACCGAAGAATTCAAGGAAAACCTGGCCCCAATGATTTTCCGTGCTGCAACCGATATGGACAATAGCGGGATCCAACTCATGTTGATCTTGAATGGTCTTGCACTGGCAACGATCTTAATCTATTCAATCATGCACAGAGAATTGGCCAGAAGGTTGATTGGAGTGACTCTTTTTGTAAACAGCGCCTATCTGTTCTATATATTCACTTTATATTTGATGTACTTATTCTTGATGCCTGAAGGGGAAGCAGTAAGACTTGCCGGCTTCAATCGATATTTGTTGACGATAGTGATATTTTGTATAGGCATTTTGATGGTTGCAATCTCACAAGTATGGCTTTCATGGATCAATGAAAGGAAACATGCTATTAGAATAGGGGCGGTCATTGTGCTCGTGATGGCATTTTTATACCCGCAATGGGAGAATATGAAGTCGGTTGCTTCAAACAAGCCGGATGCTTCAGATTCCATCCGTATGGGAATCAAGGATCAGTATCAACGGATAATTACTGATGCTCAAACAGCTCCGCAAGTTTTTTATTATAGCCCTAAAAGCTTTGATGACAGGGGCTTCCTTGACTATGTCCTGCGATTTGAACAAACCAACCATAAATTCACAGTACTTAGAAATATAGAAACCGACGAAGAGGAAGCTACCTTCATAAATAGAATAGAATCATCGGAGTATTTTGTGTTGGTAGGGGAAGATGAACGCTCCGAATCATTGCTTGAAGGCTTTAGAGCGGAAAAAAGTACTTCAGGTGTCTACCGGGTCACTTATAAGGAAGATAAGGTGGAGCTTGAGCCTGTCAAGTGAATGATGTCAAAAAAAGGTTAAGGCAAGTAGGTGTATTTCCATGATGGTTTTGACGCGCCATCTAACCTATACTATAATTAGAATGTTGTAGGTATTAAATAATTGCAGATTTTGTCTGTATATATTATAGAGGTGAATGCACGTGTTTGATCGTTTGCAGGCAGTAGAGATGCGTTACGAGAAGTTGACGGAGCTTTTGAGTGATCCGGAAGTCATCAGCGATACGAAAAAGCTGCGCGAGTACTCAAAAGAGCAATCCGATATTCATGAGACGGTGGAAGCTTACCGTGAATACAAGGCGGTAAAAGAGCAGCTGGACGATGCGAAGGCGATGCTTGAAGATAAGTTGGATTCTGATATGCGCGAGATGGTGAAAGAGGAGATCTCAGAGCTTGAGGAGCAACAGGAAAGCTTGGCAGAGCGCCTACATATTCTTCTTTTGCCAAAAGACCCGAACGATGACAAGAACGTAATCATGGAAATCCGCGGAGCAGCGGGTGGAGATGAGGCGGCGCTGTTTGCAGGCGATCTATACCGCATGTACAGCCGATATGCCGAAGCCCAGGGCTGGAAGACAGAAGTGATGGAAGCGGCGTCCACAGGTGTTGGCGGCTACAAGGAAATCATTTTCATGATCACAGGTAAAGGGGCATACTCCAAGCTTAAATTTGAAAATGGTGCCCACCGCGTGCAGCGTGTCCCGGAGACGGAATCCGGCGGACGCATCCATACTTCGACGGCAACGGTTGCTGTATTGCCTGAGGCGGAAGAAGTGGAAATCGAGATTCATGACAAGGATATCCGTGTGGATACCTTTGCATCAAGTGGACCTGGCGGACAATCCGTTAATACGACGATGTCTGCTGTTCGTCTGACACATATCCCGACTAACACGGTGGTTTCCTGTCAGGATGAAAAATCACAGATCAAGAATAAAGAAAAAGCGATGAAAGTCCTTCGTGCCCGAGTGTACGATAAGTTCCAACGTGAAGTACAAGCTGAATATGATGCGAACCGTAAGCAAGCGGTAGGTACTGGTGACCGCTCCGAGCGTATTCGTACGTACAACTTCCCGCAAAATCGTGTAACCGATCACCGTATCGGCCTGACCATTCAAAAGCTTGATCAGATCCTTCAAGGAAAGCTTCAAGAAGTCATTGACGCCCTGATCATGGAAGACCAAGCGCTAAGAATGGAACAGATGGAGAAATGATGAAGGCCATGAAGGTGTACGAAGCCCTGAACTGGGCTTCTTCTTTTTTAAAAAAGAACGATCGCGACGAAAATGCGGGAGAATTATTGTTGCGGCACCATATGAAATTGGATCGGTCACAGCTTTTTAGTAGAATGCAAGAAATGATGCCGATGGAGATGCAAAGCTCGTTCATTTTCAACGTGCATAAACATGTTGCCGGAATTCCTGTCCAGTATTTGATGGGAAAAGAAGAATTTTACGGCCGAAGCTTTTTTGTCAGTGAAGAGGTGCTTATCCCAAGGCCGGAGACGGAAGAATTGGTGGTAGGAGTACTGGATCGCGTGAAAAAGCACTTTGGTTCCGGTTCTGAAAAATTAAGTGTCGTAGATGTCGGGACAGGCAGCGGCGCGATTGCAATCACATTGGCGCTTGAAAACACCCGCCTTGATGTGAAGGCGACAGATATCGCCGGAGAATCCCTGGAAGTTGCGATGGATAATGCAGAAGCACTTGCTGCAGAAGTGGAATTCCTGCAGGGCGACTTGCTGCTTCCATTCATCGAACAGGATATCAAAGTGGATGTGGTCGTCTCCAATCCGCCGTATATCCCGCAAAAGGAATACGAAGGGCTGTCAACGGTCGTGAAGGATTTTGAGCCGTACCGCGCATTGGTTGGCGGGATATCCGGCCTGGAGTTCTATGAGCGTTTCATGGACGAGCTTCCAAAAGTGCTGAAGGAACGTGCAATCGTGGCGTTTGAAGTAGGAATGGGACAAGGGGAAGCTGTGAAAGCGTTGCTTGAAAAAACATTCCCGGGTGCGAAGGTAGAGGTTGTACTCGACATCAATGGAAAAGACCGGATGGTATTTGCCGAGATAGGCTGATGTCTCGCTTTCGATATACGAAATAGGCTGATGGACTGATGTCTCGCCACCGGTATATGGGTTTATGCTTCCAGTATGGTTCCGTTTCCGTTTCCCAATTGAGGTCTGGCAATTGTCAGGCCTCTATTTGTTTGTTCTTCAACGTGTTTGACAAACGCTTGGCGGATTTCTTCCTTCTTTTCCGCAGTGCACAAGTTGATCAGTTGAGAAAGATTCGAATCATAGGAAATGCTGCGGTGATAATGGTGGTAAAATGCCTTACCCGTCATCCATCTCCCTCCGACTAAAATTTCAAAAACAATGGGAATGCTGATGTGGTTGAACGCACCCTTCATCTCTCCGATGCGAAACGACTCAATGTTGCAAGTAAACGATCTCATAAAGCAATTCTCCCTTTCAAAAAATAAAGTAACACGTTCTATTCATATACCCCCTAACCTCCCCCCTAAAACCACCAAAACTACCAAACTACCAAAAAAAACCTGTAACAAGAAAAAGTTGCTGGAAAGAGAGGTGGGGGGTTCGACGTGGAGGGAGAAAACCCTTTGGGGGTCTGTCCCCATATTTTTCGACAATGACAATCCCGGCAACCACTGATTGCTCGTTTGGAATCGCGTTCGACATGAGGGAAGGAATTCCTTTAGGGGTCTGACCCCTTTATTAAATTTTTTCCTCTGCTTTTTGCATTTTAGTAGTTTAGGATTTTTGGTTTTTGCCTAGACTGTTTGCTAGAGGGGAGTTGGGGGATATGTTGAAGAAAAATAAAATCACTTTATATATAGTTTTACTTTTTGTGGGGGCTTACCTTTCACTTTTGGGGGAGCAGGCAACAGCAGGGGCAAATGTGAAGAATGGTGCGATGGTGATTCCGGATGAGGCGATCAGGCTTCGCATCTTGGCCAATAGTGATAGTGAGCAGGACCAGGAGTTAAAAAGGAAAATCCGTGACCGTGTGAACGAGGAAATCACTGTTTGGGTGGAAGGCTTGACTTCGATGGAGAATGCCCGCGAAGTGATCACAGGAAACATGGATGAAATCGAACAGATCGTGGAAGAGGTTATGGCTGAAGAGGGGCTTGTCCAAACTTATAATGTCGATTTTGGCAGAGTGGACTTTCCGACTAAGATGTACGGTAAATTCATTTACCCTGCAGGGGATTATGAAGCAATCCTGATCACACTTGGAAAAGGTACCGGTGCCAATTGGTGGTGCGTTTTATTCCCGCCTTTATGCTTCTTGGACTTTTCGAATGGGGAAGCAACCGCAACTCCTTTTGAAGAAGAGGAAACAACAACAGCAACAGCAACATCCACGACAGCCAAAGTGGACAACGCATCTGCAAAAACGGAAGATTTTGTGGTTGATGAGGAACCGGCAGAAGTGGAAGTACAGTTCTTCCTAGTAGAACTTCTATCTTCTCTATGGGACAAAATTGCTGGATAAGGTTCTACTTTTTCACCCATCTCAATAGAGTAGTAATAGAAAAATTACTAGATGAGGTGAAAGAGTATGAAAGTATTGCGATCTGCAACACAAGAAGACCTTTGGGCATTGCAGGTGTTTTTACGTAAAGCAAATATCCATGTGACGAATTTGGAAGAAAAGATAGAGGACTTCATCATTCTCGAGGAAGAGAATGAAGGCATCTGCGGGACAATCGGGATAGAATCGTATGGAAATGCAGGTTTGTTGAGATCGCTTGTCATCGGACCATCTGTTAAACAGTTTCAACTCTTACAGATGTTCGAGCATACCCAGCAACATGCGAAAAAGAAAGGGCTTGAGCAGCTCTACCTAGTTACCAACAAAAACAACTTCATCCAATTTTTCGAACTGCTCAACTTTTATCCACAACCTATACACACAGCACCACAAACCATGCTCGCATCCCCCTTCTTCCATGAAATCACCCAACAAGCCGACTGCACTCTCATGGTGTGCGAACTATAGAAAGGGGTCAGACCCCTTTGCGGTATGTTAACGCATTAACGCATAGCGGGTCAGACCCCTTATCAGTCAGTTAACGCATTAACGCACAATGGAAATCCTTTGCAATTCCCCTTTTAAACGGGGATTTCCACATTATTCACATAGTTATCCACGGTTTGGTGAGGCTTTATCCACAGTTTGTGGATAAGGCTTGTGTTATTTGGGGAAGTTCTTTATACTTTCAGTTGAAAAACCTTACATATTCACATGTTAATAGATTGTAGAATGAGGGATTAATGATGAATACGAAATTATGGACTGTGGATAAGCAGGATCCAATTAAATATAGTTATCCACAGATTAAGGAGGCTTCTGACCTTTTAATAGAGGGGGAAGTGGTCGCCTTTCCGACGGAGACGGTGTATGGACTTGGTGCAAATGCCTTGTCAGATCAGGCCGTATTAAAGATTTTTGAAGCAAAGGGACGTCCGAGCGACAACCCTTTGATTGTGCATATTTCTAAAAAAGAGCAGCTCACAGTCCTTGTGGATAACCTGAATGAAACGGCTCGAAAGCTGATGGATGCATTCTGGCCGGGGCCGCTTACGCTTGTCCTTCCCAAGAAAGAAGGAGTCTCGCAATATGTGACGGCAGGACTTGATACGATTGCTGTAAGGATGCCTGATCACCCGGTGGCACAGGCTTTAATGGAGATTTCCGGACTGCCGCTAGCAGCACCGAGTGCCAATTTGTCCGGCAAGCCAAGTCCGACAACTGCCATGCACGTGGAAGAGGATTTAATCCACAAAATATCCGGAATTGTGGATGGCGGGGCAACTGGTGTCGGTTTGGAATCCACGGTAGTTGATTGTACGGCAGATGTTCCCCTTATTTTACGTCCGGGCGGCGTAACAAAAGAGCAGCTGGAGGAAGTGGTGGGCGATGTTGAGGTGGACCCTGCGCTTATCCATCAGGAGGAACAGCATAAACCAAAGTCACCAGGTATGAAGTACACACACTATGCTCCGGTGGCACCAGTGTATTTGATCGATGGAAGCAAGGAGTTCCTGCAAAGGACGATTTCCGTTTCGCTCTCAGAAGGCAAGAAAGTCGGGCTTTTAGCCACAGAAGAAACCATTTCCGCAATGAACACAACGGGTATCACGGCCATTGCATGCGGAACGAAAACTGATCTTTCCACTGTCGCAACCCAATTGTATGATGCGCTCCGGGCGTTCAATGCAACAGATGTGGATATTATTTATAGTGAAGTTTACCCTGAACAGGGAGTCGGAGTCGCCATCATGAACCGGCTGGAAAAGGCGGCTGGACATAGGATTATAAAAGAATAAACGAAAGGGCCTCGCACACTGGAGGCCCTTTTTTCATCTGAAAACCCCAACTTGTACCATTTTTCTTCTATTCCCGAAAGCTTGTGCATATCTTGAAAGAGACAAGTCCAAGGGAGGGCGGAGAATGACGACTTTGGTTGGGGAATTCATGACTCTAATGTTGATGGCGATTGCACTTGGGATGGACGCTTTTTCAGTGGGACTTGGCATGGGCATGATCAAGCTCAGGCTCAAGCAGATCTTTTACATAGGAGTGACGATCGGTATTTTTCATATATTCATGCCGCTTGGGGGGATGGCGATTGGCAAGGTTCTGTCGAAGGAGTTTGGTTCAATCGCAACGATTATCGGCGGTTTGCTGCTTTTGATGCTTGGATTGCAAATGATGTTTTCTTCGTTTAAAAAGGACGATGGGCCGATGATCACGCCGGTAGGGGCTGGGTTGTTTATTTTTGCGCTCAGTGTGAGCTTGGACAGTTTTTCGGTGGGATTGAGCCTTGGCATATACGGAGCAAAGACGATGCTGGCAATTCTTTTGTTTGGTGCGGTAAGCATGCTGTTGACATGGCTGGGATTGATTTTTGGCAGGAAGCTACAAGGCTGGCTTGGCTCTTACAGTGAAGCGCTTGGAGGGAGTATCCTGCTTGGGTTTGGGATTAAGCTGTTGTTTTTCACCTGAATCAAAAATTTCTTGAACAGGACTTTTCTACTAGAAGGAATATTTGTTATGCGTGTAGAAAATAATGTATAGAAAAAGAAAGCGGGTGAGTCCTTGGTCAACAATTGGAGAGAGGCTTATGCGAAGAGGGTAAAGCCGGTGTTGTACATTCAAGTACTTGGGAGTGCGGTGATCTTCGGTTTGCTGGCAATGAATTTCTTGGTGGAATTCAATATATTGCAATTTAAAATTGTTTTTTGGCTGCTTGCAGTGATCAGTTTCGCCTTGGCGATGGAAGATATGCAGTTGAAGAGGCAGAGATCGGCCTACATCTTCAAGTTTTCGACCACTGTCGTATACCTTGTTTTCCCTTTTTTATTATTTGGAACTTAAAGAGGACCTTGGGGAGGTCTTTTTTTCATTTCAAGCTAAAATTTTCTTATATATTGCCGAAATAAGAAGGGAGAGTGTCTTTATGACTATTTCTTCTTCTTTCTTTTTGTCTATAATAAGGAAAAAAGGAGGAGTCAGGATATGAATATATTGTTTGTGTGCACAGGGAATACGTGTCGTAGTCCGATGGCGGCTGCTATCATGGCCGGACGTGAAATGCAGGGTGTGGAGGTAAAGTCGGCTGGTGTGTTTGCGATGCCGGGAAGTTCGGCATCAAGCCAGGCCCAGGAAGTTTTGAAGGAGAAAGGCCTGCCTGTTGAGCATAGTTCGGCCCAGGTATCAGATGAGCTAGTGGAATGGGCGGACTATATTTTCACCATGACCACCCAGCATAAAATGCTATTGGAAAACAGTTATCCCGGCAGTGTGGGGAAAACTTATACGCTTAAAGGGTTCGTGGAACAGACGGGGGAAGTATCAGATCCGTTCGGAGGTTCTGTGGCCACATATCGCGGGACATTTGAAGAGCTTCAAGAGTTAATTGAGTTTGTTGTGAAAAAATTAAACTAGCACTCATGCAGGTCGCGGGAACTTTCCTTTTCGTCCATGCATGAAGGAGGAAGTATGATGGGGGAAAAAGGGAAATTTAAGTTTGGGTTACGTTACAAGCTTGTGTTGTTCACTACGATTTTAGCGGTCATCACCTACACGGTGAGTGGATTTTTCATCTATTTTTTAGTCGATTATGTCGATGGGATCATGAGTACGAATGTTTTTACAGTGCTGACATTGGTTCTTGGGATTGCTTGGTCCGGTATTCTGGCGTTTTTTGCAGCAGGCTACATCACGAAGCCTTTGCAACAGTTAGAGGCAGTGGCTCAGAAAGCTGCCAACGGAGATCTATCCGAAGACGTGCCGGTCTCCAACTCACATGATGAGATCAATGCGGTCGGGACTGCGTTCAATCTAATGCTACATAATTTGCGAGACATGGTAAAAACGATTAATCAGACGTTTGAGAAAACGAATGAAAAGGTGGAAGAAATCAGCGAAGTCTCGATGCAGGCATCTGAACAGGCAGAAAGCATCTCCCTGACGATAGAGGAGATTGCCAAGGGTGCCGAGAGCTCTGCCTCTTCCATCCAGGACACAGCAGAATCAGTGGAAGAAGTCATTAAAATCGCTGATGAGGTCCATGAAAAAGCGACCTCGTCCCAACAGTTATCAGAAGAAATGGTCAAGGATCTGGATGAAAGCAAAGAAGTCATCCATTCCCTGGTATCCGGCATCCACAAGCTTGCAGGAGAAAACCAAACGTCCTTGAAGGCGGTTGAACGTCTTGAAAAAAATGCAAAAGAAGTTGAAAACATCATCTCACTTGTCGGAGATATTGCCGGTCAAACAAACCTCTTGGCATTGAATGCTTCCATCGAAGCTGCGCGTGCCGGGGAACATGGTCGCGGCTTTGCCGTGGTTGCTGAGGAGGTCCGCTCACTTGCCGATGAGAGCGCCAAGGCGGTACAAGGAATTTCTGAGCTTATCAAAAACATCCAAGAAGAAGTGAAAAATGTCGTCACGCAAATCACGGGCCAGGTAAAAGCGGCCAATCTCGAAGCGGAAAAAGGGACGGCAACCAACGAAGTGATAGCGGAAATGACAAACTCCGTACTTGAGGTCGCGGCTTCCGTCAAACAGATTGCGGAATTAGTGGACCGTCAGATGGACAGCATCCAAACGACAGCCCGCCAGTCGCAAGAGGTCGCGGCGATTGCCGAAGAAACCTCCGCAGGTGCTGAAGAAGTCACCGCGACGACCCAAGAACAAGCAAACATGATAGCAGATGTGGAGAAGATCTCCCAAGAGCTTGCAGGACAAGCAAGCAACCTCAAGCGCATGATCGCGAAGTTCAGAGTCTAGTTTCAATAATTAAAATACAAGCCCGGGCGAAAGATGGTGCCTGGGCTTTTTGATTTTTAATGAATGGTCAAACAGAACAATGGATTTTTTCCCTCCCGGGGGGTAAGATGTAGATATAACCTCAAACAGACAGGGGATGTAAACATGAGAGTGGCAATCGCCTCAGATCACGGAGGAATCAAGATCCGTGAAGAAATTAAAAATTTATTAAAAGAATTAAATATAGAGTTTGAAGACTTCGGGTGTGAATGTGAAACTTCCGTTGACTATCCGGATTATGCACAGCCTGTAGCTAAAAAAGTTGCGGAAGGTGAATTTGACCGCGGCATCTTGGTTTGTGGGACGGGCATTGGCATGTCCATTGCAGCCAATAAAGTGAAGGGGATCCGTTGTGCGCTTGTGCATGATATGTTCAGTGCCAAAGCGACCCGTGAGCATAATGACAGCAATGTGCTGGCGATGGGAGAACGCGTCATTGGTCCAGGGCTGGCCCGTGAAATCGCAAAAATCTGGCTGACAACAGAATTTGAAGGCGGACGTCATGAAAACCGAGTGAACAAGATTCATCAATTGGAGAACTAGTGCCTTAAAGTGTATGTAAACTTAGTCGTAAAGCCATAAAAATAACAAGATGCCTGTGAATTTGGGAGAGTTTAAAGATCCTTTGTTCATGGGCGTTTTTTGAAAAAGGGGTAATGAAATGATGCATAATGAATGGAGAGGACAGTTGCATCAAGTATTGGCCGACTTACAGGAACAGGCGCAGTTGAAGAAGGGACAGGTCCTGGTTGTGGGTTGCAGTACAAGTGAAGTGATCGGGGAAAGAATCGGTACAGCAGGAACAGAAAACGTTGCAGAAACGCTTTTTGAAGTGCTGGATGACTTCCGTGAGCAGACTGGTGTCGAGCTTGCCTTTCAATGTTGTGAGCATTTGAACCGTTCATTGGTTGTAGAACGGGGAACAGCGGAACGCCGCGGTTTGGATGAGGTGACAGTCGTGCCTGTACGTCATGCAGGCGGGGCGATGGCCTCCTATGCCTACCATCAATTAGAGGACGCGGTGATGGTGGAGCATATCAAAGCGGATGCTGGAATCGACATTGGGGACACATTGATCGGCATGCATATCAAGCACGTCGCAGTCCCAGTGCGAAGCACCGTCAAATCCGTAGGCAACGCCCACATCACCATCGCCCGCACCCGCCCCAAACTCATCGGCGGAGCAAGAGCGATCTACGAAACCGTAACCCTTGAAGACGCAAAAAAATAGAATGTGAATGGCCCTTCGACATGGAGGGCTAAATTCCTGCGGGGGTCTGACCCCTCCGCAGGAATTTTTATTCACCCCCACCCCCACCCCCACCCCCCACCAACTAAAAAATTCACGAAAGTTTTTTAAGGTAAGCGCTATCAATCTTCCTTTTCTGTTTCTATCTTTTTGGTTGCGTGATAAAATGGAGGAGGTAATGGTTCAAAAGCCGAATGTATTGGTTTTTGTGGAAAATTTCAAATTTGATGTTCTTACTTAAAGGGGGATTCCGAAAGTGAAATTAGCGCAACAGGATCAACAAGTGTTTCAATCAATCCAGGATGAATTGGGAAGACAACGCTCGAAAATCGAGTTGATTGCTTCTGAAAACTTCGTGAGCGAAGCTGTGATGGAAGCTCAAGGATCTGTACTGACGAATAAATATGCTGAGGGATATCCAGGCCGTCGTTATTACGGTGGTTGTGAACACGTAGACGTAGCAGAAAACATTGCCCGTGACCGTGCGAAGGAAATTTTCGGAGCCGAGCATGCAAATGTTCAGCCGCACTCTGGCGCCCAAGCGAACATGGCTGTTTACTTCACCATTTTAGAACAGGGCGACACCGTCCTTGGGATGAACCTTTCCCATGGCGGCCATTTGACACACGGCAGCCCGGTTAACTTCAGTGGTATTCAATATAATTTTGTGGAGTATGGAGTGGACAACGACTCTCATACGATTAACTATGAAGATGTAGCGGAAAAAGCAAGACTGCATAAGCCGAAGCTTATCGTTGCAGGCGCAAGTGCGTATCCCCGCGAAATCGACTTCGCTAAATTCCGTGAAATTGCGGACGAAGTGGGAGCATACCTGATGGTGGATATGGCGCATATCGCAGGACTTGTTGCGGCTGGTTTGCACCAGAACCCGGTTCCTTACGCCGACTTTGTGACAACGACAACGCACAAAACATTGCGCGGACCTCGTGGCGGGATGATCCTTTGTAAGGAAGAATGGGCAAAGAAAATCGACAAGTCCATTTTCCCTGGACTTCAAGGCGGCCCATTGATGCATGTCATTGCGGCTAAAGCGGTTGCGTTCGGTGAAGCGTTGCAACCATCCTTCAAGGATTATGCACAAAAAATCATCGATAATGCCAAGCGTTTGGCAGAAGCTTTAAAAGGGGAAGGGCTATCCCTTGTTTCAGACGGAACGGACAACCACCTGTTGCTTGTGGATGTACGCACATTATCAATCACCGGTAAAATTGCTGAGAAAGTGTTGGACGAGGTGGGTATTACGGTAAACAAAAATACCATTCCATTTGATCCTGAAAGCCCGTTTGTCACAAGCGGTATCCGTATCGGTACTGCAGCAGTTACAAGCCGCGGATTCACACTTGAAGACATGGATGAGATTGCATCCATCATTGCATTCACATTGAAAAATCATGAAGATGAGGCAAAGCTGGAAGAAGCAAAAGCTCGTGTAGAAGCAGTTTCTGGAAAATATGAATTATATCCTTCTTTAGGATAATGGTTTCCATTGGAGAGGTCTGAGGTTAGACCTCTCTTTTTTGTGCAAAATAACTTGAATCAAGATAGCTTTTTATGTAGAATCAATGGAAGTGTGATTTGAGAGCCGGACAAGCATTAAAAAACGGCTATGACATGATAAAAGGAGAGATTTCGAATGGCAAAAGTGTACGTATTTGATCACCCGTTAATTCAGCACAAACTTACATATATCCGCGATGTAAATACAGGTACAAAAGAATTCCGCGAACTAGTGGATGAAGTGGCAAGCTTGATGGCATTCGAGATTACCCGTGACCTACCGCTTGAAGAAGTGGATGTGGAAACACCTGTTTCCGTTTCAAAATCAAATGTATTGGCAGGTAAAAAGTTAGGAATCGTTCCAATCCTTCGTGCCGGTCTTGGCATGGTGGAAGGGATGCTGAAGTTGATCCCTGCGGCAAAGGTTGGGCATGTCGGCTTATACCGTGACCCAGAAACGCTTCAACCTGTTGAATATTACGTTAAATTACCCTCCGACGTCGAAGAACGCGATTTCATCGTTGTCGATCCAATGCTTGCAACAGGCGGATCTGCAATTGAAGCGATTCACTCCCTGAAAAAACGCGGCGCGAAAAACATCAAGTTCATGTGCCTTATCGCTGCCCCAGAAGGTGTGGAATTACTTAAAGAAGCGCACCCGGACGTAGACATCTACATCGCGGCGCTTGACGAAAAGCTGAACGAAAAAGGCTACATCGTCCCAGGCCTAGGCGACGCTGGCGACAGACTATACGGAACAAAATAATCTTACAACTGTCCAAAGATCGGGAGAGAAGCATCGATCTTCGGGCAGTTTTTTTGCACCCATAAGGCTAATCATTTTTGTATAAAAACCCTCCCTTATCGCCTCATTTATTATATAAATCCACATCCCGCAAAAATCACCACTACTTCCCCAACTCGCATGCATAATCCCAACTCAATGACAAATGCTACTTAGCAGAGGTGAAGGACGTGAGAAAAGGGAAGATTTTAATTTGCATGGGACTTACAACCCTGCTGATAACAGCTCAGTTACCAGGACGGATTTTAGAAACAGGAATTCAACTGTCCGCAAATAATACCGCCGAAGCCACCATCGCAATGTCGAATGCAAGAACCATCGACTCATTACATACACAAGACACAACCAGATATCCGAAAAGACCACCGCTTCCCGTCACCAAAACGGGCGACGGGCTCAAAGAGGAACAGACAGTCATATTAATCGTCGAAGACAACAGCCAAGAAAAAGTCCAAAAAATAATCCGGCAGAAATACCCCAATCTAACGATAAAGCGGACATATACCGCCGTATTTAAGGGATTTGCCATCCACGGGCCGCTTAAAGATCTGGAACAGCTTCAAAAGGAGCCGGGCATCCTGGAGGTTTCCCCTGTCACAAATTACTCTCCGACCATTGATGAAAGTGTGCCATTTATCGGTGGGGAGAAGATGCACCGACTTTATGACGAGGACGGAGAACGCCTGACAGGCAAAGGGGTGAAAGTAGGCATCATCGATACGGGAATCGATTATACCCACCCGGATCTCCGCAACAACTATGCTGGTGGCTACGATTTTGTCGATGAAGATGAGGATCCGATGGAAACGAAGCGGTCGCAGGGGATGCCGACTCTTCATGGCACGCATGTTGCCGGCATCATCGGAGCAAATGGTCACCTTCATGGTGTGGCCCCGGATGCGGAACTCATTGCATACAGGGTGCTTGGACCGGGCGGACAAGGTTCAAGTGAGCATGTGATCGCGGCGATCGAGATGGCCATTCACGACAAGGTGGACGTGCTCAATCTCTCCCTTGGCAACACCATCAACGGGCCGGATTGGCCGACAAGTCTTGCCTTGAACAAAGCGGTGGAACATGGAGTGGTCGCAGTGACGTCAAGCGGCAATTCCGGACCGAATCTTTGGACAGTCGGGTCGCCTGGAACGTCCTCAGAGGCGATTTCGGTCGGTGCATCCACACCGCCCCTGCATATTCCGCATCTCTCCCCGATTTTTTCCAAAAGAGAAATCGAGATGCTTCCATTGCAAGGCTCGCTTCCATGGGATTTTCCAACGAAACCGATGGGGATGGTGGATGCCGGTCTTGGTGAGGAGGATGATTGGGAAGGCAAGAAGGTGGAGGGGAAAATAGTACTGCTCGAGCGAGGCAAGATCCCTTTTTCTGAAAAAGCACATCAAGCCAAGCTGCGAGGTGCTGCCGGCGTGGTCATCTTTAACAATCTGGAAGGCAATTTTACAGGGACGCTTGAAGTGGAAATGGATATGCCGGTTGTATCGATTTCAAAAGAAGACGGGGAATTTTTGAAAAAGCATTTGAAATTGAGCTTTTCGATGGTGAAAACGACCTTCAAATGGCATAAGGATGATATTGCGGGCTTCAGTTCCCGCGGGCCGGTGACGCACACATGGGAGATCAAGCCGGATGTCGTCGCACCTGGTGTAGCGATAGACAGCACGATTCCAAACGGATATCTTGCGCTTCAAGGCACAAGCATGGCAGCGCCGCATGTGGCAGGAGCGAGCGCACTCATCAAGCAGGCCCATCCTGAGTGGACGCCGGCTCAGGTAAAGGCTGCCCTGATGAACACCACCAAGCGGCTAATAAAAGAAGACGGCAGTGACTATTCCGTCCTCGAACAGGGATCAGGACGCATCCAGCTAGAGGAGGCACTCAAGACTAACAGCCTCGTCTACCCAGGCTCCCTCAATTTCGGGATGCTACAAAAAAAGGAGACCCGAACACAAAAAGAAGTTCCGATCACCATCGAAAATGTTTCGGATAAAGAGGTCACCTATTCAATTGAAACGCCCAAACAACAAAAAGGCGTCCAGTGGAAAACGCCGATTACCTTTACATTGGAACCAAAGGAAAAGCGTGAAACCATCATCATCCTCGACATCACACCAAACCAACAGGAAACCGGTATGCATGAAGGGGAGGTCGTCGTAAGCGCCGACAGCCAGAAAATCCGGCTGCCTTACCTCTATATAATAGAAGAACCCGATTATCCACGGATCATGGGATTCCAGTTCGGCTATGGTGATAGGGAAGGGGAATATCAATATGAGGTCTACTTGCCTGAAGGTGCGGAGGAACTTGGGATCGCATTGTACGAAGTGGATACCCTCCATTTCATCGATTACCTTGACTGGGAGCGGGACATTCCGCGCGGCCTGTTCAAAAAGCAAATCCCCGCAGATCGACTGAAGGTGAAAGGCCTTGTGAAAGCAGTCGTCTTTGCCAAGAAACTGGACAAGGAAGACACCGTAGAAGCGGACCTTTACTTTGAATGAACTGGGTTGAGTTGGCCAGGCGCTCTGCCCGCCGGATGGGCTACAGTGCCTTTCCCCAAAGCTCCTCTTGGACATTTTACTAAAACACTGTCAAGCAACTAGTCCTGAAAAGTGCGAATGGTCACATAATGTTCACAATCGACAAACTTAATTGCTATGACATATATGATAAAATAATGTTATACAACAGCCGAATGAGGAAGAATGTTCATCATTTGGCTGTTTTTTTCTGGGCAAAATACATCGCGGAATCCGGCCGGTTTCGTACAGCGTCAAAAAGTAAAAAAGAGAGAAATCTTACCATCGAAAAGATTGTCGATTTTTCCCTTGAACACATTGACATTGATAAAGTGCTATTGTATGCTTACAAAGGGTATAAAATGACAGGGTTTTCATAAACCTCTAACAACCATTTTATTACATATTTAGCATCGATTTTAAGCAAGACCTCAAGCTTTATACCGCATGTAAAACGGGGTGTTTTCTATGGAAGATAAACGCCGCCCATTCCAAGCAATGGCTTTGATGTCCGGAATCCTTTCCTACTTAGTTGGTCCCACCTTAGTCGGATTATTTGCAGGGAGATGGCTGGATGGAAAGATTGGTACAGAACCATTGTTCCTTATTATCGGACTTCTTTTAGGACTGGCATCTGGTGTTGCTGGAGTATTATTCCTTGTCCAAAAATTCTTCTCAGGAGAGTCGTAAATATGCCTGAATCAACCGAAAGTTTTATAAGGCATATGAAGTATTTCTTGTTTTTTCTTGCCTTTTTTGTAGTAGGGTGGGGATTCACTTCCCATCAGGAATGGTTCGCAGGATTGATCCTGGGGACGGTGATAAGTGTGTACAACCATTGGCTGTTGCATCGGAAAGTGAAGAAGTTCACGGAAGCAGTTGCCGAGGGTCGGAAAGCTATGACACTAGGTTCTTTTTCAAGAATGGCCGCCGCAGTCCTTGGTGTGGTCATCGCTATGAGATATCCAGAAACTCTGAATCTCTACGGCGTCATCATTGGGATTATGACATCCTATATTGTCATTATCATAGATTCATTTGTAACACTCTTTAAAGCAGTGGGGAAGAGAGGTGAGTAGTGTTGGGTCACAGTGCTCCTATACGGACGGTTGATTTGTTTGGATATGACCTTCATTTCAACTTGTCAAATATTATGATGACTATTATAACAGCCTTGATTGTGTTCCTGATCGCATATTTGTGCACAAGGAAACTGGCATTGAAACCTACCGGAGCGCAGAACTTCATTGAATGGTTGGTTGACTTTGCTAAAGGTATCATTAACAGTACCATGGATTGGCAAACAGGAGGTAGATTCCTTGCATTAGCTCTGACAATTATGATGTATGTATTTGTCGCGAATATGCTAGGGTTGCCATTTGCGATCATCCTTGGTGACGACCACACTTTATGGTGGAAATCGCCGACAGCAGATCCTGTAATTACGCTTAGTCTCGCGGCAATGGTAGTAGCATTGACGCATTATTATGGGATTAAGATGAAAGGCTTTAAGCAATACGGGAAGGACTTCTTCAAACCGATGGCGTTCTTATTCCCACTTAAGATCATTGAAGAATTTGCTAACACATTAACGCTTGGTCTGCGTCTTTACGGTAACATCTTCGCGGGGGAAATCCTGCTAGGGTTGCTTGCTGGACTTGCAGTTAACGGTTATCAAATGGGCTTCATGTCCGGTATCATTGGAACAGCGGTCGCGATCATTCCGATGTTGGTATGGCAAGCGTTCAGTCTTTTCATTGGAACCATCCAAGCATTTATCTTCACCATGTTAACAATGGTTTATATGGCACACAAAGTGAGTCACGACCATTAATTTATAAATTTTTAATAACCAAAAAAAACTTTTTTTAAACATAAGGAGGAAATTATCAATGGGTCTTATAGCAGCAGCAGTTGCAATTGGTTTAGCAGCACTAGGAGCAGGTATTGGTAACGGATTAATCGTAAGTCGTACAGTAGAAGGGATCGCTCGTCAACCTGAGCTTAAATCCACTCTTCAAACTACAATGTTCATCGGGGTAGCACTAGTTGAGGCGATTCCTATCATCGCCGTTGTTATCGCGTTCATGGTTATCGGTGGTTAATTAACTGCCCGAATAATTCTTAGATTCAATACTGGCGAAGTACGTCTCACACGAGAACCTTCGCCTTTCCTTTAGTATGAACAATTTCCAGCTGATTATTGGAGCACAGGGCGAAGACTCCTTCGGGAGATGGTGCTTGGTTGAGACCCCGCGATGAAGTGAGGAGGCTCAAGCAGCGCCCCGAGGAAAGCGAAGCCCAGTGCGGAAATAACCAGCGCCGTTAACGAAAAAAATACTTGGGCCTTCCAAGTATTTCGCCTTGTAAGTAAACAAAAATGTCTAGCCAAGGTGCCCTTTAGGTGCTTGTGCTTTTCTTATGTATTCCTCGAAGGGAGTGAAAGCATTGTATAGCTTAGATCACTTAGTGCTTGGTGCAGGATCCCTAACTTTAGGAGATGCACTATTCCAGTTAATTACGTTTTTAATCTTACTATATTTCCTTAGAAAAGTTGCTTGGGATAAGCTAGTTGGAATGATGAAGCAACGTGAAAGTCACATTGCAAACGAAATTACAGCGGCTGAACAAAGCAATGTAGAAGCTAAGTCTCTTGTAGAAGAGCAAAAAGCTCTTTTGAAAGAAGCTCGTACTGAAGCTCAAGCTTTAGTGGAAAGCGCGAAAAAGATAGCAGAAGATCAAAAAGCAGATATCGTAAGAGCTGCTCAAGAAGAGTCTGCACGTTTGAAAGAAGCGGCAAGAAAAGAAATCGTTCAGGAAAAAGAGCAAGCAGTTGTTGCTTTGCGTGAACAGGTTGCATCCTTGTCCGTATTGATCGCTTCTAAAGTGATTGAAAAAGAACTAAACGAAAATGATCAGCAAAAGCTTATCGATGATTACGTGAAACAGGTAGGCGAAGTGCGATGAGCAAAAGCGGAGTAGCAAAGCGTTATGCACTGGCTCTTTTCGAACTGGCGAAAGAGAACAATCTCTACGCACAATTTGATGCAGAGCTTGCAGAAGTGAAAAAGGTGTTCATGGACAACAAGGAACTTGATGTTGTACTGAGCAACCCGAAAGTACGCAAAGACTCTAAAAAGCAAATCGTCCGTGAGGCATTTGCTTCTGCATCACCTTTTATCGTAAACACGTTACAGCTTTTAATAGACCGTCACCGTCAAGGTATCGTAGTTGATATGATTGATGAGTACAAAGCACTTTCCAATGAAGCCCTTAATGTGGCAGACGCGAAAGTATACTCTGTTCGCGCATTATCTGATGCAGAACAGGCGCAGCTTTCAACTGTTTTCGCAGCGAAGGTTGGCAAAGCTTCACTTAACATCAGCAATATCGTAGATCCATCCTTAATCGGCGGTGTGAAAATCCGCATCGGCAACCGTATTTTTGATGGAAGTGTCAGTGGGAAATTAGAACGTCTTGGACGTCAACTTACAACGAAAAGATAGTAGATAGGGGTGAAATTCATGAGCATCAAAGCTGAAGAAATTAGTGCGCTGATAAAAACGCAAATCGAAAATTATCAGTCTGAAATCGAAGTTAGCGATGTTGGTACTGTTATCCAAGTTGGGGATGGTATCGCTCGTGCTCATGGTCTCGACAACGTCATGGCTGGAGAGCTTGTTGAATTTTCTAACGGAGTTATGGGTCTTGCCCAAAACTTGGAGGAAAACAACGTCGGTATAGTAATCTTAGGACCTTATACTGAAATCCGCGAAGGCGATGCAGTTCGTCGTACAGGCCGTATCATGGAGGTACCGGTAGGTGAAGCACTTATCGGCCGTGTAGTAAACGCATTGGGACAACCAGTTGATGGATTGGGTCCAATCGAAACAAGCAAAACCCGTCCAATCGAAGGACAAGCTCCTGGTGTAATGGATCGTAAATCCGTTCATGAGCCACTTCAAACAGGTATCAAAGCGATCGATGCCCTAGTACCAATCGGACGCGGGCAACGTGAGTTAATCATCGGTGACCGTCAAACAGGTAAAACATCTGTTGCGATCGACACGATCCTTAACCAAAAAGACCAAGACATGGTGTGTATCTATGTTGCCATCGGTCAAAAAGAATCAACAGTTCGTGGAGTGGTAGAAACTCTACGTAAGCATGGTGCACTTGATTACACAATCGTTGTAACAGCATCTGCATCTGCACCTGCTCCAATGCTATTCTTAGCACCTTACACTGGAGTGACAATGGGTGAAGAATTCATGTATGAAGGCAAGCACGTTCTAGTTATCTATGATGACTTAACAAAGCAAGCTGCTGCATACCGTGAGCTATCCCTACTATTAAAACGTCCTCCGGGTCGTGAAGCATATCCTGGTGATGTATTCTATCTTCACTCCCGCTTGTTAGAGCGTGCAGCGAAGCTTAGTGATGCAAAAGGCGCTGGATCTTTGACAGCTTTACCGTTCATCGAAACACAAGCTGGTGACGTATCCGCCTACATCCCGACAAACGTTATCTCCATCACTGATGGACAAATTTTCTTACAATCAGATCTATTCTTCTCCGGTGTTCGTCCTGCGATCAACGCTGGTCTTTCCGTATCCCGTGTTGGAGGATCCGCTCAAATCAAAGCGATGAAGAAGGTATCAGGTACCTTGCGTCTTGACCTTGCATCTTACCGTGAGCTAGAAGCGTTCGCGCAATTCGGTTCTGACTTAGATAAAGCGACTCAAGCGAAACTTAACCGTGGAGCTCGTACAGTTGAAGTACTTAAGCAAGGCTTGAACAAGCCACTTAAGGTAGAAAAGCAAGTTGCAGTTCTTTACGCTCTTACAAAAGGTTTCATTGATGATGTTCCTGTTCAAGATGTAACTCGTTTCGAAGACGAAATGCTTACTTGGTTAGAGCACAACCGTAAAGAGCTATTAGAAGAAATCCGTACAACTAAAGGATTACCAAGCGACGAAGCGATGGCTGAAGCACTTAATGCATTCAAAAAGACTTTCGTAGCTACTGAAAAGTAATAGATCGACATAGTGAGTTACACCATGCGATGGAGGAACCCGAACCAACCTTCGATTCCTCCTTTCCATGTGTCTAACCGCTCTGAATAGGGTTAAAAAGGTGGTGAGATCCTTTGGCATCATTACGCGACATTAAAACGAGAATTACCTCGACGAAGAAGACTAGTCAAATCACAAAAGCAATGCAGATGGTTTCCGCATCGAAACTGAATCGTGCCGAAACGAATGCAAAAGCTTTCAATCCTTACATGGATAAAATCCAAGAGGTTGTGGCAAGTATCGCACTGGGAAGTACAGATGTATCGCATCCAATGCTAGAAAGCCGTCCGGTAAAACGAACAGGCTACATCGTAATCTCCTCTGACCGTGGTCTTGCAGGTGCCTATAACAGTAACATCTTACGTACGGTTCATCAGACGGTTCAAAAACGTCACAAGTCTCAAGATGAATACGCAGTAATTGCCATCGGACGAATCGGCCGCGACTTTTTCAGAAAGCGTAATGTCCCTGTATTCTCCGAAATTACTGGTCTAGGCGACCAAGTATCCTTCTCAGACATCAAGGATATTGCGAATCGTGCAGTCAGCATGTACGCGGATGGAACGTTTGATGAGTTATACGTGTATTACAACCACTTTGTAAGTGCAATCTCCCAAGAAGTAACAGAGAAGAAGCTTCTTCCTCTTACTGACATTGCACCTACATCCAACAAGATTACATCATATGAGTTCGAACCTTCCCAAGAAGGTATCCTTGAAGTATTGCTGCCGCAATATGCGGAAAGCCTGATCTACGGTGCATTACTAGATGCAAAAGCAAGTGAGCACGCTGCTCGTATGACAGCGATGCAAAGTGCGACAGATAACGCAAAAGAGCTTATCCAAGGCCTTACACTTTCTTACAACCGTGCACGTCAAGCAGCAATCACACAAGAGATCACCGAGATTACGGCTGGTGCTTCGGCTCAACAATAGATGGAAAAGCAGAGGCGGCTCGTTCAGCCCCTAAGACGGGGTAGGGTTTGGCCACCATGCTTATCCAACCGTTTCTGAATCAAAATTTTGCAAAAGTAAGTTAGGAGGGAATACGATGAAAGGTCGCGTTACTCAAATCATGGGTCCAGTTGTCGACGTAAAATTCGACAGCGGACATCTTCCTGAAATATACAACGCTCTTCATATTAATCATAAAGCGCGTAGCGGAAATGAAGTAGACATTACTTTAACGCTTGAGGTTGCTCTTCACTTAGGGGACAACACAGTGCGTACAATCGCTATGGCTTCTACAGACGGTGTCGTTCGTGGCATGGAAGTAGAAGATGCTGGTCATCCTATCTCTGTACCAGTAGGTGACGTAACACTTGGTCGTGTTTTCAACGTACTAGGAGAAAACATTGACTTAGATGCTCCAATCCCAGCAGGTTCTCGTCGTGATCCGATTCACAGACAAGCTCCTACATTCGAACAACTTTCAACAGACGTTGAAATCCTTGAAACTGGTATCAAAGTAGTAGACTTACTTGCTCCTTACATCAAGGGTGGTAAGATCGGTCTATTCGGTGGTGCCGGTGTAGGTAAAACGGTTCTTATCCAAGAATTGATCAACAACATCGCACAAGAGCACGGTGGTATCTCCGTATTCGCAGGTGTTGGTGAGCGTACTCGTGAAGGAAATGACCTTTACCACGAGATGACGGATTCTGGCGTTATCAAGAAAACTGCCATGGTATTCGGACAAATGAACGAGCCGCCTGGAGCACGTATGCGTGTTGCACTAACAGGTCTTACAATGGCTGAGTTCTTCCGTGATGACCAAGGTCAGGACGTTCTATTCTTCATGGACAACATCTTCCGTTTCACACAAGCAGGTTCTGAGGTATCCGCCCTACTAGGCCGTATGCCATCTGCCGTTGGTTACCAACCGACACTTGCTACTGAAATGGGTCAATTACAAGAGCGTATCACGTCTACATCTGTAGGTTCTGTAACGTCTATCCAAGCGATCTACGTTCCTGCCGATGACTACACGGATCCGGCTCCAGCAACAACTTTCGCTCACTTGGATGCAACAACTAACCTTGAGCGTAAGCTTTCCGAGATGGGTATTTACCCAGCGGTTGATCCTCTGGCTTCCACTTCCCGTGCTTTGGCACCAGAAGTAGTTGGAGACGACCACTATGCAGTAGCGCGTGAAGTACAGGTTACTTTACAACGTTACAAAGAACTACAAGACATCATTGCCATCTTAGGTATGGATGAGTTGACGGATGAGGATAAATTAACCGTTCACCGTGCTCGTCGTATCCAGTTCTTCTTATCTCAAAACTTCCACGTAGCCGAGCAGTTCACTGGACAAAAAGGTTCTTACGTTCCTGTTCAAGAAACTGTTAAAGGATTCAGAGAAATCCTTGACGGCAAATACGACCACCTTCCAGAGGATGCATTCCGTCTAGTAGGACGCATCGAAGAAGTTGTGGCAAAAGCGAAGCAAATGGGTGTAGAAGTTTAATTAAAGGGACCTAGGAGGGAATGAAATGAAGACATTAAAAGTCAGCGTAGTTACTCCCGATGGCCCGGTTTATGAATCAGACGTAGAAATGGTAGTAGCCCGTGCTCAAAGCGGTGAGCTGGGAGTTCTACCAGGACATATCCCTATGGTTGCTCCACTTCAAATCGGCGGCGTCCGCATGAAAAAAGCAGACAAAACCGAACAAGTGGCAGTAAACGGAGGCTTCCTGGAAGTGCGTCCTGATAAAGTAACGATCCTTGCCCAAACTGCAGAAGCAGCAGAGGAAATCGATCTTACTCGTGCAGAAGAAGCAAAAAGACGCGCCGAGCAACGTCTACAGTCCAAACAGGACGACATCGACCAGCTTCGTGCAGAACTTGCCCTTCAACGCGCAATCAACCGCATCAACGTAGCCAAAAGAGGGTAACAATACCCTGTAAAAATAAAATTTATAGAACAGAACCCCCACCCTACAGAGCAGACGTGCTTTGGAGGGTGGGGGTTTTTTTGTTAGTGTTTTGTGTTTAGTTTGTTGCTTTAAAGAGATGAAGAGGGGTCTGACCCGCTGTGCGGTGATGTGTTAAAGCACGGGGCTTTCACGCATGGGGCAAGTCCCGTTGCAGAGGGGAGGGAGAAGTGAGTGTGTCGAAATGGCTAGAAGTGTGTCGATTTCCTGATAAAAGCTTTTTCTTCCAGATAAACACCCCATTTTTCCTGATAAATTAAAAGTTTTCATGGTAAATCTGATTTTTTCAGGATATTTGCTGATTTTTCATGATAAACGAAAACCTAGCTACCTTCTTTTAATTAAAACCGCACAGAATACCCCAGTTTCACTGCCTCTTTCACTAAACCAAATGTGCACTTTATTAATATAAGGTAATTTTCTTTAGAGTTTTGAGTGAAGTGGCTCTCAAGGTGATCCCATGGCATAAAAAAATCTCACGAAAACCTCAATTTGCTAGTTTTAGAAAACCCGAAGCCTGCCCAATTGCTAAAGGAGCATTAATTCATTCAACTAAGTTCCTTTATTATCAATCAACTCCGCAGATACCCCTCTCATCAAGCGGCCTTCAAATATCATTCTCTATACCAGCATCAAGTAAAGTTGGTTTCCCATCTCCCCCCTAAAAACAATAGCCATAATAAGGATATCTGCTGTCGACACAGATATTGGTATTTGGTATAATTGTTATCGGTTACAATTTTAAATATTGTGAGCAGTCTGAAAATAAGAAGAGACTTCGGAGGGGGCGGGCATGAATCTACTAAACTTATATCAAAATAACTATTTGATAGTGGTTGTATTCTTGGCTCTAGGGGTATTACTTCCGGTCGTGGCGCTTGCTATAGGTCGTTTATTACGACCAAACAAGCCTAGTGCTGCAAAGCAGACGACCTATGAAAGCGGGATTGATCCCTTTCATGATTCACGAGTTCAGTTTAATGTTCGTTATTACATATTTGCCCTATTATTTGTCATTTTCGATGTGGAGACGGTATTCCTGTATCCATGGGCGGTGGCATATGAGAAATTGGGGATTTTTGCACTGATTGAAATGCTTATTTTCGTAGTATTACTACTTATCGGATTAATTTACGCATGGAAGAAGAAGGTGTTGAAATGGACCTAAATTTAGAGAGTATTTCACCAGAGGAAATGGAAGAGCTGAAACAGACGATCTTCCTGACAACATTGGAGGAGCTGAAAGCTTGGGCCCGCAGTAATTCCATGTGGCCGATGACTTTCGGTCTTGCTTGCTGTGCAATCGAGATGATGGGGGTGGGCTCGTCCCATTACGACCTCGACCGTTTTGGATCCTTCTTTCGTACATCTCCGCGTCAGTCCGACTGTATGATCGTATCTGGTACCGTGACAAAAAAGATGGCACCAGTGTTAAAGCGCTTGTATGATCAAATGCCTGAGCCGAAATGGGTCATTGCGATGGGATCCTGTGCAACTGCGGGTGGTCCGTATATCAAATCCTATGCCGTTGTCAAAGGAGTGGACCAAATTGTACCTGTAGATGTCTACATACCGGGATGTCCACCAAACCCAGCGGCTCTTATTTATGGAATCAATAAGCTCCGCGAAAAAATCCGCTACGAAGCCAAGACAGGGAAGCAGGTGATCTAGCAGTGAGCGATGAGAAAAGCCTGGATGAAAAAAAGAAAGAGGCCGCAGCCAAGGCAAAAGCTGCCGCACTTGCAAAATTAGAAGCAAAAAAGAAGATGGAAGCGCAGGCTTCTCAAAATAAAGAAGAACCAACTGAAGAAACAGAAGCACCAACTGGTGATGACGCCAAGGAGCTAGCCAAAAAGAAAGCCGCAGCAGCAGCGAAAGCAAAGGCCGCCGCACTGGTAAAACAAAAGAGTGAAGCAGGCGAAGCTCCAGCAACCGAAACAGATGACGCCAAGGAGCTAGCCAAAAAGAAAGCCGCCGCAGCAGCGAAAGCAAAGGCTGCCGCACTGGCAAAACAAAAGAGTGAAGCAGGCGAAGCTCCAGCAACCGAAACAGATGACGCCAAAGAGCTGGCCAAAAAGAAAGCCGCCGCAGCAGCGAAGGCAAAGGCTGCCGCACTGACAAAACAAAACCGTGAGGCAGGCGAAGCTCCAGCAACCGAAACAGATGACGCCAAGGAGCTAGCCAAAAAGAAAGCCGCCGCAGCAGCGAAGGCAAAGGCTGCCGCACTGGCAAAGCAAAAGCGTGAAGCAGGCGAAGCTCCAGCTACCGACGACGATGCCAAAGCAAAAGCCATCGCAGCAGCGAAAGCAAAAGCAGCCGCTGCAGCCAAGGCAAAAGCCGCTGCACTCGCCAAACAGCAACGTGACGGAGGAGCAGAAAGTACAGCCGAAACAGACACAGGCGCAACAGATCCGCAAGACGAAAAAGCAAAAGCCATCGCTGCCGCAAAGGCGAAAGCAAAGGCCGCAGCAGCTGCAAAAGCGAAAGCAGCGGCCGCCGCAAAAGCAAAGGGAGCAGCCGGCACGACAGCAACAGACTCGGATACACCAGCAACACCATCACCAAACCAGAAATATCTTGATAAATACGTAAAAGTGATCAAGGACAATCTCGGGGAAGATTTTTTGGAAGACGCGTACATCAATCCGCTATCAAAAGATGTCCCGACGCTTGTCGCGAAACCGGAGAACTATTTTAAAGTGGCTTCATTCCTGCGTTACAATGAGCAGCTGACGTTTGAATATTTGTCGGAGATGCATGGGACTGACTTTGAGACGCATATGGAGATCTACAACCATTTGTATTCTTATAAGAACAAGCAGTCTGTGGCATTGAAGGTGAAAATAGATCGGGAAAATCCTGTCATCCCGTCCATCCAGCCCATATGGGAAGGGGCAAACTGGCCGGAGCGGGAGACGTTCGACCTGCTTGGCATCCAGTTTACAGGACACCCGAATTTGACGCGCATCATGATGCCGGATGATTGGGTAGGTTATCCGCTGCGTAAAGACTATGAGCCGTACGATGTGGAGGTGTAGCAGATGATTCGTACAGAGGAAATGCTACTGAATGTCGGTCCACAGCATCCGAGTACCCACGGGGTGTTCCGACTTGTCATAAAAATCGATGGGGAAATCATCAAGGAAGCGACACCGGTCATTGGATACCTGCACCGCGGAACCGAGAAGCTCGCGGAAAACCTCCAATACACGCAAATCATCCCGTATACCGACCGGATGGACTATCTATCCGCCATGACCAATAACTATGTCATCTGTCATGCGGTGGAAACGATGATGGGACTTGAGATACCGGAGCGCGCAGAATATCTTCGTGTGCTAGCAATGGAACTTGGCCGTGTAGCCAGTCACCTAGTTTGGTATGGTACATATTTGCTAGATATCGGGGCGGTCAGTCCGTTCCTATATGCGTTCCGTGAGCGCGAAATGATCATCAATCTATTAAATGAGCTCTCAGGTGCCCGCCTTACCTTCAACTACATGCGTGTCGGTGGGGTGAAGTGGGATGCGCCTGAAGGATGGATCGAGAAAGTGGAAGAGTTTATCCCATATATGAGGGAGCAGCTGAAAGGCTACCAT
Source organism: Sutcliffiella horikoshii DSM 8719 (assembly GCA_001648575.1). GTDB lineage: Bacteria > Bacillota > Bacilli > Bacillales > Bacillaceae_I > Sutcliffiella_A > Sutcliffiella_A horikoshii. The sequence continues at coordinate 57,966 of LQXN01000063.1, read as the reverse complement.
GACCTTGTAACAGGCAATGAGATTTTCATGAGCCGTGTGAAGGGAGTCGGACGTTACACGAAGGAGGATGCCTTTGCATACTCCCTGAGTGGCGCGAACCTCAGATGTACCGGGGTGAAATGGGATCTCCGCAAAGATGAACCCTACTCCATCTATGACCGTTTTGATTTTGACGTTCCAACACGAGAAGGCGGGGACGCTTGGGCTCGTTACCACTGCCGCATGGAAGAAATCGAGGAATCCCTGAAAATCATTGAACAAGCAGTCGCTCAGTTCCCGAAAGAAGGCGAGATCATGGCAAAAGTGCCAAGGATCATCAAGGCGCCAAAGGGAGAGGCATATGTACGCATCGAATCACCAAGAGGAGAAATCGGCTGCTACATTGCCAGTGACGGAAAAAAAGAACCGTATCGACTAAAATTCCGCCGTCCTTCCTTTTACAACCTACAGATCTTACCAAAGCTTTTGGAAGGCGAAAACATGGCGAACCTGATTGCCATTTTAGGGGCAATTGACATTGTCCTCGGGGAGGTGGATGGCTAATGATGGAAGGGTTATTGCATTCATCACCATCCTGGACGAACTTTTTCATCTTCTTCGGATTGGCAACGGCACTGTTGCTTGCCGTCCTCGGCTTCGTAACATACGGAATCCTTGCAGAACGTAAAGTAATGGGCTTCATGCAGGGACGTGTGGGACCTAACCAGGTCGGGGGCTCCTGGGGCTTGCTCCAGACGGTAGCCGACGTCTTGAAGCTTCTTATAAAAGAAGACACGATCCCAAAACTTGCGGATCGACCATTATACATCATCGCACCAGTTATCGCCTTCACACCGGCGTTCATGGTGCTTGCCACCATCCCGTTCACAGACCGCTTCCAATTTGCGGACATCGGGGTCGGCTTGCTCTACTACATCGCCATCTCCGGTATCACCACGGTCGGCGTCGTAGCGGCGGGCTGGGCATCAAACAACAAATACTCTCTGCTTGGAGGCATGCGTGCAGCGGCACAAATGATTTCCTATGAAGTCCCGCTTGTCATGTCCGTAATCGGGGTCGTCCTCCTGGCAGGAAGCCTTAACCTGAATCAAATCGTCGCCGCACAAGGCGAAACTTTCTGGTTAATCATCCTGCAGCCGGTCGGCTTCCTTATTTTCGTCATAGCTTCTGTAGCAGAGTTGAACCGGACACCATTTGACTTGCCGGAAGCGGAGTCAGAGCTTGTCGCAGGTTACCATGTCGAATACTCCGGATTCCGCTGGGCATTCTTCATGCTTGCAGAATATGTATACCTGTTTGCGATGGCATCACTCACCACCGTCCTCTTCCTGGGCGGATGGCTGCCACCATTCGAGTTCCTCGGATTCATCCCAGGCGCCGTCTGGTTCGCGCTGAAATTCAGCGTCGTCGTATTCGTGCTCATCTGGATCCGAGTCACATTCCCGCGCCTGCGCGCAGACCAACTCATGGAATTCGGGTGGAAAGTACTCCTACCAGTAGCACTGGCAAACATCTTCTTCTCAGCGATCATGAAGGAACTATTTTTTAAATAGGCTCTTTTCTCAAAGATTGTTGCTATTTATGGATGAAAAGTCGGCAATTGGACTTTTTATTGTATATTTAGTCTTGAATTTGCAAGCAGTATTCTTAGACAACAGGGAAAAGAGCACGACAGTAAGGAATATAACGGGTTGATTGGAAAATACGAAAAAGCAACAAAGTATACGAAAACAGCCTTTAAATAACACCAGAATTTAGAGGGATCTATAGCTGGTGATTGGAGCACAGGGCGAAGACTCCTACGGGAGGTAGCGCTTAGAGGAGACCCCACAGGCAAAGCCGAGGAGGCTCCGCAAGCGCCCCGTGGAAAGCGAAGCCATTTGCGGAAAGCAAAAGCGGTGTCTAACCAATAACAAAAACTCACTTTCATTACTAAAAAGGTAACGAAAGCATAGGGGTGAAGCAAAATGCGCGGTCTTGCAAAAGGTTTAAAATATACCCTACAAAACTTAACAAAGAAAAAAGTCACCTATGATTACCCGAACAAACCGCTCCCACTACCGGACCGGTTCCGCGGCATCCAAAAATTTTACCCGGAAAAATGCATCGTCTGCAACCAATGCGCCAACATCTGCCCGACAGACTGCATCCAACTTACCGGGAAAAAACATCCGGATCCAACGAAAAAAGGGAAAATCATCGACACATACGATATCAACTTTGAAATCTGTATCCTGTGCGACCTCTGTACAGAGGTCTGCCCGACAGAAGCCATCATCATGACCAACAACTTCGAGCTTGCCGAATACAGCCGTGATCGACTTTTCAAAGACCTGCAATGGCTCGATGAAAACGATACGAACATCAGAAGGGAGAACAAAGTATGACGATAACCGGTGAATTCATCGCATTTCTTTTCCTAGCAATAGCTGCGATCGCCGGTGGAGTACTCATGCTGAACCTGACAAAGGTCGTGCATATGGTAGTTGCTTTGGTGTTCACCTTCATCAGCATCGCCGGCATCTATGTCATGCTCTCCGCTGAATTCGTAGCCGCTGTCCAGATTCTTATCTATTCGGGAGCCATCACCATCATCATGCTGTTCGGAATCATGCTGACACGTCACAACGACGAATCCGAAACATCCGGACTAGGCAGGAAAATACTCGTCGGAGCAGGGGTCCTCGGCTTTGCAGCAGTCATGTACTTTGGACTCTACAGCCTCGACCTTGGCTCACAAGAATCAGCCGACCTGCATGTGAACAACACTGAACAAATCGGTGTGGCCATCTATGCTCACTACGTCATTCCATTCGAATTGACCTCGGTGATCCTCCTTGTGGCACTTGTCGGAGCAATCATCCTGGCAAGACGTGATGACGAAGACGGGGACATTGTAGAAGAGGAGGCGACCAAGGAATGAGCGGAGTTCCATTATCAGCCTACCTGGTACTAGCACTTATTTTATTCTGTATCGGACTTTACGGGGCTCTGACAAAACGCAACACCGTCATCGTCCTGATCTGTATCGAACTCATGCTGAACGCCGTCAATATCAACCTTGTCGCATTCAGCAAATTCGGCATCGCACCGTCCATAACAGGGCAAGTATTCTCCCTCTTCACCATCACCGTCGCAGCAGCGGAAGCCGCAGTGGGCCTTGCAATCCTCATAGCCCTCTACCGCAACCGCCGCACCGTAAACATCGACGAAATGAATACGTTGAAGAACTAGCTATTGAGCATGAGAGGGGTTTTAGTGCTCAGTTAGAAATAAAGATTTTCTAAATTCCACGTTGATTGTAGCGGAAGGCGCTTGACTCCTGCGGGAGGTAGCGGTAGCTTGAGACCCCGCAACGAAGTGAGGAGGCTCAAGCACCGCCCCGCGGAAAGCAAGCGCCTGCAGCGAAAATCAATGCTTCAAAGCAATACAAAACGTACCTCCGCAACCAGCTTGCACAAAAACGCAGCCACCAAACACAAAGCTGCGTAAAAGAAGGGGACTTGATACAATGATGGAAAATGCCTGGATCATCCCGCTTTTTCCGCTGATCTCCTTTATCCTACTACTGCTAGTCGGCAAAAGAATGAAAGAAGCGAGCGCATTCCTCGGAATCGCACTCATCGGTCTATCACTCATCTTTTCCCTCATGGCACTATGGGAGCGGTTTTCAGCACCAACCTTCAAAGCCACATTCGACTGGCTCCAAATCGGAGACGTCGTACTGACGGCGGGATATGAAGTCAATCAATTAAATGCCTTGATGCTTGTCGTAGTATCACTTGTCAGCTTACTCGTACATATCTATTCAAAAGGTTACATGCAGGGTGACGACCGTTTTCACGTGTTTTACGCCTATCTTGGCCTGTTTACCTTTGCCATGCTGGCACTTGTGATGTCGCCGAACCTGCTTCAGCTCTACATTTTCTGGGAGCTTGTCGGAGTCGGATCGTTCTTGCTCATCGGGTTCTATTTTTATAAAAATGATGCCAAAGCCGCTGCCAAAAAAGCGTTCATCATGACGCGTATAGGGGATGTCGGGTTATTTATCGGGATCATCCTATTATTCTGGCAGGTCGGCAGCTTCGAATATGATGTGATTTTTGAAGCGGTCAATGCAGGTGCGATATCTGCAGGGATGCTGACCCTCATTGCCATCCTTATTTTCATCGGGGCCATGGGGAAATCAGGTCAATTCCCGTTGCACTCCTGGCTACCTGATGCGATGGAAGGTCCGACACCGGTGTCCGCCCTCATCCACGCAGCAACGATGGTTGCAGCAGGGGTGTACTTGGTTGCGACTCTGTTTCCGCTATTCAATGCAAGCGAAACCGCAATGATGACCGTCGCCATCGTCGGTGCGTTCACAGCGATTTTCGCCGCATCCATCGGCCTTGTGCAAAAAGATATTAAGAGGGTACTCGCCTACTCCACCGTCAGTCAGCTCGGTTTCATGATGCTTGCACTCGGATCTGCGGGTTATGTGGCAGGGGTTTTCCACCTCACCACCCACGCATTCTTTAAAGCATTGCTGTTCCTTGCTGCAGGTAGTGTCATCCATGCCGTCCATAACCAAAACATCGACCAAATGGGCGGGCTTTGGAAAAAGATGCGCACCACCGGTATTCTTTTTTTAATCGGGACCCTTGCCATCACTGGTGTTCCGCTGTTCTCAGGCTTTTTCAGTAAAGAGGAAATCCTTCTTGCAGCTTGGGTAAACGGAAATCCGTTCTTATTTCTATTAGCATTAATCGCCGCATTCTTCACGGCATTTTATATGTTCCGACTGTTCTTCCTTGTCTTCACAGGTGAAGCGCGCGGAGACCAGCGCCATGTCCATGAATCGCCATCCGTCATGACCATCCCGATGATCGTGCTAGGGGTTCTGGCAGTTGTAGCTGGTTACATGAACACACCTTGGTTCGGCCATTTTCTCGGGGACTGGCTGACAGAAGGGACCACCATGTACGGACCGTCCCACATCGAAGGGCCGCTTTGGATCATGATCGCCGCGATTCTTGTGTCGGCAGCAGGAATCGGGATCGCATACCTGATTTACTACCGCCGCTCGATCCCGCGCGAAACGTTCAGCCAAGGCGCGCCGCATCTATACGGCATTTTACGCAACAAATATTTTGTCGATGAATTTTACAAAATGACGTTCGTCTACGGAACAAGAGTAATCAGCCTGTTCCTGAAATACATCGACGAGTTCCTTGTCCACGGAACGATGAAGGGAATCGCCGCGGCGTCCCAACAGATCGGTAGACTCGGAGCCAAAGTCCAGAACGGCCAAACCCAGACATACGGAGCAGTCGCGTTCGTCGGGCTCGCCATTCTCATCATCATTTTCGTCTTCACAGGGGGGTACATCGGATGAACAGCATATTTTTGACAGCGTTGATCTTTGCCCCTCTATTAGGTATCTTGGTGCTTCTTTTTACACCCAAAACAAACGTGGAAGCCATCAAAATCGTCGGTTTCCTCGCGACCCTGCCATCCTTGGTGCTAGCCCTATTCGCGTTCTGGCAGTATAAGGCAGGGGCGGGACTTGAGCAATTTGCCATCAAACACGAGTGGATCACATTCGGGAGGCTGACTGAAGAAGTTTATGGACTTCAAGTGTACCAGCCGATTTCCTTTGAGCTTGGCATCAACGGTTTCTCACTTGTCATGATTTTATTAACAGCCGTACTTTCCACCCTAGCCGCCATCGCAAGCGTCCATGTGAAAAAAGAATGGAAAGGCTATTTCATCCTTTTCCTTCTATTACAAATAGGGATGCTCGGCGTCTTTGCAGCAGAAAACCTGCTATTATTCTTCTTTTTCTTCGAGCTTACCTTGATTCCGATGTTCTTCCTCATCGGTAAGTGGGGCTATTTTGAAAAAGAAAGTGCAGCATATCGTTTCCTGATTTACAACGGTCTCGGTTCTGCCATTCTACTAATTGTGTTCGTCGTTCTTTTCACAAAAACGGGAACAATGAATATCGCCGAAATCACTGCGATGTTCACCGGCAACAGCGACGCCATGTTTATAGGTGAAGTGTCAGATGACCTGCGAATGGGACTTCTCATCGCATTGCTTGTCGCATTCGGCATCAAGCTGCCGATCGTGCCATTGCACAGCTGGATGTTGAAGGTCCACGTCCAGGCACCGCCATCGGTCGTCATGCTGCATGCTGGTGTTCTTTTGAAAATAGGGGCATTCGGTCTCATCCGATTCGGAGTGGGCATCTTCCCGGAACAATTTGACCAGCTTGCTTTCATTCTAGCAATCTTGGGTGTCGTGAATCTCCTTTACGGAGCATTCCTAGCACTCATCCAAACAGATTTCAAAATGGTGCTGGCATACTCCAGTATCTCGCATATGGGAATCGTCTTGATCGGACTTGCAGCCCTGAACGAAGCGGGTATCCAGGGCGCAATCTTCCAGGTTGTCTCCCACGGATTCATCGCGGCACTCCTGTTCTTTTTAATCGGAGTGATGTACGAACGCACCGGCACGACAGACATCGGGAAATTGGGAGGACTCGCAAAAGCGATGCCACTCACAGCCGGATTCTTCCTTGTCGGAGCAATGGCTTCACTCGGACTGCCTGGCATGTCCGGGTTTGTCAGCGAATTCCTTGCCTTCATGGGACTATTCGAAGAAATGCCGATCGTCGCTGCAGTCGGTACCCTTGGCATCATTTTAACAGCGGCTTACCTCCTGCGCGCCGTGCTCGGAATGACATTCGGCACGAAAGCGGCAGGCTATGGCGAGAAAGTGGTGGACCTGCGCGGAGTTGAATACATTCCCGTATTTGCCATGCTATTCTTCATCGTCCTGATCGGAGTATACCCGAGCATTCTCGCACAACCGCTGCAAGACACCATCAAGACAATCATTTTAGGGATAGGGGGGTGAAAAGGAGATGGATTTAGAAACCTTACTCAGCTTTGATTGGAGCGTCATGGCACCGGAATTCATCATCCTTGGTGTAGCAACCCTTCTCTCACTACTGGACTTATTTTTACCGAAAAAAATAGACCGGAGACTGCTTGGATGGCTCGGATTCGCCAGCATCCTTGTAGCCCTCGGATTCTTGGTAGGCATGTACGATAAAGATCCGATGAAAGTCACCACCATCCTTCACGAAACATACCGACTCGACAGCTTCGCGATGGCATTTAAAACGCTCATCCTAGTCGGAGCCGCATTTGTCATGCTGATGGCCATCAGCTACGAGCCGAAAGAAGGATTGAAGGAATATAGAGGGGAGTTCTTCTACCTCTTGCTATTAGGTGTCCTCGGGGCCATGATCATGTCCTCGAGTGGCGACCTTATCACATTATTTATCGGACTTGAGTTATTGTCCCTGGCTTCCTATGTGTTGGCGGGCATTCGCAAAAAGAACCTGCAATCAAACGAAGCGGCAATGAAATACGTCATCAACGGCGGAATCGCCACCGCTATCACCTTGTTTGGGATGAGCTACGTATACGGCTTGACCGGCACGACCAACCTGCAGGAAATGTGGATCGTACTATCGCAAATCAACGCACGAGACATGCAGTTCCTACTGGTAATCGCTTTCATGATGATGTTCGTCGGCCTGTCCTTCAAGCTTGCGACCGCACCATTCCACATGTGGGCACCTGATGTCTACCAAGGCGCACCGACACCAGTGACGGCTTTCCTTGCAGTCGTATCCAAAACAGCAGGCTTCATCATCGTCCTGCGCCTATTCGTTACTTTGTTCTTCCCAACGCGGTCAGCTGAAGGCTTGCCAATGCTGTTCTCCATGGGAGAATTCATCGCAGTCTTGGCCGTTGCCTCCATGATCATCGGTAACTTCGTCGCGCTTAGACAGCGCAATGTCAAGCGGATGTTCGCCTACTCAGGAGTGGCACACGCAGGTTACCTGTTGGTACCACTGGCAACCGTGGATTTCATCTTCATTTTTGAAGCCATGTGGTTCTACTTGGTTGCCTACCTGTTCATGAACATTGGCGCGCTCGCAATACTGCAAGTGGTCACTGCAAGAGATGACTCAGAAGACCTGAGCCGTTTCGCCGGACTTTACCAGCGCTCACCTTTACTTGCAGGATTGATGTCGATATTCTTGCTTTCATTGGCAGGTATCCCGGTAACAGCCGGATTCATCGGAAAACTATCAATTTTTGTCGGTGCGATTTCCGAACCGAACAACGCATACGTCTTGGCATCCGTATTGATCCTGACCACCGTAGTCTCATACTTTTACTATTTCGGTATCATGACCCAAATGTTCTTCCGCCCAGCGGCAAGCCAGGAAAAAATCCACGTTCCAATCGGGATCTGGATCACGGTCGTGCTGTGCGCAATAGGTACATTGGTGTTAGGAATCCTTCCAGGCCTTGCCATAGACATGTTTGGTAACAATTTTGATATTCTATTAGATATCTTCGTAACGGATAATTAACAGATTGTCAGTATAATGCAATCTATGATTTAATAAGAAAGAAGGGGTTTTCAAGCTCCTTCTTTTTTATGATTTATTATAGGAAGAAACTTTCTTGAAATATAAAAGGAGGCTGATCAAACAATGGTAGATATCGGAGTACAAGCACTCGTCAGCATCATCTCACACCTGCTTTTCATCAGCATCACCTGGTGGGCACTCCAAGCAGTCCAATACGAAAAATGGATGAAACCCAACAAAATCATCCAAATCAGACTGCTGCTGATCCTGGTCACCATCGCCATCGGATCCACCGTCAGCAACTTCTTCCTGGACTACATATTCCTATCCCAACGCCTGCCGATGATCTGGTGAAAATCTATGCTTTGAACATGCCAGGGGAAGAGGTCCCCTGGTTTTTTAGTTGATTGCTTGATTTAACAATGCCCCAAACCGCTACTGAACGGAGAATACAAGCGGAAAAACGCTAAATACAAGCGGACAAATCAAAAATACTGTCCAGAAAACCCCAAAAACTATCCAAACCCCACCAAATACAAGCCATCCGACAAACCTCCCCCAAAATCGACAACCCCAAAGGCATCCACCCAATCTTTAAATCCCTTTGTTTGCGCCCTTCTACATGAAAGCTAAAATCCCTGCCGGGGTCTGACCCCCAAAAAGCTAAAAAAGTTCAAAAAGCTTACAAAAGCTCAAAGTTTTTGACGAAAGATCCTATGTATCTCTGACCTCCGCCTTGGCCACAATAGTTAGTAACAAGCAAAGGGGCGTGGGGGAAATGTGGAGTGGTTCTAAGGGTGTAACGACTAATGCAAAAGTGGGGGAAAAGAGGTTGCCCATTTTTATTAATAGATTGATAGGACTAGTTTTTATTTTTTTAATATGTTTTACGGGGGTAATTCTTGGGAATGAAAGAAGCAGAGCTCAATTACCAACCGATATCAGTACTGAGATACTTGAGATCGCTGAAGTTTTTCAAAAAGAAAAAATAAATATCACAGAATGGAAACTTTATGGGCGGATGAACGTCTATAAAATTAGGGATTTAGTCACTTTTCAAAAAGAGCTAAATCGTTTAAAACAGAATATGGGCCATCTAAGTTGGAATGTGATGGAAGAAGGGGACCAATGGAAAGCAGTTGGGACTTATTATAATGATTTTTTAAAACAAGAAGAGACCCTTCAACTCATCACAACCGACACAAAGACATCCCCGAGTTCGTATGTATTGTATGAGGTCACAGGGTATGGCTGGAAGGATGACGCAGCAGCAGAGATAATAAACGACTTCCATTCGGATCTTACCAATATTTCTCATGAAAACTTTGAAATATTTAGTTGTATGGTCGGCGATTTCAGTGATAAAATGAAAGATAGTTTGCAAAATACGACAAAAATTTTGCTAGACTCGTTTTCAGCTCAAGTAATTGAAGAAGTTAGGGAGGATAACTTTGTTTCCGTTTCCGCATATACTGAAGCGTGGGATAATGTTCTTCCAACACATCAGGGAAATATGAACTTACAAATTGGGTTACGAACACAAGGAATGGGCGATAAGACTACCGTGATTGTAGGCACGCCAATTATAACTGTTGAATATTAATATATAGAATATAAGACGCGGAGGGGAACGTTTTGGAAAAAATCATCGTCCGCGGCGGACAAAGGTTAAAAGGTACTGTGAAAGTAGAAGGTGCCAAAAATGCAGTATTACCTGTTATCGCCGCAACTTTATTAGCTAGCAAAGGCAAATGCGAAATCTTAGATGTACCTGAGCTCTCCGACGTTTATACGATTAACGAGGTTTTGCGTTATTTAAATGCCGATGTTGATTTTGAAAATAATCGTATAATTGTCGATGCAACAAGAGAGCTACACACAGAAGCACCATTCGAGTATGTACGTAAAATGCGTGCATCCGTACTTGTAATGGGATCACTGCTTGCACGTAACGGGAAAGCGCAAATTGCTTTACCTGGAGGCTGTGCAATCGGTTCAAGACCTATCGACCAGCATTTAAAAGGATTCGAAGCGATGGGTGCGAAAGTAAAAGTTGGAAATGGTTATATCGATGCCGAAGTAGACGGAAGATTACAAGGCGCGAAAATATATCTGGACTTCCCGAGTGTGGGGGCAACAGAAAACATCATGATGGCGGCAACACTTGCTGAAGGTACAACAATCATGGAAAACGTTGCAAAAGAACCTGAAATCGTTGACTTGGCGAACTTCTTGAACTCCATGGGAGCGAAAGTTCGCGGAGCAGGTACTGGAACCATCCGAATCGAAGGTGTTTCCGAATTACACGGATGCCAACACAACATCATCCCTGACCGCATTGAAGCAGGTACATTCATGGTAGCAGCTGCAATCACAGGTGGAGACGTTATCGTCGAAGGCGCAGTGCCGGAACATTCCAGCTCTTTAATCGCAAAAATGGAAGAAATGGGCGTTAAGTTTGAAGAAGTGAAAAACGGATTACGAGTTATCGGACCGGAGAAGCTAAAATCAATCGACATCAAAACGATGCCTCACCCAGGATTCCCGACTGATATGCAATCCCAAATGATGTCCTTATTGTTAGCGGCAGAAGGCACTAGCATGATCACTGAAACAGTGTTTGAAAATCGCTTCATGCATGTAGAAGAGTTCCGTCGTATGAACGGCGACATTAAAATCGAAGGACGCTCCGTTGTCGTCAATGGACCTTCAAAACTACAAGGCGCAGAAGTGGCGGCAACAGACCTACGTGCAGCAGCAGCATTAACCCTAGCAGGATTGATTGCTGACGGATACACTCGTGTAACCGAACTAAAACACTTAGATCGTGGATACGTAAACTTCCACAACAAACTGGCAGCACTAGGCGCGGACATCGAACGCGTAAGCTCCATGGAAGAAGAACAAACAATCATCCTAGAGCAAATCAAAGAAGCCTAACCAACATACACTAAAATAGCCAATCATATAATAATATTCTACATCAAGGGTCAGACTCCTTTAGGGGTCTGACCCTTTTTCTGTTTTTTTTTCATAATGCGAGGGGCCACTTCGACATGATGGCGGAAATTCCTTCGGGGGTCTGACCCCCGAAGGAACTTTTTTAAAAAGATTTCTCACTACTTATTAATATTCCTTCTTTTTTTCTATCAGACCTGTTTTTTTGATGTTTAGGGAGGAAATTTCTGAAAGTGGCGGATTATGTATATATAATATAGATATTTATAGGTATTTTTTGCGCTGTGGGGCTCTAATATCCTGCTTTAACATTTAGGGCGGATCTCGTGCAAACCTGCCCACTTTTTAGTCATAATTGCTTGTCCGCTCCCATAAGAATGAAAGAGTAAAGGTATCCAACTATCAACAACCTACTACTTTATTGTTATCGGAGGCTCGGCGCTATGAGAAACTTGAAACCAATTATCGTACTCACTTCTGTCCTATTTGTCATGGTATTAATGGTCCCCACTTTGTTAGTCATGCCGTTTGTCGATAAGGAAAGCGGTCAGCTGGCAGAAGAACTCAAAACGAAGCAAGAAGTCCAAACACAAGTGGAAGTGGCTGAATCCCCGATTGATGTGGCTGTGTATCGCCATAAGCAAGAAATGATTGAGAATATCCCTTTAGAAGATTATATTGTCGGAGTGGTCGCTTCAGAGATGCCAGCCGATTTTGAGCTAGAGGCATTGAAAGCTCAAGCACTGGCCGCGCGCACGTATATATTAAGGCAGCTTCTGGCAGACGAAAAGCTAGGTACGCCAAATGGTGCAGACGTAACGGATACGGAGCAGCATCAAGTATATAAAAGCCCTGAAGAACTAAAAGCAATATGGGATTCTGGTGATTTTGATTGGAAAATGGAGAAAATAAAACAGGCGGTGGCCGAGACGGCCGGAAACGTCCTTACTTATAATAATGCCCCGATCGTTGCAAGTTACTTTTCTACAAGCAATGGCTATACCGAAAACTCAGAAGAATATTGGCCAAACGAAATACCATATTTACGGAGCGTGGAAAGTCCATGGGATGTCGACTCCGAGAAATACTTGAGCCAGGTGACACTAACTGTTCAGGAGTTCCAATCTATGCTGGGCGTCACACTAGGGAACGACGGAGCGGTAGGGAAGATCATTGCGCGAACAACTGGGAACCGTGTCAGCACCGTAGACATAAACGGCAAGCAGCTCTCAGGCCGTGAAGTGCGTGACACCCTCAAACTGCGATCTAGCGACTTCAACTGGGAGCGAAAAGGCGACAATATCATCATCACCACCAAAGGCTTCGGCCACGGAGTAGGCATGAGCCAATACGGCGCCAACGGCATGGCCCTAGAAGGTAAAAGCTACACCCAAATCATCTCCCACTACTACAAAGACGTCCAAATCGCTAGCGCAGACCAATACCTAAACAAAGTTACTGCGAAGAAATAGAGAGGGGAGAGAGAAAAAAATTTTCTTTGGGGGTCAGACCCCCAAAGGATTTTCCTCTTCTACGTCGAATAGAGGTTCACCCGTCAGACCCCGGCTCCTGCCGGGGTCTGACCCCTTTACAAACTTTTTTCCATCCCCATGCATAAAACCCACCACAATGAAGGAAAATAAGCATTTCAAAATTTTTTTTCACACCAGATGTATATTATTCTCGGAATCTGTTCAGAATGATTGCTGAGGTGATGATACAATGAGAGAGGAAGAAAAGAAACGGACTTCTCAAAATTCAAATTGGCAACGCTTAATGAAAAAGCGTTGGGTGTTCCCAGCAATCTATCTAGGGTGCGCGGCAATCATTTTGACAGCGGTTTTAATGTTCCAAGCAGGTAGTGAAACAGATGGTAATCCAGGAAACAGCGCACAACCAGGACAAGGGCCTAACAACTCATACGGAGATCAAGATTCCGTTGAAGTAAACAGCCCGGTTGAAAACTTTGTGATGCCGGTAACGGACGTAAACTCATCTTTGATCCAAAAGCCATTCTGGGATGAAAATGGATCTAAGGATGAGCAAGAGGCTGCTTTCATTGAATACAATGGAAGATACCAACCAAACACAGGTATCGATATCGTAATGAAAGACGGCGAAACTTTCGATGTAGTTGCATCCCTAAGTGGAACAGTAACGCATGTTGAAAACGACCCAATCCTAGGTAATGTGGTAGAAATCGAGCATTTAGATGGTGTGAAAACAATCTATCAATCATTGAAGGACGTACAAGTGAAGGTCAATGATTTTGTAGAACAAGGTTCCACAATCGCTAAAGCTCACACGAACAAACTGAACAAAGACTCAGTACATGTTCACTTTGAAATCCGCAAAGACAATGTAGCAGTGAATCCGATCAGCTTTTTTAACAAACCAGTGACTTCTCTATTAGAGGAAGAAGGACAAGCTTCTGAAGAAGGAAGCGAGCCGGCTGGTGAACAAGAAAAAGAAGAAACTCCTGCAGAAGGCGAAGACAAGCCTGAAGATGGAGAAGACAAAGACGGCGACGAAGGATCTTCTGATGAAGAAAAAGAAGAATCCGTTAGCTATCTAACATAACAAAAAGTCTTGTTGATAAAATAAATGCTAGAACGATAAACTCTATTGAGCCAAAGAGCAGCTTACAAACGGGCAACAATCCCGGAAAGCTGCTCTTTTTCTATTAAAAATTTTTATCCACATTCCACCCCCACCCAGGAATAAAACCAAGCCTCCCCGGGTATACTAACAATACCGATACACAAACAACACAACAGCGCACAAAATCAGAGAATGTCTCAACCGCCAAACGCAGGTACCGTTTGGCGGTATTTTTATGCCCAATAAATTTTTTTCAAAAAGGGGGTCAGACCCCAGCAGGAATTCCCCCCTTCATCACGAATACAACCTAAGTAAGGAAATGTGTCGGAATTTGGCGGACGAAAAGGGGTCTGACCCCCAAAGGATTTTCACCCAACATGTCGAACCCTCTCCACCAACCAGCATCCCACACAACCCTAACCCCAATCCCATCCCCGAAAGGAGTACCATCTACATGCCAAGAAACCCAAGGATCTGGTTCCCCGGAGCCATGTACCACGTCACCACCAGAGGAAACCGCCGAAGCGTCATCTTCTTTGAACCAAAAGATTATCAAACCTACAAGCGCATTCTCCTCGAAATCAAGTACAAATACCCGTTCAAACTACATGCCTACTGCATTATGACCAACCACACCCACCTGCTAATAGAAACAGAAACCACCCACATCAGCCTCATCATGCAGAAAATCAACACCAAATACGCCCAGTACATTAACCGCAAATACAAGCTCACAGGCCACGTCCTAGAAGGAAGATTCAAATCCCGCATCATCAACGAAATCGATTACCAGATCGACGTCAGCAAATACATTCATCTCAACCCGGTCGCCGCCAAAATGGTCCATAACCCCGAAGACTATCCGTTCAGCAGCTACAAGCAATACCTCTACAACAACCAACACGACCCCCTCGTCACAACAAAAGACATCCTGAAATACTTTTCCACCACCCACCACGAAGGATCCTACCCACAATACGTCAACACTCCGAACACCAGAATCCATTTCACCCCCAACAACAAAGCAAAATTTCTTATTTTGAAAAAATAAAGAAAATTACGTATAATAGAAAATAATTCGCATAACGAAATAATAGGGGGATCAACAAATGACACTTAAACTTGACTATCTCAACAACCCGTACCCATCCCAGCGCAACACCGTATTCGCCCAAAACGGCATGGTTGCCACATCGCAGCCGCTAGCCGCACAAGCTGGCCTCGACATTCTGAAAAAAGGAGGCAACGCCATTGATGCTGCCATCGCAACCGCTGCCTGCCTGACCGTCGTCGAACCAACCTCCAACGGAATCGGGGGCGACGCATTCGCACTCGTCTGGACAAAAGGGGAGCTTCATGGCCTGAACGCAAGCGGACCAGCACCACAATCCATCTCCATCGATAAAGTAAAAGAGCGTGGCCACGACACCATGCCGAAAATGGGCCTCATCCCGGTGACCGTTCCCGGAGCACCATCCGCCTGGGCAGAGCTATCCAAGAAATTTGGCAAACTACCACTCTCAGAAGTGCTGCAGCCTGCCATAGACTATGCAGAAAAAGGCTACCCAATCTCACCAACACTCGGCAAGTATTGGAAGGGCGCCTACAATGCCTATAAAAAATTCTGCACGACCGAAGAATTCAATCACTGGTTCGAAACCTTTGCACCAGACGGCCGTGCACCTGAAATCGGGGAAATCTGGTCCTCCAAAGGCCACGCCGACACACTAAGACAAATCGCTGAAACCAACGGAGAAGCCTTCTACCGCGGTGAATTAGCCCATAGAATCGCTGACTTCTCCAAACAGCACAACGGCTTCCTTACATACGAAGACCTTGCAGCCTACCAACCGGAATGGGTGCAGCCAATCAAAGTCAATTACAGAGGCTATGACGTCTGGGAAATCCCGCCGAACGGTCAAGGGATCGTCGCCCTCATGGCACTCAACATGCTGAAAGAGGAGACCTTCACCGAACGCGACAGTCTCGAAACCTATCATAAACAAATCGAAGCAATGAAGCTCGCATTCGCTGACGCCAAGAAATACGTCTCAGATACGACGACCATGACCCACACCGCAGAAGAATTGCTGTCCGATTCCTTTGCAAAAGAAAGAAGGGACCTCATCACCGACACAGCCCTTACGCCAGAGCCCGGAACTCCGCCAAAAGGAGGAACCGTCTATTTAGCAACTGCAGATGGGGAAGGGAATATGGTATCCTTTATCCAGAGCAACTACATGGGATTCGGGTCGGGTGTCGTCGTCCCAGGAACTGGGATCGGCCTGCAAAACAGGGGACATGACTTCTCCCTTGACCCAGAACACGAAAACGCGCTGGCACCAGGAAAGAAAACATACCACACCATCATCCCTGGCTTCCTGACAAAAGACAACGAAGCCGTCGGACCATTCGGCGTCATGGGAGGCTACATGCAGCCACAGGGCCACATGCAGGTCGTCATGAACACCGTCGACTTCCACCTCAACCCGCAGGCTGCCCTGGACGCACCAAGATGGCAATGGATGGAAGACAAAACCGTGCACGTCGAGCACCACTTCCCGCAACACCTGGCCCAAGCTCTCCAACGCAAAGGCCACAACATCCATATCACACTCGACGGAGGCAGCTTCGGCCGCGGCCAAATCATCTGGCGCGACCCAAAAACCGGCACCCTCACAGGCGGCACCGAACCAAGAACCGACGGCTGCATCGCAGCGTGGTAAAGAGATGAAGAGCTAAAGAACTAAAGAGGGGTCTGACCCGCTCTCCGTTAAAGCAATAAAGAACTAAAGAGGGGTCTGACCCGCTCTCCGTTAAAGCAATAAAGAACTAAAGAGGGGTCTGACCCGCTCTCCGTTAAAGCAGTAAAGAACTAAAGAGGGGTCTGACCCCCACTCCACTAAAGCACCAAAGCAAAGTAGAGCACAGTCAGTCAGCCCCTCTTCACAAAAGGAGGAACCACAGCACCATGAAGCAATGGGACTTATTCATCGCATTCTTCCGTGTCGGGATGTTGGGTTATGGCGGCGGTCCGTCCAGCATTCCGCTTGTACATAAGGAGGTAGTGGGCAAGTATAAATGGCTTTCAGATGATGATTTCTCGGACATCCTCGCACTCGCCAACACCTTGCCCGGACCAATCAATACCAAAATGGCCGGTTACATCGGTTACCGCGTCGGCGGTTACACAGGTATGATGAACGCCGTCCTGGCCTCCATCATCCCGACCATCATACTCATGATCGTCCTGCTGACCACTCTCTCAAGCATCAAAGACCAAGCGTGGGTGCAAGGCATGACCAAAGCAGTCCTGCCCGTTGTCGGCGTCCTGCTCGCTGTCCTGACATGGGACTTTCTATCAAAATCGCAAAAAGGGCTGGGCTGGACGGCAGCCATCTTCCTAATCCTGGCTAGTTTCCTATTCATTGAGATTCTTGGCCTCCATCCAGGAATCGTCATTGCCCTGCTACTCGCAGCCGCTGTCCTGAAAAAAGACAAACCAAAACCTGAAAAAGGAGGGACCCAACCATGATGATCTACTGGGAGATTTTCCTCGCCTTTTTCATACCGGGCATACTCGGGTACGGGGGAGGCCCCGCGTCCATTCCGCTTGTGGAAAACGAAGTCGTCCACCGCTACGGATGGCTCACCGTCTCAGAATTCAGTGAAGTACTCGCACTCGGAAACGCCCTGCCAGGACCGATCGCAACCAAAATGGCCGGCTACATAGGCTACGAACAAGCAGGCATCCTAGGCGCAGCAGTCGGTGTATTCGCCACCGTCGCACCATCACTGATCCTGATGGTCGCCCTCATGAGCCTGCTCTACAAATTCCGGGACTCACCAAAAGTAAAAAGAATGTCCAACTATGTGCGACCAACCATTGCACTCCTGCTTGGTGTCATGGCCTTCCGATTCTTCGCCGAATCCTACGAAGCAAGCGGCACCATCCAAACAGTGTTTCTAATTATCGCGAGCTACCTACTTCTTGAAAAATGGAAAGTGCACCCCGCCTACGTCATTGTGGGAGCATTAGTTTACGGAGCAATATTACTTTGAATAAGCAGGTGGGCCGGTTCACTGGCTCCTTCGAACATCGATCGAGGAGCCAAAACCGTCCCTCCGCTTCCAAAATAAAAGGAGGTCTTCCATCATGACCAAAACCCTACTTCTAACCGGTTTTGAACCGTTTTTGAATTTTAAGATCAATCCAACAGAGGAGATTGTCAAGGAATTGGACCATCAGATAATTGGTCACTACCGAGTCATAAGCAGGGTGTTGCCTGTTGATTTCACCGAATCGGAAAAGTTGTTATTGGAGTATATGGAGGAGCTACAACCAGATGCCGTGGTTTCCCTCGGGCTTGCAGCGGGTCGTGCGCACATAACACCAGAGCGAATTGCGATCAACTGTAAGGATGCTGGTGGTGCACCTGATAATAATGGAGTCGTGCTTCAGGATGCACCAATCAACCCACAAGGCCCCGACGGCTACTTTTCCACCTTGCCGATCCGCGCGATGGTAAACCATTTAAACGAAAATAACTTTCCTGCAAAAGTATCCAATACAGCAGGGACCTACCTATGTAATAACGTCATGTATGCCGTCCTGCACCAGCTTGCGCATCAAAACGCCAATAGAGCGGCCAACCCTACTGAAACAGATGAACCAAAAACAGCCCAAATCCCGGCAGGCTTCATCCACATTCCAGCCTCACACCAGCTTGCGACCCAGCTAAACAACACACCAAGCTGGTCCCAGGCTGACCTGACTGCAGCTATCAAACTGACAATTGAAACGATGTGAGTGAAGGGCTCAATTCTACAATCAAAAAAATTTGTACCAAAATCCACACATATTCTCAATAGTGCATCACCATATATAAACCTTTAAATAGATAAATAGGGTACAGGAGAGACTTCTGGCCCTTTTTTTACCGATAACCAAGTGGCTCTCTCTCCCTACCTGATCAAACAGCAAATTCCTCAGCAAACAACCCCATTTCCCCACCAACTGTAATAAGACAAATCCATCCCGAAATATGGTAAGAGGTAGAATCCATCTCACAAGGAGGCAATCCACCGTTGAAAAGACAACTCTGCCTGTTTGCCCTGTTACTTGTTATGCTGCTATCAGCCTGCTCCACCACCGACTCGGAGAAAGATGACCTCATCAACTATATAAATACCGAGCTGCCAAAAGTAGCCGAACTGGAATTTGAGGCCATCGACTCCTATGGCAGCGTCTCCGGCCAAAACTATACAGACGACTGGACCATGTACGAGATCATCGACACCGTCACCATTCCAGCCTACGAAGAATTCATCACAAAGCTAGAAAGCATCCGCCCCAAAACCGAAGCCGTCAGAGAAATCCATGAAATCTACATCGAAGGCAGCAACGCCCAGCTTCAAGGGTTCAAAAAGATAAGGGTCGCCCTCGAACAACAAGACTAC
The DNA here is from genome assembly GCA_001648575.1 of Sutcliffiella horikoshii DSM 8719. Lineage (GTDB taxonomy): Bacteria > Bacillota > Bacilli > Bacillales > Bacillaceae_I > Sutcliffiella_A > Sutcliffiella_A horikoshii. Next base: position 38,501 of record LQXN01000063.1, on the reverse strand, counting down.
GATAAAGTATTTGAAGCAAACGAACACCTGGATGAAGGCCGCGCCAAAATCCGCCAATTCCAGATTAAACTCGAAGACCTCATGCATGAACACGGGGTAGAGTACGAAGATGAAACACTATAAACCGCCAATCCATCCCCAACCGAGCAGCACTGCTCGGTCATTTTTATGTAAAAAAACCTGTATTCCAGCGGATAATGGAATACAGGTCATTGCACATACTTTTTTCAATCTCTCACAAAAATCAACTTATACAGTTGAATCAGAACAAGTGGCATAAGTGCCAGACCATAGACATAGCCGAACTGGGTAGAAGTTAGTGTGGCAACTTCAAATATCCCCTTTAATGGATCAACCAGCAGAACAAGCTGCAGGAGTGCGATGCCTATGACGACTGCCCCTATCAAGTAGAGGTTCGAAAACAGTCCGACTTTGAATATCGACTGTCTGGAACGTGCGTTGAAGCCATGAAACAGTCGGGCAAGACATAGTGTGGAAAAAGCCATGGTACTTGCTGTCAAAGGATTGTCCATGGTGAGTCCGATATGAAACGCGATCAGGGTAGCCACGGCAATCAGGAATCCTTCACTAAGGAGCCGGGCTGCAAATACTTTATTGAGAAGCGGGGTTTCCACATCCCGCGGTTTTTCATCCATCACTTTTTTATTATGAGGTTCAAGACCAATGGCAATCGCCGGCAGGCTATCTGTCAGCAAGTTGATGAACAGCAGATGCACTGGCGCAAATGGAACAGGCAATCCGCCGATAGCAGCATAAAGAACAGATAGAATTCCTGCGGTGTTACCGGCAAGCAGGAACCTGATGGAATTTTTGATGTTGGCATAGATGCTTCTTCCATTGGCAATCGCCTTAACGATGGTGGAGAAGTTATCATCTGTCAAGACCATGGAAGAGGCATCCTTGGCCACTTCCGTTCCTGTGATCCCCATGGCGATTCCAATGTTCGCTTGTTTCAATGCAGGACCATCGTTGACTCCGTCGCCGGTCATTGCAACGATATTCCCTTTTTCCTGCCAAGCTCGAACAATCCGTATTTTATGCTCTGGGGATACTCGTGCATAAACGGAAATGTCCTCTACCATGCCTTTTAAATCCTCGTCACTTATCTTTTCGAGCTCAAATCCTTCCACCGCTTTATCTCCATCTCGGAAAATCCCGATCTCCTTTGCAATCGCAGAAGCGGTTATTTTATGGTCTCCGGTGATCATCACAGGTTTGATGCCTGCTGAAATGCATCGTTCGACCGCTTCCTTAGACTCCGCACGGGGAGGATCCATCATGGCAGTCAATCCGACAAAAATTAAGTCTTGTTCATCCTTTGTCGAGATATTCTCATAATTCTCCACCTCTTTATAAGCAAAAGCCAGCACACGCAGTCCGCTTTCCGAAAAGGAATGATTCACTTCGTCGATTTTCTTCCTGTCCTCTTCTGAAAAATTGGATATGCCATCTGACGTTTCTATTTTCACCACCCTATCCATTAAAACATCAACGGCACCCTTGGTGATCAGTACCTGTTTGGAATCTAGGGTATGGACAGTACTCATCAGCTTTCTGTCAGAATCAAATGGGACTTCCTTCAGTCTAGGGTAGGTTTTTCTTGTTTTCATTTCGTCCAATTCATAGATTTCTTCGCCAAAATCCACCAAGGCAATCTCGGTTGGATCTCCAATCTCCTTATCTTTGGTGGTCTCTGCATCGTTACACAAAAGCTGCATAAGGAGGAATTTTTCATGCAGCTCCTGGTCGAGTTTCAATTTGTCATGCTCATGGATTTCTGAATCCAGAAACACCTTCTGCACGGTCATTTTATTTTGTGTCAGGGTACCGGTCTTATCTGAACAAATGACAGAGATGCTTCCGAGGCTTTCTACTGCATGAAGCTTTCGAATAATGGCATTTTCCTTTGCCATCTTTTGTGTGCCAAACGCAAGTACGATGGTCACAATGGAGCTTAATGCTTCCGGTATGGCCGCGACAGCCAGGGCAACGGCAAACATGAAGGAGTCAATCAACGTACGTCCCCGAATGATATCAATCGCAAAAATAAGAACAGCAATGATGATAATGGCAATGGCAAGCTTCTTTCCAAAATTATCAAGATTCATCTGAAGCGGTGTTTTCTTCTCTTTGGCACTTTCCATCAAGTTGGCGATTTTACCGATTTCCGTTTTCTGTCCGATTTCAGTTACGACAATTACAGCTCTCCCATATGTAACAAAGCTCCCGGAGAATACCATATTCGTCTTATCGCCGATGGAAACATCGTCCTCATCAATCGGATCAAGGGTTTTAACAACACTGATGGATTCACCGGTCAAGGAGCTTTCGTTTACCTGAAGGCTATGGGTTTCGATGATCCTGCCATCCGCACTTATGTAATCCCCCGCATCCAGATAGAGTATATCTCCAACCACGACTTCCCTGGATGGTATTTCAACTTTATCTCCATTTCTTATAACTTTGGCAGTGGGAGAGGACAGGCTTTTCAGGCTTTTGAGCGATTGTTCCGCCTTTACATGCTGGACGGTTCCAAGAATGGCATTGATGATAACCACGACCACAATCACGATGGTGCTTTCAAATTTCCCTAAAAAGGCAGATAGTAAAGCGGCTACGATAAGAATAATGACAAGAAAATCCTTGAACTGCTCCAAAAAGACCTGAAAGGTGCTTTTTCGCTGTTCTTCTCCAAGTTCATTAAAACCATACTGCTCCTGTCTTTCTTTCACTTCAGAATCAGTAAGGCCATCCTTTGTAACTTTAATAGTCTTCATCACTTCTTCAAAGGGTAACTTATAGAATTTATCCATATATAGCTCCTTTCTTAACAGACTTACACAGTCTATACCCGAACTTTATTCACTACATACTATTCCTAAAAAAAATACTGTTATACACAGCCTGAAAATGGTGTCAACGAGAAATGATGCGCGATTTAATACACGGGCAAATCAAAACACTTTCGACCGGCGAGCAAGTTGAATTACATCCGCACCACATTTGTACTAATACACAATCTAAAAAAATCCGCGAAAAATGTAGAACTCTCTTTAAAAATTAACAGTTGACTTGAAACAACGCTTATACCATAATCTAATTATTAGAATTATTATAAAATTCTGTTTTAATACAGAAAAAGCTTAATGCTAAAAAGGAGGGAGATTCGACAAAAAATAAAAGCGCTTACAAAGGAGTGAAACAAAAATGTTCTTATTCTACCTATTCCTAATCATCACCGCCACCTGCATCTTCCTGGCAATCAAAAAACAAAGACCCATACTACTCGCAGTCCCAATAGCAACCCTGATCACCTACGCCGTCGTGGAAGTCGCCCTAGTACCGGCACCATTCCTCGACACCGTCAAATTCATCTTCAGCCTTAGATAACAAGAACTACAAAAGTAAAAGTCTTTAAAAAACATAAAAAAAATATAAAAAAATTAAAAAAGGGGTCAGACCCCCAAAGGAATTTCAGCATCAACGTCGAAACCCCGACACCCATCACCAAAATTCAAAGGAGGCAAACCCTTGAAAAAAATCGAGAAATCCGTTGCTGATGCTTATTTCAGAGAGAAGAACAAGTTCATTCTAATTTATTTGGCGATCTGGCTGGGTGTATCATTCGGCATTGTCCTGTTCGCCGAATCCTTGCAATTCACCATTTTCGGAGGCTTCCCATTCCACTACTACATGGGCGCACAAGGCTCCGTCATCACCTTCATCATCTTACTGTTCGTCAACGCCAAAGTCAGCGACAAAATCGACGCTAAATACGGCATCGACGAAAAAGCCAACGAAGTCCTGAGCGCAGGCAAAACATTGGACCACTAATCTAACAGACCATCCACCTATGAATCTCACACTTAAGCATCTCATATACAAAAATCTCATAACCGAGATTTTCACAAACAAAGAAGAATCTTACAATAACCGAGATAAAAATATCACTGAACCCAAAGGGGGACCTACGATTGGATAACCAGTTTCTCGTCTCACTCACACTGATTTTGATCACATTCGGACTCTATATAGGAATCGCCATCTACAACAAAGCAAAACAAACCTCCGACTTTTACGTAGCTGGCCGCGGCGTACCGCCAGTATTCAACGGGATGGCCATCGGCGCAGACTGGATGAGTGCCGCGTCATTCATCGGGATGGCCGGAACCATCATGCTACTCGGCTACGACGGACTTGCATACATAATGGGTTGGACAGGCGGTTACCTGCTCTTGACCTTCCTCTTAGCACCACAATTAAGAAAATACGGCCGCTACACCGTACCCGAGTTCATCGGCGACCGGTTCAACAGTCACACCGCACGCGTCATCGCGGCCATCTGTACCATCATCATCAGTTTCACCTACTCCATCGGCCAGCTTTCCGGTTCAGGAGTGGTTATCGGCCGCTTACTGGAAGTGGATGCTAGAATCGGAACCATGATCGGGGTCGTACTGATCGCATTCTACGCCGCATTCGGTGGTATGAAAGGGATCACCTGGACCCAGGTGGCTCAATATATCATCCTGATCATCGCCTACCTGATCCCGGTAATATTCATGTCCCTGCAACTGACAAACAACCCATTACCATGGCTTTCCTACGGCCAGATCGTCCAAACAATGGGAGAACTCGACAGGGAACTCGGTGTATCCGAATATTTTGCACCGTTCACCAACGGTACCAAATGGCAATTCATGGCCCTCATGTTCACACTGATGGCCGGAACTGCAGGACTTCCGCACGTTATCGTCCGTTTTTACACAGTTTCCACCATGAAAGCAGCTCGCTGGTCAGGCGCATGGGCACTACTTTTTATCGGCCTGCTATACCTTTCCGCACCGGCATACGCAGCATTCTCCCGTTTCATCCTGATGAGACGTGTGGCAGGACAACCGATCGACCAACTACCTGCCTGGACAGAATCTTGGGTAAACACAGGAAAACTGCAAGTCGCTGACACGAACGGCGACGGCATCCTTCAATGGAACGAACTTATCATCGCAAACGATATCGTAGTTATGGCCACACCGGAAATCGCCAACCTTGGTGTTTTCGTCATCGGCCTTGTAGCGGCAGGCGCTATGGCAGCCGCTCTTTCCACAGCAGGTGGATTGATGATCTCTATCTCGTCCTCGTTCGCACATGACATCTACTATCGTGTCATGAGACCGAATGCAACCGACAAGAATCGTCTCATGGTCGGCCGGGTCACCATTGTCACCGCTACCGTCCTTGCGGGTCTTGTAGCGCTTAACCCACCAGGAGCCATCACGCAGATCGTTGCATGGGCCTTCGCGCTCGCATCCGGAACCTTCTTCCCGGCACTCCTTCTTGGAGTATGGTGGAAACGTGCCAACGCACAAGGTGTCATCGCCGGTATGCTTGTAGGACTTGGTGTCACCCTATCCTACATCTTTGCGGCAAAATACGGCGGCTTCACCGTCCTTGGCATCATCGACACAGGAGCAGGTGTCTTCGGGGCGGCAGCAGCCATCATCACGATCGTTGTCGTATCCTTAAGAACGAAAGCACCATCACAAAAAATCCAAGACGAAGTGGTAGACCTTCGTTATCCAGAGCAAATGTCCTACAAAAATGGGGACGTTTGGATCGACAAATAAACCAAATAGCAGGGAGGGGCAGTGCACAACGCATTGCTCCTCTTTCCTGCATAAAAAGGAGCCACCGACATGTTGCACCTATTAACGAAAAATCTGACAGAAGACGAGGCATCCAAAATAAAAAAACAATGCGAAACCTTCCATTACAATCAAGACGACATCATCCTCCACGCAAACGAAAACCGCGAAGGTGTCTTTCTCGTGCTTTCCGGCATGGCCGAAGTCTATATTCCTTCCCAGAAATCCCATGGCCAAGAAGAGGTCCTCGAAATCATCAAACCGAACGAACTGATCGGCCTCTCCAACATCCATCATTTTCTAGCCGCCAATTTTCCTCAAGCAAAACAGTCAGACCCAACAACGCCACTATACCCAGATCAGCTCCAAAACCCGTCGGCACAACACAGCCAGTCCCTCATTCAAGTCCGGTCCATTGACGATACAGAGGCACTCTTCATCCCTTATAGTGTATTAAAAGAAAGATGGAAGGAACCTGCCATCCGCGACTTCATATTAGACCAGGTCAGTTCCCGCCTTCATGACGTCTACAACTCGCTAGCCGAGCAAATCAACATGAGCAACAGCATGGGCCCAACAACCGATCCGACCACCTTGAGAGTCCAGGACTTCATGCAACCGAGCCAGACCACCATCCAAGCAAAAATAACCGATACGATCCAATCCGTCGCAGAAAACCTTTCTAAAAAAAGCACAACGACCGCAGCCATCATCACAGAAAATGAACTTATCAAAGGCATCGTAACCATGCACGATTTCGTCAACCGCGTCATCACCACCGGAAAAAGCACAACAGACCAAGTCCAAACCATCATGACTGAAAACCCGATCACCATCCAAAGAACAGCCTACTACCATGAAGCACTCACCACCATGCTTCTGAACGGCTTCAAACACCTTCCAGTCACAAACGAGAAAAAACAACTCTCAGGACTTGTCACCCTGACAGACCTCCTGCAAGCCAAACAACCGACAACGATGCTCCAAAACTTAGAAACACTTAAAACAGTCACCAAAGAAGCCCTACCGCCAATAAAAAACCAACTCTATGCCACACTTGACACCATGCTCCAGCAGCAAGTCCCGATCATCGATACTTTAGAAGCCATCAACACCCTTTACGACCAGCTCATCCATCGTTGTATCGAGCTATCCATAAAAGAAATGCCAACGGCACCACCGGCAAAATTCTGCTTCTACCTCATGGGCAGCGGCGCAAGAAAGGAGCAATTCCTCCTCACCGACCAGGACCATTTCCTAGTCTATGAGGAACTTCCTGAAGACCAAGACAATCAAGCAAAAGACAGCCCACATAGCGACCATATCGCCACCCGATACTTCGCAGATCTAGCAGAAAAAATCGTCGCAAATCTGGAACTTGCAGGCTATAAAAGATGCAAAGGCGATATGATGGCATCCAATAAAATCTGGCGCGGCACACTGGAGGAATGGGAGTCCCGCATCCATGAATGGTCACTTAAGGCCACCAACGATCGACTGCTCCTAGCCCAGAACTTTTTCTCATATCGCCATATATACGGTGACGATACACTACACCGGCAATTCCAACAAATCGTCACTGATTCACTAGACCGTGCCAAAATTTTTCTATACAGACTCTCCCAACTCGAACGGGAGAACCCGATTCCAACCCTGGAGCAACCAATCAGATCCATGTTCCGCCGCAATAAAAAACAAGTTGACCTAAAAAAAGAAGTGCTATTTCCCTATCACCACAGCCTGCAAATACTTGCACTCATGCATGGCATCACCTATGGCACACCAATCGAAAAGATAGACCAGCTCCACGAAAAAAAGATCCTATCGGAAAATTTCCAAAAGGATCTCAAAGCATCTATCAGCACCATACTCAACTATTACGTCCGAATCCGGCACAACCAACACCGGAATAATGAAAAGCTGACATCAACCCTTAACCTGACAACCCTCACCACACGTGAAAAGGAAGAACTCATGCTAAGCATCCGGCTAATCAAGGAGCTCCAAAGCCATATGCTTTCCTATTACTAACACGCGACCATCCGCCATACAAGAGGAGGTATCTACAAAATATGTTTCCATTCGCAAAAAAGCATTATTTCCCGAGCAATTTAGCAGAAAACATACCGCTTTCCACACCTGTCGACAAATTGGAGTTCACAGTTTTCGATACGGAAACGACCGGATTCAAGGTGGCAAAGGATGACCGTATAATCGAACTTGGCGCAGTTAAAATAAAGAACCTTCAAGTCATCGAAGAAACTGCCTATCAAACCTATATCAACCCGAATCGACAAATTCCTCGGGAAATTACCGAACTTACAGGCATCACCAATGAACAAACAGATGAAGCACCCACAGCGCTGATGGCAATTGAAGATCTAAGGGATTTTGCCGCCGGCCAGTCCGCTTGCTTTGTCGGTCACTACATAGCATTCGATATGCAAGCGATACAGGCAGAGCTAAAACGCAACAACATGACCTGGAAAAACCCTAAAACCATTGATACGCTCAACCTAATCGGCTATATCGCCCCTAGCTACGACATGCGCGATCTGGAGAAGTACGCCAGGGACTTTGGCACAAGAATCTATAAGCGACACTCAGCTCTTGGCGATGCATTGACCACCGCATTCCTGTTTACGGAACTGCTCCAAATCTGTCAAGAACGCGGCATCAAAACATGGGGGGACTTGTTGAATATAGGAACTAGCTAAATTGCAGATTAAGCAATCGAAAATAAAAAACCCGTCATTCAGACGGGTCCCCACTCTTACACATCAAACTCCAACCGATCCCTCACATCAGGCCAATCAGAATCTGCCAACCACACATTCACCTTATGACGACCAGGCTGAAGATTCTTCAATGGAATATCAAAGCTCAACTCCTGCCCGGCCGCCACCATGATTTCCTCAAAGATCATCGTGAACATCTTTCCTTCTGAAAACTGCTCAACCCTCGTGCCGTCCCGGTACAAAATATAGTCATATCGCTGCCCGCTACGGAAGGTCACTTTCTCACTGGAAACCCCAGTATTTTCAACGACAAAATGTAACATCACCGAATCCGGTCCGCTTTTTGAATACGTCAACTTTGCTTCCAAGCCCATGCTACAACACTCCCATCGCAATCATATCCTTTACTAAAATATTCGACGTAAACGGGGCTATACCTTTAATGATTTAAGAATACAAATCATTGACAATTAAGGTGGAGAAATATCACATTAATTTCATTTCTCTTAAGTGGAAGCGCAATAACGTTTTTTCTTCTGGTACAAATTCGAAATACAATTCATATTCATCCTCAATGATATAGTAATAAAAATATAATCCCTCTAGTTCATTTAGCCCTTCCTGTTCCGGCTCTCCCAAAAGCTCCTCAATATCAGCTGGTGTAAGCTTTTCGGGTCGGATGACAGTGAGTAATCCAACTAGACTTTCACCTGTAGAAGTGCCATAGCCCATATTGGAATAAATATTGTAAGTTGCTTCATTTCGCTGGATTCTTGCATCAGGTTCACCAAGCACATCCGTGATGCTCTTGATTGAATTTCCAATGCCATATCCATCTGGAGTGAATTTTCCTTCCTTTAGGCTTTCCACAAAATATTCATCGATGACAAAGGCTTCCGGAAGGGAAAAGGAATGATTAAAGTCAACCGTAAGATCCGGGTCGGTACATTCCTCTGATCCTCTCACAAGTATCCGGTCCTTCCCCAGTTGGAAAGTGAGTTCGCATCCATAAGTATCCCTATCGGAAACAGCGACTAATCCATCCTTATAAGCGTATCCACTTGTGCCGTTTGAAGAAGTAATAGGTCTTGAAGAGTTTGCAGATTTCATAGGTACATTATTTTCTACTGATATTTCAAAATCAAAGCCCTCTTCGGTTTCATTATAAATAATAATATTGCCGATGATAGGTGAGGTTTCAGGTATCAACCAATCACCATGCCAAATTTCCGACTCTGGAACCTCCCACTCAGGAATTGTCTCTTCTTGGACTGCTTGTACTGGTAAACCGGAACTAGTTTTTACATCTGCACCGATCTGACATCCTACAAGCAATATCAATGAACCGCATATAGAAAAAAATAATAACTTGTTAATGGTAAGAACCCCCTAAATATTGGTTTTCGCCCCAATTATAGCATTTAAAGAGTGGAAACGGTGACATTCTCAAAAAATTCAAACAAAACCCTTGTCCCTCAAGACATTTCTGGCATAAACAACCAACCAAGCTAATAAACTGATACTAACCAAACATACAAAGAGAGTGTTTGAGGTGAGGGATCGTAGATTGTCTCGAAGAATTACACCAGCCATCCTACTTTTGTTTTATATACAACTCTAATTTTATGCACTTCGTTACATCGGTATAAGCGGGTCTCATTTCACACTTCTCAACATCCACAATTTAGGGAGGGCGAGTGGTGTGCACGATTACATCAAAGAGAGAACTATCAAGATTGGAAAGTATATCGTGGAGACAAAGAAAACGGTTCGCGTGATTGCGAAGGAATTTGGAGTTTCCAAAAGTACTGTCCATAAGGACTTGACGGAAAGACTGCCGGAGATCAACCCAGACTTAGCGAATGAAGTGAAAACAATCCTTGATTACCATAAATCCATCAGGCATTTGCGGGGCGGCGAAGCAACCAAGATGAAGTATAAGAAGGAAGAGGAAGCTGTAAAATAACGAGAGGATACCAGGGCATAAGTGTCTCTGGTATTTTTGTGTTTAAAATGGCCGTGACCATCATCATTCAGCCCATAAACCGACATAAATACCCTATTCGACAAAATTCTAAACAAAATGACATGAATTTACTGTTAAATTCACCCTTAATTTTGTAAAATGTGATAGAATATACAATTAGGACTAAAGATAGTGTTCAAGAGTTTTTTACAACAATCAACGAACATATACATAAAGTCATATAACAACATAAGACACCAAAAAAACAACAAGCGACTCACAAAAAGCAACCCACAAAGCAAGGAGGAAAAAAGGAAGATGTTTGCAAGGGATATTGGAATCGACCTGGGTACAGCGAACGTACTCATCCACGTTAAAGGAAAAGGCATCGTTCTGAACGAGCCTTCCGTAGTAGCACTTGACACGAATACAGGCAAAGTATTGGCGGTAGGGGAAGAGGCCCGCAAGATGGTGGGGCGTACACCTGGTAACATCGTAGCGATGAGACCGCTGAAAGATGGCGTCATCGCAGATTTCGAAGTAACAGAAGCAATGCTGAAGCATTTCATCAAAAAATTGAACGTAAAAGGCTTCCTATCAAAGCCGCGCATCCTTATCTGCTGCCCGACGAACATCACGTCCGTTGAGCAAAAAGCGATCAGAGAAGCGGCTGAAAAGAGCGGCGGAAAGAAAATTTATCTGGAGGAAGAGCCAAAAGTCGCAGCTATCGGAGCAGGGATGGATATCTTCCAGCCTAGTGGAAACATGGTAGTCGACATCGGTGGCGGAACAACGGATGTTGCGGTCCTTTCCATGGGTGATATCGTAACAGCTTCTTCCATTAAAATGGCCGGCGACAAATTCGACGCCGAGATCCTTCAGTACATCAAAAAGAAGTACAAGCTATTGATCGGGGAGCGTACAGCGGAAAACATCAAGATCGAAATCGCAACAGTATTCCCTGGCGGCCGTGACGAGTCCATCGATATCCGCGGACGTGACATGGTAAGCGGACTTCCACAGACCATCACAGTAAAATCTGCTGAGATCGAAGAAGCACTGCGCGAATCCGTTCAAGTCATCGTCCAGGCAGCAAAAAGCGTCCTCGAACGCACACCGCCTGAACTATCCGCAGACATCATCGACCGCGGCGTCATCCTGACAGGCGGAGGAGCACTACTGCACGGAATCGACCAACTCCTGGCAGAAGAACTGAAAGTCCCGGTCCTAATCGCAGAACATCCAATGGACTGCGTAGCAATCGGCACAGGCGTCATGCTAGACCACATCGACCGCCTACCAAGCAAAAGCTTCGCCTAATAAACAATCAACCCAAGGAGCACCGAAACCGGCTGCTCCTTTTATCTTTTCTCCTTCTCTTTTCCTGTTTACACTCCCTCTATTCTTAGTTATGATAGTTTCTGGAATTATATAAAATTATTAATCTTTTTAATAAAGGAGAAACATTGGATGTCTTCTAACGTGCAACAAATTTCTACAACCAAACGTTTTCGTACAGAAATAGAAGGACTGCGTGCCGTAGCGGCGCTGCTGGTAGCTATTTATCATATTTGGCTTGGTAACGTCTCAGGGGGCGTAGATGTATTTTTTGTGGTTTCTGGCTTTTTGATCACGACTTCCTTGCTTGGGCGGGTCCAACGTGAAGGTTCAATCGATTTTATTGATTATCTGCTTGGTTTGGCAAAAAGATTATTCCCTGCTGCATTTTTTGTTCTCTTTGTCGTGACGATTATGAGTATGCTTTGGCTGCCGCAAGTGCAGTGGGGGCAAACCGTGCAGGAAATTATCGCTTCTGCTTTTTATTATCAAAACTGGCAGCTTGGTTTTAATGCGGTTGATTACCTTGCGCAAAATAATGAGGCAAGCCCTGTTCAGCATTTCTGGGCAATGTCCATCCAGGGGCAGTTCTATGTGCTTTGGCCAACTGTCGTGTTTGGTCTGGCTCTCCTACTCTATAAGGTCTTTAAACTAAAATTCAAAACCACGCTCATCGGTGTTCTATTGACTGTTTTTACAAGCTCACTTGCGTATTCTGTCTACCTGACCTCAACGAATCAGGCGTTTGCCTATTTTCACACGTTCACCCGGGTTTGGGAATTTGCGCTTGGAGGCATAGTGGCCGTACTTGGTTCTCAGGTGGTTCTTCGTAAATCCATCAGCTTTATTATTGGATGGGTGGGGCTGATAGCCATCATTTTATGTGGAATCATCCTCCAAGTATCTACAGTCTTTCCTGGTTATGCAGCACTATGGCCTACACTTGCTGCCATATTCATCATCCTTGCCGGGAACAATGGCGGTTCATTTGGCGTACATAGATTCCTGAGCATCAAACCTCTGACAAAGCTAGGTACCTTGTCATATGCTTTATATCTATGGCACTGGCCGATTCTGATATTCTATTTCATCCTCTCAGGAAACGATCATGTTTCATTGGTGCACGGTCTTTTAATTATAGGGCTGAGTATAGCGTTGTCTTACTTAACAACGAATATCATCGAAAAACCAATTCGTACGATGAAAAAAACGAGCCCAAAATGGAAACGAAGCTCGGTAGTCCTTGCTTGTATGGTCCCGACAGTTCTATTAGCGGGCACTTGGTCACACCAAATTAACCAAGCGAATGCAGAGCTTGCAAGTTTCGTATCAGATCCAGAGTACCCTGGTGCATTGGCAACCTATCACCTTCAGGAAACAAAACAAGGAGTAGAAATTTTGCCTTCCTCCATGCAAGCAAAAGATGACCTTCCAAAGGTATATCCAGATAAATGTCACCAAAAACTATCCGAATCAGAAGTGATCGGCTGCGAATACGGAGATACAAATGATCCTGCACAAACCATTGCAATAGTAGGAGGCTCCCACTCTGCACACTGGCTGCCTGCCCTTGAATTGATTGCAGAAGAAGAGAAGATAAAGATTATCAGCTATACAAAAAGTTCCTGCCGCTTCACAGCAGAAGGAGAAAACAAAAATACAAGTGAAAGCTGTGTGGAGTGGAATGAAAACCTTATAGAAATACTGATGGAGACAAAGCCTGAGCTTGTTTTCACTACTGCAGATGTAGGTTCAAACAAACAAGTTCCTCAAGGCTATGTCGAACAATGGAAAACACTTGAAGATGCCGACATTAAAGTATTTGCCGTAAGGGATAACCCTTGGTTTGACTTTGATGTCCCATCATGTGTGGAGGAAAAAGGAGAAGATTCCTTAGAATGTGCAATAGAACGGGAAAAAGCATTACCAACTGAAAGTCCGTTCAGCAAACTGACAGACGTTCCACAAAACATCCATTACGCAGACTTCTCCGACATCCTATGCGAAGAAGACTACTGCAAACCAGTAAAAGGAAATGTCCTAATATACAGAGACGCACACCACATCACAGCAACCTACGCCAAAACCATGGCACCCCTAATAAAAAAAGAAATAATGCAAGCCCTAAAAAACTAAACAAACACACCACCACAAAAGGAGCACCCAAACCGGCTGCTCCTTTTATCTTCCAATAACCATAATTTAGAGAAGCACAACAAAAGGGGCTGACAGGGTCTGACCCCCAAAACAAAAACCTAAACTAATCAAAAACCCCCTCGCGGGGGTCTGACCCTCCATTCCTTTCCCTCCTCGAGACTCTCCCAGCGCATCCTTCCCACCCAAAAACCTAGTCCATTCAACCCAACTCTCCCTCCCCACCCCAAAAAAGTTACAAAATCCCCACGAAGGGTATAACTAAATAACTATAAATAACCCGGAGGTGTCCCAAAATGATTCAAAACCTCATCATAAAGTGGCACACAATCAGAGCGAACTATCACGAAATACTCATAAAAGACTGCCTTGACGCATCAATGAAACAATCTCTAACCAAAAAACTCAATTATCATAAACAACAACTTCACAAACACTGCCAAATAAGCGCCTAATCAGGGCGCTTTTTACATTCTCTCGAATTATTCACAAAATTACATATATCGACAATTCGAAATATATACTATAATAGAAAATAGATAAATATGTACGTTACCAAAAACAAGAGGTGAACCAAAATCATGTTACGTGGATTCCACACTGCAACAGCCGGAATGATCTCACAACAGCGCCGTATGGAGATGCTGTCAAATAACCTGTCCAACGCCAATACGCCTGGCTATAAAGCCGACCAATCATCCTTAAGAGCTTTCCCTGAACTGCTCCTGAAAAAAATGGAACAGACCAATATCCCGACAACCAAACCAATATCTTTCTCCCAGAACCAAACCATCGGAGCTCTTCACACAGGTGTCTACCTGCAAGAAACAGCACCAAACCAAACACAAGGTGACATGCGCCAGACAGGAAATCAAACCGACCTTGCCATTCTAAACCAAAACCTGCCTGAAGGAGCAGCCATCTTCTTCACTGTAGAAAACCAAGACGGCACACCAAGATACACAAGGAACGGTAATTTCACCGTCGACCAGCAAGGCTACCTGACAACCAACAACGGACTTTACATCCTTGACCAAAATAACACCAGAATTCAACTGCAGACTGACACATTCGAACTGCAACAAGACGGAACAATCCTTGAAAATGGAGTCATCAACACGCGTATCGGCATTGCATATGCTCCAAACGCCAATGACCTAATGCGGGACAACAACGGCTTGTATCGCTTAGAGAATGGCCAACCGCTGCCAAGTGCCATCAATAATCCAAATACAGTATTTCAAGTGCTCCAAGGTCACATCGAACGCTCCAATGTGGACACGGCCCAAACCATGGCAGACATGACTGCTGCTTTCCGTGCCTTTGAAGCAAATCAGAAAATCATCCAGGCATATGACATGAGTATGCAAAAAGCAGCCAATGAAATCGGACGGATCAACTAACGCAATTAAAGAAAGGAGGAACCTTCAACCATGAGCAGAATCATGCTGAATGCAACCAATACAATGAATCAGCTGCAAAAACAGCTGGATACAATCGGCCATAATATCGCCAACGTCGATACGGTAGGCTATAAAAACCGCCAATCCACGTTCCAGGAACTACTAGTCCAGCAAAGTAACAACCAAAGCCTGAATCAGTACGAGTCAGTCAGGAACACACCACTTGGGATTCGTATGGCCTCCGGTGCCGGACTTGCCCAAACAAAGCTGAACCTGACACAAGGTGCTTTAAAATCCACCGAACGTATGCTAGACTTTGCACTAGCTAAAGAAGATCAGTTCTTCACCGTTCAAGTGACTGAAAATGGTCAGACAAGTACACAATTCACAAGAAATGGTGTATTCTATTTATCACCGATCAACAACAATGAAGTGATGCTTGTAACGGCAGAGGGACATCCAGTTCTGGGCAGTAACGAACAACCGATCATCCTGCCGGAAAATGTGAAAGAAATTAACCTTCAACCAGGAGGGGTCCTCCTAGCTGAATTGAATAATGGACAAGCCATCGCTCAAGAGCTTGGAATGGCACAGGTCATCCGACCGCAGATGCTTGAGGCAAGACCTGGTTCCTTATTTGCTCTACCACCAGCAGAAATTGCGAATCCCCAAGATGTGGTTGGATTCATGCAAGGAGCGGCACGCGAGGATATTAACATTAGACAAGGAATGCTTGAGCAATCAAATGTCGACCTGGCATCTGAGATGACCGAAATGACGCTAATGCAGCGCTCCTACCAATTCAACGCGCGATCTGTCCAATTCGCCGATCAGATGATGGGACTTGTGAACGGATTGAAATCATAAAGCTTCGATTCTTAATAATAAATAGGCATTTAGTCTATTCCGAGTTTACGATCATAGCCCACTCATAAATATAACTTTAGTCCAAGAGGAGGTTGCGCAATGGAGCAAAAAGAACCGAAAAAGAGCTTAACAAGGGAAGAATTGCGCAAAGCTCAGAAAAATAAAGCAAGACAGCAAGAGGAACATGCAGCAACAAACGAGCGTAAGAAGCCAGAGAAACTTAGATGGCGCATCCGTCTTATTCCTATATGGCTGCGGATCATCATAATCCTAATCATCATGGCAGTCGCAATCATCGCCGGAGCCATGTTCGGATACGGCGTACTTGGCGGCGGAAATCCGATGGATGTCCTAAACAAAGAAACATGGCAGCATATCTTAGACCTTGTTAACAAAGAATAAGGAAGTCCACAAAGGACTTTCAGTGTGTAGACATAGATATTTTTATCTTCAGAAATATGCAATACCCCTGTTGATCGTAGTGGAAGGCGCGAAGACTCCTGCGGGAGGAAGGGACAGGTAAGACCCCGCAACGGAGTGAGGAGGCTTACGGACCGCCCGCTGGAAAGCGAAGCGCCTAGAACGAAGATCAACAAGTACATGCAAATTTATCTGAAGATAATCACGATTTGTCAACAGTCTGTAAGGAAGTCCACAAAGGACTTCCTATTTTTTATGGCTTCCTATATAATTGGAAGTAACTATTAGTAGGAGGTCACAAAAACATGCTTGATATTAACGAAATCAAAGAAATCATTCCACATAGATACCCATTCCTTTTGATCGACAGAATCATCGAAATAGAAGAAGGGCAACGCGCAATCGGGATCAAGAACGTAACTGCAAATGAAGAATTCTTCAACGGGCACTTCCCGCAGTTCCCGGTAATGCCTGGTGTGCTAATTGTGGAAGCACTCGCTCAGGTCGGAGCGGTAGCGATGCTGAAAAAAGAAGAAAACAAAGGACGCCTTGCTTTCTTCACTGGAATAGACAACTGCCGTTTCAAACGACAAGTAGTTCCTGGGGACCAACTTCGTTTAGAGGTCGAAATGACTAGAGTGCGCGGCAGTATCGGCAAGGGTAAGGGAACAGCTACGGTTGATGGCCAACTTGTCTGTGAATTGGAAATGATGTTTGCGTTAGGCCAAAAGCAATAAATTAAAAAATTTGCTAAAAACATGCAAACTTTCTCGGAAAATGGGGAATATAAAAAGGGACCAGCAAAATCGAGCTAAAAAGGTCTTGAAATTCCATATACGAAAGGAGAAGGTTTGAATGAACAGCAAATGGTTAATTAAATTATCTGGTACAGCATTAGCGGCAATGTTAATTACGGGATGTGCAGGTAACAATCAGGATGTTCCTCCGCCAGAAGAAAACCCACCAATGGAAGAACCTGCAGATCCTGACATGGAAGATGATCAAAACATGGAAGACGATACGAACATGGAAGATGATACAAACATGGAAGACGATACAGACATGGAAGATGAAGAAGATACACAGTAATCTCTTTCATTCAGCGGGGGACAGTTTAGGCTGTCCCTTTTTGTGTGCAAAAAATCACTGTTGCTTCCTTAAGCTTTGCCTCCAAGCAACTTTAGGGGTGCGACATTGTCCGTTATTCTCCCCGTGGAGTCTCTCCCCACACCATCACCCCTTATAATCCCACAACACCCTCCACTCTCCATCCTCCCTCACCACATACACATACTGCACAAACACAAAATGCCCATACTTTCCATGATACTCTTGCTCCACCTCAAACGCATAGACAGAACCAAAAGTCTCTCCGTCCTTCTCCATCTTCCAATTCTTTATCTTCTTCGCACCAGAAATATCAAAAGTAAAAGTATCTGCACCAAAATGTCCGTTAAACACATGAGCCCGATCCTGTATATAAGCGCCCCGGCCGAACCTTGCCTGCATCTCGGTATGCAAAAGCTCCCAAGATTGTCCGAAATCAGCCTCGCTTTCGTGTTCATAGAACTCATGGACCACCTTTCTAGCTTTTCGTTCAGAACCCAAGAAAATGGATGAGAAAAGATAGACCAAAATGACTGTAAGTGCCAAACCGATAATTAAAACTAAAATGGGATTGCCTCTCCGTCTCCGCATAAAACATCTCCCCTAAGTTCGTCCATTAGATACAACCATATATATGAAGAAAATTCCAAATTATTATTCATTCGACAAGCTACACCCATTATTCGACAAAAACCGATTTAATTGTAAAATATTACGTGGAAATATACAGCGCTTTCATACAAATTCCTCTTTTATTACAACTAAATTACAATTATTATGTAGATATGAAAGGTAATCTAAACTATAATAGTTTCTGTATGGCAGAAATTGAAAATATATGTAGAATCCTTAAACTTTACCAACTATCATTCGGAGGTCGTCATGGAAGAAACTATTAGTCTAAAAGAACTATTTCAGACCATAAAAAAACGCCTATGGCTCATCGTACTCCTAACTGTTTTAGCAACTGCATTAAGTGGAGTAGTGAGCTATTTCTTATTAACACCAATCTATCAATCTTCTACACAATTATTGGTGAATCAATCCCAAAATGAGCAAGGCACCGTAGATGTTAACCAAATCAGATCCAACGTGGAAATCATCAGTACATACAATGTCATCATCAAAAGTCCGGCAATCCTTGATAAAGTAAGCCAAGAGCTTAATGGACAAGAAACGTTTTCAACACTGAACTCAATTATCACAGTTGGGCCTGAAGGGAATTCACAAGTATTAAAGATCACGGTTCAACACCAAGATCCCGTCATGGCAGCCACTATTGCCAACACCACTGCACAAGTATTCCAGAATGATGTGACATCGCTAATGAACGTGGATAATGTGAAAATCCTTTCTCCAGCACAAGTAGGCGAGAATCCATCACCAATTAAACCTCAGCCAGTCCTGAATATGGCAATTGCGTTTGTCGTCGGCTTGATGGCAGGTGTCGGCCTTGCATTCTTACTGGAGTTCTTAGATAACACGATCAAGAACGAGCAGGATATAGAAAAACTGCTTGAATTGCCGGTCTTGGGTTCCATTACGGTTATAGAGGACAAGGATATCCAGCAGGCGATCAGACAACAAAGGCAAGCAAAATCCAGAACAAGGGGTGAGACGGTTGGTTCTTAAAAAGAAAAAGCAGATGAACAATGCAAAAGCGACGACTAGCCGCCACTTGATTTCTGATAAATTACCAAAGTCACCAATCTCAGAACAATACAGAACCATCCGTACCAATATACAATTCTCTTCTGTCGATAACGACTTAAGATCCATCATGATTACTTCGACTGGTCCGTCTGAAGGGAAGTCTACGACTGCGAGTAACCTGGCAGTAGTGAATGCTCAACAAGGGAAGAATGTATTGTTTGTGGATGCCGATCTAAGAAAACCGACCTCCCATTATACGTTTCAGCAGGATAACTTCAAAGGGCTGACGACTGTTTTGACCAAACAGTCTACGCTAAAAGAAACAATATCAGCAACAAGAATCGCTAACTTGGACATTCTGACAAGTGGTCCAATCCCGCCAAACCCTGCGGAATTATTGAGCTCCAGAATGATGGAGGAACTCCTTGTTGAAGCGTACCAAGACTATGATCTTGTAATCTTTGACACGCCACCTGTACTTGCAGTGACGGATGCACAGATTTTAGCCAATAAATGCGATGGGACTGTACTAGTTGTGGCAAGTGGGTCTACAGATAAGGACAGCGCCGTAAAGGCTAAAGAACTATTAAACTCTGCGAACGCTAAGCTTCTTGGAGTTGTATTGAATATGAAAAAACAAAAAGATAGCCAGTACTATTACTATTATGGTGCAAAATAAGAGGATGTCTCATCCTCCTATTTTTCGACCTGATAGCATGACTATATTACTATAATTCTTACAAATACTTCAAAAGAAAAGGAGGGTTCCATCGTTGACGTATAAAAAGCGGCTGTCTCTACTGATAATTGTAGATTCCTTCATTGTTCTATCATCTATTTATGTGAGCTTTTGGATGCTCATCCCGAATATTAATATTTTCAACTCCAATACGCTACTTCTTAGCTCCTTGACCTTAATCATTTGGCATCATTTATTTGCTTATTCATACAAGCTGTACAATAAGGCGTGGGAGTATGCGAGCATTGGAGAACTGATGGGAATCACTAAGGCCGTGACGTATTCGGTGGCCGTTACTGGCTTTGTGCAGCTGATTGCTGTCGGTAATGTGTATATCCGTGCACTGATCATCACATGGATGCTGCATATGATCCTAATAGGTGGATCCCGCTTTTCTTGGCGGGTATACCGCGATTTCTATCAAAAGAAAAATAAAAACGTGAAGCGCACACTCATAGTCGGGGCCGGAGCGGGTGGTACAATGGTCGCAAGACAGCTGCTACATAACAAGGATGCAGAACTTCTGCCGGTCGCGTTCGTCGACGATGACCCCAAAAAGCAAAAGCTGCAAATACTCGATATTCCAGTACTGGGCGGAGTAAAAGACATCGTTACCATTGTCGAGCAAAAGGACATCGATAATATCATCATTGCCATCCCTTCCTTAGGGAAAAAAGAAATCAACACGATCTATCAGGAATGCGTCAAAACAGATGCAAAAACAAAAATCATCCCGATGTTGGAAGACCTCATGTCAGGAAAAGTATCCGTCAACGAATTCCGTGATGTACAAGTAGAAGATTTACTTGGAAGAGACCCTGTAAAACTTGATATGGAAAGTATCTCCGAATCCATCACAGGGAAAACAGTTCTCGTAACAGGAGCTGGGGGTTCCATCGGGTCGGAAATCTGTCGTCAGATATCCAACTTTACTCCTGAAAACCTAATATTACTTGGTCACGGGGAGAACAGTATCTACTCCATCGAGTTGGAATTGCGAGCAAAGTACGATACAACCATTAACATTTATACAGAAATTGCAGACATACAAGATAGAAGCAAGATCTTCACCATCATGGAAAAATATAAGCCAGATGTTGTCTACCATGCGGCAGCTCATAAGCATGTACCATTGATGGAACGAAATCCGGAAGAAGCGGTGAAGAACAATATCTTTGGTTCCAAAAATGTTGCGGAAGCGGCGGATACTTTTGGCGTTGATACATTTGTTTTGGTTTCTTCGGACAAAGCGGTTAATCCGACTAATATCATGGGTTCTACCAAACGATTTGCGGAAATGGTTGTTCAACAGCTGGCGCAGGAAAGCAAAACGAAGTTTGTTGCGGTTCGTTTTGGGAATGTGCTTGGAAGTAGGGGGAGTGTTATTCCTCTGTTTAAAAAGCAGATTCAGGCTGGTGGCCCTGTTACGGTGACGCATCCGGATATGACTCGTTACTTCATGACTATACCGGAAGCTTCAAGACTAGTAATACAAGCTGGTACCCTAGCACGAGGTGGAGAGGTATTTGTATTGGATATGGGTGAGCCGGTCAAAATAGTAGACCTCGCGAAAAACCTAATCACACTTTCCGGCTACTCCATCGACGAAATTGGAATTAAGTACTCCGGTATCAGACCTGGTGAAAAAATGTATGAAGAATTACTAAACGAAAATGAGATCCATAAAGCGGATATCTTCCCGAAGATTCATATTGGGAAGGCCCCTTTAAAGGATGAAAATATACTAAATTACTTCTTAAGGAATTTTGACTCAATGAGTGAACCAGAATTAAGAAGCTATCTTCTTTCTGTTGCGAATAATAAAGAAAAAGAGATAGAGCATTTATTTAGAAATAGAGTTTCGGTATAAAGGGAGGAAGACAAGATGCAAAAAGTAAGAAAAGCAATTATTCCAGCTGCGGGATTAGGAACACGATTCCTTCCTGCAACGAAAGCTCAACCTAAAGAGATGCTGCCAATCGTGGATAAGCCGACGATTCAGTTTATTATCGAAGAAGCGGTTGCTTCCGGAATTGAAGATATCATTATTGTCAGCGGTCGTGGGAAACGTGCGATTGAGGATCATTTTGATAAGTCTTATGAGTTAGAAGAGACTTTGGCGAAGAAGGAGAAGTTTGAGCTGCTTGAGGAGATTCAGGAGATCTCGAAACTTGCCAATATTCATTATATCCGTCAGAAAGAGCCCCTTGGACTTGGACATGCGATTGGGTGTGCGAAGCGCTTTATCGGTGATGAGCCGTTTGCGGTGTTGCTTGGGGATGATATTGTTTATTCTCCGGACAAGCCTTGTACAAAGCAATTGATTGAAGTGTATGAGCGGTTTAATTCTTCGGTTTTAGGTGTGCAGCAGGTGCCGATGGAGGATGTGTCAAAGTATGGTGTGATCTCTAAGAAGAATGGAGAGATTGCTGAGGGTTGTTTCCATATTGATAGTTTGGTGGAGAAGCCGAAGATGGAGGAGGCGCCTTCTAATCATGCGATTATGGGGAGGTACATCCTTCGGCCGGAGATTTTCGAGATCCTGGAAACACAAGCGCCTGGTGCTGGGGGAGAGATCCAGTTGACAGATGCGATTAAGGAATTGAATGAGAAACAGATGGTCGTTGCTTATGAGTTTAGTGGAGTTCGCCATGATGTTGGGGATAAGTTTGGGTTTATTAAGGCGCAGTTGGATTTTGGTTTGGAGAGAGAGGATTTGCGGGGGCAGATTTTGGAGTATATGGAAGAGTTGGTTGAGAAGGCGAAGGCTAGAATATAAACGATAGATACTCTTTGTGCCTTGCGGCCCAGGTGTGAATAGATTAAGGAAGTATAGGTGATGTCTCTTTACCTTTATCAATGGAGGCACTCGGTTGCACTGTGGGTGGGGAAAAATCTCCACCTTAGATACGAGGAGTTATCAATGGTGTGGTGTGAGGTGGGGTTGAATGCCCCTTTATTTTTTTGTTTAAAATACATCAGAAGGTTGGTGTAAGCAAATGTTAAAGAAGTTTGTTTGGAAGAATGATGTTTTGACACTGGTAGAGATATTGACAGTGGTAGTTATTTTAGGGATATTAGCAGCAATAGCAGTACCTTCTGTGTTAGGGCATATTAAGAAACAGAAGATGAGGTTTGTGATGTTAATTCTTCCGAGTTAGAAAAGAGGTATCATCAAGAGTTGGTTTTGAAGGATAGTTCTCATAGTGATGTGGAATTCATTTCATTCTTAAATGAAAATGACTATGTTTGTCCAGTAGGTGGGACGTATCATTATGTCGAAGGGGAAGTGGAGTGTAGTGAGCACGGTGATATAAATGAAGAAGATGATGGTGATGTACCGTTTTTGTAGAGGGTTGTGGAGAGTATAGAACTTGCTTCGTTGAGATGAGATAGATGTGCTCTCTTGATTGAGTGGAGGATGGGAACTGACTATCGTAATCAGATAACATGCTGAAAGCCTTGGAGCATAAGGGTTTTGAGTGTTTTTGCTAGTTTTTAAGGTTTGATTGAATGGTAGTTTAATAGGAAGAAACACGGTTGAGATTAACGGGAAAATGAAAAAACTTCGTGATTGAATGTTGATGATTGAATAGATATTTCGAGGTGGCTATCAACAAAGGATAAGTTTAGTAGGTTAGTAGTTGGTTGGAATGAGTTCTAATTAAGTACTAACAAACTAAAAATACTTTCAAGGAGTGTACCATAGATGTATATGAAAATAAAAAGATTAATAGATATTGTTCTCTCATTAATAGGGTTGATAGTACTTTCCCCAATTTTTTTAATTTTTATTGTAGGGATTAAATTAGACTCTAAGGGCCCTGTCCTGTTTAAACAAAAGCGAGTAGGTATTAATAAAACACACTTTAATATTTTGAAGTTCCGGACAATGAGGATTGATACTCCAAAGGATACGCCAACACACTTATTAGATAACCCAGATCAGTATATTACAAAAATGGGTAAATTTCTAAGAAAAACATCATTAGATGAACTACCCCAGATCTGGAATATCTTTGTTGGACAGATGAGTATTATTGGTCCTAGGCCTGCGTTATGGAATCAGTATGATCTTATTACTGAGCGTGATAAGTACGGTGCAAATGATGTGCCACCAGGATTAACAGGGTGGGCGCAGATAAATGGTAGGGATGAACTTCCTATTGAAGTGAAGGCCAAGTTAGATGGAGATTATGTAGAAAAAATAGGTTTAGGTATGGATGTAAAATGTTTTTTTGGAACAATCGTGAGTGTTGTTAAAAGTGATGGTGTTGTTGAAGGTAGGACTGGGACTACTGCGAAGAAGGAAGTTGCAGCAACAAAAGACTCAAGAAAGTCATGAATAAGCGGGGGGAAGAATTTGTTACTGATTACAGGGATTACTGGGCATACAGGAAGGTATTTCTTACACGAACTTATTAATAACAACTATGAAGGTCCTATCCGTTGTATTGTTAGAGAATCTACTGACACTTCAATTATTGACAGTAGTGGATTGAAAATAGATAAGGTTATTGGTGATTTAGACGACCAAGATTTTATTGAGAAAGCCATGGTTGGAGTTAATACAGTGATGCATATCTATAATATTCATCATTCTCCTATAATTGTTGAATCTGCAATCAAGAATAGAGTTAAAAGGGCAATCTTGGTGCATACAACTGGGATCTATTCGAAATTCAAGTATGCATCAGAGGGGTACAAGCTTATTGAAGAAAAAGTCTCAGAATTAACGAAAGATCCTAACTGCCCGACTAGGGTTACCATTCTGAGACCCACTATGATTTATGGGGATCTCTGTGATAGGAATATGAGCAAGTTTATTAAGATGGTCGATAAGCTTAGGTTTATGCCAGTTATTAATGGCGGAAATAGTATGATTCAACCAGTAAATGCTAGGGACTTAGGAAAGGCATTTTATACTGTATTGATGTCTCCTAAAGAGACGATTGATAAGGCTTATAATCTTTCTGGGGAAAAACCAATAAAAATGATTGAGGTATTTAAACAAATCAGTCAAGAAATGAATAAGGAACTTAAATATGTCAGCGTGCCGTTGAGCATAGGAGTTTTTGCGGCAAGGATTCTCAAATTATTAACACTAGGAAAATTTAATTATATCGAGAGAGTTCAGAGAATGGGAGAAAACAGAAGTTATTCTAACGATAATGCATCTAGTGATTTTGGTTATAGCCCTATGCCCTTTGAGGAAGGGATAAGAATAGAAGTGCAAGAGTTTTTAAAGAAAAAAGAAACTAGTCAAAGTGAGTAGGAGCATGAGTATGAAAATTGCAGTGCTATCAGCCCATACGTCATCTTTGTTTTGGTTCCGTATGGACATGATGAAGGAGTTTATAAAAAATGGCCATTCAGTTATTGCCTTAGGTTCAGAACCTGAAACTGAATGGAAGGAAAAATTCGGTGAACACAATATTGATTACAGACAGTTATATGTAAATAGAAATGGCATAAATCCACTCAATGATTTGAGGACATTTATGGAACTCCATAAATTCATGAAAAAAGAAAGACCTGAAAAAGTATTTGTATATCAGGCTAAAACAGTTGTATATGGGAGTATAGCTGCAAAGCTGAACGGCATATCTGAAGTTTATCCATTAATAGCTGGGCTTGGATCGATATTTAGGGGGTCTGGTATTAAAAATAGTATAGTAAAAAACATATTGAAAATTCAATATTGGGTTGCCTGCAAATGTAGCAAAAAAGTATTCTTCCAAAATCATGATGATAAGAATGAGTTTATACAAAATGGATTAATAAAAGAGGATAGGGTTGTAATTATTAACGGTTCTGGAGTTAATCTTAATAACTTTAAACCGACACCATTTCCTGATGTTCCCACATTTCTTTTTATTGGTAGACTTATAAAAGATAAAGGAATAATAGAATATTTAGAAGCATGTAAAGAAGTTAAAGAAAGATACCCGCATGTTCGTTGTTTATTAGTTGGCCCGTATGATAGCAATCCGTCAGCTATAAAACCAGAAGAGCTAGTTCCCTATATAGATAGGGGAGGGATAGAGTATTTTGGAGAGCAAAGTGATGTAAGGCCATTTATAGCCCAATGTAGTACCTATGTATTACCATCTTATCATGAGGGAACGCCTAAGACAGTTCTGGAAGCCATGGCAATGGGAAGATCAATCATTACAAGTGATGCACCTGGGTGCAGAGAAACAGTTACTGATGGAGCAAATGGATACTTGGTAAAAGTTAAAGATATCCGAGGGTTAGTGGATAGCATGGAATACTTAATTTTGAATCCTGATAAAAGTAATACGATGGGTACTGCAAGTGAAGAGCTTGCGAAAGAAAAATATGATGTGAGAATTGTTAATAAAGAGATTATAAAAAATATGGAAATTACTGTTGTGGAGGAAAATTAAAATGAACTTATATGAAAAGATCCTAAATAGAGAAGAGAAAATTTCACTTATTGGCTTAGGTTATGTAGGTATGCCAATAGCGGTAGCATTTGCAAAAAAGATAGATGTTATTGGTTTTGATGTTAATAAAGAAAAGATTGACCTTTACAAACAAGGGATTGATCCTACCAAAGAAGTTGGCAATGAAGTAATAAAAAATACAACTGTTGAATTTACATGTGATGAATCAAAATTAAGAGATGCAAAGTTTCATATTGTTGCAGTACCAACGCCAGTTAAATCAGACCGTACTCCTGACTTAACTCCGGTTAAATCAGCAACTAAAACACTTGGTAGAAATTTAACTAAAGGGTCAATTGTTGTTTTTGAATCAACGGTATATCCAGGAGTAACTGAAGAGATATGTGTTCCTATTCTAGAAAAAGAATCGGGCTTGGTATATGGAGTTGATTTTAAAGTAGGTTACTCCCCTGAACGTATTAACCCAGGGGACCAAGAGCACAGACTTGAAACGATTATAAAAGTAGTTTCAGGTATGGATGAGGACACATTGGATATTGTTGCTAAAGTCTACGAAATAGTTGTAGATGCGGGTGTATATAAAGCTGAAAGTATAAAGGTTGCTGAAGCTGCTAAAGTTATAGAAAATGCTCAACGTGATATAAACATTGCTTTTATGAACGAATTATCTATTATCTTTAATAAAATGAATGTTGATACAAAGGCTGTTTTAGAAGCTGCAGGAACTAAATGGAATTTCCTGAAGTTTTCACCTGGTCTAGTAGGTGGACATTGTATTGGAGTAGATCCGTACTATTTAACATACAAAGCAGAACAAGAAGGTTATTACTCACAAATAATTCTTTCAGGAAGAAAAATAAATGATGATATGGGTAAGTATGTCGCTGAAAGTACTGTGAAAAAGATGATAAAAGCTAACAAGCAAATAAATGGAGCTAGGGTTGCCATCTTTGGTGTTACTTTTAAAGAAAACTGCCCCGATGTAAGAAACACGAAAGTTGTAGATGTAATCAAAGAATTAGAGGAATACGGAATTGAAGTGAAGGTTATCGATCCAGTGGCTGATAAAGAAGACCTTTGGCATGAATATAAAATTCATCCTTGCACTAATGATGAAGTACAAGGTATGGATGCGGTTATTTTTGCAGTTCCACATGAAGAATTTAAAGATATCAAATTAGGCGAAATTAAAAATATGTTTGGAGCTCCTCAATATATCGATCCAGAAGTTTTGTCAGAAGTGGCGGCTACAAGTGAGTTAAATGCTTTAGTTAATAATGATTGTGTGCTGATTGATATAAAAGGAATGTTCGATCGAAAAGAAGCTGAGAAATTAGGCTTTAATTATTGGAGGCTATAATAATGGGTTATGAAAATATTGTTTTTCCAAAAGGTTCAAAGTTTTTAGTTACTGGTTCGGCAGGTTTTATTGGTTCTAACTTAGTTGAAGCAATATTAAATTTAGGTTATAAAGTTAGAGGCCTGGACGACTTTTCTAATGGTAAAAAAGAAAATGTTGACGAATTTAAAGATAATCCTAACTATGAGTTTATTGAAGGTACAATCTTAGATCCAGATACTTGCGATGCAGCTTGTAAGGATATAGATTTCATTTTACATCAGGCAGCTTGGGGAAGTGTCCCTCGTAGTATTGAGATGCCTTTAATATATGAGGAAATTAATATTAAAGGTACGTTAAACATGATGGAATCAGCAAGAAAAAATGGAGTGAAGAAATTTGTTTATGCATCCAGTTCTTCGGTCTATGGTGATGAGCCGAATTTGCCTAAAAAAGAAGGAATAGAAGGAAATGTCCTGTCTCCTTATGCACTAACCAAAAAAGTAAATGAAGAATATGGGAGATTGTACTCAAAGCTTTATGGTTTAGACACATATGGCTTGCGGTATTTTAATGTATTTGGTAGAAGACAAAATCCTGATGGCGCATATGCGGCGGTAATCCCTAAATTCATAAAATTACTTTTAAATGACGATAAACCGACTATTAATGGTGATGGAAGACAAAGTAGGGATTTTACTTATATTGAAAATGTAATTGAAGCTAATTTAAAGGCTTGTAATGCATCTAGTGAAGCAGCTGGACAGGCTTATAATGTAGCTTTTGGCGGTAGAGAATATTTGATAGATATCTATGAAGGATTATGTAATGCATTAGGCAAGGACATAGAGCCTAATTTCGGTCCTGAACGTAAAGGCGACATTAAGCACAGTAATGCCAGTATTTCTAAGGCAAAAGAAATGATAGGGTATGATCCAGATTGGAGTTTTGAAAGAGGGATTGAAGCTGCTATAGATTGGTATAAGAGGAATTTATAGACTCAGTTCGTGTGTACAATTTATTTTATACAAAAAAGTGATGCCCAATAAAATGCAAAGTAAGGGAAACGGTGGAGAAATATGAAGCAAAAAATATTATTTGTTGCACCAAACTTACATCATGGCGGGGCCGAGGCAGTTTTAACAAAGATACTTAATAGTATAGATTTGTCTAGGTTTGATGTTAAATTGGTATTGGTAAAAAAAGAAGGACAGCATTTGTCTAAGTTAAGTGAAAGTATAGAAATAATAGATTTGGATTCAAATAGTGCAATTCTATCTATCTTTAAACTAAAAAGAGTAATAGAGGAAGAAATGCCTAATTATGTATTTTCAATAATTGGGCATGTTAATTTGATTTTATCAGCCCTCAAATCACTATTCTTCAAGAAAAAAGTTACTTTTATAGGTAGAGAGAACGTTGTTTATAGTGAGTGGTTATTTAAAGATATGACTCTAAAAAAACGAGTTCTAGCACTCGGTTATAAAGTTCTATTAAAAAAATTAGATTTTATAGTGGTACAATCAAATTACATGGCTAATCAAGTCCAAGAATATTTTAATGTTCCCACAGATAAAATTGCTGTGTTTAATAATCCAATAGAACATAAAAAAATTGAATTGTTAAGTAGTGAAGCAGATCTAGGTGATTTATGGAAAAGTGATAAAGTCAATCTAATTGCTGTTGGAAGAATAGAAAAAGTAAAAAATTATTCATTAATGGTTGATATTGTAGAAATGCTTCCTGATAAATTTCATTTAAATATATTAGGTGATGGAAAAGAAAGAGAGAGTTTAGAAGAGTATATTGCTAGTAAGAGATTAAATAATCGTGTTACAATACATGGTTTTGTTGATAATCCTTATAAGTATATGAAAAATTCTTTTGCGCTTCTTTTAACATCGTCGAGAGAGTCTTTTCCTAATGTTGTATTAGAAGCGAATGCTTGTGGTACTTATGTATTATCATTTAATATGCCTGGAGGGATTTCAGAAATTATTGAAGGTAATGTAAATGGATGTTTAATTTCTGAAGGTGATAAGACTGACTTCGTTAAAAAAATATATAAGGTTTATAACGAAGGGTATGATCCGCACGCAGTAATTAAACAAAGCAAAAAATACTCGATTAATGAATATATGAGTAATTTCTATGAATTGTTAGAGGATTGATCATAATCATTCTAGACTCTTTAAAGATAAATGAAAAGAATGTAGCGAACCACTGTCTGTTTAGTTAGTGTTTAAATAATAAAAATTGAGTTTTTAATGAGTCTATAAGAGTAAAGTTAGGTAAATATATATGGAAGTTATTGTAAGTGTATTTTTGATATAAAACTATTAAAAAGAGGCATAAGAAATATGACATTAATATTAATTATAATAGGGGCTGCATATTTTATACTACCATTTTTATCAACTCCTCTTCTATTTTGGGGAATATATAAGGATAGAAAAAATTATATGTGGTATATGAGTGGAGTAATTCTGAACCTAGCATTTATAGGATATTATTATATTCCAAGGCCTTCTAACGATCTTTATAGACATTTTATAAGAATGGATAACTTAAATGGTTTATCGATTTCGGAAGTTTTATCGTTTCAACCTCTAATAATCCAAAATTTATGGTTCTACTTCATATCGGTTACAGAAAATTATAGTTTACTACCGTTTTCAGCCGTTATACTGACCTTTTATTTTGTTCTTAAACCTTTATTTAAGTTTGGAAAAAAAGAGCAAATTTCTCAAAAAATAACGTTAAGCTTCTTTATAATAATTATAGTGTGGATGCATTTGATATGGCCAATAAGTGGTGTTAGAAACTCTGTTGCGATGGCGTTATTTTTCTATGGGTTGTATCAAGAGTTTATTTTGAAGGAAAAGGCACCAAAATCATACATCTATTATTTACTTGCAGCTTTAATACACTATTCTGCTCTTATACTAATAGGTTTGAGAATTTTTATCGCCTTATTTAAAAGAATTAATTGGTTATTTGTTGGAGGTATTCTTTTATGGGGCCTTTTTGCTGATAGCATTATAAATATATTAAATAATAGCAATATTACTTACTTGAATGAAGTATCAACTAAAGGTGAAATATATACCGGATATTCCAATTTTAGTAATTTCGGTTTATTAAACCTAAGTATGAAGTTCTTATTTTGTGTGATTTATGTTTTAATTTATTTCACCTTAAAGAAGAAGGAAAATAATATTTTTGAAAAGTATAAGGGCTTTTATAATTACGGGTTAGTTCTATCACTGTTTTGTATTGGTGCCTTTAATAACTTATTAATTGTAGATAGATTTGGATTTTTAGTTTTGAGTTTTATACCAATCTTAATGATGCCACTACTGAATAAAGGGAAAAATAAATTAATTAATAGTTTATATATAATATACTATATACCATTTGTTTTACTAGGGTTATATATTCAATATATGTATTTAAGACAAGCATCTTATGAAATCAATCTTATTGAAATTTTCACAAAAAATTTAATAAGATTAATTACAAAAACTTGATTAAATTATAATGAGTGATGTTTAAAGTGTAATTGAAACGAGGGTTAGTTTATGAAACTTGGAGTTATAAAGGAAATTAATAATATCCATAAAGATTATATAGAAGCTTGTGAGGATTTAAACATTAAGTACGAACTTATAGACATTACTTCAAAGGACTGGATTAAAAATATTGAGCAATTTGACGGTGATGGTTTTTTAGTTAGGCCATCTTGTAGCAAAGCGATTTGGAAAGAAATGTACGATGAAAAACTTTATTTTATTAATAAAATTTTAAAGTACCCAATATATCCTTCATATAATGAATTGTTTATTTATGAAAATAAGAGAAATATGGCATACTGGCTAGAAGCTAATAACATTCCTATGCCTCAAACGTTTGTTTTCTATAATAAAAGAGAAGCATTAGATTTTGCAGTTTCTTACAAAAATTACCCTATTTTTTTTAAGCCAAATATAGGGAGTGGCTCCCTAGGTATAAGACTTATAAAAAATCAAAAAGAAGCGATTAAATTAATCGAAAAAATGTTTACAAAGTGGAAGTTTTATAATTTAGGTTATACGAAATGGAAAAAAAGCAAATATAAAATCCCATATCCAATAATGGATGATAAACAATTTAATAATATACTTTTTCAGGAACGAATAAATGTTAAACACGAATGGCGAGGTGTTAAAATAGGCAATTCCTATTTTGCACATAAGAAATTACCGGATACTAAGGGATTAAGAAGTGGTTCTGGAAAGGCAAACTATGATACTCCTCCTAAAGCTGTTATGGACTTCCTAAAATATGTCTGTGATATAGGCAACTTTAATTCAATGAATGTAGACTTTTTTGAAGATGAACATGGAGCTTTTTTTGTTAATGAACTTCAAACTATTTTTGGTTCAAAAATAAAACCCTATCAAATGTGTGTAAATGGAACTCCTGGACGATATTTATATGTAGAAGATAAATGGATCTTCGAAGAGGGGATGTTTAACAAAAATAACAGCTGGAATTTAAGAGTGGAAGATTTTTTAAATCAATTAAAAAAATAATGACCTATTAAAAATGTAAAAAACAAATAGTTTAGCATAGAAATCAATTACTACTAAAAAGCTGAATACCATAATATAAGTAATCTAATGGTGTTCAATAGTAGAACTTTAATAACACAGGAGGAAGTGTATGGAATACAAGTATTACTTTACAATATTTGTCCCTGCATATAATAGAGCACACACATTAGAGCGTCTATTTTTGAGTGTAGAAAAACAAACGTTTAGGAATTTTGAGCTAATAATAGTTGATGATGGATCTACTGATAATACAAAAGAAGTTTTAAATGAGTTGAAAAATAAAGTTAGCTTTCCATTTCAATACTATTATCAAGAGAATAAGGGGAAACCTTCCGCTAGAAATTTAGCAATAAAAAAAGCTACAGGCAAACTATTCAAAACAATAGATTCAGATGATTTTATTACGGAAGACTGTTTAGAGGTTATGAAATACTATTGGGAATCGATAGACGAGCAAGAAAGAGATAAGTTTGCTGGGGTTATAGGATTATGTGCAAATATTAAAAATAATAAAGTTATTGGAGATGAATTTCCAGAAGATATATTTGATTCAAATCATATAATAAATAACGTGATTTATAAAATTAAAGGTGATAAAACACAATGTATTAGAACAGATTTATTGAAGGTGAATTTATTTCCAGTATTCGAAGGTGAAAAATTTATACAGGAAAGTATAGTTTGGAATAGAATTGGTATTAATTATAAATTCAGATATGTTAATAAGATATTGATGTATAAGGAATATATGGATGATGGTTTAACAAGAAATAGATTAATAAACTCTTTATCTAACAAAAGAGGAACAAGGTTTTATTTCAAAGAGTATATAAATGTAATTGCTCCTAATTATAAAATTCCATTAAAGGAATTAGTTAAGAAATATGCTAATTTTATACGTTTCTCTTTCCACTGTGATGATGGTATAATCGCGCAGAATCGTGAAATAAAATCTAAGATATTACACATACTAACAGTCCCTTTAGGGTACGTTTTATGGAAAAATGATTTAAGGAAAATAAAGACTTTTAAAAAATAAAATCCTATATTTAGGTATTTTGTACTCTGCTAAAAAAGGATAAGTTTTCTCTTTGTTACCTAGTAATTTAAGTTTAAAAGAATTAATTATGAATTGTAATTGATCAAAATAAGGTTGTGTACAAATTCCATGAATAATATACAAAAGTTGCGTAAGTTATTTGGACGAAAAGAACAAAAGAAATTTTCAATACTCTTTATTTTAATGATATTTGCTGCACTGTTTGAAACATTAGGAATTGGGTTAATTGCTCCTTTTGTTGGGATAGTAACTAATCCAGAGATGATTTTTGAACAAACAATTTTACTAGCTGCATACGAATTTTTAGGCTTTCAATCTACTAATGCGTTTCTTATTACAGCTACCATGGCACTTTTAGGTTTTTTTATTTTGAAAAATTTATATTTAGTGTGGTTTTACAATACTCAATATAGAGTAATTTATAATGAACAAGTTAAAATGTCTAAGAAACTACTTACGGCTTATTTAAAGAAGCCATATACGTTTCACTTACAGCGGAATTCAGCTGACCTTGTTCGAAATACGAATACTGAAATACAAAAAGTCTTTAAGGGCATAATTGTGCCTACATTTCTTTTTGTTACAGAATTACTAGTTATATTATCAATTCTTGCGCTGTTATTAATTATGGCCCCTATAGCTACAATATTATCTGGTTTAATCCTGGGAACTTCGGTAGGCGTGTTTCTAAGACTATTCCGAAAAAAAATTGCAGAAGCTGGTAAAGCTCAACAAAGCGCACAAGGTGGTATGATTAAATGGGTAAATCAAGGATTGGGAGCCGCTAAAGAAGTTAAAGTATTAGGAAGAGAAAAGTTCTTTATAGAAGCCTATTCAAATGAAAGTAAAAAGTTTTCACATTCTACTCGTTTTCATGAATTAATTAAACAAGTACCTCGTTTATTTATAGAAACAATAGTCGTTGCTACTATATTAATGGTAATTTTAGTAATTATGATCCAAACTCAGGATTTAAACCAATTATTATCAACTACAGCTCTGTTTGCTATGGCGGCATTTAGGCTGATGCCATCTATAAACCGAATGGTAACTTCATTGACTCAAATACGTCATAATAAACCAGCTCTTGATGTAATTTATCATGATATAGTGACAGAAAGTTTAGAACGCTCAACAATGATAGATGGGTTTAAAGATCAAAATGTAGTAGAAAGTAATAGGGAAAAGGAGTTTACAAGTTCAATAGATGTTGAAAATGTATCATTCTGCTATCCCACTGCTCATGAAGATGCAGTAAAAGATGTTAGTTTATCAATTCCTATTGGGCAATCTGTTGCTTTTATAGGGGAATCAGGTTCAGGTAAAACAACTATTGTTGATATTATTTTGGGAGTATTAAAGCCATCCAAAGGTTTGGTTAAAGTAGATGGAAAAGAAACAAATGAGATAAAAAAACTCTGGCAACAAAAAATTGGGTATATCCCTCAATCTATATATCTTTCTGATGATACTATTCGTAGAAATATAGCGTTTGGTCTAGAGGATAAGGATATTGATGATCAGGCAGTGTGGAATGCATTAGAAAAAGCACAATTAAAAGATCATGTATCTAACTTGCCTGATAAATTAGATACTTTTGTAGGGGAACGTGGAGTGAGGTTATCTGGTGGACAACGACAACGGATAGGTATTGCAAGAGCACTATACCATAATCCTGAAATTTTATTTTTAGATGAGGCTACATCCGCATTAGATAATGAGACTGAGAAGGAAATTATGAAAGCTATTGATGGTTTGAAAGGCGATAAAACTTTAATTATTATTGCTCATCGATTAAGTACAATTGAGAACTGTGATATAGTATTTACTATGTCAAATGGGGAACTAATTTCTAAAGTCGTTAAATAATCAACTAATATGTAGTGATAATAGGCAAGTTCGGAATAATAATGCAAGAGTTATAGCGTATTTCTATTCTCGTACAAGGAGAGTAAAACCCTGAGGATTTCCTCTTGTTACGCTGATGCATCTAAAGCTTGAAAGGGAACTAGGGTGGAATGCTAAACGTGACATTGTGACGATTTGCCGTGATGCATGGCGATATGAGAAGAACTTTAAGGAACAATAAGTATTTACTATTATGTGATTGCCCGCTTAGCTACTACAGCTAGGCGGGCTTATTTGGGTTAGAAAAAATAAGACTTATTCATATGTTAATATTTGATCATCGATAATTTTACCAGTATTTAAATCAATTAACATGGTAGAAACGCTTAGATTTAACAATCGGGGTGGGTATTTTAATATAACCTTATATATTTTTTCATTACTAACCGCTAAAGTAAATTTTGTTATAGGGCTCTTATCAAATATGGTTAATCGACCATAAGTACGCCAAATAATTTCTCTTGCACGTATATCATCCCTAAAGTGTTTTTCGTCATCTTCTCGGGTACGAAAATACCTGAAATCTAAATGCCACTCTTCCTGGTGGGTCGAGGGAACAGTCCCTCGAACCATTTCCAGGACTTGAATTGAAGAAAGAGTTATAAGGCAGGTGGTCAAGAATTTGTGGCTAGCTGTCTGTTTTTATGAAAGCAAATAAAACCTCTTTTATCCCCCATGCCATTACGAGGATTGACTAATTTTTGTGTGTACAATAACTTACTTCACCAGCTAGATAGTGAAGCATAGGAAGAGCTCCGAAGGTACATTTCCCGTTAAGTACTTACCGGGAAAGAGAATTCACTAAAAAACATCTGCCTACATTGGTTTTTTGAGCATTACTTACAAGAAAGAACGGAGAGTCAAGCAACATTCCTCCTTGAAGAAAAAACGATGCATGCCTATGTCCCTGCCTTACTCATCCCTTTCGGTACATCTATCAAAATTATTGAACCGATCAGCCTTAAAGAAAACATGATGCAACACCTTACAGAATTGATACAACTTTATCAAGAATAAAACTTCCCTGACAGCGGTTGTCAGGGAAGTTTTATTATACTAAGAGATATCAATGATGATGGGAGCAATCGCAAATGCAAACAAGAAAAACTTATTTATATGTATTCGACACTATGTCAGACTGGGAATATGGCTATTTAATCGCTGAACTAAACACTGGTAGATACTTCAAAAAAGAAATCGCCCCTATGAACATAATAACAGTAGGAACAACCAAACAAACGATTACCACAATGGGAGGTCTCAACATAACCCCAGATCTTTCCCTTGATCACTGTACCTTTAAAAAGTCAGACCTGCTTATTTTACCTGGAGGGGAAACCTGGGGAGAAACTGCCCAACACCCCATCCTTCAAACAGTTGCTAAAGCATTGGAAAAAGGAACGATAGTAGCCGCAATATGTGGCGCAACCATGGGACTTGCCAATATGGGCTGCCTCGACACAAGAAAACATACAAGTAATAACTTGGACTACTTAAAAATGGTATGCCCCAACTACAAAGGAGAAAAGCTTCACGAGGAGGAGCAGGTCGTAACAACCAGTGATAACCTAATCACCGCATCCGGAATCGCTCCCCTCGAATTTGCAAGAGAAGTACTCGAAAAACTAGAAGTGTTATCACCCACCACATTACACTCATGGTATCAACTTAACAAAACACAAAAACCTGAACACTTTTTTGATTTAATGAATTCGATTTGAGAGAGTAGTGCTTGGAAGCACGGGGACGCACGTTTGTTAGGAATTGTTAAAGGTATACTAAGAAAGTTAATTTTAAACCAACGTTTGTACAAGCAAAATGCTTTCACTTGTTTGATAGTCTTACTTTTATCTTGATAAATATCGACTAATCTCGCATAGTATATCGAAATAATATAAAAAGGCAGGTTCGTCATTCTTTGGAGCGAAGAACCTGTCTATAATTCTATTATTGAGATTATTTTATAGTGGATGATAGATATAAGATAGTTGTATATATCGACTTTATTCCAGTATTCAAGAATAAAATAGCTCCTATATGAAATTCCTTTTTAGTTCATACCTCCCGTTTTGTCTTATTTAAGCAGAAAAGTATAAAGAATAAGGAAATTAACGTTACTACATTAAACTATTACAAACTACTCATTTTATATAAGTGTTAGAGTAATTATTCCTAGAAGAATATAAAATATTTGAAATATTTCCATTTTTTATGTCGGTTAATGTTATTATTTAGGTATTACATAAAAGGAGATGAACATAATGAAAAACTTCAGAAAAAAGCTTGGAATTTTAAGTATGGTAGCAATATTAGCTTCTTCATTATACGGAGTAGATGCATCAGCATCACGAAACGTGGGCTGTCAACCAGCTGGAGCGGTTCCGGACTGTAGTTATGGTCCCAAAAAACCTTGTACTTGGTACCCACATAACCCAGGTGGACCAAACCACGTATGCCTATAGTCATAAAAAAGATCAGTGGCTCAAAACCACTGATCTTTTTTATGGCTTACTTTTTCCATTTACCAATATTGATGGCCCGACGAAGGGCCAAGTGATTTAATCTTGCACTTGAGACAGGTATCTACCCTTTTGGAGCTATGGATCTTTTTCTTTTTCAGATTTCATAAGAGAAGGTCGAGGGAAGAATACCTCGACCCTTTATTTATTTTTAGATCATTGCCATGTTTTTGGCCAACCGCATACATCAAATTGATCCACCTCTGCCATTGAAAAGACCACATCATTGATGGATCTGTAAAGCCATCACATCGCGTAACCGTCAAGTTGAATAAATCATTTTTCATCAAATAAAGCTAAACAGTTCTCAACATCACTTAT
The DNA here is from genome assembly GCA_001648575.1 of Sutcliffiella horikoshii DSM 8719. Taxonomy (GTDB): domain Bacteria; phylum Bacillota; class Bacilli; order Bacillales; family Bacillaceae_I; genus Sutcliffiella_A; species Sutcliffiella_A horikoshii. The sequence continues at coordinate 277 of LQXN01000063.1, read as the reverse complement.
GCAAAGCTAAAGGAAGCTGAAAAAAAAGGGACGGTCCTGATAAACATGCAATCTACAAGTTCATTTATTTGACGAAACATATTATTTTTTGAGACTACAATATCATAGATAACTAGAGATTAAAGTACTCTTAGCTAGAAATCAATTGAATACCACCTAAATATTTATTTAAAAATATTATTTAACAAAAAAAGCAGAAGAGGGTTTAAAAACTTAAACATTCTTCTGCTTTAAGAGTTATGAGTTGTAAATTCAATTTCTAGCTGTTGATTGAAGC
>LQXN01000062.1 GCA_001648575.1 Sutcliffiella horikoshii DSM 8719 | reverse complement strand
CGCCTTCCACTACGATCAACACTGGTTTTGCATATCTCAAAGTATAATCTTTAAAAACATTTGCAATACCCAAGTGATCTCGTATAAAGTGAAGCGCCAATTACTATAAAATTTTTAAATCTATAAGGTTTGTCGACACTCTGAGTTAGTCTTGGATATTAACCTTTTTTATGTTTTTCTTAGGTATGCGGATCTGTAATAAACCATCTCGATAATTTGCTTGCAGAGCATGCAGTTTCACATATGGCGGGACAGGGATCGTTCGTTTGGCTTGCTTCATTGAATAGCTGTTACTTATAAAATGAGTCGATTCATCAATCGTCTCTAACTGTTCTTCATTTTTGACCGAGATTGTTAAATATTTGTCAAAGGTTTCGATACTGATCTGTTCCTTTTTTATTCCAGGAAGCTTGCAGATTATAATAAGTTCTGTTGCAGTTTCCCTTGTTTCTACAGATAGGGAAGCCTCTGCAAAGGAGTTACCGAAAAAATCATCCATCTGTTGCAATAGACCTTTTATAGGGGAACTGCTGAAAAAAGCATCAATGGACGTCATTAGGTTGTTTTGGGTAGGTCTTTTCTGTGGTAGCTTTTCCTGCTCGTCTTTCATGGAAATGCTCCTTTCTTACTCTTTATCATTACTATATTGAAATCGGCTTTCATGGGTTCCATCTTTTGTAATAGGATAAACGACAAAATTTTCATGGTAAGCGTGTTCAATGTATGATATTTTTGGAATTAAGAAGTTAAAAAAGGAAGTTTGACATGCATGTATTAAAAAACACATATTTTCTAAAAGTACTAAAGGTCGTATTTCCATTGACGATCTTAATAGTTTTATACATTGAAGGAAAAAAGCAGATTCAGACGATAAACATGAATCTTGTAATGGCAAAAATCCGTGATATCGGATGGTTCTCATTTACTTGGTTGATTATCTTAGGGGTTCTGGCGGTTTCAACCATGATATTCTATGATATGTTTGTCTCAAGACGCCTGAAGCTGAATATAGCGGAGAGAAAACTGATGGTTTACGGATTCTCTGCTAACTCCTTTGCGAATTTCTTAGGATTTGGCGGGTTTGCTGGTGTGGGGCTGAGAACGTTGTATTATCGTAAGTATACGGGTGATATGAAAGGTTTGCTGAAGAATGTAACCATCATTTTACCGTATATGCTTTGTGGATTATCCGTTTTTGCTTGGTGGGTAGTCGCATTCGAAATAACAACCCCAACGCTTCTTACAGAATACCCGATTCTGAAACTGCCCCTTGTGATTATGAGCGGTTATTTGGTTTTCATTGTTATCGCAAGTCATTTTACCAATAGTTTAAATAAAGCTCAGCAATTGAAATTGATAGCTGTCTCCATTTTGGAATGGGCATTTGCTGGTGTATTATTTTGGCAGACTTCGATTATGCTTGATGTAAACGTGCCCCCAGTGGTAACTTTCAGTATTTTCTTTATGGCAGCCATTGCCGGTGTATTAAGCACAGTCCCTGGTGGTGTAGGAGCATTTGATTTTGTTGTTTTGGTTGGTTTCGCTTCTTATGGTGTATACGAAGAAAAGCTTGTAGCATTGCTGCTTCTATATCGGCTTGTTTATTATGTAATGCCATTTCTTATCAGTTTACTATTTTTCTCATACTTCATGTACAAAGAGAAAGCTTGGAAAACTTTGTTGCCAGAAAAAAGGTCTTGGTCCCAATTATGTCATCGTATTCTTTCATTTTGGGTTCTCATCGTCGGGGTGCTATTAGTGTTATTTCCTGTTATCCCTGTCATTGTCCGCAAAATAAGCATTGCAAATGAGTTCCTGTCCATGGAAATGATGCAAATCTCCCATCTTGTTTCTATAGGTATTGGAATAACCTTGCTTGTTTTGGCTAGGGCAATTGAAGATAGGGTGCAGAGGGCATATTATTTTACCTTTTTCATTCTTACTTTCGGCGTTCTGGTGAGCTTTTCAAAGGGCTTTCATTTCTGGGAAGCTGTCCTATTACTTGTCGCAATGCTATTATTGTACTTTTCAAGAAGGCTTTTTTATCGGAAAAGCAGTCAGTATACTGTTGCAAAAGGCCTTATCGATGGAGTGATTCTCCTGGGCATTGCATCCATTTATGTTATCGTGGGAACAATGCAGATTACTTATATCCAGAGGATTGTACCAAGGAAGCTGCAGGACCTTTTTTCTCTAGATACACAATCTTTATGGCAAGACGTAGGCTTTGGAGTCTTACTGGCAATTTTCCTTCTTTACTTCGGATTGTTTCATAAATGGTCGAAAAAACACTCTAAAAAACACATGCCATGGCATAAATAATATAAAGGGAAGAATGCTTTTTAATCTGTTTTATGTTATACTTATCTGGAAGAGATTGTATGGCGAGGATGCTTTTTTTTATTTTTTTCTTATTTTTTCCTCGTATATTGGCATACTAAGAGTATATTAGTGAGGATAAACTGCGCCCCACCTCAACAGATAGGAGAGTGGTAATATGGCTTTTGGAAGAAGAGAAGTTGAAGAAATCGTTACCGAGGAAACGAAAGTATGGGTTTGTGAATCAGAGGATTGCAATGGCTGGATGAGAGATAATTTCAAGAACAGCGAGATTGAAGTCCCTACGTGCCCTTTATGCCACAGTAGCATGACACAATCCACCAAAGTCTTAGCAGTCATCAACAACTACAGTCAAAATCAGAAAATGTAAATACATTATCAGAATCGGAAAACCAAGTGCTTACCAAGTGCTTGGTTTTTCTTTTTGGATCTTTACAACCCATTATCCAATAAACGCCTCTTTACGAACCGAACGCTTATTCGCTAAAATAGAAAGTAGATAATGAGGTGAGCGCATGAAATGGAAAAAAACGATTTATGAAGTTATCGACTGGATGAAAAGCGAAGAGTCGATTGCAAAAAATATTGTGCATTGGGAAACGGTGCAGCCAAAAGAAGCGCAGTCCGTTCCTTTTCCTAAAGAGATAGACGAGAGATTATTACAATCATTAACCAATAGGGGAATTTCCTCTTTATACACACACCAGGGAGCTGCATTTGAAGCAGCCATACATAAAAGGCATTTTGTTGCTGTCACACCGACGGCATCAGGAAAAACGCTGTGTTACAATCTGCCAGTCCTGCAAAAAATTGTTCAGAACAATGATGCCCGTGCGCTTTACCTATTTCCCACCAAAGCACTCGCACAAGATCAAAAGAGTGAATTGAATGAAGTCATCACTCAGATGGGCGTGCCGATCAACAGCTATACTTATGATGGAGACACGGCGCCAACCATAAGGCAGAAGGTAAGAAAAGCAGGTCATATTGTGATTACAAACCCAGATATGCTACACTCAGCCATTTTACCCCATCATACTAAATGGGTGTCCCTATTTGAAAATTTAGAGTATATCGTGATAGATGAACTGCATACTTACAGGGGTGTATTTGGTAGTCACGTAGCAAATGTGATTAGAAGATTGAAGCGGATATGCAACTTTTATGGCAGTAATCCAACGTTCATTTGTACATCTGCCACAATAGCAAACCCAAAAGAATTGGCAGAGGAGCTAACTGGGGAAAGCTTTGAACTTATTAATAATAATGGTGCGCCTTCAAGCAAGAAGCATATTGTTTTTTATAATCCCCCGATTGTCAATAAGCCGCTTAATATTAGAAGGAGCGCGACATTGGAAGTAAGAAAGCTGGCTGCCGGGTTTCTTCAAGAAAAGATTCAGACCATTGTCTTTGCTAAGAGCAGGGTCAGGGTGGAAATATTATTGACCTACCTGAAAGAACTCGTAAAGAATCAGTTGGGGGAAAAATCCATACAGGGATACCGTGGAGGGTATTTGCCAACTCAGCGAAGAGCAATTGAAAAGGGTTTGAGAAATGGAGAAATATATGGAGTCATCAGTACAAATGCACTTGAACTGGGAGTCGATATCGGACAGCTGCAAGTATGCATCATGACTGGTTATCCCGGAACGATTGCAAGCGCTTGGCAGCAAGCGGGACGTGCAGGAAGAAGGCAAGGGGAAGCCGTGATAGTGATGGTAGCCAGCTCCAATCCGCTTGACCAGTATGTAATCCAGCACCCCGAGTTTTTCCTGAAGAGCAATCCGGAATCTGCGAGGATCAACCCGAACAATTTGATTATTCTAGTGGATCATATTAAATGTGCAGCATATGAGCTCCCATTTAAAAAAGGGGATACATTTGATGGAGTGGAGTTAGATGACATTCTTGACTATTTGACAGAAGAAAGGGTCCTTCATGAAAACGGTGGAAAGTGGCATTGGATGAATGACGCGTTTCCTGCTCATAACATAAGCCTGCGTTCCGCTTCCCAGGAGAACGTCATCATTGTCGATCAATCTTCAGAACCTGCCAATAAGGTTATTGGGGAAATGGACCGCTTCAGCTCGATGACACTTCTTCATGATGAGGCCATCTACCTTCATCAAGGTGTACAATATCAAGTGGAAAAACTGGATTGGGAAGAAAAGAAGGCGTTTGTAAGGGAAGTCAATGTTGACTATTTTACCGATGCAAATCTCGCCGTATCGTTGGACGTCCTGGAAGTGGACAAGCAGATGGATTATTCCGCAGGAACCATTTCTTTCGGGGATGTCTCCGTAAGGGCGATGGCAACGATATTCAAGAAAATCAAATTCGAAACACATGAAAATATCGGATCTGGCCCCATCTATCTCCCTGAAGAAGAATTGCAGACAAGTGCAACATGGATAACCTTAGAGGAGGAAATCACACAAAACCTTAAGGGGGATGATCTGGAAAAAAGTCTTCTCGGCATTGCACATGCCTTAAAACATGTTGCACCTTTGATGTTGATGTGTGAGCCGATGGATGTCCAGGTTGTCCCTCAAGTGAAATCAACACATGATGAAAAACCTGTAATTTATTTCTATGATCGTTATCCAGGTGGAGTGGGTCTTAGCGAAAAGGCATTTTCCCATATTGATGAACTGTTAACTAGAGCAAGCGAACTAATCGGAAGCTGTCCATGCCGCTCTGGATGTCCGTCATGTATAGGCGCAGACTATCCAGACGAGGATTCCAAACAGCTGGCACTATCTCTTCTTGGGCAGCTTGCTTAAAGGGGGGTGAAAAAGAATGAATATGAAGAACAAACTTAAAAGGATGAAAAAGCACCTTCAATCCGATGCAACCCAATTAACTGACAATATTAAAGATGAACCAAAGGCAACTACCCAAGCCAGTAAGCTTGAAATACCAAATCTTAAAGAGTGGGAATCTTATGGTGCAAAACCGTACTTTACGAATGAAGAGTATTGCCTCATCAGGGAAGTAGAGTACGATCTTGACTATAGACACGGAAAGTACAGACTTGGCGATCTTATTCCGGTGATGGAGGAATGGCAAACAGCCGAAGTCGAGCATCCACTTTCTGCAAAAGGACATTTGGCTTCTGACCTATTCTTTTTCGATACAGAAACCACAGGGTTAAGTGGAGGAACGGGTACCACTATATTCCTCCTCGGTTATGCCAGGGTTCTAAAAGATAAAGTTATAGTTAGGCAACATTTGCTCCCTGGACCGGGAAACGAAGTGGCGCTTTATCAAAGCTTTCTTGAAGAGGTGGATTATACTACGCTTGTTACCTATAATGGAAAGGCGTTTGATTGGCCACAGGTTAAAACACGTCATACCCTAGTAAGAGAACATGTACCGAAGCTCCCCTCATTTGGCCATTATGACCTATTGCATGCATCAAGAAGGCTCTGGAAAAACAAAATGGGATCGGTACGACTTGCAAATGTGGAAAATGAAATCCTGGGTATTCATCGAAAAGATGACATCCCGGGCTTTTTGGCCCCGATGATTTATTTTGATTTTGTAAAAACACATGAGATGCAGGGGATTAAGGGCGTGCTTAAACATAATGAATGGGATGTGCTTACGCTCATCACCTTATATGCCCATTTATCGAAGCTCCTTTTGGTGAATAACGGGGAAAGAAACAAAGAGGAAGAATATGAGGTTGGCCGCTGGTATGATACATTGGGAGAAAGAGGAGCGGCTGCTGCGATTTATAAGAACATTGCCGGATCTTCCTGGGAGGCAACCTTTAAATTGGGTCTGCTGAAGAAAAAAGAACAGAATTATGAAGAAGCAAAAACACTCTTTCTACAATGCTTTGAACATGAAGACAACCCACACAGGGAAATGGCGGGAATTGAAATTGCCAAAATCCTTGAGCATAAGGATAAAGATTTGGCGCTTGCTTTATTTTATACAGAAAAAACCTTGAATTTTCATCTTGAAAAAGTTAAAAATCAGCTTAAAAACAAACCCGTCCCATCCTCAGATATTGAAAAAAGAATGAAACGGTTGCAAAGAAAATTAAATAAATGATATATTTCTCTCATTTTGACTGAATTTCTGTAAAACTTATATTGTCAACGTGCTTTTTACCATGTAAAATTAAATATTGTGAATAAGAAAACTACTATCTATATATGGGAGAGAGAGCACGTTGTCTAGATTTATATTATGTTTGTTCTTTATCGTTATCGGTCTTACATTATTTGGGCTTTCCAATCTAAAAGAAAATATCTACACGATTTTACTATAAAAAAGGGTAGGCAAATGTATATATCTTAAGAAAATAGGTGTTTGTATTAGTACATGTACCTCACTTCTTTCATAGTTTGTTAATGTAAAGAGAAAACAAATTGAAAGGAGATTGAAAGTATGTACAACTGCAGACCAAACATGATGGCACCAATCGTCCACCCTACTAAATGTTGTGTAAAAAATCTTTATTCTACTACAGAGGTTCCTCACATCCATCCTTCACACACAACATATGTAAACAACCAACAGTTCCAACACAAACACTATTTCCCGCACACGGACTCCATGGTGGATTCTGTGTCTCACCAACACTTCAATTGCGGCCCTGGTGGCCCTGGAATGGGTGGAGCACCTGGTATGGGCATGGGTGGCCAACCTGGTCAAGTAATGGGAGCACAAACCAATGCTGGATACGGTCAAATGGGAATGCCTGGTCAAGTAATGGGTGCGCAACAAGGTCCTGGAATGGGCCATGGCGGAATGCCTGGCAAATGTAACTATGGTTATGGAAGATAAGCAAGGATTGAACTTGCTTTGCTTTGATAAATGTGGAAAAGGAAGAACTGGCTTCAAGTCAGTTCTTTTTTCCTTTACATAACGACCATGCTTCACTTTTCTCATAATACTTGCGCTTTTATCGCTTTCTATTTATTATTTTAAGTAGAGGTGCTTATGAAAGTATTAACAATTACTGGTTATAAACCACAAGAACTTCAAATATTTAAAAAAGATGATCCCGCCATCGGCTTTATCAAAAAAGCGGTTCAAAAACGATTAACGGCTTTACTAGAAGAAAACAATGGGTTAGAATGGATAGTCATCAGCGGCCAATTAGGTGTAGAATTGTGGGCAGCAGAAGTAGTTTATGACCTTCAGACTACATTTCCAGAGTTGAAATTGGCTGTTTTCACCCCTTTTCTTGAGCAGGAAGAAAATTGGAGTGAGCAAAATAAGGAGTATTATGAATACATTTTGTCACAAGCTAATCATATTGACTCCATAACAAAAAAGAAATATGAATCTCCTCTGCAACTTAGAATGAAGAATCAGTTCATCGTAGACAAAACTGACGGTTTATTAGTCGTGTATGATGAAGAGGGGCCGGGAAGTCCTAAATATATGATTGAGCTTGCAAAAAGTAAATCGGATAGGACAGAATACCCTATTTATATGATTGACAGCTATGAACTTCAGTTGGTTGTAGAAGAGGAACAGTTTAATGATACGCAGAATTGGTAATGAGATATAAATAACTTAAAAAGAAATAGAAAATGACTAGTGACCCATAATCGTTAATATTTTTGGGCACTCGCATAGAGGTGAGGAAATTATGCTATCAGATAAAATTAAATTGACGTCAAAAGAGATCCTGGAGAAAGAATTCAAATCAGGAATGAGGGGCTACAAAGCAGAAGATGTGGATAAGTTTTTAGATGTAGTGATTAAGGACTATGAAACATTTTATCATGAGTATGACCTTCTTATGCAAGAGAATGCCAGACTGAAAAGGCAGGTAGAAGAAGCTGGTAAAAAGCCTCAACAGACAAATACGAATAGTGGTTCAACAAATTTTGATATCTTAAGAAGGCTTTCAAACCTTGAGAAGCATGTATTCGGGAGTAAACTATACGACTGACAGTAATTTACAGTTGCAATCATCACACAAATTTACTATACTATATCTTGCTGACATCAATAGTGATTGGGTAACCGCTACAGTTTAGGCTGTAGAGGAAAGTCCATGCTCGCACAGGCTGAGATGCCTGTAGTGTTCGTGCCTAGCGAAAAAATAAGCTAGGGTAGCTTGGTTTTAGGACGAGGCTAACGGCAGGGAACGCACCTAAGTCTTTTAGATATGGTGTTAATACCTTGAAAGTGCCACAGTGACGTAGTCTTACAAGAAATTGTAAGAGTGGAACGAGGTAAACCCCTCGAGCGAGAAACCCAAATAATGGTAGGGGCACCTTCTCTAAGGAACTTAACGATGAGAGGGACAGATACTTTATGTTTCTGTAGACAGATGGTTACCACCTGCGTACAAGGAGCGATCCGTTTGCAGTACAAAGGAACAGAACATGGCTTACAGATCACTATTGATTGAATGTCGCATCCAACTATGATTATGTAACATAAGCTCTCCTGTTGCCAGGAGAGCTTTATTTGATAGACGGGATACTTATACGATAGAAAAGTGGAAACAATACATATTAGAATCAAATATTAGTTAGGGTGAAGGTTATATGAAGAACTACACATTAATAGCAACGGCAGCAATGGGGTTAGAATCATTAGTTGCCAAGGAAGTAAGAGATCTTGGTTATGAATGTACAGTTGATAACGGAAAAGTTATTTTCAAAGGGGATGCGATGGCCATCTGCCGAGCAAACCTTTGGTTACGGACAGCGGACAGAATCAAAGTGGTTGTTGGAGAGTTCAAAGCAACGACTTTTGATGAGCTGTTTGAAAAGACCAAGGCTTTGCCTTGGGGAGATTATTTACCTGAAGATGCTGAGTTCCCGGTAATAGGTAAGTCTGTAAAGTCCAAGCTTTTCAGTGTGCCTGATTGCCAAGCCATCGTTAAAAAAGCAGTAGTGGAAAAAATGAAGACTCATTACAAAATACAGTCTGCATGGTTAGATGAAAAAGGAGCGGTTTACAAAATTGAGGTAGCTCTCCTAAAAGATATTGCACAAATAACCATTGACGCTTCAGGAATTGGCTTGCACAAAAGAGGGTATCGTGCAGATCAAGGGGAGGCCCCGTTAAAAGAAACGTTGGCAGCTGCCCTTGTAATGTTGACCAACTGGTATCCTGACAAGCCATTTGCAGATCCTTTTTGCGGCTCGGGTACCATTCCGATTGAAGCTGCTCTAATCGGGCAAAACATTGCACCAGGATTTAATCGGGACTTTGTATCAGAAGATTGGCATTGGATTGGAGATGACCTTTGGAGTCAGGCTCGTGAAGAAATGGAAGATAAGGCTAACTATGACCAGCCGCTTGATATTGCAGGATATGATATAGATCACCGTATGATAACCATGGCCAAAGAAAATGCATTTGAAGCTGGCCTTGGTGAATTGATTGATTTTAAACAGATGCAAGTGCGCGATTTTACTACCCGAAAAGAATATGGTGTCATCATAGGAAACCCACCATATGGAGAGCGTCTCGGCGAACGTCCGGAAGTGGAGAAGATGTATCGTGAAATGGGGAAAGCTTTCTCGGAATTGGATACATGGTCTGTCTATATGCTCACTTCCCATGAAGGATTTGAAAGCTTTTATGGTAAGAAAGCAACCAAGAAACGTAAACTATTCAATGGATTTATCAAAACTGACTTCTACCAGTACTGGGGGAAGCGTCCACCTAGAAAAGAATAGGAAGTTTAACAGCATCATGCACAGGGAATCACTCTTAAAAAGGAGTGATGGTGTTGAGAGACCAGAAGAAAGAGAAAGAGTTGCTTGAGAGAAATGATAAAGACAAGGCTTTTAAGGACAACAAGAAAAGTCAGAAAGACCGAGATCAACTTGTCATGCCGATAGATGAACTTCCTCTTGAAGAAATTAAATATGAAAGCGAGGAAGAGCGTGATAAGGAAGGCTCAAAAGATCGTTCATCAAGCAAGGAGAAATAAAGATCCACTTTGCCTTCTAAAAGAATAAAATATAGGAAATAGGCATAGAATACTTCTATTAATACTGTTTGGAGGGATTTCTATGCCTTTGCATGTGAATGACTTTATGAGAATCTCCAAAGCATTGGAAAGTAGCTATCAGCGACTTGCAAGTGAAAACCTGCTTGGTAATCATGAATGTGTGGAACGGATGAATGCTGCACGTGATGAATATACAAAAGCTATGCTGTATGCAACCCTGCTTGATGATGAGATTATCCATATTACAAAAAACTAGTCTCAACCCCCCTTCCTAAGGGGGGTGAGTGTGTAGACAAAGCTAAAATAATGAAATTCCCTAGTTGATCGCAGTGGAAGGCGCGTAGACTCCTGCGGGAGGAAGGGACAGGTAAGACCCCGCAACGAAGTGAGGAGGCTTACGGACCGCCCGCTGGAAAGCGAAGCGCCTGGAACGGAAATCAACTGTTCGAACAGATAACTTAACTATTTTTTTAGTTTGTCAACAGTCTCAAACCCCCTTCCTAGGGGATTTTTTTATGTAAACAATGTATTAAAATTCTGATATAGTAGGAAAAGTAACATTAATCCAAAATAGAATTGACTTTCCATTTTATATATTGTAAAATATTCGTAATTTTCAATACGATAAAATGCTACGAAGAGAAGAGTAATTATGATGAATTATTTCCAGAGAGCTCCGATCGGTGTGAAGGAGTAATAATAATCTTAATGAAAAAAGGCTTGGAGCTTCGCAAGGATTTAAGTTTTCTTAATGATGCTGCGACGGGATCTCCCGTTATAGAGATAGGGTATAATCGATAAAATAATTGCCGTACCCGAAAAGGTTGATATGGTGACATATCAATAAACTGAGGTGGTACCACGAAGCTATAAACTCTCGTCCTCAAGATGAATAATCTTGGGGGTGAGAGTTTTTTTGTTGTATTAAGGAATAATCCAATTTGGAAAGAGCAGATTTTCAGAAAGTAATAGACTGGAGGTAAAATTATGAATAACGAACAAACAGAGGGCAGGATTAAGAAATTAGCAACATTAAAATCTAATGGGGTTTCAGTATACCCAGATCGGTTTGAAACGAATTATGAACTAACGGATGCTTTACAACTTGAAGACGGTACTTCTGGCGTTCGAGTTGCCGGAAGGATAATGAGTATAAGAAATTTCAATAAATTAATATTCATTACCATTTCCAATGTTCAAAGCAGTTTGCAACTTCTTTTAAAAAGGGATGAGGTTGGCCAGGTATCATTTGAACAATTTAATGACCTGATAGATATAGGTGATTTCATTGGCGTGTCAGGACGGATGTATACTACCAAAACGAAAGAAAAAACATTACGCATTGAAAGTTATATTTTTCTTGGGAAAGCATTGCGGAGTCTTCCGGAAAAATGGCATGGTTTAAGCAATGTTGAAGTTCGGTATAGACAGCGTTACTTAGATCTTATGATGACGAAAGAAACACAGAATCGATTGCTCTCTAGAAGTAAAATGATACGTTCGATACGCAGGTTCTTTGAAGATGAAGGATTTTTGGAAGTAGAAACCCCTGTATTACAACATACTTCTTCGGGTGCAATTGCAAAACCATTCAGAACATACCATAATACTTTGGATACTGAATTAAACTTGCGGATTGCTCCTGAAACTTATTTGAAGAGGTTGATTGTAGGTGGTTTTACAAAGGTATTTGAATTTGCAAAATGCTTTAGGAACGAAGGGATAAGCCCTCAGCATCTACAAGAATTTACAATGGTAGAGGGGTACGCAGCATACTGGAACTATGAAGATACTATGAAATTAATGCAAGAGATGGTAATGAATATTTTAAAAGAAACTTTTAATAGCACAATTATTACTATTAAGGGACAGACTATAGATTTTTCTCTTGAATGGGAAGTTATTACCTTCAGGGATCTTATTTTCAGAGAAACAGGAATAGACATAAACCTTTATCCAAACATAAAAGAATTGATCCAAGAAACAAAAGAAAGGAATATTGAGATAGATCATTCTGGAGTTGATACTTTGGGAAGAGGTAATTTCATTGATTTACTTTATAAAAAAACGTGCAGGCCAAAACTTGTAAAACCAACATTCTTAATCCAGCATCCTATAGATTTATCACCACTGGCAAGGGCTAAAGATGAGGATCACACTCTTACTGATCGTTTCCAATTAGTCGTAAATGGTTCAGAGATTATTAATGCTTACTCTGAACTGGTTGATCCCATTGAGCAAAGAAAAAGATTGGAAGCTCAAGCCACTCTAAAAAATAATGGTGATTTAGAAGCCATGGAAATGGATGAAGATTACTTAAAAGCAATGGAGTATGGGATGCCTCCTATTTCTGGATGGGGATTTGGAATTGAAAGATTGTTAATGGTCCTAACGGATTGTGATTCAATAAAAGAATGTACTCTATTCCCGTTGACGAAAAAGTTATAAATTAATGCCCAGAATCTCAGACGGGATTCTGGGCTTTGCACATTCAATGTAATATTTAAACTTTTTCATCTAAAAAGTGTTTCTTCTTACTTACTTGACAAATGCTCTAAAAATATTCAATAATGGTGAGATGCAAACTTTTCTCGGAGGTACAAAAAATGAATAATCGTCTGCCATTTACAATGAACAAAGGGGATTCTTTTTTTGATCGCCTGAACGAATGGATTGGGGATGTATTTTACGACATCCTACCCGATGCTGGCTTTGAATTACGTGATGAACAGATATTTATGGCGTTTCAACTAGAGAGGGCTTTTAAAGAGAAAAAGGTAATATTTTCTGAAGCTGGAGTTGGAACAGGAAAGACGATGGTGTACCTTTTATACGCAATCTGTTACGCAAGGTATATGGGGAAGCCTGCAATTATTACCTGTGCAGATGAATCGCTTATTGAGCAACTTGTCAAAAAAGAAGGGGACATATCAAAATTATCAAAGGTGCTGGACATCACAATGGATGTTCGTCTTGCTAAGTCCCCTGACCAATATTTATGTTTAAACAAATTGGATTATGCTGTAGAAAAATATGATAATGACAACATAGATGAAGTTTACGACGCTCTGCCTAAATTTGTGAATAAACCTGCGGCAATGCAATCATTTCATGCCTATGGTGATCGGAAAGATTATGCAAACCTAAATGACGGGGAATGGGATTTGATTGCCTGGGATAGCTTCCAGGACTGTTTCAGCTGTGAAAAACGGCATCGTTGTGGACAAACTCTTTCCCGTGATCATTATCGTAAATCAACGGATTTGATCATCTGCTCTCATGACTTTTACATGGAGCATGTATGGACGTATGAAAAACGCAAACGGGAAGGACAACTTCCTCTTTTACCAGATGCTTCAAGTGTGGTTTTTGATGAAGGACATTTATTAGAGTTTGCGGCTCAAAAAGCGTTAACATATAAAATTAAAAATCAACAAGTTGAAGAAATCCTTACTCGCCTGTTAGGGAACGATTTACGGGAGGGGTTTGCCTTACTTGTAGAGGATTCCCTTCAGGCAAATGACCTTTTCTTTGAAATACTGGAAGATAACCTGACAAGTATTGAAGGGTCTGACCGAAAAGACATAAAAATGGAAACCCGACTCATTAGTAGCGCTAACGACTTGCTGTCTAAAATAGAAGAAATAGGGAATCAACTTGTTTTTGAGGGAGAGCTCCATACAGTTGATCATTATCAGCTGCACATCGTGGAGGAGTATTTGGATTCAATCGAATTCTTATTAAAGTTGCTCTTATCGAAAGAAGATGTGATAGCATGGGCTGAGCATGCAAATAAAGACTTAACACTTGTCGTCATGCCTAAAACCGTAGAAGAAGTTCTAAAGGAAAATGTCTTTTCCAAACGAATTCCTTTTATCTTTTCCTCGGCAACCTTATCTGATAATGAAAACTTCGGTTACTTGGCAACTTCTTTAGGAATAGAAGAATACTTATCTTTTTCCATCAATTCGCCATTTGACTATGAGGAAAATATGAATCTTTCTTTAACAGTGGAAGATGATTTTCAAGTGAAATTCAACAGCACGTTGGATTCAATAGCTAGGAATGGCGGCAGGACCCTTGTCCTTTTCTCATCAAAACAGGAACTAGAAAGATTCAAATTGCAAAATGAGAACAACAGGGACTTTCCATTCCTTTATGAAGGGGAAAAAGAAATCAGTGTACTTGTTTCTGAGTTTCAGAATGATGAAACAGCCGTGCTATGCGCTTTCCATCTGTGGGAAGGTTTGGATATCCCTGGTCCTTCATTATCCAATGTAGTGATTTGGTCACTGCCATTTCCGCCGAATGATCCAGTATTTGCTGCGAAGCGAAAAGGGCTGGATGATCCGTACATGCAATTGGATGTTCCTTATATGCTACTTCGTCTGCGTCAAGGCATGGGCCGACTCATTCGTACTACTGATGATAAAGGGGAAATCACCGTATATCTCCCTTCAGGATTACATCAAGATGTCAGAGAGAAACTGGAAGGAGTACTTCCTACCAGCCCTGTGACACAATAACCTTCAACATCAAAAGCACCGACCTGAAAATCGGTGCTTTTTTGCATGGGCACTAAAAACTATTGCCAACTAGTGTGAAAATTGTGTATTCTTAACAGTAGTATAAATTAGACCTTAGAAGATAGGCAGCAATTGAATCTGATATTATTCAGCAGCGTTTACTATAAGCTCAATCGAAAAATGGGGGAGATGCGTGATGGTAGAAATCAGTACGGTAAAAGAAGATTACTTAAACTTTATCAATAAAATGGACAGCTATAATGAGGCACTCTCGCTCGTATTTTGGGATCTCAGAACGGGAGCACCCAAAAAAGGAGTGGAACGCAGGTCAGATGTTATAGGCGTTTTATCTTCGGAGGTTTTCAAGATGTCAACTTCTGAAGAGATGGCCAGTTTCTTGACACAACTATTAAGTGATGAAAATAAAGAGCAACTTGATGAAATAACTAAGGCATCACTTTTAGAGAGCAAAAAGAATTACGAACGGAACAAAAAAATACCGGCAAAAGAATACCAGGACTATATTGTTCTTTCAACACAGGGAGAGTCTGTTTGGGAAGAAGCAAAAGAAAAATCAGATTTCTCGATACTACAACCTTATTTGGAAAAGCTTGTGGAGTATAATAAAAAATTCGTTGACTACTGGGGTTACAATGGAAATAAGTATAATACACTTTTGGATATGTACGAACCAGGGATCACAGTGGAAAAATTGGATGAGGTGTTCGCTAAGCTAAAAGAACGAATTGTTCCGCTTGTACAGGATATTGCACAATCTACGGTACAGCCAAGGGCAAAAGAACTTTTAGTTCATTTTCCTAAAGATAAACAGCGTGAATTCAGCATGGAGATCCTAAAAGAATTGGCTTATGATTTCGATTCTGGCAGACTTGATGAAACTGTACATCCTTTTGCAATTGGCTTGAATCCTGGTGATGTCCGGGTGACCACTAAATATGACGAAGAAGATTTCCGTACCGCCGTTTTTGGAACGATACATGAGTGCGGTCATGCACTTTATGAACAGAATATTTCTAAAGACCTTCAGGGAACCGGTTTGTGTTCTGGGACATCTATGGGAATACATGAATCGCAATCCCTATTTTATGAAAACTTTGTTGGACGTCATGAAGATTTTTGGAAACGTCACTATCCTAGCCTTCAAAAATACGCAGGAGGGAAGTTTGATCAACTCGACTTGGATGACTTCTACTTGGCTATCAACGAATCCAAACCGTCCTTGATCAGAATCGAAGCGGATGAACTGACATATCCTTTGCATATCATGATACGTTATGAATTGGAGAAAGCACTCTTTAATGATGAAATTGAAGTCAAGGACCTTCCTTCAGCCTGGAATGAAAAATATCAGAGCTATCTTGGCATTACACCGCCAAATGATGCACAAGGTGTCTTGCAGGATGTTCACTGGTCTGGTGGATCCTTTGGGTATTTCCCTTCATATGCACTTGGATATATGTATGCTGCACAGTTCAAACAAGCTATGCAAAAGGATCTTCCAAACTACGATGAACTACTCAAAAAAGGAAACCTTGAGCCTGTGAAACAATGGATGACCGAAAAAGTGCACCAGCATGGTAAGTTGAAGAAGCCATTGCAAATCCTTAAAGATGTGACTGGTGAGGAATTGAATGCGGATCACTTAATCTCCTATTTAGAAGGTAAATATAATAAAATCTATCAGTTAACAGAATCTGTATGATGAAAGTGGCCAGGGATCTTCCCTGGTCACTTTGTTATTATCTTGAAGAAAAATGCCAACACCTATAAATATCATCGTTTCCTTGGTTGATATATGTTTTTTTGTTGAACAATAAGGACAAATGAAGTAGGATTTAGTACTTAATGAGTTTATAGGAGGATCATCATGTCAGATTTAAGGTTTGAATTTACAGCGAAGGATGAATCGACTGTAATTTTACGTCCAGTGGAAGAGCCGGATGCTGAAGATATTGTAACGGCTGTGGAAAGTATTATTGCCGCGGGTCAATACATCCAAAAGGATATACCGCGGACTCCGGAAGAAGAAAAGCTGTTTATCCGTGATATGAAAGCAAAAGAAAATATGTATATTGGTGTGGAGCGCAATGGTAAAGTTGTAGGAATTGCACGTGTCATCAGAGGTGAAATACAAATGAAGCGTCATACGGGACTTTTTCGGACATGGTTGGCCGAAGAAGCACAAGGGCTTGGGATTGGAAAGAAAATCATGGATTATACCGATATGTGGTGCGAACAACATATTAGAAAACTCTCCTTGACCGTTTTTTCATCTAACCAAATCGCTTACCAACTATATAAGAAATATGGGTTTCATGAAGAGGGTAATCAGAAGGAACAAGCTTTCATAAACGGGGAATATGTAGATGAGCTCTGGATGGCCAAGTTCTACAAAAAATGATTTCCAATAATTAATAGTGATAATAGAAACTGTTTTCGTTATAATAAAAGTGCACAACACAACAACTCCTTTAAAACGTATTGTACCTTCCCGTCTCTATTGGGAAGGTTTTTTATTTTCCTATTAATTAACCTCATCCACCAATTCTCCTGCTCATTGTATAATTATATAAAATTTGGAAAAATTAACTGTACCAAAAATGATGAGGTGCACGAGTTATGCCAAAAATACTGTCTGTTGGAACCTCCATTCCAAAATATCCCATCCAACAAGATACGGTTGTGGAATTTGCTAAAGAGTTATTTGAAGATTCTTTTAAAGATATCAACCGTCTCCTTACAATCTTTCAGAATGGCCAAATTGAAAAACGTCATTTCACAAGAGATGTGGAATGGTTCAAGGATCCCCATACACTTGAAGAGAAGAATGATATTTACATAAAAGAGGCGGTTGCTTATGGAGTTGAAGCGATCAATGCCTGTCTGCATAATTCAGCGACACTACCTCAGCCAGTACCATATAACGAGGTGGAAGCAATTTTTTACATCTCGACAACAGGGATGTCCACCCCAAGTATAGAGGCCCGTATTATGAATGTCCTGCCATTTTCCCCATATACAAAAAGGATTCCAATTTGGGGTCTTGGTTGTGCAGGGGGAGCGGCAGGACTTTCCAGAGCGTATGAGTACTGTTTAGCATTTCCAAAGGCTAAGGTATTGGTATTAAGTGTGGAACTTTGCAGCCTCACTTTCCAAAAAAATGACAGATCAAAAAGCAACCTGGTGGGAACCTCTCTTTTTGCGGATGGGATTGCTTGTGTACTTATGGCGGGGGACGAGGTTAACCTAGAAAATGATGCAACTTATCCAAAAGTATTAGGTAGCCAATCCACACTAATGGAAAATTCAGAAGATGTGATGGGTTGGCAGGTTAAAAATGAAGGGTTATATGTCGTATTTTCCAGGGACATCCCTGTCATCATCACAAACTGGCTTGCACCTAATGTCAGCCGTTTCCTGGATCATCATCTAGTTGAACTGGAGGATCTTGATCATTTTATCTTGCATCCAGGCGGGAAAAAAGTTTTGGATGCCTACAAGGATTGTTTAGGGATAAAGGCGGATAAATTAAAAACTTCCATTCAGGTGCTCAAGGAATATGGGAATATGTCTTCCGCCACCGTTCTGTATGTCCTGAAGGGAGTTATGGAAACAAAGCCGAAAAAAGGCGATAAGGGCATTGTTGCTGCACTTGGGCCGGGCTTTAGTTCAGAAATGCTTTTATTGGAATGGGGGTGAGGAAATTGATATTCGCATTATTTTATGCATTTATCGTTACTCAAAGAGTAGTCGAACTTGGAATTGCCAAAAGAAATGAACAGTGGATATTGGCGAAAGGTGCGAAGGAATATGGAAAAGGGCATTACAAATACATGGTCAGTTTGCATGTAGTTTTTTTAACATGTTTTCTTTTGGAAGTCATACTGCTGGAACGAACGCTTAGTCCTTTCTGGCCGGTAATACTCACACTATTTATCGTGACACAATCTCTAAGGCTGTGGGCCATTCAGTCGTTGGGTAGATACTGGAATACCAAGGTTTTGATACTGCCTGATGCTTCAATTGTAAAAGCAGGCCCTTACAAATTTCTTCGTCATCCCAACTATACAATTGTAGTGCTAGAATTCCTGCTGATTCCATTAATGTTCCATGCTTTCTACACAGCTGTATTGTTTACCATTTTAAATGCATGGATGCTGAGTGTACGAATTCCACTCGAGGAAAGGGCATTAGCGGATATGACGGCAAATTATGCCTCCTATATGGGAGAAAGGAACAGGTTTTCTCCAACATTTCAGAAAGAATCGGAATGAAAGTCATTGTCAATTAGGCTAAAAGCTGATATGATTATGATAATAATTATCACTATCAACGAGAGGAGCATGCCAACATGACATTATTGCTGATCGGTACTACTGTGGTAGCTTATTCCGTATTAATGAAAGTGGTTTTACAACAAACATGCGAGCCAAAACCAATTAAATAAACCATAACAGGGCCTTCTGCATTTGTATTTGTGGAAGGCCCGTTTTTTAAAAAGATAAGAAAGTATAAAAATCTGTTGATTTCCGTTCTGGCGCTTCGCTTATCCGAAGGGCGGTCCGTAAGCCTCCTCAAATTGTCGCCCCGCGGAAAGCGAGCCATTTGCGGAATGTAACAGCGGCTTATAACTAACCATGAAGTTTTAAAGGACCGGGCGGTTTTTGCCCGGTTTTCTTATATTTGTCCTTAATCAGAAGCATGCACAAGATTACGCTACGAAAATATTAATAAATAAGGCGGCAAAAGTGGGAAAATACTGCAACTTCAAGTAAAATAGACTTAAGAATCGGAGAAATGATATACACAACTAAGGGGACATAAGAAATGGGATCGAACAAACCAAAACAACAACTTCAACAGCAAGAACAGCAGGGTGGTCTACTGCACACAAAATTGCACATGATTTTAGAACAATTACACAATCACGGAGACAATAAAAATGCCAGGAAAGTGGCAGAGCTCTTACATAAACATACTACGGAAGAATTAAGTATTGCATTTTGCGGACATTTTTCTGCCGGCAAGTCCTCTTTTATTAATGAAATATTGGAAGAGGCCATTTTGCCTGCGAGTCCGATACCTACTTCGGCGAATGTCGTCCAAATCAGAAACGGGGAAGAACTTGCGCATGTTCATTTCTTTGAAGGGGAATCCCTTGAAATCCTGCCTCCTGTTTCATTTGACCATGTTAAAGCATACTGTAAAAACGGAGATCAGGTAGAAGCGGTTGAGTATTCGTTTCCTTTTGAGAAGCTTCCTGCTGATATGGTCATTTTAGACACACCAGGAGTCGATTCCACAGACGATGCCCATCGCATTTCCACAGAATCAGCTCTGCATTTGGCAGACGTAATCTTTTATGTGATGGATTATAATCATGTCCAGTCAGAGGTGAACTTAAAGTTTATTAAGGACCTCCAAGACAAGGAAAAAAAGATCTATTTAATTATTAACCAAATTGATAAACATCAAGAGGAAGAAATTCCATTTTCGAAGTACAACGATCGAATAATGGAATCCTTCGGGGATTGGGGAATTGAACCTGCAGGCATATATTTTACGAGTCTGAAAGACCCAAATCACCCTCTTAATGACTTGGCCATAGTTAAAGAGACGATCCAAATCATAAGACACGATAAGTTGGAGATCCTGCCTAAGACGATTGAGCGGGCGCTCCTGCAAGTAATGGATGAACATAAAGAATGGCAGCTCGAACAGCGTGCCGGAGAGATTGAGGGGCATGAACAGACCATACAATCAATCAAACACCTGCCTAAAGATGTACCGGGAACCTTAAATGAAAAAAATGCTAAACTTACCTCCATCCAGTCTGAAACCGCTGAGATTAAAGAGGATTTTATCGATCAGACAAAACGGATCCTTGAAAATGCCAATATTACTCCATTTGAGATGAGGGAACTCGCTGAACGGTATCTTGAATCGCAACAAAAAGGATTTAAGGTGGGGATGCTTTTCTCAGGGAAAAAAACATTGGAAGAACGCGAGCAAAGAAGTACAGCTTTTCGAAATGATTTGAGCGATCGTGTGAAAACACAAGTGGAGAAGTTCATTCATGAACATATTATTTCCTTTTTAAAAGCCCATGATTTATACTCTCCCGCCACTTTTGATAAAATCCAGGAACTGAATGTTCCCATTACCGAAGAATTTGTATCCAGCCATGTGAAACCTGGAGCTGGCTATACCGGCAATGCCGTTTTGCACTATACAAAAGATCTGTCTCAGTCCATAAAAATAGGGTACCAAAAACAAGTCCAGAAGTTTATGGAAGCTTTCTTCGGAAAACTTGAAGAGCAGATGCTCGAGAACACGAAAGAGTTAAAGGTGGAAGTGGAAATACTGAAAGCAGTCCACCATGCCCAAGAAGCCATTACACAATTGCATATGAAACTTGAACAGGAATATGATGAATTAAACAGCATCCTCGTCATAACAAGTACGACGTACTCTGAAGAAGATAAAGCGGATGCTCTGCTAACCCATTATCTGAATCGCCCATTTAAAAGGATTCGCGGAGATGAATTGCCGGCGTCTACTACTAAGTCTAAGAATGACAATCAAAAACAAGAAGCAGAGCAAGATCCAATGAAGTTGAGCGACCCTCAAACTTTACTGAAAGGATTAAGAGAGACCTCAGGTTTTTTGAAGGGTATCCAGGGATTTCAGACAATTGTGGATGACCTGAAAAAGAGAGAAGGGAAAATCAAAAACCAAACCTTTACGGTTGCGTTATTCGGTGCCTTCAGTGCAGGGAAATCTTCACTTGCCAATGCCTTATTTGGTGAAAAGGTGCTGCCTGTTTCCCCAAATCCAACAACCGCTTCCATAAACAAGATTTCGCCTGTAACAAAGGAAAATCCCCATGGAACGGTTAATGTACAAATGAAGACAACGGAACATCTCTATCAAGATGTAAAACAGGCCTTGCAGATTTTCGATATGGATTTAACTAGCCTTGAGGATGCGGTTCCGACAATCCAGCGCATGATTTCAAAAAATGAGCACCTTGAACTGGAAGCAAACAGAAAAACTCATTTTCATTTTCTAAAGGCATTTTTAACAGGCTGGGAGGAAATGAAGACGAAATTGGGAATGCTCCAACAGGTGACACTGAATGAGTTTGAAGCATATGTCGCACAAGAGGAAAAATCATGTTTTGTAGAATGGATCGAAGTTTTTTACGATTGCCCATTTACAAGACAAGGGCTGACGCTGGTGGATACACCTGGAGCAGATTCTATCAATGCAAGGCATACAGATGTTTCCTTTGATTATATTAAGAATGCCGATGCGATCCTTTTTGTCACCTATTATCAGCATGCTTTTTCAAAGGCAGACCGTGAATTCTTGATTCAATTGGGCAGGGTAAAAGATGCATTTGCCATGGATAAAATGTTTTTCCTCGTAAATGCAGCCGATCTTGCCAATAATGAGGATGAGCTTGAACTGGTTTGTGAATATGTCGAGGAGCAGTTGACCTCATACGGGATTCGTCAGCCAAGACTGTATCCTATATCAAGTCTTCTTGCCCTGAAGGAAAAAGAAAATCGCCCATTTGAACATCCATTTTTGAAAAGCTCTTTGATGAATGGTTTCGAGAAAGCTTTTTCAGACTTCATTCAATCTGATTTGGTCGAGATGAGCCTGCATGCCGCACAATCAGATTTAAACCGAGCGATCGCTTTATTTGAGCATTTTGTACAACAAGCAAAGCTTGGATCCGAGGAAAAAGAGAAATTGCAGCTTTTACATGCTAATAATAAGAGAAAGCTGGAAGATCATGTTCAAGGGTATGCAACCGAAAGTTTCTATACGTTGCTCGCGCAGGAAATAAACGAACTGATCTATTATATTAAACAACGAACACTATTACGTTTTTCTGATTTTTTCAAAGAGAGCTTCAATCCTGCAGTGATCAGGGAAGACGGAAGAAATCTGAAAGCACAACTTGTCAGTTGTCTACATGAGCTGGTTACAGATGTTTTTCATAACCTTTCTCAGGAAGTAAGGGCAACTACAGTCCGGACAGAGAATTTTATTCGTAAATGCTTAGACTCATGGCAACAGGAATTGGAAACCGAGGCTCGAAAAATAGAAGCACCGCTTTCCTTACGTGTTTTGGAAACAGGGGATTTTACACCATATAAAGCGAGTAGTATGTTTCCAGCCGTCTCGTCAAAGCTTGAGAAGCAAACGATAGGATTCTACAGGAATCCGAAAGCTTTTTTTGAGAAAAACGAAAAGCTTAAGATGGCTGATTTTCTAGAAGAGCAGCTGTCACCGTTGATGGACACTTACTTAAGGGAAAGTGAACAAACACTCCTATCCCATTATAACAAGGAACTGGAAATTTCCCTGGAAGAAGTGAAGGAGTATATATTAAGGCAGTTACAGGATTATTTTGACGGAATGCAATCGGCACTTGAACAAGAACAGGACATCCCCCAATTGGAGAGAGTGCTTGAACACATCCAACAAAATAGGAAATAAGGAGTGAAAAAGGTGAACAGAATAGAGGATTTGCTCCATGATATCGAAACAAGTCAGCATGTGAAGATCCTTTATGCCTGTGAAGCAGGTAGCAGGGCATATGGGTTTGCCACAAATCGCAGTGATTTCGATATTCGGTTCATCTATATTTCCCCTTTAAAGGATTATCTGTCCTTGATGAGTAAAGAGGATACCATCACACAGCAAGATACCATGTATGACATACAGGGATGGGACTTGAAGAAGGCGTTGTTATTAGCTGGCAAGTCCAACCCCTCTTTATATGAATGGATGTTATCTCCCATAGTATATAGAGAGCTGTCACCTGTTTTGCTTTCATTAAAAGGAACGATGCTAAAAGACCACTCAAAAAAAGTCCTGGCTTTCCATTATGCAAATATGGCTAAGAAGAACCTTCATGAGTGGAGTGAAAAAAAAGATGGAGCAAATTTAATACATGCCATCCGGGCATCTATGATGTTGGAACAAGTTATCCACAATGACATGGAATTAGGAACGATTCAATTTCAAAAACTTATAAAGAGAAGCAACATATTTAATTCTGAAGATTTATCCCTTTTATTTTCATTAAAAAAGGGGGAGGAAGTATCGGAACATCCGCTCTTCTCTCACCTTTTTGCTAAAACAAGTAATTTTATCACTGTATCAAAAGAGCCACTGGAACTATTAGGAAATGAAAAGGTGGATCTTCATGAATTAGAGATGCTTTTTTTTCGACAGCTGGGAATAGAGGGTGAGAGTGATTTCAAAAGTTAATCGGTTTCATGCTTGTGCCACTTGTATCCATTATCACGTTATAAAAATTGACACTCGTACAATTTATCGTTGCAATAGGCTGGGCTATGAAACAAAACCGCATTTTAAATTTGAGTGTTGGCAGCCGAAAGAGAAAGTAATACAATTAATGAAAAAAGAACAGACAAACAGGAGGAACAACCATGAGCGTACATAAAGCAATAAGTGAACATTCTAGAAAACAAAATAAAGTCGTAATGAGTTTTTTACAACTTGAACAACAAAGAGAAGCATACATAGAAGAGGCGACCCAACTTTGCCGAGAGAAAGAACCCTTTACAACGGAAAAGATTAATGCGGTCACTAAACAAATAAATGAACTTGCACGTAAAGGGATTGCTCCTCAAAGGAAACTAGTGACAAAAGAAATGGTAGAGGAATTTGTTTCTCGAAGTAACTAATCTACGGGAGGTAAAGCATGAAGAATATCGTGTCTGTAACTTGGGTAAAGGAGCATTTGAACGAGCTCACAGTCATTGATTGTCGCTTCCATCTGCCTGCCCCGCAAAAAGGCATTACAGAATATAAAGAACAACATATACCAGGAGCCCATTATATGGACTTGAACAAAGACCTATCAAGTTCGGTTGGTACCCATGGCGGAAGACATCCTTTGCCTGACTTTAAAGAACTTCATCATAAACTGGAAAAAATCGGGGTTCATGATGACAGGAAGGTCCTTATATACGATGATCAGAACGGTGCGATGGCATCAAGGCTATGGTTTTTGTTAAAGGTTTTAGGACATGAACATGCTCTGATAATGGATGGTGGATATAGTGAGTGGGTAAATCAAGGCTATCCCGTAACGGCTGATGTGCCACAACAGGAAAAGCGTGGGATTTTGACAATGGATTTGAAAGAAGATTTGTTGATCGATATGGAATCCGTTAGGTCAAACTTAACTGCCTTTAAAAGAGGTGGCTCCTACCTGCTTGATGCTAGAGAACCCAACCGATATAACGGAATAGAGGAGTCCATTGATAAGCTCGCCGGTCATATTCCTGGAGCCCTTAACTTTTTCTGGATGGAAAACATTGAAAATGGAAAGTGGAAAGACACAGAAGCATTAAAAGAAAGATTTGGACAGCTGGAACCTTCCAAAGAAATTGTGGTTTACTGCGGATCTGGTGTTACTGCTTGCCCTATGTTTGTTGCACTTAAAGAGGCTGGTTATGAAAAGGTCAAGCTTTATACTGGTAGCTGGAGTGACTGGATAAGTTACACGGACAATCCAATTTCTTCAATAAAGAACTAAATATCCCCTATTTAAATGGTTGATCCCTTGAGCAAACTAAGAGGGATTCACCATTAAAAGGAGGAGATTGGGAATGGGACGTACGAAAAAAGGAAATGCCAACGCACAACGAAACAATAATGCTAAGAAAAAAGGGACCATGGATTCAGAGTTTGCTTCCTATGCTGAATACGAAGCAGCGAAGATGACCAATAAGAAAAATCATTAATTATTATGCCATCACTTTTTATGGGTGATGGCTTTTTACATAAGGAGAAGTTCCCGCAGTGGATCATATGGCAGAGACTTTAGGAAGGGGAGCGGTTGTTTGGGGACACTGAAGTGTGGTGAGCAAGCTTAAGCACCACCCCGCGGAAGAAGGCATATTATTAAATCAACTGCGAAGCCTGTCCATACTGCCTGAGTTATGCTATAATCAGAAGCGGAAAAGAGAGGAAGTGTTCTTATGAATAAAGTATTATTGATAGATGGAATGGCTTTATTATTCCGTTCATTTTTCGCAACCAGTGTTTATAATCGTTTTATGTATACATCCAATGGAATCCCGACCAATGCAATTCAGGGGTTCGTTAAACATATGATTACTTCCATGGAAACGTTTAAGCCAACACATGTGGTCTGCTGCTGGGACATGGGAAGTAAGACGTTCCGTACGGAAATGTTTGATGACTATAAAGCAAACAGACCTGCGCCGCCTCAGGAATTGATTCCGCAGTTTGATCTAGTGAAAGAAGTGGTAGATGCATTTGATATCCCGAATATCGGTCTTGCGGGGTTTGAAGCGGATGACTGCTTGGGTACTCTTGCAGAGCTTTATCGGGAAGAAGCGGAAGTCATAATTTTAACAGGTGACCAAGATGTTTTGCAGCTTATCAAACCTAATATAAAAGTGGCATTATTGTTGAAAGGCTATGGCAACTATGAAGTGTTGGATGAGAATGGGTTCTATGAGAAAAAGGGACTTACCCCTCAACAACTAATCGACCTTAAAGCAATAATGGGTGACAGCAGTGATAACTACCCTGGAGTGAAAGGTGTCGGGGAAAAAACTGCTACAAAGTTATTGATGGAGTATCAGACAGTTGATGGGATTTTAGAAAACCTTTCAGCACTAACGAAAAGTCAGCGTCAAAAATTTGAAGATAGCTTGGATCTATTGCACCTGTCAAGGGAGCTTGCAACTATTAAGTGTGATGTACCAGTTTCCTGCGAATTGCATGATGCCACAATCACTATAGATCGAAACAAGGTTGCAAGTAAATTTGATGAATTGGAATTTAAGAATTTGCATGGATTTATAAATAAGGTTTGTTGAGAGAAGATGAGCAAATCATCTTCTCTATTTTTATCGTTTCGTGTTATCTTTCTTCGCTTTATTTTCGAGCTTAGAATGAACTTCGTGCGAAACCTCTGCATCCTGGCCGTAACCTTGAGGGTTCACACCGGGAGCTTTCTTTCCTCTATTTGCTGATTTATTTCTGCTCATGTTTCTCACCTCCATTAGTAGGTTTCCTATTTCCTGAATAAATTATGTTGCATCTTGAAGTTCAATTTGACTCAAACTAACCCAGAGGTGATTAGTTTGAATCGACCACTGAAAATTGCATTGAGTGCCATTACATTGGCACAATTCCTAAAAATCCCAATCAAATATTTCAGAACAGGAAGATGGGAATGGAGTACTTTTTTTGAAACTGGAGGGATGCCAAGCTCTCACTCAGCTGGGGTATCGGCATTGGCAACCATCATAGCTTTAAAAAGGGGCTATAAAACCATAGACTTCGCACTTTCTGCGATTTTTGGACTGATTGTCATGTATGACGCTCAAGGGGTAAGAAGGCAAACTGGAGAGATAACTCTGGCTGTTAATGACCTTGCTGAAAAATTGGATAGACTTGAGGGAAAACCTGATGAGAATGTCCATGACAAGTTGGAAAAAAGATTGAAGGAACGATTGGGTCATCAGCCAGAAGAGGTGGTTGGAGGGGCATTATTTGGCATAGCACTCGCTTTTATAGGGATGCGCTTATTACCAAAAAAGAAAAAAATGGAACTTTTGGACAAACTTTAGTGGGCAACCGACAAATTTTGCGGTAAGATTGTAGAAGGGGATGAACAAAAGGATGGATAGACATGAAAAAATCATGGAGTACAGAAGAATACCTTCAACAACTTACAGCAAAAGGCTTTAAATTTGGAGAAGATTCTCTTGGTTTTATAGAATTTGGAAAACATTATACAGGCAGTTCCGACTATATGGTCAATATAGCTATAGAAGTTACATTAAAGGCGCAAAAGCAATTTGATGGCAGTTTTGTATCGTTTTTGGAAATGATCAAGCAAGAACAGGTCCAATCCAAACAGGATGCCTTTCATCTGGCAAAGGAAAAAAAGATAATATAATGGACTTTCCCTTCGACTGGGAAAGTCCTCTTTTAATACTCTAAGCGTTTCAGCCCGCAACTACTACCTCACACAGTAACAATCGGAGAAAGTCCACTGCAATTTTATTTGTTATTCAGCTGAATGGCTTTTCGTGAAAGTTCATCTGCCATTTTGTTCTCTTTGCTAGGAATCCATTTAATAAAGAATAGATTAAGCTGATCGGCAAGAACCAAGGCCTCTTCCAATAGCACCCGATACTCTTGCTTTTTTGCATATCGTTTTTCCATCGCATTCTCCACGGCTTGAGAATCAGTCCGAAAAGACACGGTATGATACCCTTGTTTCATACAGATTTTCAATGCTTCGATTAAAGCATGGAACTCTGCTTGATGATTGGACATGATCCCAAGTGGAATACTGTATTGTTCAGCAGCGCCATGCCCCTTAATGAATATTCCTGCTCCAGAAGGACCGGGGTCCCCTGCACTTGCACCATCTATATATACTTCTATCATAACATCGCCTGCCTATAAAATAAGTGTTACACAAACATATTTCGATATGTCCTGTGATAAGATAAGAATACACAATATTAATAAAGGAATAAAGCCTTTACATGCAAAAGAGCACTAAAGCAATAATACGAAAAATCAACAAAGTATATGAAAATAACCATAAGAAAAAACCAATAAATTTTACAAAAATAGCTTTACCTTTTAGTATCGATGGGTATTAGAAAGAAACACTTTGAAGTAAAGGGGATTACCATATCATGAAATTAATCTTGGAATGGCACTACCATACTCCCAAACATATTGAAACCACTTTTCGAAGTGATGAACTTGATATTAGGCTGGCCCTTAGGTTATCCGATGATATAGAAAAGACAGGCAGAGTGAAGAGGCTTTCCTTTTTTGACGAAGACGGATCGGAATGGACGAAAAAAGAAATAAATAAATGGATTAAACAGAGTGAGGTTGGGATATCAGACGTTGTCGCTTATTTTGATGGGGGGTATGATGCAGACTCAAGACTGGCGGGAATCGGAAATGTGGTTTATTATAATCAAAATAGAAAAGACTACAGGTACAGAATAAATGCAAGGCTTGAGGAACTTGAATCCAACAATGAAGCCGAATATGCAGCTTTTTATTTTCTTGTACAACAGCTGGAACATTTAGAAATACGTGCGATGGAAGTGACATTTAAGGGAGACTCCCTGGTTGTAATTAACCAGTTGTCTGGGGAATGGCCTTGCTATGACGAACTTTTTAATCGCTGGCTGGATAAGATAGAAGATAAATTAAAGGAACTTAAGATTAGGCCCATATATGCACCAGTCACACGAAAAGATAACACAGAAGCTCATCAGCTTGCCAAGCAGGCCTTGGAAGGTACGCCAATTGAAAGCAAACTGCTACTGTGAAAATAGGAGTGGAAGAGAGAATGATTAATCGAAAAAAGATCCTGATGGAGGTTGGTGACATTTTAGATACGTATTGCACCGATTGCCTTGTGAAGCAGTCATTGCGCAAGGATTATGGCAAAACCCATGCTCAATCCTTTTGTATCAGTGGATGTACGGTTGGTGCCGAAATTAAGAAGTTAGGAGACCAGCTGGTGGAGCGCAAATAAGCAGGAGGGTTGCTAGCTGTTCTTTCCTCGGCATCTGCCTGTGTCAAATCAACCAAGCTGACCTCCTAATAAACCATCTCTATAATAGAACTTTCCAGAAAAAAACCGCCCGATATGGCGGTTATTTTCTTGCTTCAGATAGTTGATGTTCACACTGAGAAAGTGTCAGTTCACAATTCTGAAGAAAATCTGTATCAAGTCCTGTCCCAGAACTCTTTGCATCATTAAGTAAAGATCTTGCATTGGAAATCGCTCTTTCTGCATGGTCCATTGCTTCTTGATCTAGACTCATGGTTGCTGAGCCGACCATCTTTTCGGCAGATTGAATAGATACTTCCACTTGAGCAAGGTCGTTATAGCCTGTGTGGATTTCAGGATTATCGTTATGTTGGTTTTCCATGTTTACAGCCTCCTTCTTTTTTTATAATCGGTAAAAAAAGCTAAAGATATGCATGGAAACCAAAAGAGACCTCCAAAATAAATGGAGGTCTCAGACTGTTGACAAACTTAAAAATAGTTGAGGTATCGGTTGGAACAGTTGATTTTCGTTCCAGGCGCTTCGTTTTCCTGCGGGCGGTCCGTAAGCCTCCTCGGGCTTGGTTTTGCATATCTCAAAGATAAAATACCTTTGTCTACACACTGAGACCTCCAAAATAAATGGAGGTCTCAGTGTTAACATATATGGTTTACAACCTGATATTAAAGTTTTGAAACGTTAGCAGCTTGTGGTCCGCGGTTTCCCTCTACGATTTCAAAAGAAACTTCTTGGCCTTCTTCTAAAGATTTGAATCCTTCTCCAGTAATAGCAGAGAAATGTACGAATACGTCTTCTCCACCTTCAACTTCAATAAATCCGAAACCTTTTTCATTGTTGAACCATTTAACTTTACCGTTTTGCATCGTTCGTTTTCCTCCTAAAAATAGCGCTCAAAGTGCCGTAAAATTGTATTATCACAACCAAGTTTCCAGATAAAAGAAAGCGGTTAAATGACAATTTCAATATACAATAAACACTCCATAAGAGTCAAGTTCTCAAACTTTGTACCTGTTGTATTTTCTCCATCCCTTCATATACATCAATAAAGGGGGGATAAGCTATGCTGCGGACGAATCATCAAGGAAAGGAAATAATCTTACGTATAAAAACGAATCTTCATTTGTATTCTTTGAACGAGGATATTATCTATCAAAGTCTTTGCTCAGCATTAAAGGAAATCTATTTCATGGATTCTTTCGCCATTCAGGTTGAGGATTACCTTGTTGTAGGGGAAAACCAACAGAGCGCGTATCCGTTAATAACTGTGCAGAACATAGTTCCCGCTCAAAATATTGTTTCCTTGTAACTATACAAACAAATGTTTTGGTTTTATAATAAAAGTAGGAAAAGAGATGGGATTACGCACTCTTTTCCTACATTTATTTTTTATTAGAGAGCGGAGTGGAAGATGTAGTGAAATTAATTATCGCTGAAAAGCCAGATCAAGGATTGAAGCTAGCTGCTCCATTTTCCTTTAAGAAAAAGGATGGATACGTAGAAATTCCCCCACAGCCGATGTTCCCCAAAGGCGCCTTGTTGACTTGGGCGGTAGGGCACTTATGCGAACTGTTATCCCCGGAAGAATACGACAAGGCATGGAAACGATGGTCCCTGCAAACTCTCCCAATCATACCCGAACGATTCCAACACAAAGTAACCAAATCCAAATGGAAGCAATTTCAAACAGTAAAAAAACTAGTGCATCATCCTGAAGTGACGGAAGTCATCATGGCAGGCGATGCGGAACGGGAAGGTGAAGCAATCATCCGTATCATCCTTCTAGTAAGTAATTGTCATAAACCACTTAAACGGTTATGGATTTCCTCCCTTACTCCAAAAGCAGTCCAAAGAGGATTTGATAACCTATTAGAGGAACATCAAACAAGAAATGTGTATTATGAAGCATTAAGCAGGTCGTGTGCTGACTGGCTGGTAGGGATGAACGCTTCAAGGGCATATACCTTGCTATTGCAACAGAAGGGTATTTCTGATGTTTTTTCCACTGGTAGAGTTCAGACGCCAACATTGGCTTTGATTGTAAAAAGGGAGCTGGAGATTGAGAACTTTCAATCCAAACCGTTTTGGGAGGTGCTGGCAACCTTCAACATGAATGGAAAGAAATACAAGGGCAAATGGCATAAGGATGAAGAATCAAGACTTGATGATCCCAATTTGGCCGAAAAGATTGTTCAATTTTGCAAAGGAAAGGCAGCAATGATTGACACTATTGAAAAAGAGCGCAAGGAGTTTCAGCCACCCTTTTTATTCAACTTGTCTTCCTTACAGGCAACTGCCAATAGCATGTATAAATTCTCACCGCAAAAGACCTTAGAAGTAGCTCAAAAGCTATATGTAAAAGGAATCATATCCTACCCTCGTTCTGACTCAAGTTTTGTGACAAAGGAAGAGGCTGCGATGTTCCCGGAAACACTGCAAAAGCTAAGTTCATTCGAGGCATTTAAAGATTATTTTCCTCTCCCATTTTCAACTGTGATGGAGAATAAGCGGGTGGTGAACGAGAAGAAGGTCACAGATCACTATGCCATCATACCGACAGAGCAGGTGACTGACCCCTCGAAGATGTCACCCGATGAGGAGAAGATTTATACACTTATTGCAAAGCGTCTTATTGCAGCTCATTACAATAAAGCAATATTCGACTATACGACTATACAGACTTTGGTGGATGAACGCGCTACCTTCTCATCAAAAGGTAAACAGGAAGTGCAAGCTGGCTGGCGAAAAGTCATATATGGGAATAAAAAGGAAAAGGATGCAGATGAAGAAGAACAAGATCTCCCTTACCTTGAAAAAGGGGAGAAAGGCGAGGTTTATGATGTAAAAGTAAAAGACGGAAAGACTCAGCCGCCAAAAAGATATACAGAAGGTCAATTGATAACTGTGATGAAAACGGCCGGTAAGCATCTTGAAGACGGTGAACTGACGAAAGTGCTGAACAAGACAGAGGGGCTTGGAACAGAGGCGACACGTGCCGGCATCATAGGTGTGTTGAAAGATAGAAAATATATTGATGTGAAACGAAATCAAGTTTTTGCTACCAATAAAGGCAAGTTGCTCATTCAATCTATAGGGCAAAGTATTTTAGCCAGTCCAGAAATGACTGCTAAATGGGAGCAACGACTTCATGAAATTGGCGAAGGAAAAGCATCACCTGAAGACTTCATGGAGCAGGCAAAAAAGCTCTCGATAAAACTCATTGAGGATGCCAAAGCACAAAGTGAAGAATGGTCTTTCGAAGGAATGGACATTAGTGAATTCAAGTATTCGAAAGGAAAACGCAGAGGTCGCACGTCGGCAGGAGTGGGGAGTAAAGTCGGGAAGTGCAAAAAATGTGATGGTGATGTAGTAGATAAAGGATCTTTTTATGGTTGTTCTAACTATAAATCAAGCAAATGCAATTTTACCATTTCCAAAAAAATTCTAGGGAAAACAATTTCCGCTACTAATGCCAAAAAGCTGTTAACGGAAGGGAAAACCGAAGAAATCAAAGGGTTTAAAAAAGGAGAAAAAGTATTCAATGCATCCCTTGAGTGGAAAGAGGATAAACTTCAATTTGTATTTTAATCTGTTGGGAGCACACACCGGCTTATTATGTGATGCTCCCTGCACTCCCCCAAAAATTTAACCTGTTGTAAGAGCTACTTTAAAATACGGTAGCCTGCTTCTTTTTGATTAATTTCATCATCATCCTCGAAGCTGTCCCATGCCCTTAGAACTGATTGACTGTTCCGGTAAAGTAAAGGTCAGTTTCTGGATGGTAAAACGCAAAAGCTCCAGTTTGACCCCAATGTCCGATCAACCCTCTTTTTAGCCATCTAATGGAGATTTGCTGATTAGCTAAACCGACCCCCCAAAAAATAAACCAGCACCGAAAAGCACTTTCCACTCGTTCAGTTCTTTGAAATAGTCGGCGGGAAATATGTTACAGCCATCATCCTTAAATTAAGGGCAAATAACTTATTAGCTGACTATGAAAATAATGGTTTCCTTAAGTATTACATTGACCAATTTAATAGACAATTATTTTTTTTAGGGTGGGGAATAATGTAGTTAATTAGTAAAAAGGGGAGATGTACGTGGATGCCATCCAACTTCATGAGCTTCATTATAAGATGGAAGATATACATGTTTTAAAAGGGATAACAGGTTCCATAAAGGAAGGGGAAATCACTACATTTGTCGGTCCCTCTGGTGCGGGTAAAACAACATTATTAAAAATGTTTAACGGCCTTTTGACGCCAACATCCGGGGAAATCAACCTACATGGAAAAGAGTTATCCCATTATGGACCTAAAGAACTACGTAAACTAGTCGGCATTGCACTTCAAAGTGCGCCCATGGTGGACGGCAATGTTTTTGATAATCTGTCTCTCCCTTTGCAGCTTCAAAATGGCTCTTTAACAGAGGAAGAAGCAAAAAATTTCTTGAATCTAGTAGGTCTTAAGGAAGACAAACTATATCAAAATGTAAAAGACCTATCTGGAGGTCAAAGGCAGAAAGTATCGATAGCTAGAACACTTGTAAATCGTCCGAAAGTATTATTGCTGGACGAAATAACTTCCTCACTTGATCAAGTCTCCCAAAAAGAGATAAATGATTTGATCCAAAAGGTAAGCAAAACATATGGTACAACTATCATTTGGATTACTCATGACCTCAATCAAGCATTAACGGTCGGAACTTATACATGGTTCTTGATGAATGGAGAGTTGCTGGAGGCAAGCAAAAGCCATGACTTTAAGGAATCTCCTAATGATAAAGTCCAGGCTTTTTTCAGAGGTGATTTAGATTGAATATATTGACACTTACAATAGCACTTGTATTCGTTTTAATTCCAATAATCCTTTCTAAAACATTTAAACTAGGATTAGAAAAAGATACGATCATCGCGGTTTTAAGATCAATCATCCAACTATTTATCGTCGGATATTTATTAACTTTTGTTTTTGAGGCAGATGGGTATTTGTTTATTATTTTAATGGTAATGATCATGATTGCTGCTGCAGTTCAAAATGTCGCGAGGAAGAAAAGTCCAATAAAAGGGATTACATGGAAGGTTGCCATAACATTTACCTTCATTGAAATATTAACGCAAGGAATTCTAATAGGATTTAATATTACTCCTCCTACAGCACAATACATCATTCCAATCAGTGGTATGATCATAGGCAATTCCATGGTTCTTGGAATACTTTTTCTAAATAGGTTCCTTTCAGAGATTGAAACAAGAGAGGATGAAATTGATTTAATTCTTTCACTCGGAGGCACTTCAAAACAGGCTGTTCATCGTCAGCTAATACAAGCGATCAAGGCAAGTATGATACCGACCATCGAGAGTCAGAAAACCATCGGGCTCGTTCAGCTACCCGGCATGATGAGCGGACAGATCATTGCTGGGGCAAGTCCCATTCAGGCCGTGCAGTTTCAGTTATTAATACTTTTCTTATTGTTAACCACTGCATCAGTAACAAGTATCATGCTTGGACTGCTTTCTTATCCAACGTTGTTCAATAAGCGGATGCAGCTATTGAGGCTCAGGTAGAGGGTAAGTCATGACAGCTATAAACTACAAATAAATATTAAATTTGCAAGCGCTACTTCTATGGAGAAAAGCGCCTGCTTTGAGACTGTGAATATTTCACCAGTTGATTTATTCTTTACTCCTATTAACTACCTGTACTCGTAAACGCCCGGATTCCTCTGTTCCAAAACCAATATGCGATAATAAAAGATACAATTGCAACAGCAGGTGTAATG
The DNA here is from genome assembly GCA_001648575.1 of Sutcliffiella horikoshii DSM 8719. Classification (GTDB taxonomy): domain Bacteria; phylum Bacillota; class Bacilli; order Bacillales; family Bacillaceae_I; genus Sutcliffiella_A; species Sutcliffiella_A horikoshii. The sequence continues at coordinate 266,278 of LQXN01000062.1, read as the reverse complement.
AACGCCATAGCTACCATTGTCTCTTTTTCAAAGAAGTAGGTTGCAGGGTAATAGGCGGTAAACCCGTAAGGAATCAGCCAGGTGATGATCAATGTGATTATCTTTGGGTAGATTGTCAAAGGATATCTTGCAAATTCACTTAACTGGAATACTGATACGACAATAGGAAGACTGTCCACCATCCAAAAGGAAAAAGTGATGAAAAATAGGTTGATGGCTACAAACAGGATTCCGCTTGAAATGATGAAAACAAACAATAATAGCAAGCTTTGCATTGTCCATTCGATCTGCAAGTTCACACTGGCAATCGTCAATACAATACCTCCGATAATCAGTTGCCCGAACCCATCCTGTTGTACTCTTTCTGCGACAATTTGAAAGAGGGGGTTTACCGGCCGCAATAATAGTCTGTCGAAGTTGCCTGACCTAATATACTGCCATCCGAGCGTCCATAAATTATCAAAGAATATGTGGTGAATGGACCGGCCTAAAAAGGCGATGGCATAAATGAACAAAATTTCATAATAGGTCCATCCTTTAAGCACTTCAATATGGTCAAAAACTATTTTCAAGAAAAAGAGAGCTGTAAACTGCTGGACCATGACGGAAAACAAACCAATGAAAAAATCTGCTTTGTATTCCATCATCACTTTCAAGTGATTGCTAAAGTACTTTCCGTATAAGAACATATATCTTTTATATTTAATCCACATTGGGCTACCCTCCAAACACGGTCACTTTTTTTACAGCTTGAGCCCAGACCAAACGGACGAGGACAAATAAGATACAGAGCCAAAACAATTGGGTGGCGAATGCCATAAAAGCTTGCGTCCCCATAGGTATTTGTCCAGTGTAAATCGCTACTGGGACAAAAATCATCGACTGGAAAGGAAGGAAGCTGCTTACTTCCTGAAACCAGCTTGGGAAAAGAGTTAATGGAACAAGTGCCCCTGAAAAGAACTTGATAACTGCTTCGCGAAGCACCCGCAACCCCCAAACATTGACCGTCCAGAAAGCTAATACCCCTATGATTAAATCAATTTGGGTTCCAATCAATATTCCAACCAACATGCTTGCAAAAAATAATAATGCACTCTCCCATGAAAGGGGAGCACCAATCCCGATGAAAATAATTGCCACCAAAAATATCGGGATGGTAGTACGGACAAAGCTGTTTGCTTTTGAACCCAAATCCATAAAAATTAATTTAGTAAGGTAATCATATGGCTTCAGTAATTCCAAAGCGATATCACCATTTTTAATATTTCTTGCCATTTCATTCCCGGCACCTGAAACATAGTTCTCTAACATCATGGCAATGACCACATAGGTGATCATCGATTCAAAGGAAATAGAGGATATCTCTGTTCTATTATGGAATACCGCCACCCAGAAAAAATACATGATGACCAATCGGAGCAACGTCGAGGCTACATCCGCCCAGTACCAGGCTAGATATGCTGTTTCGACTTTAATTTGAGACTTTAACAGCTCCAGATACTTCCGCATGTTCTGGCCCCCGTTCGTATATTTCCTGCACCACTTTCTCGATTCCCAATTCTGTAATGGTGAAATCCTGAACTGGATAGTCCATCATTACCTCCTTCATTATCTCGCTCCCAGAAATTGCAGTGCTATTAAAGTGAAGCAAGAAGTGATTTTCTTCTTCAGGTTCTTCAAGGTGAACCACCATTGCTAATGAAGGAGGAAGGGTAAACACCTTTGTAGAATCTATCTCCAATTTGATAGTCCGGTTAAATCTTGTTTGCTGTTTTAGAGTGAGCAAACTCCCATCATAAATCACACTGCCTTTATCGATAATGATGATGCGGTGACAAAGCTCTTCTATATCCTGCATATCATGAGTTGTTAGAATGATGGTTGTCTTATGCTCACGGTTCATTTGTTTAATGAAATGACGAATCTTTATCTTTACGGAAGCGTCCAAACCTATTGTAGGCTCATCTAGGTAAACTACAGAAGGGTTGTGTAAAAAGGCGGCCGCAAGTTCACAACGCATCTTCTGCCCAAGCGATAGCTGCCTTACAGGTATGGGTAAAAGCGCTTCCAAATCCAAAACTTCTTTGAATTTCGCTAGATTTCTTTCATAAACATCCTGTGGAACTTCGTAAATATGTTTTAATAGTTCAAGAGACTCTTGAACGGGAATGTCCCAGAATAGTTGTGTCCGTTGGCCGAATACTGCACCAATACTTTTGGCGTTTTTCGTTCTTTCGATATAAGGGGTTATTCCGTTGACTGTGACTGAGCCTTCATCAGGCGTGAGGATTCCGCTAATCATTTTGATGGTTGTGGATTTACCTGCCCCATTAGACCCGATATAACCTACGATCTCACCTTTAGGTATCGAAAAGCTAATATCATTCACTGCTGTCTTTTTTATATATTTTCTTTTGAACAAAGCCTTTACCGCACCTGTCAGACCTGGGTCTCTTTCAAACAAACGATAATGCTTACTGATGTTTTTCACTTCTATCATGTTCCCAACCTCCTAGACTTTCCGATGAAAGCACTGACAAGAGAATATTATAAACACTTTTTACATAGGATGGAAGAATTTTCTTTAACAAAGACTGATTTCTTCGACTTATTGCCGAAAAGATCCTTAAAAGAAATGAAAAGGATAAATCCAGTTGGATTTATCCTCAGACTGTTGACAAACTATTAAGCAGAAAAGTTATTGGTTGGAACAGTTGATCTCCGTGGCAGGAGCTTCGCTTTCCTGCGGGCGGTCCGTAAGCCTCCTCGGCTTACGCCTGCGGGGTCTTACCTGCCCCTTCCTCCTGCAGGAGTCTACGCTCCTTCCACTACGATCAACTAGGCAATGTCATTATTCTAAGGTTTGTCTTCAAGCTTAGGATATATCCGGTTGGATTTATCCTTTAGATGTTTTATTAAGATCCATTTCCATTAATCTTGCAATCTCATTTGAGTCGTAATGAGTCTGCTTCTTCAGCTGTTCTATGACTCTTTGTTTTCGCACAGTTGAATGGTGTTGGTTTAATTTCCACTTTCCATCTACTTTCTCCACTTGCATTTTTAATCCCACAATTCCGTTCAACATGCTATCGACTGTTTTCTCATGATCTTCAAGTTTCCAGGGGTTCTCAAATTCTTGCTCATAGAAATCTGTGGTTTCTTTTAATATTTGTTTAAGAGATTCATCATCTTGGACTATTTCAATTTTTCCAAGAACATGAGCACTTAAATAGTTCCAGGTTGAAACAGTATTTTCTTCTTCGTACCAAGATGCAGATACATATGCATGCGGTCCTGTAAAAACGGCTAATGCACTTTGGGAGTGTAACGTTTTCCATTGAGGGTTTGCCTTAGCCATATGAGAAATAAGGATGATGCTGCTGTCGTCCTGTACAGATACGATAAATGGCAAGTGTGTGGCAGTTGGCATCCCATCATGCTGGGAAAAAAGCACCCCAAAACTATTGGATCGGATAAACTCGACAATCTCAGTTATTTCTTCCTTTCGAAATTGTTTAGGTATATACATGATGTGAGCTCCTTTTGCAGAATAATTTGTATACTTCACAGAAGATTATAAAGGAATATTGTAATGATGTGTAGGAATGTTTTTTTCTGTGAAAAAAACAAGAAGAAAAAAATTAAAAACGGGTGTAAATCACCCGTTTCTGTGTGTAGACAAAGTTATTTTATCTTTGAGATATGCTAAACCTGTGTTGATTGTAGTGGAAGGCGCGCAGACTTCTGCGGGAGGAAGGGACAGGGAAGACCCCGCAGGGCGTAAGCCCGAGGAGGCTTCCGGACCGCCCGCGAAAAGCGAAGCGCCTGGAACGAAGATCAACAGCAGGATGCAAATTTAAAAATATTTAGGGCTTTGTCAACGTCTGGAACTGGTGTAAATCACCAATTTCTGAATATTACTTGCGATTTCCAGACTATGTAATGAGTGAAAAGTCCAATTGCCGATTTTTCACCTGTGAATAGCAGCAATCTTTGAGAAAAGAGCCTGCATTTTATAATTCAGTTTTATCTTTTTGGTCTTTATTTCGCTTATTTCCTTTGCTGTTATCGCCAGAAACTTTCTCGTTTTCACCCGTAAAGCCGCTTGTAGGACTGTTTTGGTTCTGGCTGCTCCCTTTGTTGTATTTTTTTGTCATGAGGTGTGTCTCCTTCTGATAGTTTAGAATAACGGTAAGTTATCCAGGTTGTTCGTTGGATTTCCATCGGCATTACCTCTTAAATACATTTCTCCATCTTTGCCTTTAAAAGAATTGGCTTCGATCACCACACCTTGATTCACATCGCTTAAGGCTTGTTGATATGTAAGAACTCTGCCGCTGGAAGTTTTAAAACCTGTAATATCTCCATCGCCATTTTTCTGCACTGCTACGAAAGTTTCGCTCACATCTGAACCTCCTTTCTCTATACCTTTGTAGCCTTTCCTTGTAGAATGAAATTATGCGGAGGTGTATCATATGAAATCTTTTAATTGGAATGCAGAAACGGAGAAAGCCTGGAACGAGAGGGCAGATTTTTGGCATGAAAATAGCGAGCATATGTGGCTGAAAGGAAGCCGGAAGACTATAATACCTTTCATCAAAAGCAGATTGGAAGAAGGTGCTCATATTCTTGATGCCGGCTGTGGGGATGGGTATGGCTCTTTTCTACTGGGAGAAAGTGGTTATCATGTAAAAGGTATAGATATATCAGAGAAAATGATTATTCTGGCAAACGAAAAACGAGTACATAACATTAGTTTTCATAAAGGCGATTTAACGTCCCTTCAATATGAACCGTCATCGTTCGACGCAATAATGGCGATTAACTCCTTAGAATGGGTAGAACAGCCACTTAATGTTTTGGAAGAGTTTCACAAGGTTTTAAAGCCGGAAGGGAAGCTGTTTTTAGGCTTGCTTGGACCCACCGCTGGGCCTAGGGGCAATAGTTTTCCAAGGTTATACAATCAAAAAGCCATCTGTAACACTTTGATGCCATGGGAGTTAGAACAGCTGGCACAAGAAAATGGGTGGGAACTTCTGGATGGGATGCCCGTATATAAGGAAGATGCTAAGAAGCTTGACACCCAAAATTTGCCTCGGATTCTAAAGCAGGCCTTGACGTTCATGTGGGTGTTCATGTTAAAGAAAAAGTAAAGGGGTAATTATTCATGTCTAAGTATTCCATTCAGCAATTTATTCAGAGAAGCAAACAAGTGGATAAAGATCAGGGTTTATTTGAATTGGAGACAGAAAGAATCCTTGAAATCAATCTCAATGGTGACATATGGGCAAAAATGGGCTCCATGATTTCTTATGAAGGCACTATAAAGTTTCAACGTGAGGGAATCCTTGAACACGGTCTTGGGAAACTGATGAAAAAGGCATTCACAGGGGAAGGATCTCAACTGATGAAAGCCTCTGGAAAAGGTAAATTATATGTTGCGGATCAAGGTAAGAAGATAACTATCCTCGATTTAAATGGTGATAGCATATTTATTAATGGAAACGATTTGCTGGCATTTGAAAAAGGCTTGGACTGGGATATTAAATTGATGAGAAGAGTAGCGGGAATGATGGCAGGAGGGCTATTCAATGTCAGGTTGGAGGGTCAGGGAATGGTTGCCTTCACCTCACACTATGAACCACTTACCTTAATGGTATATCCTGGCCAACCTATCTATACAGACCCAAATGCTACTGTTGCCTGGTCAGGGAACCTTCAGCCGGAATTTGTCACAGATGTCCAATTGAAGACCTTTTTAGGAAGGGGTAGTGGAGAGTCCATTCAAATGAAATTTGCTGGTAACGGCTTTGTTGTGGTGCAACCATTTGAGGAAGTTTATACTTCTGGGGAATAAATCTCCCAATCCTGATTGTTAAAACCCTTTTCTTTAATACTATCCTGTTGTAAGCTAGATGTTTAAACAAATAATATATTCATCTACCATATACAGGAGTGAAGACAATGAGTGGTGCAAAGAGTAAAGGTGGCGGAACTGGCCGCGGGACAGGTAAGAAAGGGTGGAGCCGCTGGCAAAAAGCAGCAAATAAAGCAAAAAGCAACAAGCCTTATAAAAGTAAGACCGCAAAAACAAAGGACGGAGATTCAAATTCATAAAAAAAGCTTGGGAGCTGAAAAATCAACTTCCAAGCTTTTTTTTGTTTGTCATCGGAACCATTGAATGAAAAACCTTTTCGCTCTCCTCCAAGATATCATCGATGATAATTTGCTGTGAATTTTGAAGATGCAACCTCTTAAGTGAAGAGTTAATGGACATTTGTCTTTCTTTATTTCTTAGCAAAGTAACTATGCTATCAAATAAATCATCTTGATTATGGACAGTTATTGCTGCTCCTTCGTGTGTAAAAAACAATGCATTTTCTCTTTCTTGTCCTGGTACAGGTTTATATAGGATAACTGGAGTTCCAATCGCAGTCGCTTCTGTAAGTGTTATACCCCCCGGCTTAGTTACCATGACACTAGCAAGCCTATAAAGCTCGTCAATTCTTTCCACATACCCAAACGGACGGAACCTCTCGGAATATTTACTTACCAGAGGAGCAAGGTCGTTTCGCAAGGTAAGATTTTTTCCACAAACAACTGCAATTTGATGGTTCGTATTTTGAAGAAGTGTTTCACAGATTTCTTTCATTTTACTGAATACACCTTGAGCTCCTCCAAGGATGAGTATAATTTCTTTATCTGTTGTCAATCCATACTTTCTATACAATAACCGCTTGTCCTTCACTTCTGAAAATGCAGGGCGGATCGGTATGCCACTTACTACAACTTTAGAATGGAAAACGCCTTCGGAGAGTATTTTTGATTTGAGTTGATCGGTGGAGACATAATATCTATCTATATCGTCATGCAGCCAGAGTCTGTGAAGACAATAGTCTGTTATGACATTGAAGGTCGGGATGACTTTGCCTGTTCGTCTTCGAAATTCCGGAACAGCATTGATTGGGAAAGTATTGATTAAAATATCTGGTTTTTCAATTTGAATTAGATAGGTCAATCTTTTAAATCCATAATTATAATACCAGCGAAGCAATTTTTTACTTTGTATTCTGTTTGTCCCATAATAGAAGAGTTTGTAAAATTGCTTCCCGAAAGTAAAGCTTTTTTTATAGAGATTTTCTGTCAGTTCGGAAAAGAAGGGATGAGATTCTGAATATAAATTACATATATTTACATTTTTGAATCCTCTCTTCACACATTCATGATATAGAGAATTAGCAACTTGCAAATGACCATTACCATAAGAAGCTGTCAAGATGATTATTTTTGGATTCCTCTTATCCATACTTCTACCTCCTCACAATTTAACAAGTCTTTTAATATAGATTATCAGCAAGTTGTTGTCGGAAAATTAAAGTTTTTCAAAAAATATGTAAAGATTTTATGAATTACAGTCTCAAAAATGAAATCTTATGAATCAGAAGAAATCCATAATTTTTTTAAAAAGTGGTACAATAATATCATTGTTTATATGAAACCAAAGCTATGGGGGAATGGATAATGAAGCACACAAATGCCAAGGTGCTAAGTGATATTGAAATTGCACAGCAAGCTTCCATGAAAAAGATAATGGACATTGCAAGCCTGCTTGATATTGAGGAAGATGAAATTGAACTTTACGGAAAATATAAAGCTAAATTGTCGCTTGATATTACTAAACGTTTACATACAAAAGAAAACGGGAAAATTATTTTGGTTACGGCCATTAACCCCACACCAGCTGGAGAAGGTAAATCTACCGTTACGGTTGGATTGGGGCAGGCTCTGAATAAACTTGGAAAAAAAGCGATGATAGCAATGCGAGAACCTTCTCTGGGTCCAACCATGGGTATGAAGGGAGGAGCTACTGGGGGTGGGTACTCACAGGTGCTCCCTATGGAAGATATTAATCTTCATTTTACAGGAGATATCCATGCTATCACCACTGCAAACAATGCGCTTGCTGCTATGATTGATAATCATATCCATCAAGGAAATGAGTTGCAAATAGACACAAGAAGAATCACTTGGAAAAGGGTGCTCGATCTTAATGACCGTGCCCTCCGCAAAGTAGTTATCGGAATGGGTGGCCCCACACAAGGTGTACCTCGTGAAGACGGCTTCGATATTACAGTTGCTTCTGAGATAATGGCTGTATTCTGCTTGGCCAAGGATCTAAATGATATGAAAAAAAGGTTAGCTAAAATCGTTATCGGTTACGATGCAACAAAAAAGCCGGTAACTGTTAAAGATCTTAAAGTGGAAGGTGCATTGACTTTGTTGCTGAAGGATGCATGCATGCCAAATCTTGTACAGACTTTGGAACATACTCCGGCCATCATCCACGGTGGACCATTTGCCAATATAGCACATGGCTGTAACAGTGTGATAGCGACACAAATGGCAGCAAAGCTGGGTGATTATGTCGTGACAGAAGCTGGGTTTGGGGCAGACCTTGGGGCGGAGAAATTCTTACATATTAAAACTCCTGCACTTGGTTTTAGTCCAGAAGTTGTGGTAATAGTTGCAACAATCCGTGCTATCAAAATGCATGGAGGCGTGTCAAAGGATCTCTTGAAAGAAGAGAACTTGGAAGCATTGACCATCGGTATAGAAAATGTGAAAAAACATGTGGAGACAATTGACAAGTTTGGACTTCCTTTTGTAATTGCCCTAAATGAATTCATCACCGATACAGAAGCGGAAATCGAATTTGTACGTCAATGGTGTCAGGAAAATCAAGTTCCTATGGCTTTGACACAAGTGTGGGAAAAGGGAGGAAATGGCGGAATTGACTTGGCAACAAAGGTATTGGAGGAGATCGATAGTAAACAAAAAACCTTTACCCCCCTTTATCAATCAGAGGACTCTCTTGAGCATAAATTGGATTCCATCGCAAAACAGGTTTACGGTGCTTCAGGGGTGGAATTGCTTCCGGCTGCTCAAAAGCAGCTTCAACAGATAATAGGTGAGGGATGGGGCCATCTGCCAATATGCATGGCAAAGACGCAGTATTCTTTAAGTGATGATGCCAAGAAACTCGGACGTCCAGAAAACTTCACCATCACGATCAGGGAATTGAAGCCATCGGTGGGAGCAGGATTCATTGTCGCCTTGACTGGAAACATCATGACAATGCCTGGACTGCCAAAGCAGCCTGCAGCGCTAAACATGGATATAGATGATGATGGAAAAGCAGTGGGTCTTTTCTAACGTATGAACCTCTACGGGAAGCTGACTCAATTTTTCTCGACTATCCATGAAGAGAACATAGATGGCAAAAGGAGTATGTTGAACATTATGAATAAAGCTTATAGCATACTTAACATAGACATGTCCCCCCGACTTGAATCATAATGATGATAAATCAAGATCAGTCCATATGCTTTTTTTGAGGTCAGTGGCATTATTAATTGCAAGTATCATCAGCTGTATAAAGAAATATAAATAATTACAATGAGGTGAGCAATTTGGCAAAGATATACGACTTTTCCGCATTAGATATTAAAGGAAACGAGGTTCCCCTCTCCGAATATGAGGGATACGTCATTCTAATAGTTAATACCGCCAGTAAATGCGGTTTCACTCCCCAATTTGAAGAGCTGGAAGAATTGTATAAAGAATATAAGGAAAAACAGTTCATGGTACTTGGGTTTCCATGCAACCAGTTTGGTAATCAGGAACCGGGGGATGAAGCAGATATCAATGAATTTTGCCAGTTGAATTATGGTGTTTCCTTCCCGATGTTTTCCAAAGTGGATGTAAATGGTGATGATACTCATCCGCTCTTTGAGTATTTAAAAGAAAACGCAAAAGGATTGCTTGGTTCAAAAGCGGTAAAATGGAATTTCACCAAGTTCCTTGTCGATAGAAAGGGAGAAGTGGTAGAACGTTTTGCATCTGCAACCTCCCCGTCAAAAATGAAAAATGATATTGAGAAGTTACTATAATAATTTTCATATTTATTTTAGTAAATGAAAGGATAGCAATGTAGGTTTAAACCTATCATAAAAGAAAAACCCTTTTCTTTAATTCTGAGAAGGGTTTTTACTATTATTATCGAATAAATAATATTATCACTATCTGAAGAAAGGAGTAACTTCTTGAAAATCATAGATGCACATGTGCATTTTTCATCTATCAAAAGTTTTCAGGACACCGCAGATAACCTTTCCTCCATTTCCTATACATTCGATGGGCTGCAAAAAGAATGGAAGGATCATAATGTGGCGGGAGCAGTGGCAATGGGAGTTACAGAGACGGTCCCTTTAGGGTTTCCCGACAATCGAAGTGAAACGCCGATGGGTCTAGACCTTGCATCTTCCATTCCCGCAAACATGGGGTATTGTCCAGGTATCAACCCATATAGGATGAAAGAAGAGAATCTCATCCAACTTGAAAAAGAAATACAAAAACCTAATGTGGTGGGCATGAAAATTTATTTAGGGTACTACCCATTCTATGCATATGATGAAATATATCATCCTGTATACCGGCTTGCGGCCAACTATCAATTACCGGTTGTATTTCATACTGGTGATACATATTCAGAAAGAGGATTATTAAAATACTCTCATCCCTTGACCCTTGATGAAGTAGCCGTTGAAAATCGTGATGTCACTTTTGTCATGGCTCATTTCGGAGATCCCTGGGTACTGGACGGTGCTGAAGTAGTATATAAAAATAGAAACATGTATGCAGACCTTTCAGGATTGATTGTCGGAACAGAGAGGGAAATAAATCGCCACCGGCGGACAAGGTTTCTACACCATCTATTGCATGCTCTTGATTATTGTGACCATTATGAAAAGCTTATGTTCGGCACAGACTGGCCGCTAATATCTGTGGGCAGCTATATTCAATTTATTAAAGAAATCATACCAGAAGACTTTCATCAAGCAGTCTTTCATGATACTGCATTAAAGGTATTTCCTAGGTTGCAAGAATTATTATCAGAATAGTAGAATAAAATAGGGATAAAGATCTAGAAAACGGAGGGCAAAGTAATGGAGAAGATAGCTTGGGTTACTGATAGTACTGCATTTTTGGACGAGATGTTGAAAAATCACCCTGATGTATATAGCATACCGATGGTGGTTTATTTTGAAGAGGAAGAGTATCTTGATGGAGTAACTTTATCCTTGGAAGAATTCTATAATAAACTGGAGAATAGCAATATCCCTCCCAAAACCTCACAACCCTCGGTAGGAGCGTTTGTAGAATTATATAATAAGTTGTCTGAATCTTATGATCGGATCATTTCGGTCCACCTGTCGAGTCATTTGAGCGGTACGGTTTCATCTAGTTCGCAAGCAGGGGAGCTTGTAGAAGTCCCTGTCCATACAGTGGATTCAAAAGTAATTTCCTTCCCTCTTTCTGCAATGGTCAAAAAAGGGATTGAAGCACAGGAAGCAGGAAAATCACACGTAGAAATTTTGGACTATCTTCATGATTTATCCACAAAATGTGATATTTATGTTCTGATTGGCAGCCTTGAGCAGTTGCACCGCAGCGGTAGGATGTCAGGTGTACAGAAATTACTTGGTAGCCTTCTACAGATTAAGCCGATCATTCGGATTGAAGAAGGTAAACTTGATGTTGCAGAGAAAGTCCGGACACAAAAGAAAGCGTTATCAAAGATTGTGGAGCTCTTGGATGAGGCCGACAAAAAAGCAAATATTAAGGAATTATTTGTCTTACATGGGACAAACGTGGAGGAAGCGGATAGTCTGGTTGCCAGACTCAAGGAAAAGTACCCTGCAATCCCGATCAACCCATTCCCACTATCCACCGCAATTGCTGTTCATGCTGGGGTCAATACAATAGGGATCTCTTGGTATAACGAATAAGGTAATCAGCGATACTGAAGGATATATTGGATTTCACTTTCGTTAAGAGAATATGCTCCGATCAATGTATAACCGATGCTAATATATCTTGAAAGGGTTTCGGCACAAGTTTTTGCAGCAGGTTCAGATGGGGCATGATCACTTGTAAACAAAGATAAGATCTCACCTGTTTGGAAATTGCAGCGGATTATTACAATATGTGTGCCATACCAAGCTGTGCCAATTTGAGGACCGCTTATAATACGAGGATGAAACATCTGTGTTCGCCTCCTAAATAGCCGATGTGCATTTGTCTTAAGTTGTTAAGACATTGCCATTGGCTTTTTTCATAAGATAAGAAAGCCGTTCCTTTAAGCTTAATAGTCTATTCTCATGATATGAATGATTTAATAGCTCTGTTACATTTAGGGAAACACTTTCATTTCGAAATGGTATGGTTATTTACATACTCATGGTAAAATATATGGGAATCAAAAGATAAGGGAGCTACACTTGTGATACATAAAATAGAAGAATATGTTCAATCAATATTTAATAATGATTCAACCGGACATGACTGGTTTCATGTCCAAAGGGTCAGAAGACTTGCTTTACACATCGGTAAAGAAGAACAAGCAAACCTGTTAATGGTTGAAATCATCGCACTTTTGCATGATGTCCTCGACGATAAAATGACACATGACAAGGAAAAGTCTAGGGTTGAAATAGAAAGACTGTTAGCAGAACTCCCATTAACGAGATTACATATAGACGAAATCCTGCGAACGATAGAAAACATCGGATTTAAGGGTGGAAACGGAATGGATCTGGATTCATTTGAGGGGAAAGTGGTACAAGACGCAGATCGCCTTGATGCGCTAGGTGCTATTGGTACTGCCCGTACATTCATGTACTCCGGTGCAAAAGGTCAATCAATGTTCGACCCGGAAATTGAAGTGAGGTCCGAGATGACTTATGATCAATACAGAAAAGAAAAATCCACTGCTATCAATCACTTTCATGAGAAATTATTACTCTTAAAGGATACACTCCACACGGACGAGGCAAAGAAAATTGCTATGGAACGGCATAGATTCATGGAACAATTCGTAAATCAATTTATGAAAGAATGGAATGAGATATAAGTTTATGAAAATGTTGATTGGAGAAGATCTGTCGAAAACATACGTAGAAAAAGTGTTGCTGGATAAAGCTTCTTTTAGCATCCAGGAAAAAGAACGTGTTGGCTTGATCGGTGTCAATGGGACAGGAAAGTCTACCTTGTTGAAAATCATTGCAGGATTGGAAACTGCTGATGGGGGTACCATTACGGCATCTAATGACTACACCATAGGCTTTCTATCTCAGCAGCCATCGCTTATTGAGTCCCATACAGTTATGGAACAGATTTTCAGTAAAGAGTCGCCAACAAATACTATCATTAAACAGTATGAAAGTTGTCTGTTACAAGTACAGGAAAATCCCATGGAAGGGAAACTTCATGAGCGTCTTGCCACACTGCAAGCACAGATGGATCAGCTTCAAGCTTGGGATGCTAGTGCTCATGCCAAAGCAATTCTTAATAAATTGGGAATAATAGAAGTGAATCAGCAAATCAAAAGCTTATCAGGCGGACAAAAAAAACGTGTAGCTCTTGCACAGACACTGATAGAGGCCGCGGACCTGTTAATACTTGATGAACCTACCAACCATCTTGATTTTGAAGCGATTGAATGGCTTGAAGACTATTTAAACAAATATAATGGAGCGGTTCTTCTCGTCACACATGACCGTTATTTCTTGGACAAGGTTACAAATAAGATTTTCGAACTGCATAATGGTTCTATTTATTCGTATTCTGGAAATTATGGAGATTATTTAGAGGCAAAAGCACTTCGACAGGAAGAGCAACTTAAAACGGAAGCAAAACAAAAAAGTCTTTTTCGTCAAGAGCTGGAATGGATGCGTAAAGGCGCAAAAGCAAGAACAACGAAACAAAAAGCGAGAATAAAGCGTTTTGAAGAGCTTGATGAAAAGGTTGCTTCTACGTCTTCAAGCGGGGAACTTGAACTACTTACAGGCTCTGCCAGGCTTGGAAAAAAGGTGATGGAGCTAGAAGAAGTTTCACACCAGTACGATCAAAAAATGATTTTTGAAAAAGTGAATCTCCTCATCAAGCAAAAGGATCGGATTGGTATAGTCGGTCCAAATGGTGCAGGAAAAACAAGTCTATTGAATATTTTAGCAGGGAGAACGATTCCTGCCAGTGGCAAGGTTGATGTTGGACTTACCGTTAAACTCGGTTATTACACACAAGAACAGCAGGATATGAACTTGGACCAACGGATGATTGAGTATGTGAAAGAAGAGGCGGAAGTCATTAAAGGAGAAGACGGGCAGCATATCAGTGCTTCTCAGCTATTGGAAAGATTCCTGTTCCAGCCTCACTCCCATGGCACACCAATAAGAAAGCTCTCTGGTGGTGAGCGAAAAAGGTTATATCTACTTCGAATCCTTATGTCACAGCCTAACGTCTTGCTTTTAGACGAGCCGACCAACGACTTGGATACAGAAACATTGACCATTTTAGAAGCTTACTTGGACGAGTTTCCCGGAGTGGTTATTACTGTATCCCACGATCGTTATTTTCTCGATAAAGTAGTGGAGGAGCTGCTGATCCTTGAAGGAAACGGAAAAGTAAAGAGAATCTTCGGCCAATACACAGACTATGTCCAGGAACAGCAGTTGAAACGAAAAGAAGAGAAGCAGATGGAAACAGCAAAGAAGGAAGCACAATCTACAACCAGACAAAAACAGAAAACGTTGAAGCTTTCCTACCAGGAACAGAAAGATTGGGAAACAATTGAAGAAAGAATCATGAGCCTGGAAGAGAAACTTGAAAATATAGAAGTCGAAATTGCCAAAGCCGGTAGCGACTATGAACAAGTGAGCAAATGGCTCGGTGAGCAAGAAGAAATGAATAAACAGTTGGAAGAGGCCATGAATAGATGGGAAGAGCTGTCCGAAAAAATCGAGAGAATCAATGAACAATCATAAAAGCAAGCTCATTTTGTGTAGTGAGTATGAATCTTATGCTACCATAATAGCAAGTAACTAATAGAAGGGATGTTTTCTATTGAATATACAATCCATTGAACCTACTCCAAGTCCTAATACGATGAAAGTTATCTTAAGTGAAGAATTGCCGGCAGGAGCTAGGAATAACTATACGAAAGAGAACAGTATGGAAGCACCTGGAATTATTCAGGAGATCCTGGAGGTTGAAGGTGTAAAAGGTGTGTATCATGTGGCGGATTTTTTGGCAGTTGAAAGAAATGCTCGTTTTGATTGGAAAGGAATCCTTTCAGAAGTAAGAGCGGCATTTGGGGAAAACGAAGATAATCAAGGAACAGAGCAGCAGCAATCTTTGGATGGTTTTGGAGAGGTAAAAGTATTTGTCCAGATGTTCCAAGGAATTCCTATGCAAGTGAAACTATCAAATGGTGAAGAAGAAAAGCGTGTGGGATTGCCTGACCGATTTATGCAGGCCATTTTAACTGCACAACAAAAGCAAGATAATGTAGTATTAGAGAGAGAATGGAAAGAGCATGGGGTCCGATATGGCGACCTTGAGGCAGTGGGTACAGAAATCGTAGAAGAACTATCCGCAACTTTCACAGAGGAACGGATAGAAAAAATGCTAAAACAAGATGAAAATACCGATAAATCGAATACAATAAAATCAAAGCAACGTTACAAAGTGACTCTAGAGATGCTGGAGGATCCTGATTGGTCCAAGCGCTTTGCGGCCCTTGACCAAATGGACCCAAAGGAAGAGGATATTCCCGTGTTGGCAAAGGCTCTGGATGATGAAAAGGGATCTATACGCCGTTTGGCGACCGTCTATCTGGGCATGCTGGAAGAATCAAATATTTTACCATTCTTGGCTAAAGCACTGAAAGATAAATCGGTAACCGTAAGAAGAACAGCAGGGGACTGTATGTCAGACCTTGGTGATAAAAAAGCAATGCCATTAATGATCGAAGCTCTTAAGGATAAAAACAAATTGGTACGTTGGAGAGCTGCCATGTTCCTATATGAAGTAGGAGACGAAACAGCTTTACCTGCTTTACATGAAGCGGAGAGCGATACCGAATTTGAAGTGAGCATGCAAGTGAAAATGGCGATTCAAAGAATTGAAGGTGGAGAAGAAGCCAAAGGTTCTGTATGGAAGCAGATGACTGAACGGAATAATTAGAAGGAGGAATTTAACATGTCCATGGCATATGAAGAATACATGAAGCAATTAGTTAAACCAATGAGAGACGAACTAACAAGAGCGGGATTTGTAGAATTGACCACAAGCGAAGCAGTTGAGGGATTTTTCGAAAAAGTGGAAGGTACTACCTTGGTGGTAGTCAACTCTGTTTGTGGTTGTGCAGCCGGATTGGCTCGTCCGGCAGCAACACAGTCCATTATACAGGCAGAAAAATCTCCGGACCATCTTGTGACGGTGTTCGCTGGACAGGATAAAGAAGCCACTTCGAAAATGAGGGAGATCTTCGGTGAAATCCCACCCTCTTCTCCTTCAATGGCATTGATGAAAGGCAACGAAGTCATTCATTTTATACCTCGCCATGACATTGAAGCAAATACGATGGAAAACATCATGACAAACTTGCATGGCGCGTTTAATCAAAACTGTTGAAAACGGTAATGCTTTAGGGGATGTGCGAACCTTGCACATCCCCTTTTTTTACATGATGGACATCAACTTATAAGGGAGAACGATGTATGATTGTGACCACCGCGGGAAGAACAAATGACCATATGATTCAAATTGCAAAGGAAATAGCTGAAGAGCTAGGCCATCCGTTTTTTCGCAGAAACAAGAAATCCATTGGAGCAATTACTAAAGAGATGCATCAGGATATTCTTGTAATCGGAAAAAACCGCTTTGAATGGTATAGACTTGGTATGGAAGAACCGATATTCTTCCATCCCAATACAGCAGCATTCAGAGCAAAAAGATGGAAAAATGGTGAAATGGAACCTTTTCTGCAAGCAACTGATCTAAAGAAAGGAATGAAGTTCCTCGATTGCACACTCGGTTTGGCTTCAGATAGTATCATGGCAAGTTTGGCAACGGGGGAAAATGGTCAGGTGGTTGGAATCGAAGGCAATAAGATGATGGCATACCTAGTAAAAACCGGCCTCAAGAACTGGGATTCGGAACTGGCGGAAATGAATGAGGCGATGAAGCGGATTGAAGTGCATAATGATAATCATCAGCGGATACTTTCATCATTGCCGGATGATAGTTTTGATGTGGTGTATTTTGATCCTATGTTTCATTTTCACCTAGCAGAATCAAACGGTATTTCCCCTCTTAGAAATGTTGCTATATATGATGAATTAACGGAAAAAATCATATCAGATGCCAAGAGAGTTGCCAACCACAGGGTTGTTCTAAAGGATCATTGGCAAAGTGAAAGATTTGACAAATTTGGTTTTATCGTTCATAGAAGGAAGACAGCAAAGTTTCATTACGGATACTTGATAACTTAGATGCCAAGTAGGGCATCCTAATCCTTGAGGTTGATTCGCAGGAGAAAGAGGTGTGAAATAATGGGCGGAAAAAGAAAAAAGCCTGGTAATGTAGGGCTTTCCTCTCCTAATGTAGAAGGACAAGGGACAACAAGTACAGAAGTCGATGGAAAATCCATGTCCTCAAGCAGGAAAAGCACAAAGAAAAATTAATGAAAAAAACTCGCGTCAAGCCAAGCTCGACGCGAGTTTTTATTCTTTTTATCAATCAGCAATACATAAGTAAATCATAACTCCTAAAGTTACAAAGCATGATACGATTATAGCAACATCTACCATAGTAATAACCTCCAATATGTACTCTTTCTTAATATTAACAAAAAAACACAAATAAATGAATAATAATTAAAAGAAAACGTATTCTGTAAACAAATTTTTACTGAATTTGTAACAAAAGATCAGGAAGAATGAAAATGAAGAAATAAATTGATAAAATTTTCTTACTTTTATGGTATACTAGTTTTATTATTTTATAGAGTCGTTGAATGAGAGATGGATACGGAAAGGAAGACTAGCATGCCTAAATGGTTAAAGAAATCATTAGTTGTCCTTATAACAGCCCTTACATTCGGTACAGTATCGCCTCCAGCATACTTGACCGTAGATGACCAAAAAGATGATTCAACTTTCGGTGATTTTACAAATAAAGACTTTAACCATTCAAGTGACTACATTGAACCTATAGAACAAGGACTTACAAGAGAATCTTTCTTATCATTGGCTAAAGAACAGGCAGAACTTCAAAGCTATACGAAATTCGGATCCAGAATTGGCCCCCAAATTCAAGAAGAGTTCAAGGATATCATTTTTCCTAAAATGGAAGAAGTAATCAATGAACTAGCTATTGAACATCCGGAAGAAGATTTGAATAATTTAACCATTTCTGAAAATCCGAGTGGTGGAGATGGTGAAAAGATTTTTCATATCTATCATGCCCAGACTGGTAAGGACTTGATTAGATTCCATGTAAGAAAGGATCACCCTCCTTTGGACGGGTATTACTTCAACTTCCATTACCATACATACCATGACGAGTTTCAAGGGCATCAAACATTGGGGTCTATCTATTGGGCTAAAAACACACCGCCTAAATGGCTAAGTTAGAGAGAAGGTAGGGCATGACGATGAGAAAGTACACACTTCAACAAATGCGGGAGACAACAAAGAAAATGTTGGAAGACAGAGGCGTTACGATCAAGGACATTGCAGAGATTGTTCTTCTGCTTCAACAAAAATATATTACAGATGTCACGCTTGAAGACTGCATGCATAATGTAGAGAAAGTGCTGGAAAAGAGAGAAATCGTGCATGCTGTTTTAACCGGTTTGTCCCTGGATATATTAGCGGAAAAGAAGTTGTTGCCTGAACCGCTTCAATACCTTGTAGAGACTGATGAGCCACTCTATGGAATTGATGAGATTATTCCTTTATCGATTGTAAATGTGTACGGCTCGATCGGATTGACAAATTTCGGTTTTCTCGATAAAGAAAAATTCGGCATTATTAAACATCTAGATGAACATGAAGGGGAAGAAGTTCATACCTTCATGGATGACATTGTCTGTGCACTTGCCGCAGCAGCTGCAAGTCGGATCGCCCATCGATCCCGGGATATAGAAGAAGCAGAGTTGAACGAAGAGGAAGTCATTGTATAATAAAGTTCATTAATAGGGCTGTCTCCATCCGGAGAAC
Organism: Sutcliffiella horikoshii DSM 8719; assembly: GCA_001648575.1. GTDB lineage: Bacteria > Bacillota > Bacilli > Bacillales > Bacillaceae_I > Sutcliffiella_A > Sutcliffiella_A horikoshii. Next base: position 247,151 of record LQXN01000062.1, on the reverse strand, counting down.
AGTCCTTTTTGCTTATATAAAGAAAAATGGTAAAATTTTTTATCTTATATTAAATATTACAAAAATATCATTCAAATTAACTATTTTTCCTGATATAATACTAGTATAAAAGGATTGAATTTTCAGATAAAAGAATAAAAGGTCATCACCTAGATTTGACACCATGAGAAGGAGAGTAACGATGAAGCGGCGAATCCTTGCAATCGTGTTATTAATGATATTTACAATTATACCTATATACTGGAAAGCATATGCAAGTCTGGATGCCATCCCACTTAAATACTATCACTCTCCCATAATGGATGGTTTTCTTCAAGATATTCCAAACAGGGAAATGATGAATCAATTGATTTATCTGCCTACGAAGGACTTTTCCGAGAAAGATGCTGCATTAATGATTCAACATGTGGCAAATATTCCTCCAAACATCCTTAATGTACTTGTACAACAAAATGTACACCTCTACTTGTTTAATGGAAAGCTGACAGAAGTGGAGGGGTTTGAACATTTACAAGGAATCAAACCAAGAGGTTATAGTATGAACGGGTCCAATTGGGAAGACGTGCCCGGTATCGGCGGATCGAAGTTGGTGTTGGCCAAAATTGGCCATAGTAATAAAGGGATGGGGCATGGGTCCCTTAACCTCGAACTTCACGAATTAGCACATTCCATTGACCATTATGTACTGGGGAATGTCCGGCATAACCAAACCTTTCAAGAAGCTTGGAAGAATGAAGTGACTTCCATTTTTCCAAACAAAAGCTACTTTCAAACCTTTCCTGAAGAGTATTTTGCTGAGACCTTCACCATGTACTACTTAAATGATGTTTCACGTCTTGAACTGGCAAAGTACGCCCCGCAAACGTTTTTGTTCTTTGAAAATATGGAGAAGATGCCTCTGACAAGTGATTTCTTTGGCAAAAAGTATTAAGTGGAGCATTCCTGAAAAAGGAGTGCTTTTTTCCATTCTATTAATACAATAAATTGTACGGGTTGTCTCTTTTTTTATGTTAGAATGTAGAAAGGAAAAATGACGGTTGATGAGGTGAAGGAAATGAAACAGTATTTGGATTTATGCGAACACATACTACATAATGGAACAAAGAAAGAAGACCGAACTGGAACTGGTACCATAAGCACATTCGGCTATCAGATGAGATTCAATCTGCAGGAAGGGTTTCCTGTTGTGACAACAAAGAAGTTACATCTCAAATCAATTATTCATGAATTGCTCTGGTTTTTGAGTGGTGATACGAATGTAAAATACTTGCAAGATAATGGTGTAAGAATTTGGAACGAATGGGCAGATGAAAATGGAGACCTTGGCCCTGTTTATGGATATCAATGGAGGTCTTGGCCAACTCCTGATGGTCAACATATTGATCAAATTTCGAACCTGATCGATCAGATAAAGCGTAATCCAGATTCAAGAAGATTGATTGTCTCGGCATGGAATGTTGCTAATATAGATTCGATGGCACTCCCGCCATGCCATACAATGTTCCAGTTTTATGTAGCAGACGGAAAGTTATCATGTCAGCTCTATCAAAGATCAGCTGATGTTTTCCTTGGCGTGCCATTTAACATTGCCTCATATGCCCTGTTGACATTGATGGTGGCGCAGGTATGTGAACTGGAGCCCGGGGAATTCATTCATACATTGGGAGATGCACATATCTATTCAAATCATATTGATCAGGTTAATCTGCAGCTTCAGAGGGACCCAAAGAAATTACCGAAAATGGAACTGAATAAAAATATTACATCAATATTTGATTTTAAATTTGAAGACTTTACTCTTGTAGATTATGAGGCTCATCCACATATCAAAGGAGTCGTAAGTGTATGATTTCCATCATTGTAGCGATGGACAGAAATAACCTTATCGGGAAAGATAATGATCTTCCATGGAGAATACCTGCCGATTTGGCATACTTTAAAAAAGTTACTATGGGAAGCACCGTTGTCATGGGAAGAAAGACATATGAATCCATCGGAAAACCGCTTCCCAATAGACGGAACATCATTCTATCAAGGAAAGACTTCGCAGCAGAGGGCTGTGAAACACTTCATTCAATAGATGAGGTAATGGCGATGGAAGAAAATAACCATGAAATCTTTATTATCGGTGGCTCTCATATATTTAAGGAGACACTGCCTTTTGCTGATTTTCTGTACCTAACATATATCGATGATGAATTCGATGGGGATACGTACTTTCCTACAATAGAAGAACAAGAGTGGGAATTATTATCCGAGTTAAAAGGAATAAAGGATGATAAAAATCCTTATGATTATTATTTTAGGACGTATAGGAGAATAAAGTAATACAACATTTAGAGCTTTAAATGGTCGTGTTATATAGGGAGAGAAAGAAATGTTACGTACTATATGGTGGTTTTTTTACTTTTTTGGTTATCTCATTTACAGTTTGCCGACAATCAAAAAGGTGAAAAATTTAGATTCTGCCCTGACTGTCGAAGAAAAAGATACAATTATTCATCAGAAACCAAAGCATTGGGCCAAAACATTGGTCAATATCACTGGGTCTGAAATTGAAGTGGTTGGTCAAGAAAAAATACCAAATGGACCAGTCCTGTTTGTAAGTAATCACCAAGGGAATTTTGATGTTCCGATCTTGATAGGATTTTTACAAAAGCCTTTAGGTTTTATTTCAAAAGAAGAAGTAAAAAAAATCCCTCTCGTTCACCGTTGGATGGAAGCAATGAATTGTGTCTTCATCGATCGCAAGGATAGGAGAAAAGCCATCCAGTCGATAAGAGAAGGAATACAGACCTTAAAAGATGGTCATTCTCTTGTCATCTTTCCAGAAGGTACAAGGAGTAAAGGCAACAAAATGGGAGAATTTAAAAAAGGTGGACTCCGACTAGCAACTGACAGCAAGGTGCCAGTTGTTCCAATTACCATTTCTGGATCTTATAAAATTATGGAAGAAAGCAAACTCGGTTTTCAACCAGCTCAAGTAAAGGTGACCGTGCATGATCCGATTTTCTTGCCAGAAGATGAAAAAGTGGACGGAAATCAGCTTGGCATGGAAGTACAAAACAAAATCAAGCAACACTTGTAAAATAAATGCCACTACATTTGTAGTGGCTTGGTGTGCAGACAGAGTTATTCTTGGCAAAGGATAATAAGCAGTAGGGGAGATTTAGCCCTAGTGCTTATTGTTTTTTGAAGGGACCGGGAATATGGAAATATAGGGTCTGGTACGAAAAGTGAAAAAGACTAACAAAAGAAGATAGAATACCTTCAGATTTCTTGAAAACTTCCCTCAATTATAATCAAAGGCAGTTTTCTAACAACCACTACCGGGTAATTCCTTTCCCCATTCAGATTTTTAAGAGTTCATCCCAAATGTTACTCCATCCATCCACCGTTTTTTTGTAGCTGTCACTTCCTTATAGTACAATGATATTATCTTAAATGGGAGGGATCTAGTCATGTGTGGAAGATTCTCTTTAACCACAGAACTCCATAAACTAGAAGAACGCTTCTTTCTTGAAAATGCAAAGGAACTAAATTATCAGATCAGCTACAATATAGCACCAGGTCAGCGTATACTGACGATTGTAGAAGGGTCATCCGAAAATAGAGCAGGCTATCTCCATTGGGGCTTGGTTCCAAGCTTTGCTAAGGATAGGAAGATAGGTTACAAAATGATAAACGCCCGCTCAGAAACACTTCAAGAGAAAGTTAGTTTCAGCCGATTGCTCGAAAGAAGGAGATGCTTAATTCCGGCAGACGGATTTTTTGAATGGAAAAAAGTTGGTAGAGAAAAACACCCTATGAGATTCACCATGAAGGATGAAGAACCGTTTGCATTTGCCGGGTTGTGGGATCGGTGGGTTCATGGTGAAGATGAGCTGGTGACATGTACACTTATTACTACTAAACCAAACAAGCTTGTAAAAGATGTTCATGATAGAATGCCTGTGATCGTGAAAAAGGAACATGAACAAACTTGGTTGTCCAAAAAGGAGAGGGATTTAACAATGTTGACATCCCTTTTACAGCCTTATGAGGAAAATCAAATGAAGACATATGAAGTGTCATCGAATGTGAATTCACCGAGAAACAATGACCCGGATTGTATAAAGGAAGTCTAAAAATGTTTGATTTTGTCAAATGAAAGTTGACACTTCATAGAATAATTAGGGTATAATAATGATAATCGGATGAAAAAAGAGGATTGATATTTTGCTATGGAAAAGCCTAGAGTTCACGATTGAAGAGGGACAGAAGGTAAAGGTCATTGAAATTCCAGTATTGGAGGACGATAGCACTTATCATTTTTTGGTTAAGGTCAGACTGGAAGCTTTTATCAACAATATCCTTTGTGAAAAAGAGCCAAAGCAGATTTATTCTTTTAAGGAATATTTGCGCACCGTATTGAAATGGCCGGTTTATTGCCATGTGGTTAAAGCAGACATATTAAAAAATAATGCTTAAAGTTCGGTATATGTGATAATATTAGTACAGGGCCTTTATACCCTGTATTTTTTTTGTGGATTGGGCTATCGATTGCAGAAAAACCTTACCGCACTTGTGTCAAGTTGATGAAATAACCTATATTTTATAATTCAAGTAAGCCCATTTAGGTTTCAACTTCCATGTCAGGAAGGTATAATGATACAAAAGGATATTATTGGGGAAGTGAAATTGATGACAAATGTTAAAGTAGTGACCGATTCAACGGTTGATATTGATCAGTCGATCATTGATGAATTGAACATAGAAATTGTGCCGCTATCCATTACAATTGACGGAAAGTCTTACATAGATAGATTTGGAATCAAGCCCGATGAGTTTATGGACAAGATGAAGGAATCTAAAGAATTGCCGAAAAGTTCTCAGCCTGCTGTTGGGACCTTCGTCGATGTTTATAACCGACTCGGTGAGGATGGAAGTGAAATCATTTCCATTCATATGACTGGTGGCATGAGTGGAACAGTAGGTTCTGCCGAAAGCGCTGCAAGCATCAGTGAGGCTGATGTTACAGTGGTGGACTCTCGTTTCATATCCTTTGCATTGTCTTTTCAGGTCGTGGCAGCGGCAAAAATGGCTAAAGAAGGAAAAACGATTTCAGAGATCATGACTAAACTTGATGAAATCCGATCCAATTCAGATTTATTTATTATGGTGGATACTTTGGATAACTTAGTGAAGGGCGGAAGGATCGGTAGAGGAAAAGCCCTGATCGGTTCTTTGTTGAATATCAAACCAATCGCTTCACTTGCAGACGGAGTTTATACACCAGTGGCAAAAGCAAGGAGTTATTCTCAAGTAATCAAGTTTTTCACAAAGCAATTTAAAGAAGATATCGAAGGTAAAGTTGTGAAGGGCATCGGAATTGCACATGCGGGTTCATTGAAACAAGCTGAAGCTTTGAAGGCTTCTCTATATGAGCTATCAGGGTTTGATAATATTCAAATTTCTTATACAACACCTGTCATATCAACTCATACCGGTCCGGGTGCCCTGGCGTTCATGTACTATGTTGAGTAGAATATAACCACAAATAAAAGCCATTCCATTAAATATGGAATGGCTCAGTGTGAAGACAAAGCTCTTTTCGAGTTATAAATTCACTGTTGATCGCAGTGGAAGGAGCGAAGACTCCTGCGGGAGGAAGGGACAGGTAAGACCCCGCAACGGAGTGAGGAGGCTTACGGACCGCCCGCTGGAAAGCGAAGCTCCTGTAACGGAGATCAACCGTTCCAACAGATAACCTAATTAAATTTTAGTTTGTCAACAGTCTGAGCCATTCCATTAATTAAGCCATTCCATTAATTATGGAATGGCTTTTTACGTTAACTACTTTTAGGGGGTTTAGGCGTAGGTGTCGGTCTGGAGAATCCTTCTTTATAGGCTTCATCAATTAAGTCTCGGATCTCGTTTACACTTTTTCCTTTGCTGTATTCCATGACAGATGTTGCCGCAATCTCCAAGCATACTCCACATTTGGTACCATGATCGTCCCACACTAAAGAACCATCTTCCTTATTTTCGTAAATAAAGCAATCATAGCTGCTTTTATGTCCAGCAGTTGTACCGCACCCACAATAGCAAGGAATGTGGTACAGAACTTCCTTATGCTTTGCTGCCGCAGTATAGATCAATTGCATATCTTCAGGCTTGTCCATTAGAAAAGAAGGTAGTTCATCCACAGAGGCCGTCTCTTCTCTTATATCTCCCTGGAAAAAGGAGGGCTTCTCATGATGCTTGTGTTGTTCTGCATTACTTGTATGGGTATCGTTCGTTTCGATGTTTGAGCATCCCACCATTACCACCATGATGCAACTTAATGTAACTGGAAATCTCTTCATATTTAACACCTCGTTCGCATAAACTGTTCCTAAATACTATAACATATGAAACGGATATCTTTTTCAACACTATTGTGAACATGGTGATTTTTACAAGAGCTATTTGTATAATCTACTTTGCCTACTTTTCACCTGAAGGTATCAATCAACTACTTGCTTTGAGGTTAGACCCTTAAAATGAAACAAACCGGCAAAGAGTCATTTTCTCGACTTTTACCGGCAGGTAGCCTAAGGATTTTACCAGAATAAAAGACCGCCCAGAACTACGCCTGTTACAAATGCAAGAGGGACCGCTACTGGGTTATATCCATATCCACCGTAATATCCACCCCAAAATCCCATCCCAAATCCACCAAATCTATTTCTGCCTGTTGGTTGAATATACACGTGACTAGGCGATACCCTTACAATTCTTCCATGATGAGATACGCCGCCCCGACATCTGACTGTCACCATTTGACCTTGATATCTGCAGCATTGATTATAAAATTGCGACATTTTTCCTTCCTCCTATCGTATTAATCAATATTAGACTATTCCTTCGAATGCCTGCTTGATTGTATGTTTGTCTTGGTTTGTCTTTTGAGTGGGAAAATATTGTCGTTCTTGAAAAGAGGTGAGAGGAAATTGACTAGGAAAGTTCTATTATTTGCTGACTTCGGTATAGATGATATTATGGCTATCATTTATGCCTATAATGAAAAAAACGTAGAGATTGTTGGAGTGGTCGCAGAATATGGAAATGTTGATAAAAGAACAGCCATCCGGAATGCACGTTATATTCAAAGAAACACTGGAAGGTATGATATTCCCCTCATCGGCGGAGCGGAAAGGTCTATGATAGGTGATCCACCCATATATTATCCAGAAGTACATGGGCCAGAGGGGTTTGGGGGGTATGTGCTTCAAGAAGATTTAGATGAACCAGAAAATGTTTTCGAAAATTTCCATCAAATATATGACATTATTGAAAAGTATGACAGAGAAATCACCATCGTTTGTGTTGGGAGATTGACGTCTCTTGCCACCTCCTTCATTCTTTATCCTGAAACAGTTGCTAAAGTGAAAGAAATTTTCGTAATGGGAGGGACATTCAATTATCCAGGGAACGTTACACCTGTTGCAGAAGCAAATATTTTCGGAGATCCATATGCAGCGAATATTGTGTTCAATTATGCAGAGAAGCTTACCATTTTTCCTCTGAATGTAACCCAACAAGCAATACTGACAGCAGATATGGTGAATTATATAGATAAAATTAATAGAGAAAAAAACAACCCTTTGGGTATGATCATTAAGCCGATGATGGATTATTATTGGCATTTTTATAAGTCCCAGATACCTAGCATCCAGGGAGCACCTTTACATGATGTGGTTACGGTGTGGGGGATTTTTAATGAAGAGTATATTCGATACGAAATAAAGCCTGTCCGTATAGTAACCTCAGCCGGGCCAGCTTTCGGCCAAACTATTGGAGATTTACGAAGTTTTGTCCAATTGGCGGAATATCCTGTTCATCGGATTGCTATGGATTTCAACTATACAGCTTTTATCAACCGCGTCATGGAAGTATTAACAGATGGTATTAATAATAATTCAACAAACACTGCCGACCCGTGACAACTTAAGGGAGGCTTTTTTCTTATTCGAGGCTAATCATTAATTAACAAATCCATTCTAATGTTTACGAGAAAACTACCTTTAAAAACATAAAATCTTTCAGAATGGTCACCCTACTAAGGAATGGCTCAAATTAGGAAGGTGTTTTTATTGGAGGAGAAGTGTCTTAGCTCATACACGATAGAGGAGTTAACCAGTTATTATAAAGACGTATTTCATGATAGCCCGGATTTATATGAATATGTTTTAAATGGAAAGACAACCTCTCTTCTTTTTCTATATATGAAAAATCTCATTGATAATAATGCTTTGAATCAAGAGATACTTCAGCCAATCATTGCAATACAAGAAGATTTTCCTTTAAGTATGACAGAACTTGAACATAAGCTGCCTACTACTCAGTCCATGCTAACAGAGGAAATGCAGGAAGTAACGAACAAACTTCTGGATGGGTATGTATTTATTTTTACTAGTGGGTCCAAACACGGCATTCTCGTAAATATGGGAAAAAAAGTCGAGCGTGGTTTGGAAAAAGCTGAAACAGAATCCCTTGTATTTGGTCCCAAAATATCATTTACCGAATCATTAAGCACAAACATTAGTATAATCAGGCAAAATATTGTTTCTGAAGATTTATGTACAGAACGGATGACAGTTGGAAAACGTAATGAAACGGAGATAAGACTTGTCTATTTGGATGTACTTGTAGACCAAGAAATGGTTGATTTCATAAAAGATAAAATAAACTCGCTCCAAGTGGACGATATTCTGGATACCTCGGTATTGGCTCAGTTGATTGAAGATAACAGCTATTCCATTTTTCCGCAATATGTACAGACAGAATTACCCGATAGGGTCACTTATAGCATAGAGCGCGGAATGATAGCGGTATTTGTGGACAGGAGTCCGATGGTGTTGCTTGGACCTGCTTCTCTTTTCAACTTCTTTGAGTCTACAGAGGATGTCTATATGAGATGGAATATGGGGAGCTTTATCCGCGTGTTAAGATATGTGACTATGTTTCTTTCAGTCATTTTGACACCGGCTTATGTGGCCATCATAACTTACCATTATGAGATGATCCCATCAACGTTATTGGTGTCACTTGGAGAATCGCGTTCTAAAGTGCCATTTACACCAATATTTGAAGCTTTGTTGCTTGAAGTGATGATTGAATTACTGCGGGAGGCAGGTGCAAGATTGCCTACAAAGGTCGGTCAGACAATGGGTATTGTTGGAGGTATAGTATTGGGGCAAGCTGCCGTCGAAGCTGGTTTCACAAGTAATATCCTGATCATTGTCGTTGCGTTAAGCGCGCTTGGTTCTTTTACTGCCCCAAGCTATTTGATGGGTACAGCCGTAAGGATTACACGTTTTCCTATACTGATACTTGCAGGTATATGGGGTGGGGTGGGGATAAGTTTCGGTCTTTGTTTTATCCTCATTCATTTAATCCGATTAACCAGTATGGGAAGACCCTATCTACAACCTGTCTATCCATTTGAAATCAAAAATGCTGTCAATACCATACTGAGAGTGCCAGTGAACTTGATCAGATCTAATCCTGAAAAGGAAAGTTTCTTTTCTTTTAAGAAAAACTCAACTAAAGACATAGACGAATAAGGTGGGACCATGAAAACACCTACAAACATAAATAAGAAAATGATGTTTTCTGCTTTTTTGGTTTTTTTCATTGTTCATACGAATCAAACAGGAGTGGGAATAGCGGGGGTGCAACGTATCATTTTTATGGAATCCAAACAGGATGCCTGGATTTCTATCATCATCAGTTATTTTGGTATGGTACTGGTTGTTTCAGCTATGTGTTATATCTTACATTCCTTTAAAGACATGGATCTGTTTCAGATTCACAATGAGTTATTTGGTAAGTTGATCGGAACAGTATTAAACCTGGTGATTATCATCTATATTATCGGGGGATTGTTGGCCATCTTGCTAAACTATACAGAAATTGTCCAAGCATGGATTTTTCCGGATTTGGAAACATGGGTAATCATCACACTCCTTTTGCTGATTTCGATATATGGAGTTTTTGGCGGGATCAAAACAATTGTCGGAGTAAGCTTTTTAGGTTTTTTCTTGACAATATGGCTGGTGTTTATGCTTATGGTACCTGTACGATACATGGATTGGACTAATTTTCTTCCCGTCTTGGAAGCTACACCGAAAGAATTAATGAATGGAGCATTAAAAACGTCCTTTACAGTACTAGGGCTTGAGATGCTGTATTTTACCTATCCTTACATAAGGAATAAGGAGAAGGTTCAATTGTATGCTCAATTGGGGGTGTTTTTTACATTTTTACTCCTATTTGCTGTGACTTTTGTTGCAATTGGATATTATAGCGGAGAGCAGTTGGAAAAAACTATCTGGGCAACCCTGTCCATGTTTAAGATTGTGCAGTTTCCTAACTTGGAAAGATTTGAATTCCTGGCTGTTTCCTTATGGCTGGTCATCATTCTGCCTAATACACTCTTCATGTTATGGGCTGCATCAAAAGGCTTAAAGAGGATATTTCACTTTAAGCAGAAGTTTTTTGTGTATTTTATCAGTGGCTTGGTTTTTGGTTGTAGTTTCATTTTTAATAAAAGAACGTATATTAATGAGCTTGTAGATAAGGTTGGCTGGTATGGATTATACGTGGTTTTTTTATATACTCTGATTCTCAGCGTCATCGTTTTTATCAGGAATCGCTTTAAAATGAGGGGTGAGAATGCATGAAATACATTGTATGGAGTCTAATGATTATTCTTCTATGTGGATGTGCATCTCAAAAGCAATTGGAAGAATTAGGACTGATAACCGCGATTGGCTATGACCGGGTTGATGATAAGCTGATGGGATCGATTGTCTATTATGAATTTGACCCCCTCCATCCAAATAACACAAAAATGGTTACTTCCGTTGCAAATACAAGTAAAGAAATACGTCATAAAGAAAATTTATCATCAAGTAGAAAGCTAGTCTCAGGTCAGTTAAGGGCTGCTGTGTATGGGAGAGAACTAGCAGAAGAGGGTATCATCTCCGTCATCGATACACTTTCACGTGACGCGGAGGTAGGAACAATGGTTTACTTAGCTGTAAGTAATATACCTGCTCATGATCTTCTGACCCGGGCGCAAGAATCAAGTGATGTCACAAATGCTGGTACATACCTTTATAATCTGATTGAACAAAATGTGGAGGAAGACTCTCTCATTTCACCAACCTTACATGAGTTTATGCAGTGCCTTTACAGCGAAGGGCGAGATCCTATTCTTCCTTTACTAAATTTTATTGATAATACAATTGTTATTGAAGGGATGGCGCTTTTTAAGGAAGATAAAGTAATAGGAGAGATTGATACAAAATCTGCCTTTTATTTAAAATTACTGCTTGGCCCATATGATGCGGGAAGTGTAGAGATTGAAATACCACTTGATCAGGTTGAAAAGCACATATTGAGTAAAAACAATAAGGTAGAGGAAGAAGTATATATTTCATTAGACCATATCAGAAGTAAGACACAAATTAAACTAGTGGACAAAAAAATGCCCTCTTTTAAAATTAATGCCAAAGTTGTAACAAGAATGCAGGAAATTACAGTGGACTATGACTTGGGAAACCCTGAGGCGTTAAAAAAGATTGAAGAGCAAATTAGTATTATGATGGAGAAGAAACTGAAGGAAGTAATCTTGGCAAGCAGGGAAATAGGTTCTGACCCTGTTGGTTTTGGTAATATTTACCGTTCAAAGGTAGGGTATGATTCTTTTAGTAAGAAGGAATGGAGAGAATTATACCAGCAAGCTGATTTTGATATAGATATTAAAGTGGAAATTTTAAGAACAGGTGTCATGGACTAAAGGGAGATAATACTCCTTATCAACGTTGAGACAAAGCCTAAAATAATGACATTCCCTAGTTGATCGTAGTGGAAGGAGCGAAGACTCGACCGGCAGGAACCCCGCAGGCGTAGCAAGGCCACTGAAAAACCAAAAAACTAATCTTATTTTGAATTTCTAGCTGTAGATTGAAGCAAAAGGCGAAGACTCCTGCGGGGGGGATAGCGGCAATCTTGAGACCCCGCAGGGCGCAGCCCGAGGAGGCTCAAGGTCGCCCCGCGGAAAGCGAAGCCGTTTGCGGAAATCAACAGCGGTATGAAACAGATAACTAAAATATTGTACTTTTTCAGTGGCCTTGGCGTAGCCGAGGAGGCTTCCGGACCGCCCGCGAAAAGCGAAGCGCCTGGAACGAAGATCAACAGCAGGATACAAATTTAAAAATATTTAGGGCTTTGTCAACGGTCTGAAAGGGAGATGATACTCCCTTTTTTTACTGCACTTGAAACTTTTTCCTTAAGGTGTACGTCTTAGATATAGTTAGAAAAAAGAGAGACTGTTTACACATAGGGGGAAGAAAAATTGAGAGCATTTTCGAAAGTGAAATACTTCGTGCTGCTGATTTGTTTGAGTGTATTTATGTTACCGACTTTTACAGAAGGCGCTGCAAATCTTGAAGTAAAAGTAGAATACGGCGTGGACAATAAAGTCCAAATGGGAAAAGGTCATCCAATCAGAATTGAGTTGGTGAACAAAGGCGATGCAATAAAAGGGGATATTGTAGTTTTCTCAAGTCCTACATATAATATGGCCGGAAGTTATGTCATTCCTATCGAATTGGAAGCAGGCGCTTCAAAAACTGTAGAACTTTCAGTCAAAGGGAGTTCCGACTATTTTTCTTATAGTAACTCTGGTACAAAAAATAATTATGTCACTTTCTTCGAAGGAGGCGTAGAAAAAGGCAAAGAAATAAAACTATCGGGAAATGCCAATTCACTTCCGAGGTATATCGGGGATAACCGGGTTGTATTGGGAGTTTTAAGCAACAACCATGACTCGGTGAACTTCTTAAAGCTATTTAAATATCACTCAGAAAGTATGGAATTATTAAATATACAAAGCGAGAATATTTCAAATGAGTCCTATGGGCTTGAAATGTTTGATGTGATATTGGTACATGATTTTCCATTGTCTACCTTGACGGCTGTACAGCAACAGGCCATAAGGGATTGGGTCCAGAATGGTGGATCATTGATATATGACACCAAAGTCGGAATCAAACAGGATCTTGGGGAACTTCAAGATTTTCTGCTATTGGAACCAAAAAATGAAACAACAATCTCTACATTAAACCAAGAAAGTAAATTCCCTGATTTCCCTATTTTTACTGGGGAAGTTTTACGAGAAGATGCAGCCATAATTACTAAGGATAATGATACACCGATTACTCTACTCTCAAAAGTGGGGACGGGAACTGTAACGCAGATAGCTGGTAATTTATCATCTCCGTTATGGGGTGAATGGCAAGAAGGTAATACTTGGTGGTCAAGTGTGCTACAGAAAGCTACTTCGAAAACACCGAACTCTTATAAGTCAGGGGTAATGGAAGAACTGTCGTATCAACTGAGCCCGATTGGGGAAGCGTTTCCTGGGTCCATTGTTTCGGTGCCACTGTTGATAGGCGCATTCATCATCTATTTGATTCTATTGATACCTGTGCTTTATTTCGTCCTGAAAAGAACAGACAAGCGAGAGCAAGCGTGGTGGATCATTCCCGTTGCAGCCATTTTCACCAGCATTGCAGTGTTTGGCATTGGGGCAAAGGACAGAATTTCCGGGACACAAGTGAATGAAGCAAGTATCCTTATGTTGGATAATCAAACGGAAACTGTCAGTGGTTACGGGGTTGTCAGCATTTTAACGAACAGTGGCGGCGATTATAAAATGGAAACGAACGATTACGCCACCCTCTTTCCAGTGATGTATGGATATAATGATAATTTTGACATTATGAGAAAATATGCATTTATCAATTCCACATCTAAGGGAACGGATATCACGTTCAATGATGTAGAATATTGGTCCACCCGTTCAAGTCTCGGAAATATATCTGACATACAATTAGGTAAATTAGAGTATGACTTGTCAGTGAATAGTGGAAAGGTGACAGGGACTGTATCCAATCAGTTAAGATACGAACTTAAAGATGCGTTTATACTATCGGGCAGAAATGCTGAGGCACTTGGTGATATCAAGGCAGGGGAAACCAAAAGTGTGGAATATGAATTAACAGGGGCAAATATAGCTAATGCCGTGACGCCTCCCAGTAATGCGTCTGCTTCAAAAGCATTTCCTAAGTTCACAAGCTATTATCAACATGGCCCGGGATCTAACCAGATAGAAAAGCATGAATTGGAAGCTTACAAGAGGTTCCAAATGCTAGATTTATTATTAAATCGCAAAGATATCTTTTTTAGTGTAGATCAACCGATAATCGTGGGGTACGTAGCAGAAGGAATGATGGAAGCAAAAGTGGATGGGAAAACAGCAAAATCCAATGCTTCTCATCTTGTGGTGCTTCCTGTTACCATCAACAACTCAGGTGGGGGTGCCTTTAGCTTTACAGAAGAACATCTTCTTCCAAGATTAGCGGTCTCTGAAAATGCATCAGGAATGATTCATCATAATGGACTAGATTTCGGCGAGCCATATGTATATTTGGGAACGGGAGTATACGATTTTACTTATACTTTACCAGAGATGGTAGACCTATCAACAGACAAAATCAATGAAGTGAAAATAAAATTACGGAGCAGGAACAGCAGTCAGGAGTACTTTGTCCTCAATCAGAAAGAAGGGGAATTGGAACCGCTGGAGAATAAGTCTTCTATAACGTTAGAGGGGAATCTTACTGACTATATAAGTGATCAGGGTACCATCATCGTCACAGTAAAAGTGTTGGATAATATGGATAGCGATATACAAGTGCCGGGAATCCAGCTAGAAGGAGAGTTAAAAGAATGATAGAGACCGTTAATCTTACAAAAAAATATGGAAAGTTTACAGCATTGGATTCCTTGAATTTAAAGGTCGAAAAAGGAACTGTTTTTGGTTTTGTCGGTCATAATGGGGCAGGTAAATCAACGACTTTTTCCATACTGTCCACCCTTCTTGCTCCTACGTCTGGAACGGCATTTGTAAACGGTTATGATGTTACCCAAAATCCAAAGATGGTTCGTAAATTCATTGGCTATATGCCAGACTTTTTTGGAGTGTATGACCAATTTAAAACAGACGAATATCTGGATTTCTATGGTGCAAGTTACGGTATACCTTTAGAGGAAAGACAAAAGCTGATTCCACAGCTTCTGGAGCTTGTAAACCTGACAGATAAAAAGGATGCCTATGTGGATGTACTATCAAGAGGGATGAAGCAACGTTTATGCCTTGCAAGGGCTTTGATACATGACCCGGAAGTGCTGATTTTGGATGAACCTGCGTCAGGCTTGGATCCAAGGGCAAGAATCGAAATGCGGGAAATTCTAAGAGAATTGAAGAGTATGGGCAAAACAATCATGATTTCTTCACATATCCTTCCAGAACTTGCAGAAATGTGTGATGAAATTGGTGTCATCAATGGCGGGAAGCTTGTGGCAACTGGAAGAGTGGAGGAAATTCATCAGCAGCTGCAGGCAAACAAAGTATTAAAGGTGTTGATTCTTCAAGATATACAAAAAGCCCTGCATTACTTCGAGGATATCCCAAGCATCTCGAATATCCAGGTCAGTGAACAGAGGGAGAATTTGATTTCTTTCTCCTTTGAGGGCTCAGATGAAGAGCAAGTAGCTTTACTAAAGGATGCTTTGGATTCAGGAGTCATGATTCTAAGTTTAAGCCAAGAAGAATCAAATCTTGAAGACATCTTCTTAGAAATTACAAAGGGTGTGGAATGATGAAGGCGCAATTAATCAACCCCATGTTAAATAAAGAATTCAAGCTGCGTTTCAGAAGTTTCAAAAGCTTCCTTGGTATATTCTTCTACCTTGGAGTACTTGGCTTGATTGCCTTGTTCTATATCTATATGGAAACCCGTTATAACACAATGGGGATGTTCAGGGCTGAGAATAGTAGGAATATGTTTATGATTTTGGCGTTTGTACAGCTTGCCTTAAT
Organism: Sutcliffiella horikoshii DSM 8719; assembly: GCA_001648575.1. GTDB lineage: Bacteria > Bacillota > Bacilli > Bacillales > Bacillaceae_I > Sutcliffiella_A > Sutcliffiella_A horikoshii. The sequence goes on along the minus strand of LQXN01000062.1, from coordinate 231,172 downwards.
ATTTTTTATGACACCAGGACTAACCGCTGGAATAATCAGTAGTGAAAGAGAAAAGCAAACCTTGAATATCTTGCTTACTACCCAGCAGTCTTCTACAAGTATCATAGTCAGCAAGCTGGCGTCTTCTCTTTCATTCTTATTATTGATTGTCATCTCAAGCTTGCCATTGTATAGCATTGTATTCTTGTTTGGCGGTATCTCACCAAAGCTTTTGCTTATGACATTTGGAGTATACCTCCTTTCGATGGCTACACTTGGAAGTATCGGTGTCTTCTTTTCCACGCTGATCAGAAAAACCATCGTTGCGATGGTATGTACGTATGGAGTTGCATTTTTCCTTGCAGCAGGGACAGCCATAATCACTATGTTTACGATAAGCTTTACCCAATATGGTGCAACTGGTCCGCAGACCAATCCAATTCCATATTTTATCGCGATGTTTAATCCTTTTGGTGTCATGTTGGCATTATTCGAACCCTCAGCGGCAATGGAACTGAAAAGTTTAACCGGCATTGACACTCACTTAGGTATTGGACTGGTTGTTACGTATATTATCATTTCTATCAGCTTGATTTTACTGAGTATTAGAAAATTACGCCCCAATATGAAATCACGTAAAGGGTAGATGAACATGAATGAAAATGAACAAATTGTGAGATTCCTTTACTACATCAGAAGGAAGTTAAGAGTTCAAAGGCTTTCCAAACATGCGCAATATGCATTATTTGCATTTTGCGCGAGCTTTTTGGGTGTACTTCTTGTGGCCAGGTTCGTAGTTACTCCGTATATGCTTGAAAAGGCTATGTGGGTAGGAGCTGCAGTCTTTGTTGCGGTTTTGGCTTTCTATTTGAAAAACAGGCCATCTACTCGGGATGCAGCAAGATTTTCCGATCGCTTCTTGAAAGAAGACAGACTCACAACATCGCTCGATTACGTACAAGACTCATCCTTACTGGCCCACCTGCAGCGTAATGAAGCTCTTAAACATTTAAGAAAAAAGGAACAGCAAATAAAAGACACAAAGCTTAGGCACCTTTTACCAAGACTACTTTTAATTACATTCCTTACAATAGGTACAGCTGTCCTGTTAATCCTCTTACCTAATGGCAAGATCCAGGAAGCCCAGGCGGTAGAAGCAGAAAGGGAGCTAGTGGAAGAAACCTTAAGGGAAGTGGAAAAAGATACAGAGGAGCTTCAGAAGAAACAGGGATTGAAAGAGGAGCTGGAAGACCTTAAAGGGTTACAAGAGAAAAAAGAGTCAGATGAATTGCTGAAGGAGCTAATGGAGAAAGAGAACCAGTTGAACGAAAAACTAAAAGAGCTTCAAGAAAAAGAATCTGCTCTTAAAGAACTTGCAAAAGATAAGCCGGAAAACTCCATGGCAAACCTTGCATTGAATCGTAAGAATGAAGAACTAGATAAGCTTTTGAAGGAAATGAAGGATAAGATGGGGTCATTATCAGAAGAAGAAAAAGAAGAACTTTCTGAGCTAGCAGAAACTCTTCTTGATAAAAACGAAGTTGATCTTAATGAAATGTCCGAGGAAGAATTGGAAGCATTGCTAGAACAACTTGAGGAGCTACTACAGGATATCGCTGCACTAGCGGATTTAGAGGCATTAAAAAACGCACTCCAATCAGCAGCCACCAATCAACACGGTAAAATGGCACAGGCCGGGATGGACCCATCTAAACTAACGTTGTCTAATTCCAACAACCAAACATCCGAGCAAACTGCCCAAGGTGAAGGCCAAAGTGAGGGCCAAGGTGAGGGTCAAGGCCAGGGCCAAGGTGAGGGTCAAGGCCAGGGCCAAGGTGAGGGCCAGGGTCAAGGTCAAGGTCAAGCCCAGGGTCAGGGCCAGGGTCAAGGTCAGGGTCAAGGTCAAGGCCAGGGTCAGGGTCAAGGTCAGGGTCAGGGTCAGGGTCAAGGCCAAGGCCAGGGGCCAGGTGGCGGGCTCGGTGCAGGAACCGCAGTTGGCGAGCAGACTTTCACAGTTCCATCCAACATCAAAGGTGATGTCAGGAATGAAACGGACGGTGGCCAAACCGGGGAAGGACAATCTGAATATGAAGATGCTCCCGATTCCCCGACGTTAAGAGGGGAAGCAAGGCCATATGGGGAAGTGTTTTCTTCCTATGAAAAGTCCTATAGGGAATCGCTTGATAGAATGCAATTGCCTACTCGATTAGAAAGCATCGTCAAACAATATTTTAGTGAAGTGGATCCGAAGGGAGCAGATTAAGTGATCAGTTTGGAAGAAAAAGAAAAGGAACTGAAATACTATCAAGTTACATTGCAAGAAGTGAAACAGGAAATAGGAAAGGTGATTGTCGGACAGGATGAAGTGATTGAGCAGCTGATTTGGGCTATGGCATCAGACGGACACGCTTTGCTTGAAGGGATGCCCGGTGTGGGGAAGACTATGCTTATCCGCACAATTTCTGAAGTTTTAAGCTTTGATTTTTCAAGAATCCAGTTCACTCCCGACCTGATGCCATCTGACATAACCGGTACAAAAATGATAGAGATTCATGAAAACGGGAAGCAATCCTTCGTGTTTCATGAAGGTCCGATTTTTTCAAACATAGTACTGGCAGATGAAATAAACCGGGCAACGCCAAAAACACAGAGTTCCCTTTTGGAGGCGATGGCGGAGAAGACGGTTACAATAATGGGTGAAACGAGAAAGGTTTCATCTCCATTCTTTGTGCTCGCAACACAGAACCCAATTGACATGGAAGGAACTTATCCGCTTCCTGAAGCACAAATGGACAGATTCCTATTGAAAATAAATATGGGCTATCCGAAAAAAGAAGAGCTGTATGAGATTATCAAAAGGACAACTGGAATTGAATCCTATAAAGTTCAAAAACTCCTGGATACGGAGAAAATGCAAAAAATCCAGTTGGCGGTAAAAGAAATCCTCGTTTCACAAGAGTTGTTAGACTATACGGTAAACCTTATTATGGCTACGCATCCAGAGGATGAACATTCCAGTGAACTTGTAAAAAAGTACGTTCGATACGGTGTGGGTCCTCGTGGAGTTCAGAGTCTAATAAAGGTGGCAAAAGCCAGGGCCTTTTGCTCAGGGCGTTATCATGTCTCCAAAGGGGATATCAAGCATGCTGCCATACCAGTTCTTAGACATCGATTGTTTATGAATTTTGAAGGAGAAGCTTCCGGCATAAAGGAAGATCTTATTCTAGAGGATGTCATCCAACACATTGATAAAGCATTGAATGTAAGGTAAATGTCATGTTGAATTCAACGATAACCAAGCAGCTCCAAGCCTATACTCTGCAAGCAGGAAAGCTTAAGAGAAGCTGGCATAAAGGAACTAGGAAATCGACAAGGTTTGGGGCATCCCATGATTTTTCCGACTATCGAATGTATGAGCAGGGGGACGACCTAAGGCAAGTGGATTGGAATATATTTGCCCGTACCCAAAAGCATTATATTAAACGGTATTTGGATGAACAGGAGCTTTCAGCTACTATTTACCTTGATTGTACAAATTCCATGGCCAGTTCACCGGAAAAATGGAAACTTGCCAAGACACTTACAGCTTCTTTTGCTTATTTAGGGCTTAGTCAGGATGATCGCATATCTATCATCGATGTCCATGGTGAGCAGGCTCCCTACTTATATCGAAAAGGAAAAGGGCATCTCTTTCAGATGATGCAATATGTAGAGGCGATCAAAGCAAAAGAATCAGCCCTTTTGTTCTCAGAAGCAGCTTTAGGACACGTCCAAAGGAAAAGCAGTGTATCTATTGTCATCAGTGATTTATTGGAGCCAATTGACTCTGTTATCCACACATTAAAAATCATCCAAGCAAATCGCCAGCAAATCTATTTGTTGCAAGTCTTGGAGGAGGATGAGTTAAGTCCGAGTTTTGATGGGGACTTTATGTTGATTGACAGCGAAACCAATCAGGAAGTGAATGTGACAGTCTCTGATTTTACTAGAAAGAACTATATAGAAAAAATGCAGCAAAGGATGGAGATGCTTGAGAACTTCTGTTTTGAAAGGGGAATCTCCTATCTAGTATGCAGTACAGCGGAGAAAGCGGAAGATATATTATTTAAAAGGATGACCTCAAAAGGTTGGATTAGGTGATGGGAATGGGCTTTACAGCACCACTATATTTTTTATTCAGTGCATTTTTACTGTTGGTAATTTTGATGTATTTTTTTCGGAAGCAATATAAAAAGAAAGCGATCCCTTCTGTTTTAATGTGGCAAGAATGGATGAACGAATTTGAAGCACAAGCTTGGTGGAGGAAACTTCAACATCACCTACTGCTATACCTGCAACTTTTGGCGTTGCTTTTCCTTATTTTCACTTTAACGCAGCCATTCTTTGAAAAAGAAGGAATTGAGGGGGATCATATCATTTTTATCATGGATACATCTGCTTCCATGACTGCCTTGGAAGGGGAGAGCTCCCGCCTGGAGTTGGCCAAGGAGGAGGTATTTCACATACTCGATAAAGTCGATGATCAAGACTTGACCGTGATAGTTGCAAAAGAAACTCCTGAAATTCTATCAGAAAGGTCTTCTTCGAAAAAAGAAATGCTACAGCTTGTGGGTGGGTTGGAGACGACTTATGCATCTTCAAACTTGATAGATTCCATCAATCTTGCTAAAAGCATATTGGGTGATGAAAAAGGTAACATACAAATGTTCACCGATAATTTTTCCGAAGACAACTCTTTAGAATTCAACCCAAACACTGCTTTTTTTGCTCATAATATAGGGAGTTCCCATATAAATTTGGCAGTGGAAACGTTCGGGGTTGCGATACGAGAGAATGATGTAGTCGGAGTAGTAAATGTAAAGAATGAAGGGGAAGAAGCAAAGGAAGTAAAACTTAACGTATATGATGATCAGAATAATGTGATAAAACAAGTTTCTGAGACGATAGAAGGTAATAAGCTGAAAACCATCTACCTTGAGAAACTACAAATAGCCACAAGCTATAAAGCTGTAGTGAGTGGAGATGAACAATATCTGTTGGACAATGAACAGATCGCTTTTCTTGGGCAGCAACAAGATCCGAATGTATATGTTCATAAAGACATACATCCATTTGCAAGAAAGGCTGTTGAAATTGCCAGCACGAACGTCATTCACCTGTCTTCCACACCGGCAGGAGGGGAGGACTTTCAGGGAGTCCACCTTATTCAAGGGATAGCAAGAAGCGACTGGCCTTCTGGTCCTAAGCTTGTGTTTTTATCCGGACAAGATGGAGAGGAAGAGACGGAGCTCTCGGGTGAGGTAACAGCGAATATGACCAATCCATTGATGCAGTCAGTTGAAATGGAGCGGGTACACGTCGAAAAGACTTTCACAACAGATGAATTTTCCTCATTTGATGTGGTTGCAGCCCGAGGGGGTACACCACTGATTTTATCGGGAATTTACGAAGGTGATCCAATTATTGTGGTGACATTTGAACTTGGGTCAAGTGACTGGCCGCTCCATCCAGGCTTTCCGTTATTCATGTTTCACTCTATACAGGAATTGACCCAAAATCAAAGTATGTTGGGCTATTTTTATCCAGGGCAGTCACTTGACTATTATCCTTCCTCCGATGTGAAAAAAGCGGAAATCATTGACGAAGATGATAATGTTGTCTCCTCTTCTGAGGCATTTGATCAACCGATCGACCTGCCCCTAACTCCAGGATTATACAAACTTAGAGAGACAAAAGACCAAACAGATACAATGAAAAGCTTTTATATAATGCTAGAGGATTCGGAAAAGTCGATCCAAACAGTAGATAGCTTTACTATACCGGCTGTTTCTTCTTCTATGAATCAAGGAGGAGAAACGACGACCAGCAAAGATATTTCTTATCTGTTTTTAATACTTGCTCTTGTCGTACTTTTGCTAGAATGGGAGGTTTACAGACGTGGAATTTCAAATTGAGCATCCTCTCATGCTTTTGTTTCTCATCCCGGTAATAGGCAGTCTTGTTCTGTTTTGGCGTAAAAAGAAAAAGAAACATAAAAAAGAGTATGTCATTTTATCGTTGAGAAGCATCATCTACTTTTTGCTCATACTTGGTTTATGTATGCCCTCTCTTCTTTCCCCAGTGAAAGGGACCCATACCGTCTTTCTTGTCGACCAATCAGATAGTGTGAAAAGGGTGGAAGGAGAGATCCTTTCTTCGATAAACGAGGCGATAAAACAAAAGAGAGATGAGGACAATTATAGCATCGTCACTTTTTCGGAAAAGCCGAAACTCGAACGCTCTTTTACCAATCAGCAAGAGACCGTTCAGCAGCTTTCTGTTAATGAAAACCCTCAATTCACAAATTTGGAAGAGGGATTGAAATTTGCAGCAAGTTATATTCCTGATGATCAAAAAGGCAGAATAGTTTTAATGACGGATGGAGTGGAAACAAACGGGAACAGTGCGAAACAATCCACATTTTTTTCAGGGAGAAATATTGAGCTGGATGCGATGGCTTTTCAACCGCCATTTGTCGAGGATGTTTCTTTACAGTCTTTTCATACGCCACAATCGAGCTTTGAAGGAGAGGCAGTCCCATTTCAAATCGGCTTAGAGGCAAATGTGGATACGACTGCCACCTTACATATCACCCAGAATAATGAAACCATCATTAAGGAAGAAATTGTCGTATCTAAAGGGACGAATAATTATTCCTATTCCATCCCTTTAACAAATCCAGGTTTGTACACGTTCAAAGCAGAAATATTCCCTGAACAGGATAAGATTGTGGAAAATAACATTTCCCATTCCTTGACTCAGGTATCTGGTCAACCTAAAGTTCTTATGGTGGACCAAGACGGGGCGGGGGACAATGTGTTCCGCGCGTTGGATGCAAGCGGCTGGAAGGTGGACCGCATCCATCCAAGCCTGTTGCCGACGACACTAAGTGGTTTTCTGGCTTATGAAAGCATCATTTTTCATAATATTTCCGGTCATTTGTTAAGTGGTACTCAGATGGAACTTATTGAAACAGCTGTAAAGGATTTTGGTATTGGCTTTACGATGACAGGGGGCAATGAATCATATGGTCTTGGCGGTTATTTTCAAACCCCGATAGAGAAAATTCTCCCTGTGGATATGGATGTGAAGGGAAAGAAGGAAATACCTTCTTTGGGATTGATCATCGTATTGGACCGTTCGGGAAGTATGATGGGAGAAAAATTTGAACTAGCCAAAGAAGCTGCAGCACGTTCTGTGGAATTGTTAAAAGAGGAAGATACTTTCGGGTTTATTGCCTTTGATACCGAGCCTTGGGCAGTCGTAGAAACAGAACCAATCCAGAACAAAGAAGAAGTCATTGAGTCAATCCGTTCAACGGCCTTGGGTGGTGGAACAGATATCTTTCCGGCACTTAATCAGGCCTATGAACAATTGAATGAAATGGACCTTAAACGAAAGCATATTATTCTATTGACTGACGGTCAATCAAATGATGGACCATATGAGGAAATCATCGAAGAAGGATTAACGAACAATGTAACATTATCCACGGTTGCCATTGGCGGGGATGCAGATACTTCCTTGTTGGAAGAACTTGCAGGAATGGGAACAGGCAGATTTTACGAAGTATATGAAGCGAGCTCGGTACCAAGTATTCTCTCAAGAGAAACTGCGCTCACTACGAAAACATATATAGAGGACAATCCACATGTTCCAACTGTTTATGGCGGGTATGATTGGTCTAAGAGGTTTGAAAATGGAACGCCATTCCTTAACACTTATATTGCGACCACTCTTAAGACTAGAGCAGAGCAGATCATTGCAAGTGAAAAAGAGGATCCCGTCCTCGCTCGGATGAATTATGGTCTGGGCAGGACGATTGCTTGGACATCAGATGTGTCTGGTGCTTGGAGTGGAGGTTTTCCATCCTGGGATGAATGGACGGCATTTTGGAATGATATGGTGACATGGACTTTACCTTCTTATGAGCAGGGGGCATATGACATCTCCACTTCTGTTAATGGGGGAAGGGCTTCTGTTAAGGTAGAAGCGATTCAGGATATCTTAATGCCGGTTTCCGTCTCTGTTTCAAATAATAAAGGCCAAATCATTGAAGGAGCTAAAAGTAAGATGGTGGGGCCAGGTCAATATGAAGTCGAATTTTCAGCCATACCCGACATCTATTTCCTGAATATCACGCAAGAAGAGGGAGGGGAAACCTTTTCATCGTTTACAAGTGGTATGGTCGTACCTTTTTCGACAGAGTTTGAACAGCGGCCAGTAAATATGGATCTACTAGAAACAATAACGTCCAATCAACATGGTAAAGTATTGGATAATCCCAATGAAGTATTCCGCCCCTACCATAAAAATGTTTATCAGTCTCAGACTGTCTGGTTGCCATTTATCATTATGGCGTTCTTCTTCTTGATTATTGAGATTTTCGTTCGAAGGTTCGGATTGATCCCACTCGGATTTTGGAGAAAAAACAAAGATAAGAAGAAAGAGGTGTCAGAAAGAAAGTGGAAGGCACCATCCATTAAAAGGAAAGCGGTGATACCCGAGAAGATTGTAAAAAGGGAAGAGCCAAGAGTGGAAGAATTAAAGGAATTCAAACCAAAAAAAGATAAAAAACTTGCACAAGACAAAACAAAAGCACCAATTGATCGTATGGATCAGTTGCTAAAAGCGAAGAACCGGAAGCGAAGATAATATATGCGTTACTAGGTGGCAAAGAGGCTGATCAATCAAATCAGCCTCTTTGCCTTTTTTTTGAAATGGGACCTTCAACATGGAAAACCAGCTGAGTCTTTCAAGAAAAGGAAATTTTTTTGTTTTCGTTTATAAAATAAATGCATAGTAAGGCTTGGATGAAGCAGAGCGCGGAAGACAAAATAAAAATGGAGTGAACGGAAACATCCATAAAATATCCAAATGCCATCAGTCCCAAAGCGATTCCGGCAAACCGGACTGATCCGTAGAGAGCAGTAACGAGTCCTCTGGCTTTCAAGAAGAAATGACGTAGACGTTAAGGAAAGAATCTTGATTGACTCGGATGCTTGTTGCATGTATTGTCCCTTTCTAAGCAAAATGTGTTATTTTTATGAATTTATAGGGTAGTTCCTTTTAACTTTGTATAATAAGTGATACGATTTGATTGAAAAACGGAAAATAAAAAGATGAAATAGGTGAACCTCTTGCTAAAAAACTATAAAATCATAATAATTGGTTTCTGCGCTGCCATCCTTGCAGCCTGCAGTGGTAATTCATCAATACCTGATACAACAAATTGGGAGCTGGGAGAATTCCAATATATTAATCAAGACGGTGAACAGGTTGGGTTAGAAGATTTAAAAGGCGAAGTCACAGTAGTCAATCTGATCTTCACCAATTGCACGACGGTTTGTTCCCCGATGACTGCTAATATGGCGAGATTACAGAGAATGGCGGGAGAAGATGAGCTTGACGCACGATTCCTATCGTTTTCAGTTGATCCTGAAGTTGACAGTCCTGAAGTACTTAAGGAATTTGGTGAGAACTTTCAAGCGGATTTCACGACATGGGACTTCCTTACAGGTTATTCACAAACCGAAATAGAAAAGTTTGGCCCTGAGAACTTCAAAACAATTGTTGCTAAACCAAAAAACGGCGGGGAAGTTGTCCATGGCACAAGCTTTTACTTAATCAACCAAGATGGTATTATCATAAAAAGTTATAACGGATTAGATGTTCCTTATGAAGAAATACTTGAGCATATCAAGATTCTCGAGGATCAACAATAGAGGCGGATCACTCTTGATTACTCAGGAGTGATCCCTTTGTTTTGTATCCTCTTTTTCAAGGCTGGCATGAAGGCCATCTGTAACGATAACATGCAACTCCTTGGAAAATAATTCTTTAGAAACTTCTTCATTGCAGGCGAGTATTTCCTTTTCATTGATTTTTTTCTCCATTATGTCTACTCCTTTTTTTTTGAATCTATAATAGTAAGTAACCAAGGCTCTTGACAAACTAAAAGCAAGTTAATGATCCCCGGGAACATTTAATCTTCGTTGCAGGTTATGTTTACAAACTTTTGTACTTTGTTTATAGCCTGAACCTTTAGCTTTTGAAAAATATACTAGAATATGTTATAAAAAGTATACTGTCTTTATTCCATCCAAACTATAATTCCTTAACAAATAAGGAGAATGTATATAATGAATAGATTTTTTAAGATTGCACTTTTATGTCTTCTGATAATTAGTATGGTTAGTTGTTCCTCAGAAAATTCATCTAGCTATGTGTTGGAAAAAGCAAAAGAGCGCAGAGAAAGTCAAGATGAAAAAACACTTTTTAGAGATTTTTTCAAAAATGACGAAAAGGCTGAAAACCAGAATAAAATTGTGAATATTGAAGAAAAGAATGAAGTAACAGAGGAGTTTTTCGACCGTTCTTTCAAACTTGTCTTCTTTGGAGATTCTCTTACTCAAGGGGTTGGAGATGAGTCCGGAAAAGGAGGTTTCACCTCAAGTGTCAAGGACTACTATGAAGGGAAACCTTATATTGATAATGTTAGTATAACCAATCTTGGTGTAAGGGGAAACCGTACCAATCATCTATTAAAAAGATTGGAGGACCCTGAAGTGCAAGAAGCCTTGGCTGAGGCCGATGTGATTTTTATGACAGTTGGCGGAAACGATTTAATGAAGGTTATCAGGGAAAACTTTCTGGACCTGAACTTCTCGCTTTTTGACAAGGAGCAAAAACTATATGCAGACAGGCTGGACAGCGTTATAGGCGAAGTGAGAACGCATAATGATAGCAGTAGGTTATATCTTGTTGGACTATTTAATCCTTTTTATCAATTTTTCCAAGAAATCGATGAAATGAATCAGGTCGTCACAAATTGGAACGAAACTACAATATCCGTTTTGGATGAATACCCCAATACAGCATACGTACCAATACAAGATATCTTTGTTGATCCAGAAGTAAATCTGCTGGACGACGATCAGTTTCATCCAAATCAAAAAGGGTATGAGTTAATAGGAAGTAATATTATCAGCGAAATCATGCGCTTCAACGAAGAAAGCACAACAGATGAAATGCTAGAAGAATAGTGGAGAGGATTATGGTGAAAAGAGTAATCAATTGGAAAACAGCGTTTATCGGTTTGCTAATAGTAAATATCTTGATTGCTGGAGTAGCCATTTCAATGGTTTTTCTGCCCAATCACTCAAACTTCATGTTGAATGGGGATGGTGATGACCGAAAACGGGTGGCATTCAACATTCAATCAGACAAAGAAGATCTAAATGAACTTATCCGTTACTACCTGGAAAAGGAAACGAAAAGGCCTTTGAATTATGAAGTAAGTTTAACTGATCGAGTGGAGCTCCGCGGAGAAATGAAGGTCTTTGAAAGGGACATTCCATTGACCATGACCTTTATCCCTGAAGTTCAAGAAAATGGCGATGTTGCTTTAAAGCAGGATTCCATGTCCATTGGAAGATTGCAAGTACCTGTTTCCATGGTACTTAAATATGTTGCTGATAACTATCCTTTACCACCGTGGGTGAAGATCGTTCCTAACGAACAGAGTATTTACGTAGCTTTGCAAGAATTGGAGCTGCAGAGTGATACGAAGGTGGAGTTCACCAAGTTCGATGTAGAAAATAATGATATCAGATTCAGATTGTTGGTCCCGGTGGAGGACTGATTTCAATTGGAAGCTGTTCGATGATCACATGATCATCGAACAGCTTTTTTTGGTCTGAACTTGTAAATAATTTTGTGTGGAAGTCTAAAAAATTTCATATTCCTTTATGCCCAAGGGCAAAGCCTGGGAAAAAACCCAAATTTTTTAGGAACTGGGCATATGCCTTTACCAATAGCCTCTGTGTGAATACATTAAGTATTAGGAAAGAGGGGGAGGTGTAGAGCATGAGTGGTTCTGGTTATGGATCAGGATTCGCGTTAATTGTTGTTCTGTTTATCTTATTGGTGATTGTTGGTGCAGGGGTACTTCACTACTAATCACTGAAGTCATATAAATCCTTGTAGAGGAGGTGACAGCTATGAGTTGGTGTGGTTGCGGTTACGGTCAAGTAGCAGGTGCAGGATACGGCGGTGGATACGGAAGCTCTTTCGTATTAATCGTAGTATTGTTTATTCTATTAATCATCGTTGGTGCTGCTTGGTGCTAATAAAATAGAAAAAGATGCTCAATCAGTCACTGATTGAGCATTATCATTTTTCAGGGTACTAAAAATATGGTTTCCAGCTCGTTTTTATCATTGCTTTTATCCACTGCAACAAGGGTATATGCCAAGTCAGACTTTAGACTGACACGGTTTAACGGCAGTACTACATCTTTTGTTCCGGCAAGTCTCATTTCTAGATCGAGCGTCATTGGTGTAAGGCCAAGATAATCTGTTATTTCAGTATAAGAAATTTGAGAGAAGACCACATCTCCTTTTTTAACTGCAATGTCTATGGCAGGGCCATGTGGAGACAGATGCCAGAACCGCATTTTTGCTTCACTTTGAGGTACAGAAGGGTCATCTTCTATCATAATGAATTGAAGATTATCACTTGGACCTGAAATAGCTATCGTATACCTGGTATCTGGTTTTAAATGTATTGTTCCTGCAAGCAGGGGGGAATCGCTGGATCCCGTTCTGAAAATGGAGACTTTGGGGTCCATCCGTTTTGTTTCTACATATACACTGCTGTTTTTAAATCGAAGGTCTCTCCAAACAGACTCTTTTTCTAAAACGATTTCTAACGAATGTGTTCCAGGTGAAGCATGTAAAAACCTAATATGAGCGAATCGATCTGTGCTTCTACTATTTCCTTCTATGGGCTGTTCTTGTTGGAGCCATTTTTGAATGTGGAAGTAGTGCATCCTATAAGATTGGATATGACTTTCTGGGTCCAGGTATTTGAAGTAGTCAGCAAGCAGCTGATATTGAATTGCAAGGTAATAATGTTCATCACTAGTCATGGATGTACCAACACCTCCAATTACTTCTCTTGCTACATGGATATGCGTAGAACATTTGATTATTAACCTTTTTTCCTCTTAAATATCAGGAGAACCTGTTTAGGATGGAAGGGTCAGTGGTAAGTTAAGGAGAGAGTATAAAAAGAGAGGTGAGCAATATGGAAGAGTTTGAAAGCACCATAAAAAGTGATGTATCTTTGTTTTACGAAGACAAAGGAGTCGGACAGACAGTCGTCCTCCTTCACGGATTTTGTGGATCTCATGCATATTGGAAGTATGTGATGGATGAATTGACCACATATTATCGAGTAATTGCCATCGATTTACGAGGTCATGGTCAGTCAGCAGTCTCGGAAGAATCTTTTACCATAAATGATATGGCTGAGGATGTAAAACTTTTATTGGACAGTTTAGAGATTGAACAGGCATCCATAATAGGACATTCTTTAGGTGGTTATATCGCTCTTTCATTTGCAGAAAAGTATGATGAACTAACAGAAGGGATTGGGCTTATCCACTCCACTGCCTACCCCGACTCAGAGGAAAGTAAAAAGGGAAGGGAGAAAGCGATCCAAAACATCCGTGCGAACGGTATCGAAGATTTTATAGATGAATTGTCGTTAAAGCTGTTTGCCCCACAAAATATTGAAGCTTTTAAGGGGGAAGTGGAATTCACAAGATCAATTGGGTATTCCACAAAAGTGCAAGGAGCGATCGAGGCGCTTGAAGCAATGAAGAATAGGGAGGATAAAACTCCTTTCATTAAAGAATATAGCAAGCCTCTTTTACTTTTGGCCGGAAAAGAAGACCAAATAATCCCATCAGAAAAAACGTTTTTGATAGATGGTGAACATGTTATGAAGATTCTTCTTTCAAAGTCAGGACATATGGGGATGCTTGAAGAACCAAAAGTTGTCATAGACGCATTGAAGACTTTCCTCACAAGTATGAAGAATTAATAGGGCTTGGGTCTCGCATGAAACAAGGATGGTACAGTTAAAACTAAGTATACGGAAACAGCTTATAAAAAAAAGGATAAAGGCCCTCTTTGGAAGGGTCTTTATCCTTTTTGAAATTCAGCATGTTTAATGAAGGTTATTTCTTCATCAACCTGACCGCAGGTGGCACATTGGATTTTTTGTGAAGGTCCTTTATACGGAATGTGGAAAGGATCCATATTTCCGGATGTGTACTCTTCCACTACTTCACCTGATTGCGGGTTCAATTTAACGGATTTTGCTACTTGCTCAATGATGTTGAAGCGAGAGCGGTTGGTTTTGCAATTTGGACAAAGATAAGGGGATGCCATAACTAATACTCCTCCTTTTTTATTATCTTTTTCTAAAAGGAAATAATTATTCAATATAAAAGGCTTTTCTTCGTAAACTGTTGATCAACAGGGGATTTTAAACTCGAAAATAAATCTGTCTAAATATAAAAAATACCTATCTGCACAAGCAGAAAGGTATTTCAGTGCGTACACAAAGTTCAAATATAATAAAGATTCCTAGTTGATTGCAGTGGAAGGCGCGCAGACTCCCGCGGGAGGAAGGGACATGTAAGACCCCGCAGGCGTAAGCCGAGGAGGCTTACGGACCGCCCTTCGGATAAGCGAAGCGCCTGGAATGAAAATCAACTGTTCCACGAGATAGCTTATCTATTTTTTAGTTTGTCAACGGGCTGAAATACCTACCTGCATAAGCAGATAGGTATTTCAGTGTTATGCAGCTTTATTTTTTGATAAATCATCAGCATCGAGTTCGAAGTCTGTTTTGCGAGCAGCGATTGCCTTTACATAGAATAGTCCAATGACAATGATTGTAAACATTGCTGCTCCTATATAGGAAGCTTCAATCGGCAAACGGAATCCGATAGGGGCATTCAAGATATAGGTGGTTGTTGCCATTGTCATGAAGATGGCAGGAATCATGGCAATATAGTATTGTTTACGTGCAATGAAGAGATACATCGCACCCACCCATAATGCAATGACAGCTGTTGATTGGTTAGCCCATGAAAAATATCTCCATAGTAATTCAAAATCGATATTCGTCAGTACAAATGAGATAACGAAAAGCGGGATGGCAATCCACATACGGCTGATGATCTTCTTTTGAGAAATCTTAAAATAATCGGCAATGATCATACGTGCACTTCGGAAAGCTGTGTCCCCTGAAGTGATAGGCAGGATGATAACACCGATGACAGCCATAGTACCACCAATTGCACCTAACATTGTTACAGAAACTTCACTTACAACTGCACCTGGTCCACCGTTTGCCAAGATCTCACTGAGTCCTGCAGAGCCATTGAAAAGACTCATTCCTGCTGCAGCCCAAATCATGGCGATGATACCTTCTGCAATCATCATTCCGTAGAAAATGCGACGGCCCTGCTTTTCATTCTGTGTTGTTCTAGAAATGATTGGCGTTTGTGTTGCATGGAAACCTGAAAGTGCTCCACATGAAATCGTCAAGAACAACAATGGGAAGATGGGCACATTATCAGGATGCATATTTGTAAAACTCAATTCAGGTATAGGAGCGCCTGAAATGACAAGTGATGCCCCGACACCTAATGCACTGATTAACAATAATGCTCCAAAGATCGGATACAAGCGACCAATCACTTTGTCAATAGGAAGCATGGTGGCGAATATATAATAGATGAAAATTACTAATATTATGGCACCTAGTGCGATGCTTCCATCAGCCAGCGTATGGATCAAACCTGCTGGAGCAGTTACGAAAACAGTTCCTACTAAAAGCAACAATAATATGGCAAATGCGTTAACTGTGTGTTTCATGAATTTACCGAGGAATTTCCCTGCCAGTTCTGGCAAATGAGCCCCGCGGTTACGGATAGATATCATCCCTGTCAGGTAATCATGTACAGCCCCGGCAAAAATACATCCCAGGACAATCCATAAAAATGCGACGGGACCGTACAGTGCACCAAGTATAGGTCCGAAGATCGGCCCGACCCCTGCGATGTTCAATAGTTGTATCAAGGAATTCTTATTTTTACTAAGAGGCAGATAATCGACGCCATCCTTATTGGAGTAGGCGGGTGTTTTTCTTGAATCTTTTATACCGAAAACTCTTTCCACAAATTTCCCATAGATGAAATAACCTAATATAAGCAAGATAATACCTGCAATAAATGTATACATGAATGATGACCCCTCTCTTTTTTTTGGAGTATCATCATTATAGGATGAAAAGGCTTACATTTGTGTCGACTTTGTTCAAGATGTATCTAAAAAGAAATAACATGTCAGTTTTCGACACTGACATGCTATAGTTCAAGTTTATTTCTAAGTGATTTTACATAATTTCTGCTGACTGACAGCTTTTCTGTACTGTTGGTAAGTTCGAGCATATAGGCACCGTTAAACCAGGGAATCATTTTAGATACATAATTCAGATTCACAAGATAGCTTTTATGGATGCGAAAGAAAGGAAAGCTGGCTAGCCTTTCTTCAAGATCCTTCAAGGCAAGCTTCGATTCGTAATTAGAATCTTTCGTGTATATGCGTGATAGTCGATCTTCGCGGCTAATATAAAGAATATCCAAAGGGTCCAGGAAATGAATTTCACCATCATGTTCCACGGATAGTTTAGAAGAGGAACTTGGGGAAGGAAATTCCTTCTCTCCATTCAAGAGTTTATTCAGACGTTGAATGGTTTGTTCCAATTGTTCCTCTTCATATGGTTTTAACAAATAGTCTACTGCATCATGTCGAAAGGCTTCCACGGCAAAATTCGGGTATGCGGTAGCAAAAACAATGAGAGGGGATTTCTTTAATTCCTTCAAATGCCTGGCAACTTCCAGTCCATTCATTTTTGGCATTTCTATATCAAGAAATACAACATCAGGTTGTTGTTGCATGCACGCCACTAGTGCTTCTTCTCCTGACGCTGCCTCTCCAATAACCTGTATTGAGTGATATTGGCCAAGGAGATGCTTTAATTCTTCTCGGCTATAACGTTCATCATCCACAATTAATATCTTTATTCTATTCATCTGGAAAATCACCCTCATTTAATCTTTTATGGATGGAAAAGGATACCGTGGTACCAACATTAGGTGCACTATGAAAATGTAATTTCGATTCCTTTCCATACATCATCGTTAGTCTTTTATTGATATTGTAAAGTCCAAGGCCAGTCCCCGTTGAAGATGAAACCAGGTCGGATCCGAGAAATGCAATTCGCTCTTGTGGTATCCCAATCCCATTGTCTGCAATAGAGATGAAAATATCTTCAGGCGTCTCCTTGATTTGGATGGTGATATTACAGTTTTCATTGATATCCTTGAGGCCATGTTTTACCGCATTTTCCACGATTGGTTGAAGCGAAAGCGGCGGGACTAGATAGGGGAGTGCAGATTCCTCTACATCGTACTCAACGGTTAAACGGTCGACAAAACGAGCTTCTTCAACAGAAAGATAAGCCTGTACATGCTTTAACTCCTCTTGCAAGGTTGTCCACTTTTCCGTTGTGGCCGTTAGATTCTGTCGAAAAAAGCGGGAAAGGGATATTAGCAGTTTTCTTGCTTTCTTTGGATCTGTCCTTATCAAAGAAACGATAACATTCAAAGAGTTGAAGAGGAAATGTGGACTTATCTGCGCTTGAAGAGCTTTGATTTCTGCTTCTTTCGCCAATTTGGAAGCCTTTTCGGCATCTGAGATTTCCAACTGGTGGCTCATTAGAGAGCTTAATCCTTTGATAAGCTGAATGACAACATTATCAATATCTTTTTCTGATGGAAAATAGAACTTGAGTGTGCCAACCGGTTTGTCCCTCTTCTTTAATGGTGCAATAACAACTGCTCCTAATGGGCAGGATGAATCCTTACATTGAATGTCTTTTTTTCCCGCCACTAAGAGATTTCCAAGTTCAAGGACTTGCCTGGTACTATAGGTCTGAATGGGCGAAAGGGGGCGATGATGATCATTTCCTATTCCTACATGGGCAAGGATCTGTTCTTTATCAGTCATTGCCACAGCACTTGCGTTAACTTCATTATAAATAATCTTGCATGTTTCCTCTGCAGACTTTGGATTTAACCCAGTTCTAAGATATGCGAGTGTGTTTTCGGCAAGAGACAAGGCTTTTTGAGCCTGGACAGCCCCTACCTTTTCTTCTTCATTAATTACCGCAAGTATTATAAGAAAGAACAGGGCCGACCCAACACCGTTCGCCAATATCATCGGAAGGCCAATGCTTTCCACAAGGCTCAAAGCACGCTCGAAGGGTTGAGAGCCTATTAGAATGATTCCCATTTGAATCCCTTCCGCCAATGCCCCTGTTAAGAGAGCGACGCTGACACTTATACGTTTTCCTTTGTACTTACTTCGTATGAACCCAGCTAAAAGTCCTGCCACGATGGCGGAAAATCCACAGGAAAAAGCAGTGAATCCACCTAAACTCATCCGGTGGACACCTGCTATCAGCCCTGCGCCGATTCCCACCTTGTATCCACCAAGTAAACCTGCCATTACAATACCGATAACACGGGAATTGGCAATTGCTTCTGTCTCATTCAATTCCGTAATCCACCGGTTAAAGCCCAATGTTTCCGTACTGAAGGTAAGACCAGTGTATGTGCCTATTATCCCAAAGAAGCCAAAGAACAGAATTGCGTAAAATTGTTGATCCCGCCCAATCTGCTGACGATTGATCAGTTGTCGGAAGAACGGCAGTCTTGTCATGATAAAGGCTACCGTTACAATAATTCCTAGTCGCTCTAACATGGTAAGTAGTAATTCAAACATCCATCCACGCTCCACAAAAATTCAAGATGTGATAATGGTAGCATAACCAAAGTCACCAGTTAAGATTTAATTGGCGATTAATCTTTCAAAAAGGCTATTTTTCCATAACATGTATTTTTCCCTAATAAAAAGGAGGAAATTTGATGAGCACTGCTTCTATACTTTAATAGAAACATTAATCAGGGTTAGGAATGCAAGTATAAACCGAATGTAACGGTTGGTTTATATGTTTCAACAGAAAAAAGGCTTATCCAATCTGAAGGGGAATGGATTAAGCCTCCTTAAATTCTATCATCTTTGTCATAACTGATATCAATTGCCATTTTGTTTAAAGTGAGCCTGCATTTGGCCTTTCAGCATCTGCTTCTTCCAATTTTCATTTTCTTTTTCTTTCTTCTTCCATTCTCTCCTTATTTCGTGTGTTTGCACGCCTTCTTCCATTTGGTTTGCAATTTCCATAAGACGCTCTACATCCGAGAAGGAATATTTTCTGATACCAGAACCGGAACGGGCGGGGAATATAAGCTTGCGTTCCTCATAGTACCTGATTTGTCTTTCTGATAAACCTGTAAGATCACGAACAGTACCGATTGAGATGACTTTTCTTTCTTTTAACGAAGGGTCTTCCTGTGCCATATCCATTCACATCCTATCCTACATCTCTTAATATCATTATAGTATAAATGAAGATTCAGTTCCTGTGTGTTTGTCAGAATTCCTTACAAGTAAAAGTGTAAATTCAAAAATATAATGTTATAAGTTCTTACATAAAAAAGGAATCCGATATGGAAAAGAACTAACATATAGTTAAGAGAGGTGAGGCGAGTGTCTAAATTTCTAAAGAATGCCATTCATGATGCAAGGGAGTACTACATTAATAAACTTGTTGCAACAGGCCATTTCCTGGACCAAGGACTTCTTTCCTCGTATACCCTAAGTGAACTTAAAAAGGAATATACGACATTAATAGAGAAGGGGAGAGAGTAGGTGGAAGCAAAACAGCTTTCTTATTCGTTTAAGCTGGCCAGTGCCATAATAAAACTGGATAGAGAACGTGATGAAATATGGGAGGAGTTGCTTAAGGAAGAAGGGGAACGTGCATTGGAAATCCTAAGATATGTTCAAAATCATTAAAGAAAGCTGACTTCTTTTTGGAAGTCAGCCCAGTGTGTAGACAAAATTATTTTATCTGTGAGATATGCAAAACCTGTGTTGATCGTAGTGGAAGGCGCGCAGACTTCTGCGGGAGGAAGGGACAAGGAAGACCCCCGCAGGGCGTAAGCCCGAGGAAGCTTCCGGACCGCCCGCGAAAAGTGAAGCGCCTGGAACGAAGATCAACAGCAGGATGCAAATTTAAAAATATTTAGGGCTTTGTCAACAGTCTGAGCTGACTTCTTTTTGGAAGTCAGCCTTTAATCTGTCATTGAGTTGGTTATTTTTGCAAATAATCTCTATAGAGATAATACAGGTATCTGTCGCATGAAATAGAATCCTTATTATGAAAAATGATGCGATGACGATACTTGCCCCTTCCGTGTATCCTTTGCGAGAAATACAATTTTGCCAAATGATTAAAGGAAGGTCTAGCTACATAATCCGTTAAATAGGCTGGCTTACTACTGTCAGGCTTCCTTGTTCCGTTCAAAAATTCAATAATATAATCTGCATCTTCAATTCCAAGTCCATGGCCGAAAAATTTTCCATCTCCCATTACCACCGCGTTTTCCCCTCTCCACCAGAAGGTCATTGGGTTAAAATCCGGATTATTAAAATACACCACATCACCTGGGATGAAATGATAAGTATCGGTGGACTGCATAACCAGGTCTGAATCAAAATGCCAGCTATACAAATAGAGGTCTTGAAAATAATGATTAAAGAATTCTTCACCGGCAGTTTTTAATATTGCATGATAGTATATGATAACTTTAGCTGTTGCACATTCAAATGCATACTCCTGACTATTTATGAAGATATCTGATATCGCATCGGATGGTTTGACATCCTTTCTTATTTGCATACCACCTGTATCCGTAACGTGCCAATATGCCGGATTAGACTGGGTTCCTGCAAATGTTTCAAAACGTGATTCCCCTTGTGACATAAGGGAAGCACTGGCAACGATGTTGTTTCGCATCGCTATTTCAAACTTTAATTCTTCTGGACTTTGATAAGTGTAGGTCTCTGGATCTTCAGTCAAGCGTTCGAAAATTGTCTCTTCCAACCCGTCTAAAGCGAAAAGGGAGCTGTCTGTAACAGATTCCCCTGCTATTAGAATCATTCTATCCCTCTTTTCCAAAACCCATTTTCATTCGATTATCTAGGCTCATTTTTTATAAATCGTTACTATAGACAAATAATAATCCATTGGATTTCTTTGTCTTAAACACAATACAAAGTCAGGGAGAGAGCGTGACAGTATAAGTTACCTTGTTTAAAAGCAACAAAAGTTAGAATGTGGCCATTATTATTAAGGATATTCAGGTTCCTGCATTTCATGAATGTAATAGATCACAGAAATAGAAAAGCACCTATTCTATAAATAGGCGCTCAAAGGGATAGACTTACTTTTTCTCCAATGATTCCAGTTGCTGTCTTAGCATATCAATGTTCAAATCCTCACCGATGATGACAAGGTTAAGAGGAACCTTCACAAGTTCTTTTAAATATAGTGGTGTACCGTACGAATACTGAAATAGATAGACTCCACTTGTATGCTCAAAGGAAAGATACCCTTTGATACGGTATACGGAATCAGGCAGGCCTCTAAGCCAGTTTTCAAATTCATCTAAGTCAATTTGAGAGGAAAATTGATAAACGAAAGTTTTTAATCGAAGTGCTTCTTTAACATCCGCTCTCTGATGAGCACTTTTTTCCAGTTGTTTCGTACTTTTCCAGCTGTTTTCAGGTATCTTAGCGTATGTAGTAAGGAGTGTAGAGGCATGAGGGTTGATGGACTGTAACTCAAACAATATGTTAGACACTTCGCCTTCGCTAAGTAAATCAGTTTTATTCAATATCAACATATCTGCATGTTTCACTTGTTCTCTGATCAGTTGCTTAACTTGAATAGACAAGCTTGAGCGGTCTTTCCATCGTAAAACATCCAACAGCGTGATGATTCGTGCCCCGGAGAATCTATCTGCAAAGATTGGGGAGAGTACCGTATCAAGGACTTCTACCGGGTGGGCAGCACCAGTGGTTTCTATGTAAATTGCGTCTAATTCTTTATCCATCAACAATCCTTGCATGGTGGACTCCAGTTTCTCCTGTATGGTACAGCAAATGCAACCGTCGAACAGTTCGGATAATGGGGTATCTTCCGGAACGGAATCAGAATCTATTGATACCTTGCCCAACTCATTCATCACTACGGCCACTTTTCGATTTTCTTTTTGTTCTTGTTGCAGCATTTGGGTCAGCAAAGTTGTTTTTCCGCTGCCTAAAAACCCAGATAATATATAAACTTCCACTTTCCTATTCATTAAATGAAACCTCCTGATTTGTTTGGAAAAGGCATTGATTTTTGATTATCAGCTTATTAGTTTATTTTATCACACAAACTAATAAGCTGTAATCCAAGCATAGCATTAGGATTTCAACTATTAAGTTGCTATAATTCATCTAAGTGAATCCATAATAACAACCTAATATTAAAGAAAGGTGGAATGGCAATGACTGCTAATCTTGAGAAAGCCACGTTCGCAGGAGGGTGCTTTTGGTGTATGGTCAAACCTTTCCATGAGCATGAAGGAATTGAGAAGGTTATCTCTGGCTATACAGGGGGGCACAAAGAAAACCCTACTTATAAAGAAGTATGTTCCGAAACCACCGGACACTATGAGGCAGTACAGATAACATATGATCCTCAGATTTTTCCTTATGAAAAGCTTTTAGAAGTATTTTGGAGCCAAATCGATCCCACAGATCCAGGTGGGCAGTTCCATGACCGGGGGGATTCTTATCGCACTGCCATCTTTTATCACACCGATGCCCAAAAGGAACTTGCTGAAAAATCCAAGCAAAACCTGGCTCAAAGTGGCCGGTTCAAGGATCAGATTGTTACAAATATTCTTCCGGCTAAACCATTCTATGCTGCCGAAGAATATCATCAAGATTATTATCAGAAAAACCCATTCCGTTACAAAATGTATCAAGCCGGTTCAGGTCGAGCGTCCTTTATTAAGGAGCACTGGAAAAAGACGGATGCAGAATTGAAAAACAGACTCACACCAATTCAATATGAAGTGACCCAAAATAATGGAACCGAGCCTCCATTTAAAAATGAATTCTGGAATCATACCGAAGAAGGGATTTATGTAGATATCGTTTCTGGTGAGCCTTTATTCAGCTCCTTAGATAAATACGATGCAGGGTGTGGGTGGCCTAGCTTTACGAAACCTATTGATAAAGGAACAATAAAGGAAGAAATGGATGTCAGTCATCGTATGGTGCGCACCGAAGTGCGCAGTAAAAATGCGGACTCTCACCTAGGCCACGTTTTTGAAGATGGTCCAGTAGAAAAAGGCGGCCTTAGATATTGCATCAATTCTGCGTCACTGCTTTTTATTCCTATAAGTGAACTCGAAAAAGAAGGATACGGTGAGTATAGAAGATTATTTGAGTAATAAGTAATTCATGGAGTGCTTCTGCACTCCATTTTTTATGTCAAATTTCTACAAAATAACATAATTATTGCAGGATTTAGGGGGAGGTATGAAGAATAGGTAAATGAATACATATTCAGAGGTAATATCAGAGTGGAGGATTTTGTCATGTCGGCATTAAGCGTGAAAGAGTTAAAGTTTCAAGATCTCGTCAACAAAAATAAATTGATGTTCTTTGTCATTTTTATTTCTTATGGAGCAGGGCTTTTGGTGAATATTTTAGTTCCTGCTGCCAACATCATTACCTATACCCTTCTAACAGGACTTTGTTTAGGCATGGGGTTGTTTTTTCTTACGAAATGGAATAGTTGGTTTCATGAAGTGGTGCCCTATTTCGCAGTGGGGGTTACCTTTGTAGTCTTTTTTATTATCTTAGTTAATCGTGGTGCGTCCATTTCCGGATTCATTTTACCTTTTTTCGTCTTAATACTAGCTACCATCTATTTTAATCGTAATGTTTTTATTGTTGGTGGTATTGGAAGTTTACTTTTGTTTGGATACTCAATATGGTCATTTCTGAATGGAAACTTGATGACAGATGAGCAATTGGGTAATATTATCCTATTATTCTTTTTACTTTTTGTCATCACGTTTGTCCAAGTTAAAATAGGAAAAAGGCTCTTTGCTCAATTTGAAGAAATAGTGAACAATATGAAGACTGTCAGCGAGGAGCGTCAGCAACGACAGGATGCTTTTCAGCAAGACGCCATGACATTGATTGACCATGTCAATAAAGTAAATGAGCGTATTAGCATGAATATACACTCTCAGCGAGAAGTTACACTGACCATACAAGAATTATCTGTCGGGAGTCAAAAGCAAACGGACCAAATAAGTGGTATAGCTGAATTAACAAATGATGTTTCCAATATGATGGACAATATTGTGGATAGATCCCACAATTTGTATGTGACAACTGATTCAACCAAATCTACAGCTGAACAGGGAAAAGTGGTTGCAAGTGAATTGCAAAAGAATATGAGCAGCTTTTCGCAGGATGTCAAAGATATGGATGCCATCTTTCAAGTCCTGACGGAAAAAATCGATGAAACCAATACGTTGACCCAACATATTAAGAATATTACAGAACAAACCAACCTGCTTGCTCTTAATGCTTCTATAGAGGCTGCGAGAGCAGGAGAAGCAGGGAGGGGATTTGCCGTGGTAGCAGAGGAAATCAGGAAACTAGCTACCTCAACAGGTGATACAACGAAAGAAATCACAGAAAATCTTACATCACTGCACCAAACGAAAGAAGAGGTGCTACGCCAGCTGCAACTTAACATTTCTAAAATGGGTAAGAATATGGAAGCCACCAACGAAGCGAATCTGTCCTTTCATCAGATCAGTGAAACATTGGCCAGTCTTTTGTCTGATGCCCAACAGTTTCGTGAATTTGCAGGTGCGGTAAAAGATAAAACTGCCTCAACCGATTATTATACAAGCGAGTTTGCTGCATTGATGGAAGAGTCGACAGCTGGGCTAGAAGAGATCAGTGCAAGCGTGGAACAAGTCTCAAATGACAATAACAGTATAGAAAATACTTTAAAAAGCATGGTTCATGTGATTGACAAGATGGAGAAGTCATTATAGATATTTTCATAAAATGGGCAAACGCACATACAGGACAGCCACCTAGTTCATAGTGTAGAAGTGTAAATAAAAAACAGGAGTGATGACCATGCACGATTACTGTTACTACACTTGTGGACCTTGTGGGTATCCAGCACAGGTAGCGCCAGCACATGGCTACGGCTGTGGAAATACATTTGTTTTGATCGTAGTTCTATTCATTTTGTTAATTATCGTAGGAGCTTGCTACTGCAAATAAGGAAAGTGGAAAAGAGTATCACTCATGAAATATGGGTGATGCTCTTTTTCTTTTTACAGGAGGCTTTGTTTGTAGTTTTCCAGTGAGAGAAGAAGGTTTCAAAGCCCGTATCAGGTCAAGAAATTCTGAAAAAATAAGTTAGAATCGGTCTTTATGCACGTGAGGTCTTTGAGCAAAGAGCTGTTTTATCAATTGCCAATGTTTTACGAAAGATTTGGTTCTAGTGAACATAGAATGTAAGTAACTAGCTCAACAACTGCTGAATTCATTATCCTCGAAGAACGGGGATATTCCCCTACCCTTGCTAGTAAACGGTTACAGTACGCTCGTGGAAAGGAGTAATCGTTTATGGATCAATCCTATCTTATTAAGCCGCTATTAGATAAAGATTACCCAGTAATCAGCCATGGAAATGGTGTGTATCTTTATGATGTCAATGGAAAAAAATACTTGGATGGCTCATCGGGTGCCGTAACCGCAAGCATCGGCCATCATGTACAAGCTGTCATTGACGCAATGGCTGATCAGGCGAGTAAAGTGTCGTTTGTTTATCGATCACAATTCAGCAGTGTACCAGCAGAAAATTTGGCAAACAGATTAATGAAAATTGCCCCAGGAGATATCAATTGGTCTTTTTTTGTAAACAGTGGAACGGAAGCTGTGGAGACAGCCATGAAAATATCCATCCAGTATTGGCAGGAAGTTGGCAGACCTGACAAAAACCAAGTAATATCCAGATGGAAAAGTTATCACGGTATCACGATAGGTGCTTTATCCTTATCAGGGCATGCTGACCGTAGGAAGAGGTTTGAAGCGTTACTGGAAAAATCGCCTGTAGTGGAGCCGCCCTATTGTTATCGATGTCCCTTTAGTCTCGAATACCCCGGTTGTGGACTTAAGTGTGCGGAAGATTTGGAACGTGCAATCTTGGAAATAGGCGCAGAAGAAGTGGCTGCTTTTGTAGCTGAGCCCATCATTGGTGCAGCTGCTGGGGCTATCTCTCCTCCTGATGGATATTACCAAAGAATAGCTGAAATCTGTAAAAAGTATGACATTCTATTCATTGCTGACGAAGTGATGACAGGTATAGGTAGGACAGGAAAGATGTTTGCCATGGAGCATTGGGGGGTCACCCCAGATATCATTTGTGTCGGTAAAGGAATGAGTGCTGGTTATTCCCCGATTGCCGCAACCTTGGTAAGCGATAGTATCATTGGAAGCATCCTCAAGGGATCGAAGGTTATCATGAGCGGACACACATATAGCGCAAATCCTCAGTCTTCTGCTGCGGCACTTGCCGTCCTGGACTATATTGAAAAACAGGATCTTGTAAGAAACAGCAATTATATCGGCAACTATTTGATGGAGGAGCTGTTGCGGTTGAAATCTGACTTTCCGTTCATTGGGGATGTCAGGGGTAAAGGCCTTCTGCTTGGACTTGAAATGGTGGAGGATAATTCAACCAAATATCCTTTTGCTCAAGAAAAGGCGGTTACAACAAGGCTTGTCGAGCTGGCTCAAAAGAATGGATTACTGATTTATCCGGCATCTGCAGGAATTGAAGGTGTTGGCGGAGATGCTGTGATTATTGCACCACCACTTTCCATCAGTAAAGAAGAAACAGATGTTTTGATTTCCATCCTAGAACAAACGCTTAAGGAGTTACAGGGAATATTGTAAGGGGTGAAACGGGGATGGAGAATGTTGAAAATACATTTAATAAAATCATAAGCTCAGATCAGGCCATTAATCTTTTTTTTAGTGGGATGACCTTGATGTTTGGCGGGTTTGGTGGAGTGGGGACACCGCCAAAATTGGTGGACATTCTTCTTGAAACAGGGGCAAGCGACCTGACTCTTATTGGAAATGATGCCGGTTTTCCTACAATTGGAATAGGGAAAGCGGTCTGTACTGGAAGGGTGAAAAGGTTGGTAGCTTCTCATATCGGGTCCAATCCAGTTGCTGGTCAATTGATGACAGATAAAAAGCTTGTGGTGGAGTTCAGTCCACAGGGAACCTTGGCAGAAAGAATCAGAGCGGGAGGAGTGGGTTTGGGAGGAATCCTTGTTGATGTTGGAATTACCAGCAATATAGTAACCCAAAACAAACAAATCCTCTCTTTGGATGGAAGAGAATTTATCTTGGAACCGGCTCTCACCGGCGATTTGTCGATTGTATATGCAAAAAAAGCGGACCCATATGGAAATCTTGTGTTTGATAAAAGTGCAAGAAACACCAATCCGCTTGTTGCGATGGCAAGTACAAAAACAATTGTGGAAGTGGAGGAATTTGTACCACTCGGCTACCTGGATCCAGAAGAAATCGTAACGCCTGGTGTGTATGTGGACTTTATGATTCAAAGTGAAGGGGTGAACTGGTCATGGGTATGGGAAAAGACATACGGAACCTGATAGCCAGGAGAGCCTCAAAGGAAATAAAAAATGGGATGGTAGTGAATTTGGGAATTGGCATACCATCACTGGTACCAGACCATCTGCCAGAGGGGATCCACGTCTTTTTCCAAGCAGAAAATGGCGTCTTGGGTATGGGGGCGACTCCATTAACCGGTGAAGAAGATGGAAATCTGTGTAATGCAGCAGGTTACCCTGTTACTATTCAAGCTGGAGCTTCCTATTTTGATAGTGCGCTTGCCTTTGGAATGATTCGCAAAGGGAAACTGGATGTTACAATATTGGGCTCCCTCCAGGTTAGCGAACAAGGAGATCTGGCCAATTGGATAGTACCAGGTAAAAGGGTTCCAGGTATGGGGGGAGCCATGGAGCTTTCCCAAAAAGCCAAAAAGGTCATAGTGCTCATGAGTCACACCGATAAGAACGGTCATTCTAAAGTAGTGCAATCCTGCAGCTTGCCTATTACGACACCAAGATGTGTGGATATGATCATAACTGATTTGGCAGTCTTTGAAGTAAGGAAAGAAGGTTTGCTTTTACTAGAACTAATGCCTGGAGTTACCTTAGAGAAAATCAAAGAAAATACAGATGCAACATTTATATTATCACCTGCACTAAGCTGAATCTAAGACTTTGGAAAAAGCGTTAGTGATTGAAGGAGGGGTGGGTGAGATGAAACAGATAGAATGGAAGGCCTGGCTGGAAAAAAACAGGGGTAGCGCGGTAAAACTGCTGCAGAAATTGATCCAAGAAAGAAGTACACAAGGAAAAGAAAGCTCAGCTCAAGCAATAGTTATAGAGGCTTGCAGAGAAATAGGATTGGAAATCGATATCTGGGAACCAGATGCCAAAGAAATGAGCACCCATAGAAATTTTGTCTCTGTTCGAGAACATTTTCATGATTCCCCGAATGTGGTGGCAATTTGGAAGGGAACAGGCGGTGGACGGTCCATCATCCTTAATGGACATATTGATGTAGTCCCAGAAGGTGACATCCTGCAATGGGAAAGTGATCCATTCGAGGGGAAAGTAAAGGATGGGAAGGTATATGGCAGGGGAAGCACTGATATGAAAGGTGGAAATGTTTCATTATTGCTTGCAATCAATGCCTTAAAGTCCACAGGGGTGAAACTTAAGGGTGATGTTATCTTCCAAAGCGTTATTGAAGAGGAAAGCGGGGGTGCCGGAACTTTGGCCGCTATACTAAGGGGGTACACAGCAGATGCAGTATTAATCCCTGAGCCCACAAATATGAAAATTTTCCCTAAACAGCAAGGTTCCATGTGGTTCCGATTAAAGGTGAAGGGGAAATCTGCACATGGGGGAACAAGGTATGAAGGAGTAAGTTCCATTGAGAAAAGTGTTATAGTATTAGAGAAAGTCAAAGAGCTTGAAACACTTCGGAACAACAGAGTCAGCGATCCGCTATATAAGGGGATCCCCATTCCACTTCCTATAAATATTGGGAAAATTGAAGGGGGGAGCTGGCCTTCTTCTGTTCCTGATTTGGTAGTTTTAGAGGGGAGAATAGGCGTTGGCCCCGAGGAGAAACTTGATGACGTGAAACAAGAGTTTGCTGATTGCTTGCATGCATTGAAAGAAGTTGATTCATGGTTTGAAAGGCACCCGGTAGAACTGGAGTGGTTCGGTGCACAATGGGTACCAGGAACAGTGGAGGTGGGGCATCCTTTTGTAAAATTGATTGAAGGGGCGTATCAAGAGGTTGCGCAGAAGCCTGCGATTCTTGAAGCTTCTCCTTGGGGGACTGATGGTGGATTATTTACGCAACTGTGCGACATCCCGACAGTGGTATTCGGCCCAGGTACTACAGAGGTTGCCCACTATCCTAATGAATATATCTCCATTGATGAAATGATGAAGGCTGCTGAAATAGTTGCTATAATCCTAATGAACTGGTGTGAAATAGCCGAATAAATACAATATTGGCCTCCTCCAAGAGGTCTTTTTATTTCGCTCTTTTTAAAGAAAGTGTTTTTATTCCTCAGTGGAAATAGCTTGTCAGTACTAACTATAAAATTTGATTAAATAACAACAATAATTACGAAATAGCATTTTTACTGAACCTAAATTAAATTAATGGGGGATATTTCTATTTTTTAGCGAAATTAATTAAGAGGGGGGATATGATGACTGAAAAAACAGGAAAAGTCATACTATTGAACAAAGAAACGTTTTATTTATCTGCATATCAGGATTTCTATAATAAGAGATTGAAAATAGAGGATTTAAGAGGGAATATCGAAGAAATCATTCAAACCATTACTCAATTAGGCGAGCAACCACACGTGGAAAAGATCATCGTAAAAGCTAGAAACGAATCCATCGAGCCCCTTTTGGAAAAAGGGTTTCTTATCGAGGCAAAGGTTCCCGGCTATTTCTTGGGTGGGGACGGATATTTTTTATGTAAATATAAAAATCTTGATCGATATAATAGTGGAAAATGGTGTGAGGAGGATGAGATTCTGGATGGAGTGTGGCAAAAGGAGAAGCAAGAACAAATAAGCCTTGAAAAAGGATTGGCATTGCGCATGGCTGATAGAAAGGATGCGCCGATGCTTTCAAGTTTTTATCAGAGCGTATTTCCCATCTATCCTGTCCCGATTGATGATCCGAATTATATTATCAAGCAGATGGATGAGGATACTATATTTATATTGGTTGAAGAGAACGGTAGGATCCTTGCAGCAGCTTCTGCAGAAATAAACGATGAATATAAAAATGCCGAAATTACGGATTGTGCCACCTTGCCCTCCATGCGAAAAGGAGGATTTATGAATCATATTATCAGTAACCTTGAAAAAGAGCTTGTGAAAAGGCAGGTTTACTGTAGCTATTCCATTGCACGGGCACTTTCGTTCGGTATGAATGCCGTATTGCACAATTTACATTATACGTATAAAGGCAGATTGAAAAATAATTGCTATATCTTTGACAATATTGAAGATATGAATGTATGGTACAAAGATTTATCCTTAACTTTTGCCGAAAAACCAGCACATGATGCCGGGAATTAGGCGGCTATTATGATGCAAAACCATAATCTATCAAAAGAGATGCTTATGGCCATTCTAGACGGGATTGATGAAGCTATACATGCAGTTGATAAGGATGGCATCACCATCTATTATAATAAAGTGGCAGCCGAATATGATGGGATGACTGTGGAAGAGGTATTGGGAAAGCACTTATTGGATGTTTTTCCTTCATTGACCGAGGGAACAAGCACACTTTTAAAAGTGCTTAATACAAAAAAGCCGATTTTTCATGAAAACCAGCGCTATGAAAATAAGAATGGCCAAATGCTTGAGACGGTTAACACAACTATCCCTATTCTTAATGGGACAAAATTACTTGGTGCTGTAGAAATAGCCAAAAATTATGGACAATTAAATACCCTTTCTAATAAACTACTTGACTTGCAAGCTAAAATTCATCAAGCAGGGATACGAAAAAGGCTGACGCCCTTCCAGGTTACTTATCAATTATCGGATTTCATAACGAGCGATCCTTCCTGTTTACACATGCTTCAAGATGCAAAACTATTTGCTTCCTCCAATCTGCCAATAGTGATCTGGGGAGAAACGGGCACAGGAAAAGAAATAGTTTCGCAAGGTATCCATCACCATTCCAAACGGATTCATGGACCATTTATCGCCCAGAACTGTGGCGCAATCCCCTCGACTTTGCTCGAAAGTATTTTGTTTGGAACGGAGAAAGGGAGCTACACAGGTGCAACAGATAGAAAAGGCTTATTCGAAATGGCCTCTGGAGGAACTTTGTTTCTCGATGAAATGAACTCCATGCCGCTTGAACTTCAATCCAAATTGTTAAGGGCGCTTGAAGAGGGAGCAGTAAGAAGAGTTGGAGGGACGAGTTCGATCCAAGTTGATGTCAGGATTATTACTGCAATGAATGAGTCACCTGAAGCTTGTGTGGAGAAGGGTACATTCAGGGCAGATCTTTTTTATCGATTAAGCACATGTCCGATTTATATTCCTCCATTAAGGGAGCGGACTAAGGATATAAAACTATTGCTGGAACAGAAGCTTCAAACCCGAATTGAAATAGAAGTGGTTCCTGAAGTGTTGAAAAAGTTTCAATCCTATCATTGGCCTGGAAACGTACGGGAATTCCTCAATACCATTGAGTATCTGATATTAAGGGCGAACCAAGAACCTCTGACCGTAAACCATCTGCCTGCAAAGTTACAAAGGGCTCAAATGGATGTATCGTCCCCGAAAAGCACAGGTTCATTAAGGGATATCTTGCAGGAAACAGAAGAAAGGATTATTAAGGAAGCACTTTCCCATTCAGGAGGTAACGTGTTACGTGCTGCCAAGCTTCTGGATATACCGAGACAAACACTTCAATATAAAATGTCTAAAATGGAAAAAGAAAAAATGTATACAAGTAAATAATTTAAAGGGAGTGCTGAAAATTCAGCACTCCCTTTAATAACAAGTTCTCACTCTTTTACATATATAAATAGTATATGGGCATCAGCGTAGTTGGCACGGTAATTGCATGATGTAAGAAAGGGAGGAGATAGAGATGAAAATGGATTTATATAAACCAGAGCGCCATTGGAAAGACATCGAATTGTGGAAGGGTGTAACCGAGGAACAATGGAATGATTGGATTTGGCAGCTGACAAATACCATTCGCACCTTGGAAGACCTAAAAAAAGTGATCAATTTAACACCGGAGGAAGAGGAAGGTGTAAGAATTTCCACCAAAACTATTCCTTTAAATATAACTCCATATTATGCATCCTTAATGAACCCGGATGATCCCCAATGTCCTATAAGAATGCAATCAGTTCCAATATCCCAAGAAATTAATAAAACGAAATATGATTTGGAAGATCCCCTTCATGAGGATGAAGATTCCCCGGTGCCAGGATTGACACACAGATATCCGGATAGAGTTCTTTTCTTGGTGACGAATCAATGCTCCATGTATTGCAGGTACTGTACACGAAGAAGGTTTTCCGGTCAAATTGGTATGGGCGTACCAAAAAAACAACTTGATGCAGCCATTGCTTATATTGCTGCCAACGATCAAATTCGTGACTGTTTAATTTCAGGAGGGGATGGTCTTCTTATTAATGACCAGATCCTAGAATACATTTTGAAGAATTTGCGCGCTATCCCACATCTTGAAATCATCAGGATCGGAACACGGGCACCTGTTGTATTTCCGCAACGCATAACCGAAAACTTATGTAATATCTTAAAAAAGTATCACCCGGTATGGCTGAATACACATTTTAATACCTCTATAGAAATTACGGAAGAATCCAAACTTGCTTGCGAAATGCTCGTTAACTCAGGAGTTCCAGTCGGCAATCAGGCTGTTATTTTGGCTGGGATCAATGACAGTGTCCCAATCATGAAAAAGTTGATGCATGACCTTGTGAAAATACGAGTAAGACCTTATTACATTTATCAATGTGACCTTTCCGAAGGCATCGGTCATTTTAGGGCACCAATTTCAAAGGGACTCGAGATTATTGAAGGGCTACGCGGCCATACCAGTGGATATGCCGTTCCCACTTTTGTGGTGGATGCACCTGGAGGTGGTGGGAAAATTGCCGTACAGCCAAACTATATTATTTCTCAAAGTGCCAATAAAGTAGTTTTACGTAATTTTGAAGGAGTCATCACCACTTATCCTGAGCCAGAAAATTATGTTCCTGGCAGAGCGGAAGCGTATTTTGGGAAAATCTACTCAAACATGGAAGAAAAACGTTCCAATATCGGCATCGCAGCTTTGATGAATGATTCTCAATTCAACCTTGTACCAGAAGGCTTGAACCGTTTGAACCGTCGCAAAGACTATGAAACAAATCCTGAACATACTACCTTAAAGGATAAACGAGACAAACGTGATGAATTAAAAGAAAAGAAATTCCAGGCTCAACAGAAGAAACATGCACTAGGTGAAGAGGAAAATAAAAGTGAAATGAGTTAGGAGGATACTTGATGAAATGTAATTGGTGTGAAAGTCCGCTAGCAACGTCTTCCTCAGGTACAGTTTATTGGGAACTTCCTGACGGTACAAAAGCAGTTACCATTACAGAAACTCCTTCTGTTGTCTGCGGGGACTGCGGGATGGAATATCAAGATGACTTAATAGTAAAGCAAATAGAAGATCAATTATTTCTAATCAACACAAGGGAGCTGGAAACAGAGCTAAGCTATGCCCAGTTGATGGGGAAACAAAGGCTCCTCAAAAGAAACTACTTTGATTTCTCAAGCTAAAGGGTTGTCCCTTTTTCTCATTATGTTGTAGAATGAGAGAAAAAAACGGGTGTGGATGAAGTATGAGAAAGTCGTTTTACCATTATATAATGAAGTTCCGTCATGCTGTGAAAAAAGATGACATCAGCATATTTGCAAATCATGCATATGATGACCATGCATTTCCAAAAAATTCTGAGGACTATCATGAGATCAGCAACTACTTGGAAATGAACGGACAGTATCTCGAAAGTATGTCTACATTTGATAAAGCGTGGGAATTATACGAGGAAGATGCATGATTGTTTAGTTAGGACGCACCCGATTATCGGGTGCGTTCAGACTGTTGACAAAGCCCTGAATATTTTTAAATTTGCATCCTGCTGTTGATCTTCGTTCCAGGCGCTTCGCTTTTCGCGGGCGGTCCGGAAGCCTCCTCGGGCTTACGCCCTGCGGGGTCTTCCCTGTCCCTTCCTCCCGCAGAAGTCTGCGCGCCTTCCACTACGATCAACACAGGTTTTGCATATCTCAAAAAAAATAACTTTGTCTACACACTGACGCACCCGATTATCGGGTGCGTTTTTCCTATTTTTCCTATTGTTGCTCAAAAACACATTCAATGTATACTTTTTATTCTTACGCTTTGGCGATTTTACTTCTTCCTGCATATAATACATTACTATCAAAGCCACAGTGATAAATGGGGAGAATTATATGGGGAAGAACAAAAAACCAAACAAACCAAAATATAAAATCGGCGACATTGTCGTAATCACCATC
This sequence comes from Sutcliffiella horikoshii DSM 8719, assembly GCA_001648575.1. Lineage (GTDB taxonomy): Bacteria > Bacillota > Bacilli > Bacillales > Bacillaceae_I > Sutcliffiella_A > Sutcliffiella_A horikoshii. The sequence continues at coordinate 196,492 of LQXN01000062.1, read as the reverse complement.
TATGGAACTGTCGGTAAAGTGACGGATATGAAACAAATTGATGGTGTATATGTATATGAGGTAAATTCAAGCGATGGACTGTATCAGGAAGAAACTTTGGCTTTTGTTGCAGAATACGAAGGTAAAGTACTCGTAACAGAACGCCTTGATATCAAATATCTCTATTTTATCGGGGACATCGTACATGTTACCGGATATGGGAAAGAATTATTTAAAATCGTCGGGTTTCGCACGGAAATATGGAGATATAAAGAGGACTCATGGGAAGATATTATATATGAGTTGACTAGATTGTCAGACGGAGAATGGTTGGAAGCCGGTGAAGAAGAGTTGACCATGGTCATCCACCATGAACATGCTGAAATTCTAATCCATAAACTTGGATTGTCCTATATGTTCAATAAAGAAAATACAAGCTTGGAGTTGTATAATCCGATGACGGGATCAAACAAACATTATAAAAAAGAGGAATATAACAAAGAATATCAAAGGATAATAGATGGTCTTCTGGATGTCTACAATGATTATAAAGTGCTGCATGATATTTTTGGTGATGAGGAGTACAAAGAAGTTATGAATCTTGTCATGAAAAACTTAAAAAAATACATGGATGGAAAAAAGCATAGTCAACTAGAAAAGTAACATGGAGAATTGAAAGAGCAAATAGATGAAAAACGGACAGCCGATAATTGCGGTAGCAAGGATCAATTTATCCGATATTCGATCTAAAAGCGATAACAACACTTCCTCTTCTCCAAATCTTTCTAAGCTTGCCAAAACGTTTTTCATCATCATTTCTCCCTTCAAGTGAATGCTTGTCCTTTTGTCCCAATTTATGCTAGGAAGAAGGTTTATATGTCTTTTTCTTAAATTTTCAAAACAAAGATAGCATTTGTCCAATAGGATGGATTAATATAGAGAGTAAGACATATATCTATAAAGACGTACATAAACCTTTAAAAAGGGGTGATATTGTGAAAGAAATCGAAGTAGTTATTGATACAGAGGAGATTGCCGAATTCTTTTACAATGAGCTGGTAAGGCGTGGGTATGTTCCAGCTGAAAGCGAGATAGAAGAGTTGGCGGATATCATGTTCGATTATTTATTGGAAAAATGCATTATTGATGAAGAGATAGAATAGAAAACCTTAAAACTTTAGAAAAAAATAATACAAGCAATGCTGTTTCTTAGGCGAGTTAAGGCCTTGGGGGCAGCTTTTTTTACTGTGACTCAATGAAAAAGATATCTTTTGACAGCTTTCAAAAGAACTAAACGGGGTTTACCTCGTCATCTTTCCGATTCAAAAAAATTCCATGAAGCTCCGACATTCCAGTAAGCTTCATCAAGTTATACAAATGTTCTTTTTCCATATCTGCAGGATCAATCCTTGAAGGAAGATGAAAGTAACTGCTTGCATCCTGAATGTCTTTAAACCATGCAACTGGGGTAACTGGAGGGTGATCATAATCCGGCCATGAGGCTTCAATGGTCGGACTGTAGATTTTGCGGGAGACAGTGGGTTCTGATGAAAAAACGGTAGGGAAGTAATCTGCCCTGGAGCCTGTGTGGGCTTTCTCACTGCTGTATTGTAAACATCCCTGCAGGACTGTTTGGTTTTTAAACAAGAGGACATAAAGTTCTTTGCCAATTTCAATACGCTTGGCAAGATTGGAGAATTGTTGTACTCCAAGCCCTGTCAATAAAGTGTGTGAGCCCTTCAAATAAGGAAAGAGGACTTGTGTGAAACCGAGTTTTTCCTGAAATTGATAAGTGAAACTGGATAAGACTTTTTGCTGGAAGAAAGGGTTATTAAGAAGGTTATGCTCGATGAAACTCTGTTCATTGATGATCAATGAAACGGTGAGAAGGTCTTTTTTGTCTCTATCTTTCCAAAAAAGTGACCATATTGCACCCATGAAAGTAGAAACATGAAATTCAGAGAGTAAATAAAATAGCGGTCTTCCCGCATTTTTGCTTTCTTGATATAAGAGCAATTGAGGGTATGCATCTTGGAAGATGAGGTGATTGGCTTTCTCCAAGAATCGAAACATGATGGCGGTTTTCTCATAGGAAAGCAAGGCGGATATATGACTCGCCTTCAAATCTGTCATATTCCATCCACCATTTCTTGATACCATGTGGGCCAATAGGCTCCAATGGACTTCTGGATGCTGCAGATAGTAGTCCTTGTAAGCTTTGGTCCTTGTCACATTATTACGATTGAGGATTGCTGTTTTGTTTCGGATTTTATTGATTAGTTCTTTGTCTAAGTCGGTAAGTGATAGGGGTGAAGTGGTTTTTGACCATTCATTTGTCAAATGTTTTTTATCTTCTGAAGTCCATACCTGCAACATCTGTTTATCTTTGGATTTGGAAGATGCATCAGAAAACCACTTGAATAACATAATATCATCACCTCGGGTTATCTTATGAAGGATAAGTGATTTTCATGATTCAAAAGGGGTTAATGGGTTTCTTAATAAATAATAATTATTTTCGACAAAACTATATATAATTTGATGAAGGATTCGACAAGATGGATTGCCAATATAATAAATAGAAATGGTTGAGGGGTGAAAAGGATGTTGGCTCTTAGAAGAATGATGAAGATTGGTACAGGGGAATATGACATCACCATTATGCAAACACCGAATTACGGGGAATCCAAAGGGTACAATCCCATTTTCCGATTGACCATGGAGGGAAGCAGTCATCAGGATGTCGTTGAAAAAGTGTATAAGAAATTTAATGTGACAGATTCCATCCCGCGTGATTATGAGGGGAGATTTATTGCAACGGGTGACGTCCTCATGATAGATGAGGGTACATTGGGAATAACCTACTACCGTTTGGAATTCGGTGGATGGAAGAAAATAAATCGTGTGGCTGTTCGCTAATGAAGGCAAGGGCAAAGGTCAAACTTTGCCCCTTTTATTTTATACAAGCTCTTCTCTCAAGATTGTAGCTATTCACTAATAAAAAGTCGGAAACTGGACTTTTTTTCAGGCTAAATACACTAAAATAGCAGCCCGTCTATTCCTTTCAACCAGAAATGAACACGTATGCAAGTAATATAACGGCTAGTCTGAGTATTTGAAGCAGCAATAAAGTATACGCGAGAACTGCCTTTATATATGGTTTTCTGGCCCGTTTTTACGGCCTTTCGGTGAGTATTCCTTCTTATGAGCAGTATGTTCCGCTTCAATTGCTTCAGGACTGATATGGTTATTCTTCTTTTGGCCATTTATTCTGTTGCGATGTTTCTTTCCCATATAAATCAGCTCCTTTTTTATTTATGGTGGAATTTTAGCTTTGCTGTTTATCACGTCTGGATGTGTGAGGCTCAGCTGTTTTCTTTTTTGTTGTGTTCGTTGCATTTGCATGTTCTACAGCTTGCTTTAACTTTTTTTTCAATTAAATCACCTTCCTGAAAGGAGAAATATCTTTCCCTTTTATTTTCTACTGCAACTGTAAAAGAATGCACTTTTCTTTAGAGAGATTCTTTTGAAACATGGGTAAAATATGGTATAGTAGTCATTGTTGTGAAGTTACAATGGCAAGAGTTATTAGGAGGTAACAATTTATGAGTGTTCATATTGGAGCAAAACAAGGTGAAATAGCGGAAACGATTCTTCTGCCTGGAGATCCATTACGTGCAAAATACATTGCAGAAACATTCCTTGAGGATGCGGTCTGCTACAATGAAGTAAGAGGAATGTTAGGCTATACAGGTACATACAAAGGTGAGCGCATTTCTGTACAAGGTACAGGGATGGGTGTTCCTTCGATTTCCATTTATATCAATGAACTTATGAATGAATATAATGTACAAAATTTGATTCGCGTTGGGACTTGTGGTGCAATTCAAAAGGATGTAAAGGTTCGTGATGTGATCCTTGCAATGAGTGCATCAACAGACTCCCAGATGAACCGTTTGACATTCGGTGGTGTGGATTATGCGCCTACTGCAAATTTTGATTTATTGAAAAGAGCCTATGATGTGGGAGTGGAAAAAGGCCTAAACTTGAAAGTTGGGAATGTTTTTACTGCCGACATGTTCTACAATGATAACGGCGAGCTTGAAAAATGGGCGAAGTACGGGATCCTTGCAATCGAGATGGAATCCGCTGCTCTATATACGCTAGCTGCAAAATATGGTCGCAATGCTTTATCGGTATTGACAGTAAGTGACCATATCCTAACTGGTGAAGAAACTACATCAGAAGAGCGCCAGTCCACATTCAGCGACATGATGGAAGTGGCATTGGAAGCTGTTATTAAAAAATGATTGCTAAAAAGTGGAGCCCTTGGAGTGAAAATTTCAAGGGCTTTTTTTCATAAGAATTATATTAAAGGAAGGATGAAATCAATGATGCACACAATACAACTTCAAACAACAAAGCGTGACGAGTGGCAGGATATAACGGCAAGGGTAGAGACCATTGTGGAAAAATCAGGTATTAAAGAAGGCAATGTAATCGTGTATTGCCCTCATACTACAGCCGGAATCACTATAAATGAAAATGCAGATCCAGATGTTGTCAGGGACGTTGTGATGAGGCTCGATGAAGTATATCCATGGGAACATCAGAAATACAGACATGCTGAAGGGAATACGGCAGCGCATCTAAAGGCCATGACAGTCGGAAGTTCTCAGCAAATAATAATTCAAGGTAATAAACTTGTGCTAGGGACCTGGCAGGGCATATTTTTCTGTGAATTTGATGGTCCTCGTGATAGAAAAGTTCATATCAAAGTATTCAAGGATGCCGATTGATCACGTCAAGAAAATCAGTGACTTTTTTCTTATCTTCAATTTCAGCAGTAAAACCTTTTTACGGAGTTATGGAATAATGGTACACTGTTTAAGTATGTTTCACATTTCGTGGACTTTTAGTTTATTTAACATTCAACAGAAATGATTATATAAGAATAGTAAAAAAGGTGATTGACGTATGAAAAAGAAACATTTCTCTGTCCTTATGATTTTAATGCTGTTAACAGGTTGTTCCAAACAATTGGATGATATCAATTGGAAGTTCTGGGAGTACTTTACGGAAAACGGAACGTCAGAAGAAGTTGTTGAAGAAATTCCAGAAGAAGAACCTGTTGAAGAAGAAGAGAAACCAGAAGATATACCTCAGACGGAGGAACCTCCGGAAACGGATGAGAATCAATTTGTATTGGAAGAGCCATTCTTCACTGTACTAAATGAAGAAAAGGTGATTGAAAATACGGACAATATTCTAGTATTGGTAAACAAAGATCAGTCTCTGCCAGCTGACTATATCCCAAAAGACTTAACCATTCCTGATGTGCCTTTTTCTTTTGAAGGTGACTATGATAAAAAGTATCTCCGTAAAGAGGCAGCCCGTGCACTCGAAGGATTGTTTGCCGAAGCTGAGACAGAAAACGTAGAGATATTTGCAGTATCAGGTTACCGATCCTATGAAACACAGTATGGAATCTACAATACTTACGTGAAAAAGTGGGGAGAAGAAAAAACAAATGCGGTTTCCGCGATTCCCGGACACAGTGAGCACCAGACAGGATTGGCGATGGACATATCAAGTAGATCTGCCGCTCTGGATTTGACGGAAGAGTTCGGTGAAACCCCCGAAGGTAAATGGGTTAAGGAACATGCAAGTGCACACGGCTTCATTATTCGTTACCCAGAGGATGGGGAAGTGATTACAGGTTATCAGTATGAACCTTGGCATCTTCGTTATGTCGGTAAGGAAGTGGCTGCTTATATCGATGAGCATGACCTCACTTTGGAAGAATTCTTTGATCGCGCCATTAAACAATAAACATATAAAGACCTCATCCGTTTTTGTGGATGGGGTCTCAGACTGTCGATAAACTAAAATTAGGTGAGTTATCTGTTGGAACAGTTTGATCTCCGTTACAGGCGCTTCGCTTTCCTGCGGGCGGTCCGTAAGCCTCCTCGGCTACGCCTGCGGGGGCTTACATGTCCCTTCCTCCCGAGGGAGTCTGCGCGCCTTCCACTACGATCAACATGGGTATTGCATATTCCTATAGATTAAAAACTTTGTCTACACACTGAGACCTCATCCAATTTTGTGGATGGGGTCTCAAATTATTCCGATTGATAGTATATATGAGCACAGTACACCCAGTGCGGATAAAAGACCGACAATTGGACCGCCTTCTTCAAATGCTTCAGGCATCATGGTGGAAGCCACCATCGCGATGATTCCACCAGCTGCAAGGCCGCTTACCATATACATGTAAAGCCCGTTTAGTTCTTTGAATACAACAAAACCAAAGAGCGAGCTTAATGTGGTCAAAATGAAAACAATGGTCCATAAAAACAATATTTTCTTTCGGGTATAGCCGTCTTTCCTTAACCCGAAGGAGCTTGAAAGTGCTTCAGGGAAATTACTAATGAAGATTGCCAGCACAATGACCCAGCTCACAGTATTAGATTTTATCAAACTTACTCCAATGATGACTGATTCTGGGATGGAGTCCATAATGGACCCGATAAATATAGCCATACCGGAATGTTCCTCCTTTTTCTCCTTTGACCGCTTTCGTTCTTTCCCCCCTTTTTTACTGATAATGAACTCTAATGACGTGAAAAGAGTTGCTCCGATCAAAAAGCCAAATATTACATAACTATAGCCCTCTTGAATATCGATCTTTCCTAATAATTCAAAAGAAGCAGCCCCGATAAGCACTCCCGTCCCAAAAGCCATAATAAAGCCTGTGAGTTTTTTCGGCATTGGTACATACAAACCGACCACAGCTCCGAGCAGTAAAGCGATACCAGCTATTGCACCCCAAAATAATGCTTGTCCCACATCTATTCACCTGACTTATCACTGAGTTTTATATTACTAATGTGTACGAAAAAAAATTCAACATACTTTAATTGAATTTTTGACAAAATAAATAAAGTACTTTTCTATCGACTAAAAAGGAGGGTTGGAAGGTGAAAAAACTTTTTCTATTGTTAGTGGTGGCAGCTTCCATAGTTTCAGCACTTTGCAGTCCTATAGGTTTAGGATCTGCATCGGCTATAGGGAAAAAGGACCATAAAGCCTTTTACCATGCACAAACATCTTTGGATTCTGAGTATATAACAGAAATGGCTTTGCCCAAAAAGATGATAAAAACCATTCGTAAGGGTAATTGGGTGGACATTGCGTATCCTGTGCCTCCGACAGACATTTTTATCAGCTTGGATGGAGAAAAGAGATATGCAGTAGATCATCAATTAAATATTTATGACCTGGAAAAAAATAAAGCACTATTAGTCCTGCCAGAAAAAATAGCCCATCTGCTTGCCAAAGATATGAAAAAGCTTTACGGGTTGCATTATGGCGATTTGATTACTTGGAATGAAGCAAACGGAGCCTTGCCGCGATATAGCAGTTTTACTGTTCTCGATTTGGATACAGGGAAGACTTTTCAAGTACAGCGTCGGGCAGGGTCATATCATGCAGATGTCCAACCTCTGACAAATGAAGATACCAAAATAATGAAAGATATTTATAGGGGGACGTGGAGCTGGGACCGGAGGGCGATATTAATTCTTTCGGACGATAATAAATATGCCGCTTCCATGCATGGGATGCCACATGGTAAAGGAGCTCTGCAAAATGGCTTTCCAGGTCATTTCTGCATTCACTTTCAGGACAGCATCACTCATAAGTCAAGAAAGATGGACCACGCTCATTCAATAATGATCAAAAAAGCTGCTGGGGAATGGCTGGACCACACAGAAAAACTTTCACCAGCAGAAATAGTGGATTCGACAGTATTGGCCATCCATCAACATGACTGGTTCATTCTCGCTTCGGTTCTTGATGATAAGAACAGAAAGCTGCTTAATCAAAAAGTGAAGTTTTTAGAAGAGATAGACCTGGTCAAGAGACTTTCCGACCTGCCAGCGAACCAAGATTTTGATACAAAGCTTTTCTACCCAATAAATGTAAAGCTTTACATTCATCGAGATTCCAGTGGGACCGAATCAAGGAATATTACTTTTAAGTTGTATAGGGGATCCATAGAAGAGCCTTGGACATTGGATTTGGAAAACCTTATGGAACAATTATAAAAATAGAGGGGGTAGCCCTCTATTTTTTCGATTTGTTTTTTATTATTTCAATGGGGACCTTTGTGACAGGTTGTTGTGTTTCTTTTGTTATCCGTATTTCCACAATACCATCCTTGTACTTCGCAGTAGAACTATTCTTTTTTACGAGACAGGGTAGTTTGATGGTTTGTTTATTTCCAGAAGCAGGTACATTTTCAATAAATATAGTAGTAGGGGTATAGGTAGTTTTTAATAAGAGTAGTTGCTCTTCAGATGAAACTGAAAAACGTATGAAGACTTCATCATGTGTTTCAAAAACGTCAGCTTCAAATGAGTTTTTATTTTTCTTCTTCTTTCTTGTTTGAGCTGACTTCATCAGATCTAGTGATTGTGCAAAAAAATCAGTGGTACCCAGCATTTGCGGATTGGGCGGGAGTTTGCCTTGCATGGCTTTGGACATCCAGTTTTCAATGTCAGTTTGTTTAAAAATATCTTTTTTCATGTAATCCTTTGGGAACGGAAACATTTTGTTCCACGGTATCATCCTAAACGCCTCCTAAAATTGCTTTACTTTAGATTATTCTTTTTGTTCGTAAGTGTTAAGCGGCTTTTGTTTGACGGTTTGTTATTTATGGCCTATACTAAAATAATCTCGAATTCAAGATAATAATCCAGGAGGTAATTTACCATGAAGCATATTTTCAAAAAAGGTTCTGATCGAGTATTACTCCTATTACACGGAACAGGGGGCACGGAACAGGATTTGTTGCCTTTAGCGGAAATGATTGATCAAGAAGCATCTATATTGAGTGTGAGGGGGAATGTTTCAGAAAATGGAATGCCGCGTTTTTTCAGACGTCTCTCAGAGGGTGTGTTTGATGAAGAAGACCTGATTTTTCGGACTAAAGAATTGCAAGAGTTCCTTGATGAAGCAGCGGAAAAATACAATTTCAACCGCGAAAATGTGGTAGCGGTAGGTTATTCGAATGGTGCAAATATTGCCGGAAGTCTTCTATTTCATCATGAAAAGGTGTTAAGGGCTGCTGTGTTATACCACCCTATGGTACCGAGAAGAGGAGTTGAGCTTCCTGACTTAAGCAAGACACCGGTATTTATCGGTGCAGGAAAAAATGACCCTATTTGTCCTGCAAGAGAAACAGAAGAACTAAGCAAATTGTTGGAAGCTGGAGGGTCTGATGTAGAAGTCCATTGGGAAAATCAAGGTCACCAGTTAACACACTCTGAGGTCCAAGCGTCAAAAAGATGGTACGACAATATGATTGGATAATGTAGTGGAGTGGGGCCTCTGGTTTCACTCCACTGCTTATTATTAAAGACTATTTTTTGTGTAACTTGTTTCTTCACCCCCGATTTATCACCAACCTTAACGAAAAAAGAGTCTTTTAAAAAGTATTGTTGAGCAAACCATTTTGTTTCAATGCTTACATATATTAAACTTAGGATAGAAATAAAAACTGTACATAACCTCTGGAGGAATAAAATGAAGCTTATCGATCAGAATCAAGTGCAAGCCAAACTAAATAAGCTTATAGATGCAAAAGTCTTCCTGCACTTGGAAACGACGAATGGTGCTTATGCGAGTCATCATAATACCGGCCTTGCTGTTGGGGCGTTTATTCGGAATGTTCCATTAAAGTTCGAAAGGGCAAAAATAGTGGGAAAAGGTCCATATCGTGTAGGGTTGAAGCTAGAGCACGGCTGGGTGTATGCGGAGGGTGTAACCCATTTTGAGACTGATGAAAAGGAACGGTTGCTCCTAGCAGGACTGAACCCAGAAGGAAAATTAGCTGTTGCTTTACAAATTAGTCAGGAGCCGTTTTAATGGGAGAGATGAAAATGGAAGCAGAAAAACATGTACTAGTCGTATTTCCCCATCCAGATGATGAAGCATTCAGTTCTTCGGGGACCATCAGGCTTTTTACCCAGAGTGGTGTTCCCGTAACTTATTTATGCGGTACACTCGGACAGATGGGGAGAAACCTTGGTAACCCTTTATTCGCTAATCGCGAAACATTACCAGAAGTTCGTAGGAAAGAATTAATAGATGCATGCAAAGTAATGGGAATTGAAGACCTGCGTATGCTTGGTCTGCATGACAAGACACTTGAATTTGAAGATGAGGAATATTTAGCGGATATAGTCGAGGAAGCATTGGTTGAATTAAAACCAAGCTTGATATTAACATTTTATCCCGGCCATGGGGTGCATCCTGATCATGATGCCATGAGTAATGCGGTGGCAATCGCTGTCGGGCGGCTAGCAGAAGAACTAAGGCCTACTGTTTATGGTAAGGCAATCTTAAAAAATAGTGTAGAGCTGATCGGTGAACCGGATATCACTATAGATATCCGATCTGTGGCAGAAGAAAAACTAAAGGCCATCAAAGCACATAAATCCCAAACAAGCGGTTGGGTGGAGTTAATGGAAAAACAATTGAAGGAGAACGCTCCTGAAATTGAGGATTGGCTGTATAGAGAGACCTTTTGGACGTATAAAGGTTAAGTTACTTAATAAAAACCAGAGGACAAAGTCTTCTGGTTTTTTTAGTGCGCCTGGCATGGGTGCAATCTATAGGGTGAAAGTCCCGAACTGTGAAGACAGAAGTAGCAGTTAGCTTAACGCAAGGGTGTCCATGGCGACGTGGAATCTGAAGGAAGCGAGCGGCAAACCTCCGGTCTGAGGAACACGAACTTCATATGAGGCTAGGTATCGTTGGATGAGTTTGCTAAACAAAACGAAGTCCTTTCTGTCGAAGGCGATATCAAGTAAATGAAGCAGATAGATGGAGCGAAAGATTGCATTCTTACCCAGGGAGGTCTGACTGACATGCCGAGCACACTCGGTAACCTATTTAGTGATGAATAGCTGAACAGTCAGAAGTCAGCAGAAGTCATAGTACCAATGGTATCTAGAGCCATTGGGAAGGACTGAATCAATTAAGAAGAATCAGCACTTGGCGTACGTGTTGCTTGATGAAGCAGAAACATTATCCTATCTATTGGAGGAAATGGTGAATCCATGGGGGACATTAGAAGGGCTGAAAGCAAAACCACACAAGAAGAATGACTGATTCACGTAGGAGTTTGAAATCTATGATGGAACAAATCTTATCATATCAGAACGTTACAAGTGCACTCGAAAGAGTGGAACGAAATAAAGGAAGCCATGGGGTAGATGGGATGAGCGTACAAACCCTACGGTCTCATCTCATGGAACACTGGAGTACTTTAAGAACCGAACTGATGAAAGGTACCTACCTTCCTCAACCCGTCCGTCGAGTCGAAATCCCGAAACCGAATGGAGGAGTAAGGAAGTTAGGAATTCCCACAGTGATAGATCGTTTCATCCAACAGGCCATTGCACAAGTACTCAACAAGGAGTTTGATCCTTTGTTCTCTAAACAAAGTTACGGATTTAGACCCAATAAACGTGGTCATGATGCAATCCGACAAGCAAAACGCTATATCAAAGAAGGGTATAGATGGGTTGTGGACATCGACTTAGAGAAATTCTTTGACAAAGTGAACCATGACCGTCTTATGAGGACATTAAGCCTCCGTATAAATAACCCAAAGGTTCTTCGATTAATACGAAGATATCTACGGTCAGGTGTAATGGAAAAAGGACTTGTCAGTCCTAATACGGAAGGTACTCCGCAAGGAGGTCCCTTAAGCCCTCTCCTATCAAACATCGTATTAGATGAACTTGATAAGGAGCTGGAGAATAGAGGATTGCGTTTTGTACGTTATGCGGATGATTGTGCGCCACGAAAGTGTGCGTGAGTAGCGAGACTACTCAAAGCAACTATGCTGTACAAATGATGACGGTGGGCCCGTCGGAGTCGCCATACAGGTGGAGATTTCAAACTACCTTAAGGTGCTATAGTCAAAAGCTATGGTATTGAGCGTTAAGGAAAAGGCAGTCAAGAACTGTCAAGTGCGTGTTATGGAGATGAATGAGTATGTGAACCACTTACGGAAATGTCGAAAGCGTAGAGATTCCATCAAAACTAGGGGGTAGTCGTTAACCTAGGATAAGCTTAGAGGAAACCTGTTTACTGTCTAAGTGGTGGGCGGCATAAAGGTGGCATGAACATAACACAGGCGTTTGTACGGAACGTGGGAACCTACGGGCTGATGTTAAGGGAGTATTTCAAGTGGAAGACCCACAAGAAAAGAGTACCGATGCAGTCATAGGGGCAGATTGGGTTGTAGTAGTGAGGAAACTTCTGTAATGGAAGCAGAGCGAAGAACCCGAATTATTCAGTTTTAAGGATAGGTCAACTTTGAAAGGAGGAGGAACCTATGCAAGAAACAAAACCGTTTAGTATTTCAAAGCATGCAGTAATGATTGCATTCGAGCGAGTAAAAGCTAATAAAGGAACATATGGGATTGATGAACAGTCTATTGAAAGCTTCGAACTAGACTTGAAGAATAATCTATATAAACTATGGAATCGTATGTCTTCAGGAAGCTATTTTCCAAAACCAGTAAAAGCAGTAGCTATACCTAAAAAGAATGGTGGAACAAGGACACTTGGAATACCTACGGTCGAAGACCGTGTGGCACAAATGGTTGCGAAACTTTATTTTGAACCCACAGTGGAAAAATTGTTCTACACAGATTCTTATGGATATCGTCCAAACAAATCGGCAATCCAAGCAATTGAGGCTACAAGGAAAAGATGTTGGCGGAAAGACTGGGTGTTGGAGTTCGATATTAAAGGACTATTTGATAACATCCGTCATGACTACCTAATTGAAATGGTAAAACGTCATACAAATCAAGAATGGATCATCTTATATATACAAAGATGGCTAACCGCTCCTTTTCAAATGGAAGATGGAACGACAACAGAGCGAACATCTGGTACTCCGCAAGGTGGAGTTATCAGTCCAGTTCTTGCGAACCTGTTTCTTCATTATACATTTGATGATTTTATGGTGAAAGAATTTCCGAGTATTCCTTGGGCTAGATACGCTGATGATGGAATAGCACATTGTACTTCATTGAAACAGGCAAAATATCTTCAACGAAGACTGGAAGAAAGGTTTAAATTATTTGGGTTGGAGTTGAACTTGGAAAAAACGAAAATTGTTTATTGTAAAGATGATGATAGACAATTGAATTATCCTAATATTTCGTTTGATTTTCTAGGATACACATTTCAACCAAGGCACTCAAAGAACAAATATGGAAAATTTTTCACAAACTTCTTGCCAGCTATTGCGGGAAAGGCGAAGAAAGCAATCAGGAAAGAAGTGAGAAGTTGGCGATTACAGCTCAAGGCAGATAAATCATTACATGATATTTCCAACATGTTTAATAAGAAAATCCAAGGATGGATTAATTACTATGGACATTTCTATAAATCAGAAATGTATAGTGTATTGCGATACATCAATAGTTGCTTGGTAAAATGGGTTCGCCGAAAATACAAGAAGCGAAAACATCGAAGAAGAGCAGAGTATTGGTTAGGAGCTATTGCCCATCGAGAACGCAAGTTATTTTCACACTGGAAATATGGAATACTACCGGCTATGAATAATGGGAGCCGTATGAGCTGAGAGGTTCACGTACGGTTCTGAGAGGGACTAAGGGGGAGGTTCCCTTGGTCTACTTACTGTAATATTTACGTTCGTTCGAAGAGAGCTGGAGAACGCATCATGAAAAGTATCACAACTTTCATTGAAGGAAAACTCAAACTAAAAGTTAATCATGAGAAAAGTGCAGTAGACCGACCATGGAAACGTAAGTTTCTGGGTTTTACATTTACCTCCCATCGAGAGGAACCAAAAACCCGAATTTCTAAACAGAGTATCCAACGTTTTAAACAAAGAATAAGAGAAATCACTTCGAGGAAATGGTCTATCAGTATGAGAGACAGGCTCAAGAAGCTAAATCGCTATCTGATAGGTTGGTTAGGGTATTATCAATTAGCTGATACCCCTTCGGTTCTAGCAAAGTTAGATGGTTGGATACGAAGAAGATTGCGGATGGTTCGATGGAAAGAGTGGAAGAAAGTCAAAACCAAACATAGAAACTTAACGAAGTTAGGCATTAAGCCTAATCAAGCATGGGAATGGGCAAATACTAGGCTGGGATATTGGCGTATCGCCAGGAGTCCAATACTAGATAGAGCCCTTGATAACCACTACTGGTTAAATCAAGGGCTTAAAAGTTTGCTTACAAGGTATCAATTATTACGTTCGACTTAGTTGAAACCGCCGTATACCGAACGGTACGTACGGTGGTGTGAGAGGTCGGGGGTTAATCACCCCCTCCTACTCGATTATTAATAAATTAAAGCAAAGGACCTACTCCTTGCTTCAGTGTGTAGACAAATTTCAAATATGATAAAAATCCCTAGTTGATTGCAGTGGAAGGCGCGAAGACTCCCGCGGGAGGAAGGGACATGTAAGACCCCGCAGGCGTAAGCCGAGGAGGCTTACGGACTGCCCGCAGGAAAGCGAAGCGCCTGGAACGAAAATCAACTGTTCCAAAAGATAACTTAACTATTTTTTAGTTTGTCAACAGTCTGAAGCAGAGGACCTACTCCTCTGTTTTTTTAATGAATATTCTGAATTATTTGTTGACATTTAAACTTACCGAGGTTATTTTAATGGTGTTGAGTAATATTACACATTGTTCATCAGCGGTAAAAATTCGTTATATTAACAAAATGAAAGGTGAGATACCCATGATTCTTCACGATACAGAAATATTGTCTCTGGAAGATATGCGAAAACTGCAATCCGGCAGGTTGAAAAGTACTGTTCAGAAAGTATATTGTAATGTGCCTTTCTATAAACGAAAATTCACCGACAATAGCGTGATCCCCACCGACATCAATACGATTCAAGATATAGTAAAACTTCCCTTCACTACAAAAAAAGAATTGCGCGAGAACTATCCTTTCGGGCTTTTCGCTATTCCTAGAACTCAAATAACTAGACTCCATGCTTCTTCTGGAACAAGTGGAAAACCTACGGTTGTAGCTTATTCTAAACAAGATATTGAAATGTGGAGTGAAATAGCAGCAAGAGCAATAGCAATGGGCGGGGGAAAGATAGGAGACATCCTACATAATGCTTACGGTTACGGTCTTTTTACAGGAGGTCTTGGGTTGCATTACGGAAGTGAGCGACTTGGGATGATTACAGTCCCTGTTTCTGGCGGTAACACGGAAAGGCAAATTCAGCTTATTCAAGATTTTCAACCAACCGTTATTTGCGGGACGCCGTCATATGTACTAAATATAGCAGATAAAATGATTGATCTCGGGATTGATCCTAGAATGACATCGTTGCAATACGGTATTTTCGGTGCAGAGCCGTGGTCGGAGGAAATGAGGAAAACACTAGAAGGAAGATTTGGCATGAAGGCCTGTGATATCTATGGGTTAAGTGAAGTGATCGGACCTGGTGTAGCGATGGAATGCCATGAATCTCAAGATGGTCTGCATATAGCTGAAGATCATTTTTATGTGGAAGTCATTGATCCGGAAACGAAGGAAGTCCTGTCAGAGGGGGAAGTGGGAGAGCTTGTTTTCACAAGCCTTACAAAAGAAGCTATGCCCATCATCCGCTATAGGACCGGTGATATCGCTTCTATCAGAAGGGAACGATGTGTTTGCGGCAGGACGACGACTAAAATGTCCCGGGTAAAGGGCAGGGTAGATGACATGCTGATTATCAGGGGGGTTAATATCTTTCCATCGGAAATTGAGCATACATTGCTTCAAATCAAAGATGTAGCACCTCATTACCAAATATATGTGTCCCGTGACAATAGCTTAGATATGGTAGAAGTGCAGGTTGAGATAGATGAAAATGCACTTTTACAAACAGATATTGCCGACAGAACAACCAAACTGGCCCTTATCGCCCAAAAGGTGGAGCATGAATTAAAGTCCAAATGTTTTATAAGTGTCAAAGCAACCATTGTGGAACCTAGAACCATCCCACGCTCAGAAGGAAAAGCAGTCCGAATTATCGATAAAAGATTGGCATACACATGATTTCAGAACTTTCAGAGTTGATAAACGTATAACATTATATTATAATTGCGTTAAATAAACGTTATAGAATTAGGAGGGCGGCGAAAATGACCAATTCATTATCGTTTGACCGCTTGACGGAAGAAGAGAAACAAGAGCATTTTATGCAACGTATCCATGCTGGGGAAAAGATTGAAGCAGATGACTGGATGCCGGAAGAATATCGTAAGACATTGATTAAACTGATCTCGATGCATGCAATCAGCGAAATAATGGGAGCGCTTCCAGAAAAGGAATGGGTGCCAAAAGCTCCTACTCTTAAAAGGAAGCTCGGTATCATGGCAAAAGTCCAAGATGAAATGGGCCATGGGCAGCTGCTTTTGCGCGTAGCAGAAGATTTGATGGAGCCTTATGGAAAAACACGTGAAGAAATCATGCAAGATTTATTTTCAGGAGATTTAAAGTTTCATAATGTTTTCCACATGGAAGCACCTACTTGGGGGGATGCGGGCCTTATAGGGTGGCTTGTAGATGGAGCAGCAATCATTTCCCAAACAAATATGCTGGACGCTTCATATGGACCATATGCAAGGGCTCTTAAACGCATTTGTGCAGAGGAAGTATTCCATGCCCAGCATGGAGAGGCAATCATCATGGCCCTTGCAGAAGGAACCGAAGAACAAAGGGCAATGATCCAAGATTCCATCAACCGCTGGTGGGAGGCGCTATTGATGTTCTTTGGTCCGGCAGACGCATCCACTACCGGTACATCCAAGCAGGATATAACGATGAAATACAACATACGTACAAAAAGCAACGAAGAGTTACGCCAGGATTTTTTTACAAAATATATTCCACGTGTCCTCTCACTCGGCCTTACATTGCCTGATGAGACAATGCATTTTAATGAGGAAGAGCAGAAGTGGATCTACAAGCAGCCTGATTGGAGCAACTTCAAGGAAATCATTAAGAACAACGGCCCAAAATCAAAGGACCGCTTGCGCTTAAGAGTAATTGCTCATGAAAATAATGCGTGGGTTCGGGAAGCGCTAAGCTCCGATACGACAGCAGGTTAAAGAGGAAGGAGCTTATGAGATGAGTACGAAAGGTTTTTATAAAGAATTTGAAGTGTTCAGCAAAAGAACCCACACTTCTCCAATGCAATATCAATTCAGTCTGCTTGCTCCCAATCAAGAGATTGCACTTGTGATGGCGCAAGAGAATTTTATGCGCCGCGAGCCTGCTGTGGATATTTGGGTGGTACAACGGGCAAATATCCGTAAAATGACACAAGAGGAGCGCGTAACCTTACAAAGAATTGATAACAAGGATTATCGCAATACAAAAGGCTATGGCTATTTGAAGAAAAAATGGCGCCAATATGAGCAAGGCATGCTTGATGAACAGGAGATCATGTCATGGGGAGGGAAGAAAAATCAATGAATATAACATCGGTTGAAGAAGCTCAAAAAGATACATCGTACTATAAAGCTCTTACAGCGTTATTGTATCAGCTTGCAGATGATGACTTCATCATTGCCTATAGAGGTTCTGAATGGCTTGGTCTTGCTCCTCACATCGAGGAGGATGTTGCCTTTTCTTCCATTAACCAGGACACGATGGGGCATGCCGCCATGTACTATCAATTGCTGGAGGACCTGGGTGAAGGGGATATGGACGCTCTTGCTCATGCAAGGAAAGCGACAGAGAGAGTTAACGCCGTACTGTTAGAAAAAGTGAATGGATCCGGAACTTATCTCACGGAACCTAAATATGATTGGGCATATACAGTGGTGAGACATTACTTCTACACCCAGTCCAAGAAAATAAAGGTCGAGTCATTGAAAAACTCCTCCTATGAACCTTTGAAACATGTTGCTGTAAAAGTGAATATGGAACTATACTATCATTTGCTTCATTGGAGGACATGGTTTAAACAGTTATGTTCTGCTAACGGTGATGCAAAAAGCAGGATGAAAGCTGCCATTGACAAGGTATTAGAAGAATTTGATGGTGTACTGGCTTTAGGTCCAAGCGGTGATGCCATTACGCAATACCGTTTAATAGAAAAGGAAAGTGAACTGCGTAAACGCTTTGTTGCTGAAATGGCCTCCATGTTTGAAAAACTGAATATGGTCTTCCCTGAAAGTATGGGGATGAAAAGTGGAAATGGCAGAAAAGGAGAGCATACCAAGGATTTGGATGATGCCCTATTAACGCTTAGTGAAGTATATAGAAGCAATCCAGCAGCGGTTTGGTAAAATACTTTTGCTTTATAGCCAAACAAAAAGGAATGAGGACAACATGCAGGAAGAAACAAAAATAATAAAGGTCCGGGAAGCTTTACATCTTGTGAAAGATCCTGAAATAGATTCTGTCAGTGTCGTGGATCTTGGGATGGTGGAAGTGGTCGAACTATCCGATGAAGGAGTTATCATCAAGATGTTGCCTACGTTCATGGGTTGCCCAGCCCTTGAAATCATCAAAAAGAATGTAGAAAACGAGATTGCCAGCTTGGCACTATTCAAGCGTGTGGAGGTCCTATTCATCTACCAGCCTCCTTGGACTTCCGATCGCATTACAGCAAAAGGCAGAGAGCATTTAAAGGAGTTTGGGATCGCACCCCCACCTATACTAGACGATGCTGGAGAATGGCATGTGGATTGCCCTTACTGCGGGTCGACTTACACGACAATAGATAACATCTTCGGCCCAACTGCATGCAGGAGCATCCTTTACTGTAAAGGTTGCAAGAACCCTTTCGAAGCAATGAAACCCGTTTCCACCATGATGTAAGAGTATCAATGCCTTCCGGAGTATATCTCTGGCAGGCAATTACATAAAGTTCTGAGATCATAGCTGTTGATTGGTGCCAATTGCCAAAGTAAGCAGCGGTGTTTAACAGAGCATATAAAAAAGGAGAGATTTCAGATGGTAAAATTAATCGCGTTATACAAACACCCAGAAAACAAAGAGGCTTTTGATCAGCACTATTTTGACACACATGCACCAATCACTGCAAAGATACCTGGCTTGCGCAAGATGGAAGTGACAAAAGTGGTAGGAAGTCCAATGGGTGGGGAAGGCAAGTACTATTTAATGTGTGAAATGTTTTATGACAGTCATGACGCATTGAAGCAAGCAATGAGAACAGATGAAGCTAAAGCATCTGGAAAGGATTTAATGAGCTTTGCCGGCGATCTTGTAACCTTGATGATTGGTGAAGAAGTGAATGAGTAGAACGTACGAATATATCGAGGTTTCAATAGAAGGTGCGATTGGTGTCGTGATGTTAAATCGACAAAAAGTGTTGAATGCAATCAACAGACCAATGGTAACAGAAATTGTGACGGTGATAGAAGAATTTGACCGTGATGACGAAGTGAAAGTAATCGTATTGAGTGGAAAAGGCCGTGCATTTGCTGCGGGTGCAGATATCGATGAAATGGCGGAGGCTACAGCCATTGAACTTGAACTGTTGAATCAATTCACGGAATGGGACCGTCTTGCCTGGGTGAAAAAGCCTATTGTTGGCGCGGTTCAAGGCTTTGCTCTTGGCGGTGGATTTGAGCTTGCCCTATGCTGTGACATACTGTTTGCAGCCCATGATGCAGAATTCGGTTTTCCTGAAATCAGCCTGGGGGTTATGCCAGGGGCAGGTGGGACGCAGAGATTGACTAAACTTATGGGAAAATCAAAAGCAATGGAATGGCTTTTGACTGGTGATAGGATGAGTGCTGATGAGGCCCTGCACCATGGCGTCATCAACCGTGTGGTCGCAAAAGAATTATTAATGGAAGAAACAATGAAATTTGCTCGTAAAATTGGAAAACAAGCTCCTTTGTCCCTGCGCTTGATTAAAGAATCCGTCCATAAAGCTGTGGACTATCCTATTTATGAAGGGATGCAATTTGAAAGGAAGAACTTTTATCTTCTATTTGCTTCCAAGGATCAAAAAGAGGGAATGCGTGCCTTCAAGGAAAAGCGAAAACCTAATTTTGAAGGGGAATAAGGAGGTGCAGCCCAATGTTTGAAACGATTAAATATGAGCAAGAGAACCGGGTAGGTTGGATAATTCTGAACCGACCCGATAAATTGAATGCGTTTACAGAACAAATGAATAGAGAGATCTCAAAAGCACTAAAAAAGGCAAATGCAGATGCAGAAATAAGAGTCATTGTCATTACAGGTGAAGGCAGGGCATTTTCCTCTGGTCAAGACCTGGCAGAAGTGGATGAAAATATGGATCATGGTGAAGTATTGCGATCAAGATACGGTCCAATGATGAAACAGCTTGCAAGGTGTGAAAAGCCAGTGATTGCAGCGGTAAATGGAGTTGCTGCGGGAGCTGGATTCAGTTTGGCATTGGCTTGTGACTTTCGTATCTTGTCGGAAAAAGCAAGCTTTGTTCAAGCATTCATTCATGTAGGATTGATTCCTGATTCCGGAAACCTTTATTATCTCCCAAAACTTGTAGGTAATGCCAAAGCATTAGAGCTTGCTGTCTTTGGGGAGAAAATTAAGCCGGAAGAAGCAAAGGAATTAGGTCTAGTTACAAAAATAGTCACTGTTGAAAACTGGCAAGACGAAGTGCAAGGATTTGCTAGCAGATTAGCCAGTATGCCCACACAGGCAATCGGGCTCATTAAGCGCTCCATTCACGCAAGCTGGAACCTCTCTTATGATGAGTATCTTGAACAAGAAGCATACGGACAGCGTATTGCAGGCCTGTCAGACGACCATAAGGAAGGGATGGCCTCCTTTATCGAGAAGAGAAAACCTGATTTTAAAGGAAGATGATTTTTTTCTGATAATGAATAAAGAAAATTTGAAGGAGATGAAACCATGTCTACAGTAAAAGAACAAAAAATGGAACAACTAGAGATGAAACGTGATTCATATCAACTTATCATTAACGGTCAACGTGTGGATGGATCAAATGGAGAAACTTTCACTACCTACAACCCTGCTACAGGGGAAGCGGTAGCAACCATTGCAAAAGCTTCTAAAGAAGATGCTGAAAAAGCGGTTCAAGCAGCCCGTCATGCATTTGATAAAGGAAAATGGAAACTGTTCCCGTTAAACAAGCGTGCAAGAACCTTAAACAAAATTGCCTCCATAATGCGTTCCCGTTTTAATGAATTGGTAGAATTGGAGATTTTAGATACAGGTAAATCCCTTGCAGCTGCACAAGGCCAAGTCATGCAGGCAATCGAGGATTTTGAATTTTATGCAGGAGCGATTGTTGGACACCGCGGATCGGTAAACAACGTTCCTGGACAGTTCCATAACTTCACAGAGAAAGAGCCTGTAGGTGTCTGTGCACAAATCATCCCATGGAACTATCCATTGATGATGGCAGCTTGGAAGATTGCGCCTGCAATCGCTGTCGGTTGTTCGGTTGTCGTCAAACCGGCTACTCTGACTCCTCTGACTGCCATCGTCCTAGGTGAAATCTGTGTAGAAGCAGGAGTGCCTGAAGGAGTAGTGAACATCATACCTGGTGCAGGATCTGAAGTTGGAAACTACCTGGTTGAACATCAAAATGTTGATAAGGTTGCCTTCACAGGTTCCACTCCAATCGGAAAAGACATCATGGAAAAAGCTTCCCAAACACTGAAGCGTGTAACATTGGAGCTTGGAGGGAAATCTCCTAATCTTGTTTTTGAAGATGCAGATATCGACGCAGCGGTAGACGGGTCCTTATTTGGAATTTTCTATAATACTGGACAATCTTGTGAAGCACGGTCCCGCCTGTATGTACACGAAAATATCTATGATACGTTTATGGAGAAGTTTGTAGAAAAAGCGAAGAAGCTTTCTCTTGGTAATCCGTTTGCTAAGGAAACACATATCGGTGCCATCATCAACCAAGGTCAATTGGATGTGATTGATGGGTATGTTCAATCCGCAAAAGAAGAAGGAGCGAATGTCGTTCTTGGAGGCAAAGTCGCCAAGGTGGAAGGGTATGAGAACGGTTATTGGTATGAGCCTACCATCATCACAGGGGTAACACACGAAATGAAAGTAGTAAAAGAGGAAATTTTCGGTCCGGTCGTGGTTGTCATGCCTTTCAGCGACGAAAAAGAAGCAGTAAAACTTGCCAATGACAGCGAATACGGTCTTGGGTCAGCTATTTGGACAAAAGACCATGGCCGTGCAACTCGAGTCGCTAAACAAATTCAAGCTGGAATCGTAATGGTGAACTGCCCGTTCTCTGCATTTCCTGGTACGCCTTTTGGAGGTTACAAACAGTCAGGATTCGGAAGAGAATTATGTATAGAAACATTGGACCTATACACTGAAACAAAAAGTATTATTTCCTACTTCGGAAATCGCCCGCTGAACCCGTTCGGGGTGTAATATCTTTCATCATCCCATTTAGAGCAAAGCAAAGGGGCAAGTCCTCTTTGCTTTTTTACAGCGAGACAAAGGAGGAAAAGTGATGGAAAAGGTAGTGGTTATCGGTTCTGGCGTGATGGGTCGTGGTATAGCGTATGTAAGTGCGCTTGGAGGATATCAAACGACTTTAATCGATGTGAAGCAAGAGCAATTAGACGGAGCACAAAACGAAATAGAGAAAATCATCTCTAAAGGAGTAGAAAGAGGTAAATTAAAAACAACTCAGACAGAACAATTAAGAGAATGCCTCAGTTATTCTACAGACCTTGAGTTTGCAGCTAAGGAAGCAGGGTTAATAATCGAAGCGGTACCTGAGAATATCAGTATCAAAAAATCAGTTTTTGAAAAAATAAATAGTCTCGCACCTGCCAACTGTATATTCGCTTCTAATACATCTACGATGAGTCCGACTGAAATTGGGAGTTTTACGGGACGGCCGGATAAAGTGATTGCGATGCATTTTTTTAATCCTGTACATAAAATGAAGCTGGTTGAAATAGTTCGCGGACTGGAAACAAGTGATGAGACTGCCGATTTCATCAGACAAGCCGCCGAAAGAATGGGAAAGGAAACTGTAGTCGTGAATGAGTTTCCGGGTTTTGTCACAAGCAGGATCAGTGCACTTGTCGGAAATGAAGCCTTTTACATGTTGCAAGAAGGTGTTGGTACGCCAGAAGAAATCGATAAGGCGATCAAGCTTGGACTTAATTACCCTATGGGACCATTCGAACTTGGGGACCTGGTCGGTTTGGACACACGCCTGAACAATTTAAAATATTTGCATGAGAAGCTCGGTGAGAAGTACCGCCCTGCTCCACTTCTTGAGAAATACGTGAAGGCTGGAAGGTTGGGAAAGAAAAGTGGTAAAGGGGTTTATGATTATCCAAACAATAACTAGAGAGGTGAAAGTGATATGAGAGAAGTTGTCATCGTAGATGCTTGTCGAACTCCTATAGGAAGGTACAAGGGTGCTCTTAAAGCTGTCCGTCCGGATGATCTTGGAGCAGTCGTGATAAAAGCCCTTGTAGACAGAAACCCCTCCGTTCCGGTTGGAGAGATAGAAGAAGTGGTATTTGGCAACGCGAACCAAGCGGGAGAGGACAACCGGAATGTAGCCAGGATGAGTGCACTCTTGGCTGGACTCCCAGTGGAAGTGGCAGGAACAACTATCAATCGTCTCTGCGGTTCTGGTTTAGATGCAGTCAACTATGCTGCACGCGCCATTATGGTGGGAGAAGGGGAGATATTTATAGCAGGGGGAACAGAAAGTATGACCCGTGCTCCATTTGTCATGGCAAAACCTGAGATGGACTTTCCTCGTGGTAACATGGAATTGATGGATACAACCATCGGATGGAGGTTTACCAATAAACAGCTCGAAAAGATGCATGGGGTCGACACAATGCCACAGACAGCTGAGAATGTAGCAAAGGAATTTTCCGTTTCAAGGGAAGATCAGGACCTCTTTGCTTACGAGAGTCAGCAAAAAGCCAAGAGGGCGATGGAATCAGATAGATTTAAAGAAGAGCTTGTCCCAGTGTCCATTTTGGACCGAAAAGGAAATGAAATGATAGTGGACAAGGATGAACACCCTAGGCCAGATACTACATTAGAGAAATTAGCCAAATTGCGTCCTATTTTTGGAGAGGGAACTGTGACGGCAGGCAATGCTTCCGGGGTGAATGACGGGGCATCAGCTCTATTATTGATGAGTGCTGAAAAAGCAAATGAACTTGGACTTAAGCCAATTGCGCGGTACGTCACTTCTGCAGTAGCTGGCCTTACCCCTTCAGTTATGGGAATCGGTCCTATCTATGCAACGAGAAAAGCATTAGAGCGTGCAGGATTGAATGCCGGGGACATGGACCTTGTGGAGCTTAATGAAGCCTTTGCTTCTCAGTCTTTGGAGTGTATTCGCCAGCTAGAACTCGATCCAGGTAAAGTTAATGTTAACGGCGGAGCCATAGCGTTTGGTCATCCACTTGGAGCAAGTGGTGCAAGGATACTTACCACACTTGTCCATGAAATGGTTAAGCGGAAGTCACGCTACGGCCTGGCAACGATGTGCGTCGGGGTAGGGCAAGGGATCGCTACAGTAGTGGAAAGATTGGAAAAATCATAGAGTGTAATCATCTCTATGATTTTTTGTGCTGCCTAAGATATTAGAAGTGGTATATGCTTTCACCTTTTCTATAACGCGTTACTCTGTTAAAATGAAATTAGCGTAATATAGTGATTTATTTTCGGTAGTAGAAAGAGGATGGAGACCATGAATACAAGATCGATGATTTTTACTTTATATGGAGATTATGTTCGACATTATGGCAATAAGATCTGGATAGGAAGTTTGATCAAACTATTGAATGAATTTGGTCATAATGATCAAGCGGTTCGAGCTGCAATCTCCCGAATGAACAAACAGGGTTGGGTTCAAGCTGAAAAAAAAGGGAATAAAAGCTACTATTTTTTAACAGATCGAGGTATCAAAAGGATAGATGAGGCTGCACAACGTATCTTTAAGCTGAAAAACGACAGCTGGGACGGGAAATGGCGTATGCTCATGTACAACATACCGGAAGAAATAAGAAGCGTCAGGGATGAACTTAGAAAAGAGTTGATTTGGAGTGGTTTCGGGACGTTATCTAATAGCTGCTGGATATCTCCAAATTCATTAGAGAAGCAGGTTCAGGACTTAATTGTGAAATATGAAATAAAAGACTATGTTGACTTCTTTATATCAGAATATCATGGACCTTTTGCAAACGAGCGACTTGTCATGAAAAGTTGGGATCTAGAAGAGATTAATGATAAATACCAACATTTCATTCAAGAATACAGTCAAAAATATATCATTGCCAAAAACAAGATTGCCAAAGGTCAAATGACTGAAGCTGAATGCTTTGTAGAGCGGACCAAGCTAGTGCATGAATACAGAAAGTTTTTGTTCGTGGACCCGGGATTGCCAGAGGAACTTTTACCGGATATGTGGCTGGGAAGTCATGCTGCAGCACTTTTCAGCGGATATTATAAAGAACTGGCGGAACCCGCTTCCCGCTTCTTTGAAGAGGTATTCGAAGATGGGAATGAATTGGAATTAAAGGATAAAAAATATGATGTGCTGAATCATCCCTTTATTATGGAATGATGAAAGAAAGAGCATTTCCGTTAGGAGGTGTTCTTTTGTAATTAGAGTTTACATAACATTATTATAGTAATGATTATTTTAAAATATTCTAAAAAAAACGGGATTACTAATCCCGTCTCTGTGTGTAGACAAAGCTCTTTTCGAGTTATAAATTCGCTGTTTATTGAAGTGATAAGGAGTGTAGATTCCTGGGGGAGGAAGGGACAGGTAAGCCCCCTCAGGGGAAGTGAGGAGGCTTACGGACCGCCCGCTGGCAAGCGAAACTCCTGCAGCGGAAATCAACTTGTTCCATCAGATAACCCTTACTATTTAATGATTTGTCAACAATCTGAAACTGGATTACTAATCCCGTTTTTTATAGCTCTCATCTGTCTCCCAATTCTTTCTGATAATCTTTCCCTTTTTGAACATATGTATCAATAGAAAGCTGTATTAACTCCAAGTCCTTGTCAGTCAATTCACGGATTACCTTTCCAGGGGAACCGACTACCAATGAACGTGGCGGTATTTGCTTACCTGATGGTATCAATGTGTTCGCGCCGATTATGCTTTCTTCTCCGATATCCGCCCCATCAAGAATGGTGGATCCCATACCAACTATGCACCTTTTCCTAACTGTACATCCATGCAAAATAGCTGTATGTCCCACTGTAACTTCATCTTCAATGACTAACGGAAATCCTTCATATAAATGAGCAGTGACATTATCTTGAATGCTGCATCTTTTCCCAATAGTGATTGGCCCCTCATCACCTCTTAAAACTGCGTTGAACCAAACTGTGGATTCTTCACCGATGGTCACATCCCCGATGATACGAGCTCCAGGGGCGACGAAAACTGAGCCATCAAATTGCGGGGATTTTCCTCCATAAGGATAAATCATAGCTTATAACCTCCTCAGTAAATATTGTCTAAATATTAGAATTAGTATAACATTATTTTAACGAGGGGTGAAAGAATAGATGAATAAATTAGTAGAGATTTTAGGAATTGACCTTCCGATCATTCAAGGGGGGATGGGCAACATTAGTAATGCAGCATTGACCGCATCTGTATCCAATGCTGGGGGACTTGGTACGATCGGGGCAGGGACAATGCGGCCGGAAGAAGTGGAAGAAATCATAATTCAAACAAAAGCTATGACGGGAAGACCTTTTGCGGTCAATGTTGCGTTATCGGTTTCACCACATACTAAAGAAATATTAACCTTGATCATTAAACATAGGGTGCCGGTGGTGTCACTTTCTGCAGGTAATCCGTCACCTTACATACCGAAACTGAAAGAGCACGGAGTAAAAATAATTTCTGTGGTTGCTTCTCCCAAACAGGCGATAAAGGCAGAAAAAGCTGGTGCTGACATTATTGTGGCAGAGGGATATGAGGCTGCCGGAATCAATTCGAGTTTAGAAACCACCACAATGACTTTAATACCCCAAGTTGCGGATGCAGTATCGATACCAATTGCAGCTGCAGGAGGGATCGGAAACGGGGAAACGGCAGTGGCCTTGCTGCTGCAATGGCTCTTGGTGCGTCAGGTGTCCAGATGGGGACAAGGTTAATTGCAACGAAGGAGGCCCCGTTCCATCCTCTTTATAAGAATGCTATTTTAGAAGCTGATGATCAGGGTACAGTAATTGTCGGAAGGACCGTCGGAAGAGTCAGAAGAGTGCTTCGCACACCATATGCCAACCACTTGATCCATAAAGAGAATGAAGGGATCACACTCGAAGAATTCAACGAGCTTACCACCGAAGATCACCATATTAAAGGAGCAGTGGAAGGGGAATTGGAAAAAGGGTTCATTAACGGTGGACAGATTGTAAGTGTCATCTCTTCCATTCCTAGTGTAAATGAGTTATTCAAACAGATGATGGTTGATGCAAAGAAACAGTTACAAAGAGCAGGCAGCTTATTATGAAAATCCAGAAACCTCTAATGCTAAAATGGGGTTTCTTTTTTTATTTTCAAAAAAGAAAAAGGATTTCAGCCATAAGTGGCGTATTTATTGTACAATAATAAATTTATTTAAATTTTTAGAATATATTGACACTATTAAAATTTTGGTGTTAATATAACGTTGAAAAAACGTTATAGTTATTTAACATCATAGACATACAGTTATTGTAAACGGTTTCAAAGCATACATATTTTTATGTAGCTTAAAACATATATAAGGGGGATAAAGGATGAAAAAGTTCAAAATGAAATCCATTTTGGCAGGTGTGGCCTGTGCTGCATTGCTGGTTGGTTGCGGCTCTGATGCAACAAGCGGAGATGCAAAAGACCAAGTGGTAATTGGGGTGACTCAATTTGCAGAACATCCTTCTTTAGATGCTGCATTTGAAGGGTTTAAGAAGGCGCTTGAAGACAATGGCTACAAAGAAGGGGAAAACGTTAAATACGATGTTCAGAATGCACAAGGCGATCCGAACAATAACAAGCCAATCGCTGACAAATTTGTTGCAGATGAAGTGGACATGATATTTGCCAATTCCACTCCAAGTGCACAAAGTGCCTTACAAGCGACAAAGGATATACCTATCATCTTTACTTCTGTTACTGATCCTGTTGGAGCAGAGTTAGTGGAATCATTTGAAAAGCCAGGGGAAAACATTACAGGAACATCTGATACACACCCTGACGCAATTGCAACTACAATCAATTTCATGGTAGATGAGCTGGGTGCGAAAAACATCGGTGTTATCTATAATACCGGGGAACAGAATTCAGTCGTTCAGGTGGAAGTTGTGAAAGGTCTGGTTGAAGAAAAAGGTGGAACTCTTGTAGAAGCATCAATTTCAACGTCTGCAGAGGTACAGCAAGCAGCTGAATCTCTCATTGGCAGAGTGGATGCAATCTATATGCCTACAGATAATCAAGTAGTTTCAGCTTTACAATCACTTGTAACTTTAGCAACTAATGAGAAGATTCCATTGTTTGCAGGAGATCTTGATTCCATGAAGGCTGGTGCAGTAGCTGCAAGTGGATTTAATTATTACGATCTTGGATACGAGACTGGTCTAATGGCTGTTCAGGTGTTGAAAGGCGAAAAGACACCTGCTGAAATTCCAGTATCCTACCCTCAGAGCTTAAAGCTAACTATAAACACTGATGCAGCAGAAGCTCAAGGGGTAGAAATGAAGGACGCTTGGAGTGAGATAGCTGATTTCCATGATGAAAAATAAAGTAAAGTTCAACAAGGAGATGATTCTGACGTGATAACAGCAATCTTTGGTTCAGTCGAATTGGGAATCATCTACGCTATCATGGCCCTAGGGGTATATCTTTCCTTTAGGGTCCTTGATTTTCCTGATTTGACGGTGGATGGAAGCTTCGTAATAGGTGCAGCAGTTGCTGCAACGATGATTGTAAGTGGTTATAGTCCCGTTACAGCCACATTGGTGGCTATGGTCGCCGGTTTCATTGCAGGCTGTATAACTGGGTCGTTACATACTTTCGGTAAAATTAATCCTTTGTTATCAGGTATTTTGATGATGATTGCCCTGTATTCCATCAATTTACGGATCATGGGAAGATCGAATGTACCTTTGATGAACAGTGATACATTCTTCACAAATATCCGCTCTTGGTGGAATGATATGGGCATTGACCCGTTTATGAATAATATCTTTTCCTCCATCGGATTAGGAGCTTATGTTCCAAGGACTTGGGCAGTCATTATTATCATGCTAATTGTCACTTTTGCGATCAAATTCTTGACTGACCTTTTCTTAAGAACGGAGATTGGGTTGGCAATCCGGGCTACAGGGGACAATAAAAGGATGATTCGGAGCTTGTCTGCCAATACAAGCGGCCTAGTTATAGTAGGATTGGGCATTTCAAACGCGATGGTTGCATTCTCAGGTGCACTAATCGCCCAACACGGAGGTTATGCGGATGTAGGTATGGGGATAGGGATGATCATTATCGGATTGGCCTCTGTCATTATAGGAGAAGCAATCTTTGGTACAAGGACCATTGCCTGGACAACCTTTGCTGTTATTGGTGGGGCAATCATCTACAGGATCGTAGTGACCCTGGCACTAAGGGTGGAGTTCTTGGAAACAGGTGATTTAAAAGCCATTACAGCAACCATCGTTATATTAGCGCTTATTACCCCAAGATTCATAGAGAGCTATAAAGAGAGAAAGCGGAAGAAGCAGAAGATGTTGAAGCTCCAATCTCTAAGTACGGCAACTGGAAAGGGGGAGCAGGGTGCTACACTTAACTCAGATTAACAAGGTTTTTAACGAAGGAACCCTTGATGAAAAGAATGCATTGGATACCATAAATCTTTCTTTGAAAAAAGGGGATTTTGTCACCATCATCGGAAGTAATGGTGCAGGAAAATCCACCATGATGAATATGATATCAGGTGTCCTGACGCCTGATACGGGAAAGGTGGAAATTGACGGCCGCAATGTCACTTATATGGCAGAGCACCGAAGAGCCAGATATATCGGGAGGGTGTTCCAGGATCCGATGGCGGGGACTGCACCAACCATGACGATCGAAGAGAATCTTGCGATGGCCTATTCCCGCAACAAAAATAGAACATTAAGAATGGGTGTCACTAAAAAAAGGAAAACCTATTTCAAAGAAGTGCTCGAAACACTTCACCTCGGACTTGAGAATAGACTTTCTGCTAAAGTCGGATTGTTATCTGGGGGAGAAAGACAGGCTCTATCCTTATTGATGGCGACGTTTACAGAACCAGATATTCTTTTACTTGATGAACATACAGCTGCACTTGATCCATCGAGGGCAGAATTGATTACCAATATCACCAAAGAAATTGTTGCCGATAAAGGATTAACCACACTGATGGTTACGCACAATATGCAACAGGCACTTGATCTTGGTAATCGACTGATCATGATGGATAAAGGCCAAATTATTCTTGAAGTGGAAGAAGAGGAAAAGAAAACCCTTACCATCGAACGACTTTTATCAGAATTCCAGCGGATCCGCGGCCAGCAAATGACAAACGATCGATCGTTGCTAAGTTGAATTGATGACTAGAGAGTAGAATGGACCCTTCCGTTCTACTCTTTTTATTGTTTTTTATTGACTATTTATAAAATTTCTACAATTTATTGACTGTTTATTTAACGAAATGTTATTATAGCGTTGAATAAACGTTATACGTTTGAGGTGAAAAAGATGAATTCTGATTTGAAGGTCGGTGCAAAGCATTCCATCCAGATTACTGTTACGGAAGATATGTTTGCACAGTTTGAAGGAAAAATGGTTCATCCTGTCTATTCTACTGCAACAATGGTATACCACATGGAATGGGTCTCCAGACAGATGATTTTAGGGATTCTTTCCGAAGGGGAAGAAGGAATGGGGGCAGAGGTGAAAGTGAAGCACTTGGCTCCGGCAACTGAAGGGTCCATTCTAACACTTGATGCAACTGTGGTCTCCCGCAAAAAGAACTTCATCATCACAAGCGTACTTATACACTCTCATGAAAAAGTTGTCGGTGAAGGGGAAGTGACACAAGTCATTTTGCCTAAAAGGAAAATTGAACAAATGATAAGTAGTAAGAATAATAGATAAAAAGGGTGGTTCTTTTGACAAATATGAAAACGCTTACTTCTGAAGTTGGGGGAATGGAAATGTTCGATAAGATTCAACAACACCAACAAGTAGTTTTTTGCAACGATCCTGATACTGGTTTAAAGGCGATTATTGCCATACATAACACAACATTGGGTCCTGCTCTTGGTGGGTGCCGCATGCAGCCTTATCAATCTGTCGACGCAGCACTATATGACGTTCTTCGCCTTTCAAAAGGGATGACATATAAATGTGCTGCGGCCGATGTGGATTTCGGTGGAGGCAAGGCCGTAATCATTGGGGACCCGAACAAAGATAAAACACCGGAGCTGTTCCGGGCCTTTGGCCAATTTGTAGAATCTTTGAATGGTAGATTTTACACGGGAACAGATATGGGAACATCTCCTGAGGACTTTGTACATGCTTTAAAAGAAACAAACTGCATCGTCGGAGTAGATGAAGTTTATGGTGGAAGCGGAGATTCTTCCGTACCGACAGCACAAGGGGTGATCTACGGGATTGAAGCAACAAACCTTACCCTGTGGGGCTCTAAAAATTTATTTGGTAAAAGCTATGCAATCCAAGGGCTTGGAAAAGTCGGTGCAAAAGTGGCAGAGCAATTAATGACTGCCGGTGCTGACATATATGTATCTGACATTAATGAATTCGCCATCAATCAACTTGTAGCCAAAGCCAAAGAGATAGGGGCTGGCATTAAAGTGGTGGGTGGGGATGAAATCTATTCTGTGGATGCAGATGTTTTTGTACCATGTGCACTTGGAGGGATCATTAACGATCAGACAGTGGAACAATTGAAGGTGAAAGCGGTTGTAGGTTCAGCGAATAATCAGCTGATCGAGAATCACCATTGTGCGATGCTCCAAGAAAAAGGAATCCTTTATGCACCAGATTATATTGTGAACGCAGGCGGTCTCATTCAAGTGGCAGATGAGCTTTATGAACCAAACAAAGAGCGGGTACTTCGCAAAACGATGGCCATTTACAATTCTTTGATGGATGTCTATAAGGAAGCGGAAAAAATGAATATCACCACAGTGGAAGCTGCCAATAACTTTTGTGAACAAAGACTGGTAGACCGGAGCAGAAGAAATAGCTTTTTTACACATTCCAAACGACCAAAATGGTCAGTAAGAGTTTAATAGAGGGGGAAATAAGTTGAAAGATCAATTTCCTATCATACAGATTATGGATAATCAGGGGAATATCCTTGATGAAAAGTATGAAAAACGTATCACAGAAGAATTGGCTCAGTCCATGTATAAGCATTTACTCAGGATCCGTACATTCGACAAAAAATGTATAAGCTTACAGAGGCAGGGACGCATAGGCACTTATGCCCCATATGAAGGGCAGGAAGCTTCCCAGGTCGGTAGTGCACTGGCACTTCAGGAGGTGGATTGGCTGTTTCCCTCCTACCGTGACCATGGGGCGACCATGACATTCGGCCATTCCCTCCGTAACATTCTCCTGTTTTGGAACGGTAGGAATGAGGGATGTGTTCCAGCTAACGGAAGAAAGATTTTCCCGCCAGGAATCCCGATTGCGACACAGCTGCCACATGCTGTTGGAGCGGCATATGCCGAAAAAAGAAAAGGTACAAAAAATGCCAGTATCGTTTATTTCGGAGATGGAGCAACATCTGAAGGGGATTTCCATGAAGGGTTGAATTTTGCCAGTGTTTTAAAAGCCCCTGTAGTGTTTTTTAACCAGAATAATCATTTTGCCATTTCAGTACCATTATCCAAGCAGATGAATACACAAACAATCGCACAAAAAGCACTTGCCTATGACTTGAGGGGTATTCGAATAGATGGGAACGATATTTTTGCTGTCTATTTTCATACATTAGCTTCATTGGAACAAGCAAGAAAAGGAGAAGGTCCTACATTGATTGAAGCTGTTACATGGAGATATGGTGCACATACCACAGCAGATGATCCGACCAAATATCGTGATCAATCTGAAAGTGATAAAAGAAGGGAAAACGACCCGGTTCTCCGCTTGGAGCGTCTCATGAAAAACAAAGGGTGGTATACCGAAGAATGGAAAGAATCGCTCATGTTGGAAGCCTCCAAAGAAGTTGATAAAGCGATTGAAGAGATGGAAAGCTTTCCGGCGGCAAATCCGGCAGATATGTTTGATTACGTATTTGAAAAACCAACATGGGGAATTGAACAGCAGAAAAAAGATCTTCTTCAACTGATAAGAGGTGAAGCATGATGGAAACGGCGCTTAAAACGAAAACATTTACCATGGTCCAGGCAATTACAGACGGCCTGGATACGATGCTCCAAGAAGACGAAAACGTCCTTCTCATGGGAGAGGATATCGGAATGAACGGCGGTGTGTTCCGTGCCACTGAAGGTCTTCAAACAAAATATGGAGAAGAGCGCGTAATGGATACACCATTAAGTGAAGCAGGCTTTATCGGTGCGGCCATAGGTATGGCGATAAACGGATTCAGACCGGTTACAGAAATTCAGTTTCTAGGTTTCATTTATCCTGCATACGAACAGATCATGACACACGCATCTAGAATCAGGGCAAGGACAATGGGACACTTTACCGTTCCAATGGTTATCCGTGCACCATATGGAGCGGGAGTAAGGGCTCCGGAAATTCATTCTGACAGTACAGAAGCGATTTTTACCCATATGCCAGGCATCAAGGTAGTATGCCCATCCAACCCTTATGATGCAAAAGGGCTTTTAATAGCCTCCATAGAGGATCCCGATCCAGTACTTTTCTTAGAACCTATGCGTTGCTATCGATCTGTAAGAGAAGAGGTGCCAGAAGGGAAGTACACTGTTGAAATCGGTAAAGGGAAAATCTGCAGGGAAGGTGAAGATGTCACCATTATCGCTTGGGGTGCGATGATTCCAGTTGCCCTTCAAGCTGCGAAAGAACTGGAGGCCAAAGGAACAAGATGTGAAGTCATCGATCTGAGAACTCTCTATCCAATCGATAAAGACATAATTGCCGAATCTGTTCAAAAGACCGGGAGAACGGTTATCATTCATGAAGCCCACGCTGCGACAAGTGTCAGCGGTGATGTACTTGCAATCATCAATGAAACTTCATTTCTTTACCAAAAGGCGCCAGTGGAAAGAGTGACTGGGTTTGATGTACCCGTGCCGTATTTTGGTTTCGAAGACCATTATCTCCCTACTAAAGAAAGAGTAATAGCAGCCGTGAATAAAGTAATGAAGTTCTAGGATAAGGAGGTATGAGAATGATTGAGGTAAAACTTCATGATATTGGTGAAGGGATGACACAGGCAGATGTATTGACATTTTTTGTTAAACCAGGTGACACAGTCAAACCGGATGAGCCATTGGTAGAAGTACAGACGGATAAAATGACAGCTGAAATACCTGCCCCGTATGCCGGTGTCATAAAAGAAATAAAAGTCGAGGTCGGTCAAACAGTTCCTGTTGGCACAACATTATTTCTATTGGAAACAGATTCTTCAGGAATTTCAACAGTAAATAAACCGGCTGCTCCCAATGACTTGATGGAGCGTACCGCATCAGGAAGTGAGTACAACCAGGCACCAATCTCAAAATCGTTTCGAATCATGGCAGCTCCCTTTACTAGAAAAATTGCCAGGGATGCCGGAGTGGATATCGAAGAGATTAAAGGGACCGGACCAGCTGGCAGGATAACTGATGAGGATGTATATAGATTTATAGATAAGGAAAAACAGCCTGAACCTGAAAAAGCGCACGAATTAAAACTAGAAAAGCAGGAGGCAAAACCGACAAAAACGGAAAAGACTCCTGTGACAACCATCCCGTTCAGAGGCAGGAGAAGGCAAATAGGCAAAAAGATGTCCCAGTCGCTCCTGACCATACCGCATTGCACCCACTTTGAAGAAGTGGATGTGACACAGATCATTGGACTTAGAGAGACATGGAAAAGAAGCAATCAAAACATTTCCGCTACTGCCTTGTTCATTAAAGCGATTTCGATTGCATTGATGGATTTCCCGATTTTCAACGCTAGATTAAATGAACAGGAAGAAACCATTGAATTGATAAAAGAACACCATATTGGAATTGCCACAGACACGGAAGATGGACTTATTGTCCCTGTCATCCATAACGTGGAAGCCAAATCATTAAAAGAGATCCATGCAAGCTTAAAAGAGTTAACCAAAAAGGCTCAGGAAAATGAACTCTCCATGAAAGAAATGACCGGGAGCAGTTTTACCATCAGCAATGTTGGACCTCTTGGAGGAAGCATTGGAGCGACGCCGATCATCAATCAGCCGGAAGTAGGCTTGATTTCCTTCCATAAAACAAAGAAACGTCCTGTAGTGAACGATAAAGAGGAAATAGTCATCCGCTCTATGATGAATATTTCCATGTCCTTTGATCATCGTGTGGCAGACGGGGCTACAGCAGTAGCTTTTACAAACAGGCTTACGCAACTACTGGAAGAACCAAATTTATTGATGCTGGAGCTGATTTAAATGGTTGTAGGTGAACTTACACAAGAACGGGATGTTGTTGTGATTGGTGGTGGGCCTGGAGGGTATCATGCGGCAATAAGGGCGGCGCAGCTTGGCCGGCAGGTTACCATCATCGAGAAAAACAAGCTTGGAGGGGTTTGTTTAAACGAGGGATGCATCCCGTCAAAAATACATACAAAAGCGGCGCAGTCCTTTTTTCAAATGGGATCCCTTCAGCAGCTTGGGATGGATACAAGCAAAGTGACATTTGATTTGGATAGACTACAACAACATAAAAAGAAAGTGGTGGCTCAATTACTTCAAGGTGTTCAAGCTTTGTGTAAGGCAAACAAAATAGAAGTGATAACTGGTGAGGCCTCCTTTATATCAGATCGAAAAATCGGTGTGGAGAACGGCCATCAATATGATACCTATACATTTAATGAAGCTATTATCGCTGTCGGGTCTAGAAAAAGTCCAATTCAAGGTGGGAACCACCATGCATTATCACCCATATCGATTTGGAATCTGAAAGAACTTCCGGGCAAACTCATTCTTTACGGAAATGATGACTTCACACTTGAAATTGCAACTGCATTCCGCAGTTTTGGATCTGAGGTCACGATGATTTTACCGATGGATCAACATGATTTTTCTTTTGACCCTATAATCAATAAAGAGTTACAAAGACAATTGAAAAAACAAAAAATAAAAATTTTGAAAGCCGAATCACCCCCTGAAGTTCAATTTATTCAAGATTATTGGGAAGTAAAGGTTAATACGGGGAAAGAGGCCCCGATTACACTGGAAGGTTCCCATTATTATGTATCAGAAGAAAGAAATCCTGATTTTGATTCACTTGGAATTCAGCGTGCTGGAATAAAACTGAGTGAGGAAGGTTTCATTGAAATTGACAAAACCTGCAAAACAAATATAGCTACCATTTATGCCATCGGTGATGTCACAGAAGGGGCTGCCTTGGCGGTAAAGTCTATTAAACAAGGGAAAGTGGCAGCGGAAAATATTGCTGGCCATCACTCTGAGGTTGACCTTACCTTTCTGCCGAGAGTCGTCCAAACGATACCTCCTATTGCAACGGTAGGATTGACAGAGTTGGAGGCAATGGAAAATGGGTTTGAAGTCAAGGTTGGTGAGAGCAGCCTTCAAACTAACGGTTATTCAAGTATCATCGGACAAAAGGATGGAATAGTGAAAACTATTTCAGATGCTAAAACGGAACTATTGCTTGGCGTTCATATAATGGGCTCCCAGGCGGTTGAGATGATCAGTGCTGGTTCCATAGCGCTTGAGATGGTGGCAAGGCAAGAGGACATGCTTTTTCCAACCTATCCTCATCCAAGTGTCAATGAAAGTATATGGGAGTCGGTGGAGGATATCAAAAATCAAGCCATTCATAAAACCCCTCAAGCCAGTAAGCAAAAAGTCACTTCATCTTGACACGTTGGCGCGTCAAAGCATTCTAGCTTTAAATGGAACTCTTGCAATTAAAAATGGTAATAGATTATATTTTATTCAGAATAGTAATATTTTTTAAAAAATAGGAGGGAAAACCAATGAACGTAGAAAAAACGATGCAACCAAAAGAAAAGGTGGAAGAAATTTTTCCGGTCAGAGATGTTGATTATCTAGAAATTTATACAGGGAATGCAAAGCAAGCTTCCCATTTTTTTGCTACGACCTTCGGATTTGAACCAATTGCTTATTCCGGTTTGGAAACAGGAAACAGAGAAACAGTTTCCTATGTATTAAAACAACGAAATGTTCGCCTTGTCATAACTGGATCACTTAAACAGGATACGAGAATATCCGAATTCGTAAAAAAACATGGAGACGGAGTCAAAGATATTGCCCTAGTCGTGGATGATGTTGAAAGTGCTTACAACGGAGCTGTTGAGAGAGGGGCGATTGCCATTCAGCCTCCTCAGGAAATGACGGATGAGCAAGGTACTTTGAAAAAGGCTGTAATCGGTACATATGGGGATACGATCCATACATTAATCGAAAGAAAGAATTATAAAGGTGTATTCATGCCTGGATTTAGGGAGTACAAGAACTCCACTCCTGTAAAAGATGCAGGAATTATCGGTATTGACCATGTTGTGGGAAATGTGGAACAGATGGAAGAGTGGGTGTCTTATTACGAAAAAGTTATGGGCTTTAAAGAAATGACCCACTTTACAGATAAGGACATCAATACAGAGTACTCGGCATTAATGTCAAAAGTTATGCATAATGGGGGACGCATCAAATTCCCGATAAACGAACCAGCAGAAGGTAAGAGAAAGTCCCAGATAGAAGAATATTTGGAGTTTTACAATGGTGCCGGTGTTCAACATATTGCCATCCTGACGGAAGATATCGTTCAGACGGTGAGCAGATTAAAAGAAAATGGAGTGGAGTTCTTGAACACCCCTGATACCTACTATGAAATGTTATCTGATAGAGTGGGCGAAATTGATGAAGAAATTGCGAAGCTTCGGGAATTGAGCATTCTTGTAGACCGTGATGATGAAGGATATCTACTTCAAATTTTCACAAAACCTATCGTTGACAGACCTACACTTTTCATTGAAGTAATTCAACGAAAAGGAGCAAAAGGGTTTGGGGAAGGAAACTTCAAGGCTCTTTTCGAATCAATTGAAAGAGAACAAGAATTAAGAGGAAATCTGTAGGATTTACAAGAGGAGGGAATAGATTCCCTCCTTTTTTATAGGAGGTAATCCAGAGAATGGCGGTAAAAGTAAAAAGTCGAGATATTCTCCAGCATATCGCTGCCTATCCATTGGGCAAAAGTTTAGAGGAAATACAATTGGAATTGGGTATCCCGACATTGCGGAACATGTCAGAAATAGAGAATATATTCGGATGTTCTCCAAAAGTAAAAGAGCAACTCATGCAAAAGTTAGATCACCTATTTAATTATCCCGATGGGTCTGCAAGATGCCTATCAGAGAAATTAGGGAGTTTTTTGGGAGTAGGACAAAGTCAATTGTTCATAGGAAATGGTTCAGATGAAATTATCAGGTTACTTCTTAGAGCATTTCTTAATTCAGGAGAGGAAGCCATCATGGCAGAAATAACTTTTCCACGTTACAAAACCAATGTGACAATTGAAGGCGGAAAACCTGTTATCGTACCTTTAAAAAATGGCGTGCATGACCTTGATGCAATGCTTGCA
The DNA here is from genome assembly GCA_001648575.1 of Sutcliffiella horikoshii DSM 8719. Classification (GTDB taxonomy): domain Bacteria; phylum Bacillota; class Bacilli; order Bacillales; family Bacillaceae_I; genus Sutcliffiella_A; species Sutcliffiella_A horikoshii. The sequence goes on along the minus strand of LQXN01000062.1, from coordinate 157,624 downwards.
CATATAACCGAACAGACCAAAATGATTTTTGTGTGCAACCCCAACAATCCGACAGGTACAATCGTCGAGAAGGAATCCTTACAAGGTTTTATAGAAAAAGTGCCTGACCATATATTAATTATACTGGATGAAGCTTATTACGAATATGCAACAAGCAACGAATATCTACAGTCCATCCCTTTACTTACTGAACACTCCAATTTAGTTATTTTAAGAACCTTTTCTAAAGTGTATGGTCTGGCAGGTTTAAGGATCGGCTATGGCATTATGGATTCATTTATTACCAGTGAATTGACTAAGGTAAAAGAGGTTTTTAATGTCAATCAATTGGCACAGGCAGCTGCAGTGATTGCGATAGAAGATCAGGAGTTCCGGAAGCAGTGCATCTTCCATAACGAAGAGGGAAGAAGCTATTTAGAAAAAGAACTGGCGACATTAGGTTATTCCTTTTTTCCTACACAAGCAAATTTCATGATGGTACATACGGGCAGAGATGGAAACGAAGTGGCGCAAGAGTTACTAATGCAAGGAATCATGGTAAAGTCAGCTGTAGGATTGGGGTACAAGGAGAGTATTCGAGTCACCATCAGTTCTATGGAAGATAACCGGAATTTTATTGAGGCATTAAAAAATCTAGATATGAGCAGGTGAAACAACATGCATATACAACCAAGCAGTTTGGCCTGGAGAGATGCCTATAAATTAATGGTAGGTTCTATTTTACCAAGGCCCATCGCACTGGTTTCTTCTATTGATAATAACGGGATAACAAACATTGCACCTTTCAGCTTTTTTACAGCTATCAGCGCCGAACCGATGCTCGTTTGTTTCTCTCCGATGAGGAGAGGGGCAGACGGATCAAAAAAGGATACCTTGCTTAATATTGAAAGTACAAAAGAATTTGTGATCAATATCGTCAGTGAGGATATTGTGGAGCAAATGAACATAACTGCTACGGAATTTCCAAGTGAGGTGGATGAATTTGAAGAATCCGGCTTCACGAAAGAGCCAAGTGTCCACATAGCCCCGCCACGTGTAAAAGAAAGTCTGGTCCAATTAGAGTGTACGCTCCATCAAGTGCTTCATTTCGGAGATACACCAGGTGCAGGTAGCCTAGTTATAGGTAAGGTGGAAAACATCCACATTTCAGATGAACTTTATTATGATGGGAAAATTGATACAAGAAAGTTGAACCCTGTCGGAAGAATGGCTGGCAGTATGTATACAAGATCCATCAGCGATTTGTTTGAGCTTCAGCGCAAATAAAAAAATGTGAGGGTTTGATATGAAATATATAACCTTTAAAAAAGAAACCGGTGAGATAAAAGCAGGGTGGTTGGACCAAAATCAAGCAGTAGATATGCATGAAGCATCAGATGGGCTTCTGCCAAGCGACCTTCTTACATTAATAAGTCAATATGATACATTCAAAGAAATAGTGGAGCAGCACTGTAAAAGCAATGGAACTAAAGGTAGATATGACGTAGATAAGATAACTCTTCTAGCACCACTGCCACGGCCAGTCAGTGTTCGGGATTTTTATGCATTTGAAGAACATGTCAAGACAGCCAGGGGAAGAAGGGGGCTCGATGTAGTGCCTGAGTGGTACGAAATCCCTGTATTTTATTTCACCAACCATATGGCCGTCAAAGGGCCAGATGATACCATTTCACAACCTGCTTCTTGTGAATGGCTGGATTACGAACTCGAGATTGCCTGTATCATAGGGAAAACAGGAAAGAACATAACGGCTAATGAAGCTGAAGAGCACATTTTCGGCTATTGCATCATGAATGATTGGAGCGCAAGGGATCTTCAGGCGAAAGAAATGAAGGTGGGCCTTGGTCCAGCAAAGGGGAAGGATTTTGCCACCTCATTGGGGCCATTCATTGTTACTCCAGATGAACTATCATCGTATAAAACAGATAATGGTTATGACTTAAAAATGACTGCTTCTGTAAATGGCCGTCTACTTTCAGAAGGGAATTTTGATCATATTCATTACACCTTTGGCGAGATGATCGAAAGAGCTTCCGCAGGTGTTACATTGTACCCCGGTGAAGTAATTGGCTCCGGTACGGTCGGTACTGGCTGTATTCTGGAGCTTGGAACAGACGTACACCGTTGGTTGCAACCAGGGGATGAAGTGGAATTATCCATAACCGGCCTTGGGAAATTAAAGAATAACATTACTAAATGATGATGAGGTGAGCATATGTATTATCGGTCAATGGGGAAAATCCCTCATAAACGCCACACTATGTTTAAAAAGGAAAATGGTTCTTTATATCGGGAACAAGTAATGGGCACTAAGGGGTTTTCAGGTACACAATCCATTCTATATCATCACTTCCTGCCCACTGAAGTAGTAAAGTCATCAGTCATCGGAAGTTATCTGCCGGAATATGAAGAACAAGATGCATTGAATCATCGGCACTTACTAACCACCTCCATTGAAAGCAAAGGAGATGCATTAGATGCAAGAGAGTATTTATTGGGGAACAGTGATCTATTAATCGGAACAGCGATGGTCACTGAGGCTATGGATAAATATTATCGAAACGGGGACGGCGATGAGCTTTTATTCATACATTACGGATCTGGTAAGGTGGAAACCATGTTTGGAACGATTACCTACCGCCCTGGGGATTATGTAACGATTCCAATAGGGACGATTTATCGTGTCGTTCCAAATGAAGATACCAAAATCCTTTTTATTGAATCCTTCAGTCAATTGACAACACCAAGAAGATATCGAAATGAATATGGACAGCTGTTGGAGCATAGTCCATTCTGTGAACGGGATTTCAGGGGACCAGAGGCACTGGAGACTTTTACAGATAAAGGGGAATATGAAGTTATCACAAAAACCAGGGGATACCTGCATTCCCATGTCCTAGGGCATCACCCCTTAGATGTAGTAGGATGGGATGGTTATCTTTATCCTTGGGTATTCAATATAGAAGACTTCGAACCGATTACCGGCAGAGTTCATCAGCCACCACCAGTACATCAGACCTTTGAAGGTCATAATTTTGTTGTTTGCTCCTTTGTTCCAAGATTGTATGACTACCATCCGGAAGCAATCCCTGCCCCTTATTACCATAGTAATGTTAACAGCGATGAATTGCTTTACTATGTTGCAGGGAATTTCATGAGCCGGAAAGGGATTGAGGAAGGGTCCATAACATTACATCCTTCTGGTATTCCACACGGTCCACATCCAGGAACCACAGAAGCGAGCATCGGAAAGAAAGAAACATTGGAACTTGCAGTGATGATTGATACATTTAAACCTTTAAAGATAGTAAAAAAAGCACATAATATAGAAGACAAAAATTATATGTTCACTTGGATTGAAAAATGAATCATACGAAGAACCCTAAGTTTTGATATAAAACTTAGGGTTTTCATTATTTTATGGGATAAATAGCCATAAAAGTAAGATTAGTTGTAAAATATGTAACATTATTGTACCAGGTTGTAATAAAATGGACTGTATTTAAACCTGTCAATAGCATTTTTCTAGTATAATTTTAATGCGTTACATATTACTGGAAAACTTTAAAGATTGCTCTACATATTACTTTGATTGAAAATCATTGATATGTATAGAACTTGTTGATACTTGGATATTTATTGAAATAAAATTGATTACAAATCCAGATTATTCCTCTAATATTACATAAAAGCCGTGGTATGATTTTCGTGTAGCAAGAAAGCAACACAAAAAACTTTCAAGGGGGAAATAACACCTATGAAAATCAACAAAAAGTCAATCATCACTGCTGTAACTACTGCGGCTGTACTAACTGCTGCACCATTCGGAATGAATGCAAAAGCCGAATCAAATAATGCTCCAACAAAACCAACATGTGACTTAACAAATAAAGTCACAGCATTCAATATAAATAAATCATTCACTAATCAAGAAGATGCAAAAGCATTCTTAGATGGTTATGTGAAAGAGCTTGAAGAGAAATATGGCGTAAAAGTTAATTTAAATGGCGCACCATCCGCTGAAGAAACAAAAAAAGAAGCACCTAAGCAAGAAGCACCAAAGCAAGCTGAGCAGAAACCTGCTGAAAAAGTAGAAGCTCCTAAAGAAAAAGAAGCTCCTGCTGAAGCAACAAAACAGGAAGCTCCAAAACAAGAAACACCTAAACAAGAAGCTCAAGCACCTCAACAACAAGCTCCACAGCAAAATGCTGAAAAACCAGCAACCGAACAAACTGCAGGTGCTGTAAGTGAGTTTGAAAAGAAAGTTGTTGAATTAACAAATGCTGAGCGTGAAAAACAAGGACTAGCTCCATTAAAGTTAGATGAAGAATTAAGTAAGGTTGCAAAAGAGAAGTCAAAAGACATGCAACAAAACAATTACTTCTCTCATAACAGCCCAACTTACGGATCTCCATTCGATATGATGAAACAATTCGGTGTAGAATACAGTGCTGCCGGGGAAAACATTGCACAAGGTCAGCAAAGCCCTGAAGAAGTGGTAAATGCTTGGATGAACTCAGAAGGTCACCGTGCTAATATCATGAATGGAAACTTCACTCACATTGGTGTAGGTCATGTGGAAGAAGGTAACTACTGGACACAAATGTTTATCGGTAAATAATATTGGTTTCTAAAGGCAGCCTTTTGGCTGCCTTTTTAAATGTTCAATTCCCATAGAGGTCAGTATCATAACGCTCCATAAATAAATATGCTTTTCTCACCTGTTGGACAACCTTATCAATACTGTTAGGGTTGATTCGGTTTATCCCTATTTCCTGAAGGAATACAAATGTGACAGCGAGAGAAGGCAGTATATGATTTGATATCCATAGATTTGTGTCATATTGAATCAATATTTTTATCTCTCTCTTTAGCTCATCTTTATATCTTTTGTATTCCACGATCAAGTTTGGATAGATGTCCTTTTTTGTATCGAAATCAGCCGCTTCGTACCTTTCCAATAGATTCAAGAGGATGTAAAGATTCTCTCGAAAATAGCTGGTGGACTTTCTTTCATTATCATATTTAGTCATATAAAAAACCCCTCAAATACTAATTGTTATTTGACTAAATTCGACAATTACCTACATACTCCTTTTATTATTCCTATAGGAATAGGGAAATTTAATCAAACAAAAACCCCTTCTTATACAGAAGGGGCCATTGTGTAGACAAAGCTTAAAAAATTGAAATTCCCTAGTTGATCGTAGTGGAAGGAGCGAAGACTCCTGCGGGAGGAAGGGACAAGTAAGACCCCTCAGGCGGAGTGAGGAGGCTTACGGACCGCCCGCTGGAAAGCGAAGCTCCTGCAACGGAGATCAACCGTTCCAACAAATAACTCAACTGATTTTTAGTTTGTCAACAGTCTGACCCCTTCTTATACAGAAGGGGCTTTTTTCATATATCGATTTTGTAAGAGGTATAACCTCCACGCAAGGCCAACTGCTCCGGCAGCTAAACCGGCTATAAGTCCAAGCCAATATCCGAAGGCACCGAAGTCCGTATAATTAGCCAAGAAATAACCTATAGGCAATCCGATGATCCAATAAGACACGAAAGCAAGCATAAAGGTGACGTTCACATCTTTATAGCCTCTTAAAGCACCCTGAATAGGGGCAGCTATGGCATCAGAAAGCTGGAAGAATAAAGCGTACAAAAGGAAAGCAGTGGTTAAGGCAATAACCTCTGGATCTTTTGTGTACAAAAATGCGACTTCTGCTCTGAAAAAGTATAAAAAGACCGCACAAACTGTTGATAAAAACACAGCGGATAGCACACCCATATATGTGTACTGTTTTGCATCCTTTATACGACCCGCTCCAATTTCAAAGCCGACTAATATAGTAAGCGCCATGGAAATACTTAAGGGAATCATATAGAGCAGGGAAGCAAAATTCAATGCAACCTGATGGGATGCTATGGTCACTGTATCGAATGAACTCATCAGTAATGTTACTGCGGAGAAAATACTAGTTTCAAAAAATATAGATAGCCCGATCGGGACACCTATAAGTAAGATTTCTTTCCATTTCGAAAGGGAAATGGGATACAGCTTTTTAAATAAAGGGTACACTGTAAACGGATGTTTCTTGAGTACTATATATAGCGAAATGATCATAATGAGCCAATAAGTCAATGCCGAAGCAATACCTGCCCCAATACCTCCAAGAGCAGGAAGTCCGAGTTTCCCGAAAATTAATAAATAGTTCAGAAGTACATTGATCGGCAGGGAAAGTAAAGTTATGATCATGGAAATCCTGGTATGACCTAAGGCATCGATGAAACACCTTAAGACGGTATAAATGAACAATGGGACGATTCCAAAACCAAGTGCAACCAGATAAAACTTGGCTACATGCCTGACCTCTGATTCGAGGTTCATGGAGTTTAGAATCGGATTAAGTGACAAAGCCCCGATGGCGATGATGAGGACGCTCATCGCGAAGGCAACATACACACCTTGAGTAATTGAAAATGGAACATTGTCCGTTTTTTTGGCACCTACAAGTTGTGCCACAATCGGCGTGATAGAGAGGAGAATACCGCTGAGCCCAGTGTAAACAGGGACCCAGAGTCCTGCCCCGATGGCAACTCCTGCCAAATCGCCAGCACCTACATTTCCTGTCATCATGATATCAAAGAGATTCATGGAGAATAATCCAAGCTGGGTCACTAGGATTGGAACGACAATCTTTATGAAAATTTGTATACGCTCTTTATAAGTAGACGCTTGATGCATATCATGCCACGACCTTTATTAGAAACTGATGAATTTTATAATGAAAGGATTATAACATATTATTTTTATTTAGAGTGTAGAAATAATCAATTCGAATTTTTTTGATTTTTATTATGGTATCCTATTTCCTCATAAAGATGTTGACACATATCTCTTAAGCTACTAGAATAATAATATATTAAAACTACATACTCACAAGCCCAATCAAAGGGGAGTAGCTATGAGAACGATATTGCCGTCATGACGTGTCTGATTAAACAGCACCGGCTTTATCGGCAACGATGATTGTTGTTAGCAAGACCTTTGCCTAAACTGGAAATTGGACAGTTCTAGGTAAAGGTCTTTTTATGCGTGTATAAAAGGCCTTTACCGTTTCCAGGTAAGGCTTTTGTTATGTAAAAGGCTCTTTTCGCAAACTTTGTTGCTTTTTCTGATGGATACATCAATTGTTATTTTCTTTACTGTCGTGCTCTTTTCCCCGCCGTACTTAAAGAACTACTTGCACCTTATGGAGTATGAGAGCAGGAAAAAGTCCAATTACCGACTTTTTACAAGTAAAAGCAACAATCTTTAAGAAAAGAGCCATGTGAAAAGGAGAGGAAACCATGGAATTATCATTATTACTTGAATACGGCTGGGTTCTTCTTGTCCTGATTGCACTTGAAGGTATCTTGGCGGCTGACAACGCACTAGTCCTAGCAATTATGGTTAAGCATCTCCCGGAAGAAGCCCGCAAGAAGGCATTATTCTACGGACTTGCAGGAGCACTTGTTTTCAGATTGGGATCTCTGTTCGCCATTTCGTTCTTAGTATCTATCTGGCAAGTTCAAGCCCTTGGAGCTGCTTACTTGCTGTTCATTGCACTCAATCATCTATGGCGAAGGTATGCAGTGGCAAAAGTGGAGCACGCTGCCGGAATTGACAAGCCCAAGAAACAGTCAGGTTTTTGGATGACAGTATTTAAAGTGGAAGTGGCGGATATCGCATTTGCAGTTGATTCCATCTTGGCGGCCTTTGCTTTGGCGATGACTTTGCCTCATACAAATCTTCCTAAAATAGGTGGAATAGATGGTGGACAATTTATCATTATCTTCCTAGGCGGCTTCATAGGGGTTGTCATCATGCGTTTTGCTGCTACGTTATTTGTGAAATTGTTAAAAGAAAGACCAAGCTTGGAAACAGCAGCATTCCTGATTGTAGGTTGGGTAGGGTTTAAATTGCTCATATACACATTGGCTCATCCAAGTGTCGGTGTATTGCCATACCACTTCCCGCACAGTCCCATTTTTAAGGCGATGTTCTGGATTGTCTTGATTGGGATAGCTGTCGGCGGATGGATCGTTTCCGGAAAGAACAAAGTTGTTCAAGAAGTGGACAGTATCAAGTAAAACAAATCTTTTCGCTTCAAGAAGAATGCATTAATTGATATAATGAACTAGGCTGTTGACAAACTATTGTCAGCAGCCTTTTTCAATCAAGGAATTATTAAATCATTAACTGCACTATAATTGTGAAATACTAAAAGTATCATTGGAAAAGGAGACGGAAACGTGTTTAAAATAGATCAATTTCCAGAAGAAATTCAAGAAAAAATCAATAGTAATAAAGATAAGAATGTTGACAATTCCCTTATCGGCATATCGGGTTATACGGCAACGGATAATAATGTCATGTATGATTGCATCATTGCCTTGGCGATGGGGAAGAACGTACTGTTGAAGGGACCAACGGGTTCCGGGAAGACGAAACTGGCAGAAACTTTGTCTTCAATCTTTCATCAACCAATGCACAGTATTAACTGTTCGGTAGACCTGGACGCAGAAGCGTTGTTGGGATTCAAAACCATAGAAAATGTTGATGGAAGGGCATCCATCGAATTTGTACCTGGACCTGTCATCAAGGCGATGAAACAGGGACATTTGTTATATATTGATGAGATCAATATGGCAAAACCAGAAACATTGCCAATTTTAAATGGGGTTCTGGATTACCGTAAAACCATAACGAACCCATTTACAGGTGAAGTTGTAAAGGCCGACCAGAATTTTGGGGTCATTGCCGCTATCAATGAAGGGTATGTGGGAACGGTTCCACTTAATGAAGCACTGAAGAACCGCTTTGTGGTCATTGACGTTCCATATGTCCAAGGAGATGTTCTATTACAAGTATTGAAAAGTCAATCACGTTTGAATGATGAAAAGCTGCTAAAGAAATATGTTACTTTATCATCAGACCTCATTTCACTGGTGGAAAATGGGAATCTTTCAGAAGAGGCTGCTTCTGTACGTGCTCTTTTGGACACGTGCGACCTTAGTGTGTATTTGCCTCCTATCCGTGCGATTCAAAGAGGGATTGTCGAGAAGCTAGAGGACGAAAGAGAAAAAGCTGCTATCATAAACATCGCACAAACATTGTTTGAGTGAGGGGAATCAAATGAGACCTATTGTATTTAATGATAAAAAAATCGACTCTTTCCTATTTATGGAGCTATCAGACTTGGCTACTTCACTATCGAAGAAAAAAGGTCTTGAAGTAGAATACGCATTCAAATCCTACTATGATCCGTATATGACCAAACTATATATAAGTTTGTTCTGGGATAACCATCCACCCTTTGAAAAAGTGCAAGGGTTGAAAAGTGATGTATTTCTACGTAGCATAGGCTCTGTTGCACAGACTGATTATGAAGTAGTCAATAAACTATTCATGCTAATGAAAAACACACATTTGAGTAGCTTTAGCAGACAATTATTCATGTTGCTTGAAGACTTGAGATTAGAAGAACTCTGCAAACGGGAACGGCCAGGGACAACCCGGACATTTATGGTAAGACGATTGGAGTATCGCAAATACTTTCGTAGTCAATTAACCGTAAATGCAGAAAGAAACAATTTGACTGATGCCTTATACAACTTATTATATTTGCTTTTGACAACTGATAACCCGCTAGAGGATGTGCCCTCCCTAAATCAAGACATAGACCGCGCCCTTCCTTTTTTAAGGGAAGAAGCATCAAAGTGTTATGAAGCTAATAACACTTATGACATCCTCGTAAGTATCAGACTAATCGTGGAAGTATTAGAAGAACTTTTGGAAAACGATATGCTGAATACGTATTTCTTCCTGCCCGATTTTTCTGTAAAGGGAGAAGAAGACACAGCAGGACCGACCTTCGATGAAATGAAGAGAAAAAGCGAGCTGAAGAATGACGACATAAAACAGAAGGATAAATCAGATGAAGATGAGGAAGATGTTCATGAAGACAAGCTTCCGACTTGGCATCGAGAATCAGAAAGCAATAATAAAAGCTTCTTGCAGTTTGATATGGAGCAGGGGACAAAGACCGACTTGATGGGAGAAGGGGTTCGCGAAGGCGAGGACGGAGACCAGGCGATGGGCTTTGTGCAAGGGGAAAGTCAACAGACGCATAAAAACGATTATTCGAGGCTTGAGGCACTTGATGTGTTGAACGATGCACGAAAAGAAGGTGGAAGTGGCGCAGAGTTTGGTAGGGAGAATAAGTTTGCTTATCCTGTATTTGTTAAGCCTGAAGGGATTTCTGGTGAACAAAAATTAGCATATGAAGAATATAAGCAGTTTGTCGCACCCTACCAAAAGAAACTGAAGCAATTGATTCAAAAAACATTGGAACATAAAAAAATTCTTCCAAGAAATGATCTTCCTTTTGGGAGACTGAGTAGAAAGCTAATCCCGTGGTTCACAGATGAAAATCCTAGGGTTTTCTATAAAAAAGACAATCCTTCCATAGAGATAGATGCTGTGTTCTCCCTGCTGGTTGATTGTTCCGCATCCATGTTCGATAAAATGGAACAAACAAAGTACGGGATCACTCTTTTTCATGAAGCGTTGAAATCAGTCTTCGTCCCACATGAAGTGGTCGGATTTTGGGAGGATACTAACGATGCAACCTCTACAAGCCAACCAAACTATTTCAAGACGGTGATTGAATTTTCTTCAAGTCTAAGGCAAATATCAGGTCCTGAAATTCTACAGTTGGAACCAGAAGAGGATAACAGGGATGGATATGCAATCAGGCATATGACGAAGAGACTCATACAGCGGGGCGAAAAACAGAAGTTTCTGCTCGTCTTTTCAGATGGAGAACCTGCTGCAATGGATTATGAAAAAAACGGAATTGTAGACACCCATCAGGCAATCATGGAAGCTAGAAAGAATGGATTGGAAGTAATCAATGTATTTTTAGCCAATGGCGAAATCGACGAAGGTCAGGTAAAAACGATTCAAAATATGTATGGAAAGTACAGTATTTTAGTGCCAGACATCGAGGAGTTACCTGACGTTCTTTTTCCTTTGTTAAAAAAATTATTGCTAAAAAGTTTATAAACCATCATGTTAGGCTAACTCTAAGTTACATGGAGTTAGCCTTTTTAGCGGGAGTGAATTATTTATGTATGTAAATTCAAGGCCAAAAACGTTATTCATTACAAGTTTCATCCTACTATTTTTCTTTCTTATTGTTACTGGATTAACCTTGATGGAGAATACAAATTCTTTGGACAAGGCTGTTGGGGTAAGTTTGTATCGATTTGCAGAATTGGATCGCTTCTTTATTTTTCTTTCACATATAGGATCCAGGATCTTTTTCTATCCAGCACTGATTGCCATTTCTATAGTATTGTTCTTGAAGAAGAATTGGTCACTTGCAGCATTTCTTTGGTGCAATTTAGTTGGTGTAAGGCTATTAAACACTTTCTTGAAGAGTATCTTTACAAGGGAAAGGCCATCGCTAGAGCACGTTGTTGAAGCGGGTTTTTATAGCTTCCCTAGTGGCCACTCGATGAACTCAATGGCATTCTTCGGGGCATTTGCCATCCTCGTTCTTCTCCTCTCCATTTCGAAGTGGCTTAAAGTGATTCTATTCAGTTTCTTTGTATTATTGATATTATCAATCGGAATAAGCAGGGTTTATCTTGGTGTTCACTATCCCCTGGATGTTCTTGGTGGATTTTTAATGGGCTTAGCATGGTTACTCTTTCTCTCGGGAGTTTGGATGAAATTGGGGGAGAAGAATAAGAATTTGTTTTTTATCCATAATAATGGGTAAATATTAATCATCTGTTTAAAAATATTTCTAGGAGGTTTTGTGGTTATGGTATGGTCAAGTAAAAAACATATCCCGCTTGCTATGAGTCTGATATTGACTTCAGGCATTGTAGCTGGCTGTGGAACAAATAATGATTTATCTGCCCCTCCCGAAAACGCCCCTGCTCAAAATGAAGGGACAGGTACTGAGGAAACGAATCAAGGAACAACGACAGGCGAAGAGGGAGCAATGGGCCACGACTTTACAAAGTTTGACTTGGAAGTTGAGTATGAGAATAATGTGAAATATGAAGCAGAATATGAGGCCGAGGGAAATGGTGAGGCCGATATTGAAGATGATTTAAATGATGTCTCCCTAAAAGGAGACGAAGCATATGCCGAACTTTCCCCGTTACTTGAACAGTTGAATATTGATAGTAACTCAGATGATCAAGATGTCATGTCACAGGTTCTCGAAGTGTTTGGGCTGCAGGATGATTATAAGGAGTTTGAACTGGAAATAACCTTTGGTGATGGAACAAAAAAGAAATATGAGGAAAAACGTTAATTCTTTAATGCTCTTTTCTCATGAATTGTTGCAATTTGCATCGATAAGAGCAAGTCAGTAAATAATTTAACTGGTTAAAAGGAATATACGAATAACACTTGGATTGGGCAGATGCTCATTCAAGTGTTTTTTTGAGGGGAATTAAATCATTCAGTATAGGAAATTTCGAGTGGCGAATTAAATCTTTCCATGGTATAGTTTTCTTACAACCCATGCGAACGGAGAATTATATATGTGGAAAAATCGAAATGTTTGGATTATTTTAATTGGTGAGTTCATCGCCGGCTTAGGACTATGGACAGGTATTATTGGAAACTTGGAATTTATGCAGGCGTTGGTGCCTTCAGATTTTGCGAAATCGCTCATTTTATTTGCGGGCCTTTTAGCAGGTGTCATGGTAGGTCCCCTAGCTGGAAAGGTAATTGATTCATCCAGTAAAAAAAGAGTAATGTTAATTTCGGGTTTCGGGCGGATGGTCAGTGTATTGTTCATGTTTCTCGCTATTGAGTTCCAATCAATTATTTTCATGATAATATTCATGATAGCCATCCAAATCTCAGCAGCCTTTTATTTCCCTGCCTTACAGTCTTCGATTCCGATGATTGTAAAAGATAAAGATCTTTTAGAAATGAATGGTGTCCATATGAACGTCTCTACGGTATCAAGAATTGCCGGGACAGCTTTAGCAGGGGCTATGCTTGTAGTGATGAGTTTATCTTCTTTGTATATGGCATCTATGGTTGCATACGGATTCCTATTTGCACTAACGTTTCTGTTAAACTTTGAAGATGCATCTGACAACAAAAAGGATGAAAAAGGTAAGAATGCAGGCAGTTTTAAAGAAGTATTGCCTGTATTGAAAGAAACCCCGATCGCCTTGACTGTGTTAATACTAACATTTATTCCATTCTTGTTTATCGGAGGATTCAATTTAATGGTCATCAACATCAGCGAAATACAGGATGATCAAACGATAAAAAGTTTTATCTATACCATTGAAGGAATATGCTTTATGATCGGTGCATTTGCAGTGAAACGAATATCCAATGATAAGAATATGGTCCCTCTGATGTTCGGATTTGTAACGCTTATTGCAATATCACACTTAAGCCTATATTTTGCGGATATAAAATGGGTCACTTTATTTTCTTTCGGTTTATTCGGTTTGGCAGTTGGGTGTTTTTTTCCGATTGCAGCGACGATTTTCCAGACCAAGATACCAAAGGAATACCATGGGAGATTCTTTTCATTTCGAAATATGTTAGACCGTGTATTGTTCCAAGTAGTTTTGCTCGGTACAGGTTTATTCCTTGATACCATCGGCTTGCAGATGATGGCGATAGTTTTCGGCCTTTTGTCCTTGACGCTGATATTGATTTATGGTCTGAGGTTATTCCGTCAGCCGGTAGCGATCGCTCAACAAAAAACACCTTAATGGGTGTTTGAGACTGTTGACAAACCCTAATCATCTTTAGAATTGCATTTTCTTGTTGATCTTCGTTCCAGGAGCTTCGCTTTCCTGCGGGCGGTCCGGGAGCCTCCTCGGCTTCGCCTGCGGGGTCTCCCATGTCCCTTCCTCCCGCGGGAGTCTCCGCTCCTTCCACTACGAACAACAGGGAATTTATAACTAGAAAATAGCTTTGTCTACACACTGAAACACCTTAATAGGTGTTTTTTTCTTTCTAATAAAGGGAATGACCTGTAAAGAGTGAATATATTAAGAAGAGTTACCTATATTTTTCTAGGAGGGAATTTCATGAAACAATATTCAATGTACATAAACGGTGAATGGGTTACGACCGATGAAGTGATTGAGGTGACAAACCCCGCAACGGGAGAAGTAATAGGTACAGTGCCAAGCATCTCAGAAAATCAGCTTGAAGAAGTCGTCCAATATGCAAATGAAGCCTTTCAAACATGGCGGAATTATACAGCCTATGAACGGGCAGACCTAATGGATAAATGGTTTAACCTTCTGGAAGAAAATAAAAAACTAATTGCAGAAACATTGACAAAAGAACAGGGAAAACCATTTCGTGAAGCACTTGGGGAAGTAGGGTATGCCAATAGCTTTGTAGAATGGTACAAAGAAGAAGGAAAAAGAATCTATGGTGAAACCATTCCATCTTCATCAAAAGATAAACGTGTGCTTATCCAGAAACAACCTGTCGGAGTAGTGGCGGCTATCACACCATGGAACTTTCCGGCCGCTATGATTACCAGGAAGGTGGCACCTGCCCTTGCAGCAGGTTGTACCGTCATAGTTAAACCCGCAGGGCAAACTCCTCTTACTGCATTAATGCTAGCAAAATATGCAGAGGAAGCTGGGATTCCAAAGGGAGTTCTTCAAGTTGTAACTGGAAAATCCAGTGTGATTGGCGAAACTTTGATGAAACATAATGATGTTAAAAAACTTACATTCACCGGATCTACCGAAATCGGCAAAAAGCTGATGGAACAAGCAGCACATACCGTCAAAAAATTGTCTTTAGAACTTGGTGGGCATGCTCCTTTCATCGTATTTGAGGATGCAGATCTTGAGAAGGCAGCAAAAGGACTGGTACAATCCAAGTTCAGAAATGCCGGTCAAACTTGTATTTGTGCAAATAGAATTTATGTACATGAGAGTGTGGCAGAAAAATTCACATCCTACTTTGTAGAAGAAGTTTCCAAATTGAAAGTGGGAAATGGAATGGAACGTGGAGTTGACCTTGGTCCACTTATTGACGAGGAGGCCCTTGACAAAGTTAAGGAGCACCTAAGTGATGCAAAAGGGAAGGGGGCTTCTGTGGCGTACGGGGGAGACGTAAAGGATGGGACGTTTATGGATCCAACCGTTATCACAGGGGTCAATGATGACATGCAATGTATGAAGGAGGAAACCTTCGGACCACTTGCTCCGATTACAACATTCAAAGATGAGGAGGAAGTCATCAAACGCGCAAACAATTCTCCTTATGGGCTGGCAGCTTATGTTTATACCGAAAAAATGTCAAGAATTTATCGTGTAACCGAAGGCCTGGATTATGGCATCATCGGTGTGAATGATGGTGGACCATCTGTTGCCCAGGCGCCATTTGGTGGCCTAAAAGAAAGTGGCATCGGTCGCGAAGGTGGTCACCACGGCCTTGAAGAATTCCTGGAAGTAAAATATATATCCATCGGTATATAAAAACTCATAACCCTTGATTTAATATCAAGGGTTATTTTTCATTTGGTTATTTTTCAAAGGTTATTAAGTAGCATCTTCGCTGAAGTCTCACAAAACACTTCGTATTCCAACCAATTTCCTATATAATAAATGTATACAAAGATGAAACCTTTTCCTCAGAATTACGTAAATAGAAGTATACAAGTAGGAATTTCTTCAAATATGAGGAGTGAGAATATGAAACGAATCATGCTACAAACCTTTATTATTATTGTCTCCTTCAATTTAGCCATTGTTGGTTTTTTAATAGCATACCTTGTAACAGGTAACCAAGTTCAATTGGGGATTTTAAGTGCTTTTGCTAGCTTTCTTGTCAGTTACTGGGCTGTAAAAAGAAAACTCCTTCCAAGCAATGACTTGGAAAGGGTGGAACGCAAAGAAAAAAAATATGTTCTGAATCAACTGAGACAGGCAAAGGAAAAAGCAAAGACGATAAACAGTTCACGATTCCGGGTACGTTCCCTGTTCGTTTACCAAACCATTACTAAAATATCCAAAATATCAAATAAGATTATCAAAATGGTGGAAAAGGAACCTGTCCGTTACCGAACCGCACAGAATTTCTTTAATCAACACTTGGACTCTTCAGCCATTATCACGGAAAAGTATGTTCAACTGTTGAATCAGCCAGTGCGTACACACGAAGTATCATTGGCTCTCCGTGAAACTGAAGATGCATTAAAACAATTGGAAAAGAGCATGGAAAAAGAATTAATGTCTGTCTTATCAGGTGATATGAACCATCTTCATACAGAAATTCGGTTGATGAATCAATCAAACCTTCAACAAATCAAACCTTCAAACAAAATAATTGAAAAGAAGTAGCTTATGGGGTGAAAAGCAATGAGCAATAATGAAAAATACAAAGAGCAGGTAAAAGAAGATACGTTAAATGACTTATTGAGCAATCCATTCTCTGCACCTAAGCTAGAGAATGAAATGGTTCCTCAGCAGGAAAAAGACACAGCGACAGAACCCATGAAAGAAAAGGTAATGGATACCTTATCAGCTGAATATAAATCACGTGCATTGGAAATAGCAAAACAGATAGACCCTACAGATCAACAAGCCATTTCCTCTTACGGCATTAGTGCTCAAAACGAACTTTCCACCTTCTCAAACTCCATCCTTTCACATGTGCAGGCAAAGGATGCTGGCCCTGTGGGAGAAGTCGTATCAGATTTAATGCGGAAGATCAAAGAAGTCAAGCCAGGGGAGCTTGAACCGCAAAAGAAAGGATTTTTCGGTAAGCTGTTTGGAAATGTAAATAACTCTGTACAACAGTTATTTGCAAAATATCGAAAAATCGGTTTTGAAATTGATAAAATTTCCGACCAGCTCGAAAGTTTTAAAAAGGTACTTCAACGCGATAATATTATGCTGGAATCACTTTACGATAAAAATAAAGACTATTTTCAGGCATTGAACATTTATATTGCAGCTGCAGAGCATAAGTTTGATGAAATTCAAGCGAATATTATACCTGAGCTTGAGCGGAAAGCAAGGGAAACAAACAACCAAATGGACGTACAAGCAGTTAGTGATATGATTCAATTTGGAGATCGATTACAAAAGAGAACACATGATTTGAAAATCAGCAGGCAGATCACATTGCAAATGGCTCCTCAAATAAGGATGATTCAGCATACCAACCAGACATTGGTAGAGAGAATCCAGTCATCAATACTTACGGCTATTCCTTTATGGAAGAATCAACTTGTTATTGCAGTTTCCTTATATAATCAGCAAAAAGCCGTGGATACCCAGAAAAATGTCTCTGAAACAACAAATGAATTGCTGTTGAGGAATTCTGAAATGCTGAAACAAAATACCATTTCAGCCGCGAGGGAGAATGAAAGAGGGCTCGTGGATATAGAGACACTGAAGAAAACACAAGAAAACCTAATCGAAACGTTGGAAGAAACATTGCAAATCCAGCAAGAGGGCCGGGAAAAACGCCATCAAGTCGAGCTGGAGCTTGTTCAAATGGAAAACGACCTCAAGACCAAGTTGCTGGAAGTACGCTCTAAAGCAAAGAGGAAATAGTATATCAGACAACTTAAAAAAACCAAAAACAAGAGGAACTTCAACTCTCCTCTTGTTTTTGTTTATTTTTAGTTGTTATCGGCGATTAGGAAATACTCGTTGCACCATTTCTGTAAACTCATCGAAAATTCCTCTGATAGGTCGACCTTCATTAATATCATTTGTATAACCTTCCAT
Organism: Sutcliffiella horikoshii DSM 8719; assembly: GCA_001648575.1. Taxonomy (GTDB): domain Bacteria; phylum Bacillota; class Bacilli; order Bacillales; family Bacillaceae_I; genus Sutcliffiella_A; species Sutcliffiella_A horikoshii. Next base: position 139,819 of record LQXN01000062.1, on the reverse strand, counting down.
CCGGTCCACAAATTCTGGATTTACAGAAACATATACATTACGGATACTTCGATCTGTTTTCCGTACTTGATTGGCAATTTTTTCTTCCACATCATTGCTTAGTTCTTTGTTTTCACCTTCCAATACAGCTGCAACATAGGCATTACGGTCAGTAACTAGAACATTACTGCTCTTTACTTCTTTAAGGTCCGTAATACGTTTTGAAGCTTCATCTGCAACCTCTATGCGGGGTTGGTTCGTTTCATTGACCCGACGAGGATTGACTCGATCTCTTCTAACATTTTCTGTATAGCGCCCCATGTTATCATAATTAACATTAAGAGCATCATCTTGATTATCCTGTCTTGCAGTTCCATATTCATCTACATTCCCACAACCAGTAACAAGCATGGTAAGAGCAAGACCGGTAACGACAATACCTTTCAACTTCATACCTTTCAACACCTCTTTCTTAGCATTTACGGTTATGTTTTGACAATTAGTAAGGAATTATACGATATTTAGTTCATAATAAGGTAAGATGGTTTAGAAAGTTTAAAGTGGAGATTAACCGAAGTTTTATTTTGAGGATGATTCGTATGATGGTTTTTGAAAAAAACAAGTATCTGACATACTACGGACTTAATCATTGGTCCTCTATTCATAAATGCGCCAGAATTCATCATAATAATCTGGGGATTTTTTCTCAATCCTTTATTCCTGAAAAGAGAAAAAGCCTTGTGACCTTAATCCACGGTTACCTTGATCATTCAGGTTCATTTTCTAAACTTATTGATTCTTTATTGTCTGAAGGTTATGGAATCGTTACATTTGATCTGCCAGGACATGGTTACTCACATGGTTTGAGGGGAGATATCGAGAATTTTACTGATTATTGCGAGGCGCTCCATGCTGTGCAGGCCCACTATAGGGAAAAAGGGTTAACAGATACGAGTTGGTCTGTCATCGGCCATAGTACTGGTGCTGCAATTATTACTGATTATATCAACAGCGGAAACATGTCATTTAACAAAATAATCATGGTGGCACCATTGGTACAACCTTATCTGTGGTCTTTTTCAAAAATTGGTGTTAAAATTATTGGGAAGAAAGTGAAGCATATAAAAAGGTCTTTTCGTAAAAACTCTTCGGATTTGCACTATCTCAAATTCGTAAAAGATGATCCCCTTCAGTTTTCCCGATTGCCATTAAACTGGCTGCATTCTTTTGAGAAGTGGCATAGTAACCTTTCCCACTTACCAGTAAGTAAGAAGGATCTTTATATTCTACAGGGTAATAAAGACACAACTGTTGATTGGAAATACAACATCCGGTTTCTTTTGGACAAATATCCGCAATCGAAATGTATTCTTGTAGATGAAGGGAATCACCAGCTTTTTAATGAAAAGGATGTTATCAGAGAACTGACATTTTTTCATATTAAAAGTTTTTTGGCCGAATAAGGGGATACTAAAGAATAGATAGCAATATAAACTGATTAGATAAAGGTGGAATATTTACATGGAAGAGAGTAATACAAGCACTGTTCAAGTTGGAGATATGATACAAATTAATAAGGGTTCCAAAAAAGGAAGTAAAGGAACTGTCATTGTTGTAAGAGATAGTTCGGTCATAGTGGAATTAGGAAAAAATCCGAATACTGGAGAACCTATCCGAACTGTAATCAATCACAAAAACTATAAAGCGATATAAAAAACGAGGTGCCGGAAAAGAGATCCGGCACCTCGTTTTGATTATTTTATTATTGTGCAAAAACATGGTTTCCGATGGTTTTCGTTACTTTTCTAGTACGAATCCACTGGTCGTTTGTTTTATCAGGATTAAAGAAGTATAGAGAATTGTTGCCATCTCCACGGAAAGCTATAGCTTCTTCTACTGCTTTCATTGCTTCCTCGTCAGCTGGTTTATCAATTTGACCGTTTCCAACTGGTGAGAATTGATAAATGCCGCCCGGAGATGTTTCATAGACTACTTCCTTAATGGAGTCCGGAAAAGTGTCACTGTCTACTCGATTAAGCACTACCGTTGCCACTGCAACTTTACCTTCATATGGTTCACCTTTTGATTCAGCGTGAACAAGACGAGCTAATACTTCTTTTTCACCGTTTGATACTTTTTCTGGCAGTTGTATTGCTTCGCCTGGAAAGATTAAATGGTTATTTTTATTGTTTAATTCCTTCATTTCTTTAACTGAAACCCCGTACGTTTTACCTATATTCCATAAGGAATCACCAGATTGTACTTTATATGAGCCTGCTGCCTGGGCATTAAAGCTTGTACCTGCAAAAAATGCTATAGCTGCAGTTGAAATTGCAATTAGTTTTTTCATGAATAAGTTCCTCCTTGTTGTGTTTTCAGCAACTCTCGGACACTCTAATAAATATCCTAACAAGAAAGCACATGTGGTTCACTGTATAAATGTTGCCATGAGAAGATATATATTGTAGAATTTACCTGGTTTTTACAAAAATAAGGATATAATTGGGATTTTGGTGGGAGAATAAGTCCATAAAGCCAAAGTTAGCCTACTTTGGAAAAACCGGAGGACAAGTTCAATGACCTATAATGCGAAATATCCTACTGTTGTTCATAGCTTTATTCTTTCTTTGATGTTGGTCCAAGGTATTTATCAGCTTCTTCATGAAAATTACGGAAGAGCTGTTGTCCAATTGTCTATTGTTTTTATTATCGCCTTTTCTTATTTTATTCGTTATCAAGTGAGGGTGAATAAAACTTCTATTCATTATCAAGTAATGTTCTTACATGTTGTTCTTACTTCTAAAGAAATTAGCTGCATGGACATTAGTAAAATTGTATTTAAACAAATTGGTCGTTCTTCTAGGGCTGCGTATATTTTCACCAATAAGTTTTTGCCTGTTCGATTGGTGAATTTCAAGCCTGAAAGTATGTACGGAGAGTTGCATTCATTCGGTAAAAATAATCTGCTTACTATTGTAATGAAGGATGATTTTTTATACAAAAGCCAAGAAATATCAAAAGAAAGCTAAAGCATTGTAAGGAGGCTTTAGCTCAGTGTGTAGACAAAGTTATTTTATCTTTGAGATATGCAAAACCTTTGTTGATTGTAGTGGAAGGCGCGCAGACTTCTGCGGGAGGAAGGGACAAGGAAGACCCCGCAGGGCGTAAGCCCGAGGAGGCTTCCGGACCGCCCGCGAAAAGCGAAGCGCCTGGAACGAAGATCAACAGCAGGATGCAAATTTAAATATATTTAGGGCTTTGTCAACAGTCAAAGCTAAAGCCTTGTAATGAAGCTTTAGCTTTTACTTTTTTGCTTTGATAATACTCAGTTCAATATGTTCTTGGGATTCCTGAGTCAATTTTTCATGTTGGTGCATGATTTCAAATAAAGATTCATCTATGTCATTTGAAGGATTGATATCTGGTTCGGTCGGCTCGAGGTCCATCAAGGAGTAAGTTGAAATGGAAACAGAGCTAAATCCCGATTCAAGAAAACGATTTTCCCATTCTTGTTTGGTCATAATGGCTGGCATGCCATAGAATTTTCTCATGCTTTCTTCTAGAGCTGAAGGAAGGGATGATTTTTTTGTCATTTCTACAGCAACAAGCCTTCCATCGTCCTTTAGGACCCGCATAAGCTCAAGTATCGCCTTAGAAGTATTGGTAAAGGATAAGACTGATTCAGAAAGAATAAAGTCAAAGGAGCAATCTTCAAAATCGCAGTCCTCTATATCCATCTCCTGGGCACACAGTTGGATACTCTCCTTTGCAAATCTTTTATTTGCCTTTTTAATCATGAGTGGATGTTTGTCAATAGGTGTAACATCAATCCCAAAAGAGTTGATAAATAAGGAGGATTGTCCTGTGCCACATCCCACTTCTAAAAGTTTCTTTCCAACAAGAGTTTCTTCCATCAATATTGTTTTGGTAAGCTCCAGTCCCCCAGGGTGGGCACCACCAATCCCAAACGTTGCAAGCAGGTCAGTATAAGTATGGTTCATCAAAAATAAATCACCTCATGTAATCATATGTGTTGGGGGTTATTATTGTTCTTAAGCATTGGTTAAGGTAAAATAAAGACGTAAAGATTTTGGAGGTGTTTAGCAATGTTACATAATATCTGGGATAAGAAAGAATCAACCAAACAAGTGAAATGCGTACATACCGATGCAAAAAAATATCTTGTGGGCAATATGTTGACCGTCGGGAAAACATATGAAGTAAAGAATGAAACAGACGAATTTATATTTGTCATTGATAACAGCGGACATATTGGCGGATATTACAAAACATACTTTGAGCAGGTTTAGTAACAAGACGTAAAAAACGTCTTGTTTTTTTGTATTTTATACTAAATGGTGGATTAGACTCTAATTACGGAGGGAAAAGATTAAAGGGGTGAATTTGTGAAAAAGAAAATTATTATTAGTGTTATTACATGTTTATTGTTAACTGCCTGTACGCAAGGGAATCAGTCCGGGAACAGAAATGAAACAAAAGAAACTAACGCTGCACCGGATGAAGTACAAGAATTGAAGTTTAGTGCATCAAAAAAGGAAATGCTTGCGACAGAATTGCAGGTTCCATGGGCAATCAGTAAAAATGAAGATCAATTCTTTGTCACTGAGAGGACAGGTCATATAGTTAAAGTGGAAGATGGAGACATGAAAAGGGAGGAAGTCACTCTCAATGAACCGATATTGGTCTACGGTGAAGGCGGCCTGCTCGGAATGGCTTTGCTTCCTGAATTTGAAAAGAACGGTCTAGCATTCATTTATCACACATATGGTACAGAGCAGGCGGTAAAAAATAGAATAGTAGTCATTAAATACGACCAAGATAAATGGACAGAACAAAAAGTGCTTTTAGACGAGATTGAGGGGGCGATCTTCCATAATGGGGGAAGATTAAAAATCGGACCTGACAATAAATTATACGCAACAATTGGAGATGCAAACAAACCGGATCTTGCACAAAATTCAGAGACATTACCGGGAAGTATAATACGTATGAACCTAGATGGTACCGTACCCAGCGACAACCCATATCCTGATTCCTACATTTACAGCTTTGGTCATCGTAATCCACAAGGTCTTACATGGAATGAGGAGACAGCGGAGATGTATGCATCTGAGCATGGTCCCTCTGCTTTTGATGAAATTAATCAAATCGAAAAAGGTAAGAACTACGGTTGGCCAAGAGCTACAGGGGATGAACACCCTGAAGGAATGGTAGCACCATTATTCCATTCAGGATCAGAAACATGGGCACCCTCAGGATTAATATTTAAAGATGGTGTGTTGTTGGTTGCAAGCCTTCGAGGCGAGATGATCAGGGAGTTTGAATTGCGTTTTAAAAAGCAAGCAACACTTTGGGATCAAAACGGAAGAATCCGTGATGTATTTATTGAGGGAAACAATCTATATTTTATAACTAATAATACAGATGGAAGAGGAACCCCGGGACCTGACGATGATCAACTCATAATGGTTGAACTAGACTCTGAATAAGGTTCCCGAAGAGAAAGCGATAAGAAAAAGCTTGTAGAGCAGGCAAGCTTTTTTCTTATGTTTCAATTTGTACTATTTCTAGGGGGATTTTTTATGAAGAAGTGGATAAAGAAGAATAAACTGTTAGCCATTTTACTAATACTTTTTGTTATTGTTGCTTCGACGAGCGTATACCATAGCTATAAGCCATTACCAGATGGTGTTTCCTTTGAAGGAGAAGTCCATTATGTTTCAGAAGTAGATTTCCTTTACGATTTAACATTTGGGGAAAAAGATAACCAACAGCAGGAACATGAAATTTTTAATAGGATATATGAAGTGATTGATGAGGCGGAGGAGTTCGTTGTAATGGATATGTTCCTTTTCAATGGATATAACGACGGTGAAATGGATTATCCACCTTTGAGTGGCACATTAATGAAGAATCTTCTTGCTAAAAAAAAGAACGACCCTGAAGTGGAAATTATTTTCATTACCGATGAAATCAATACAACGTATGGTTCTCATGAAGCGGACGAACTCAAAAGGTTAGAAGAGAATGGAATAAAAGTTGTTGTATCGAATGTGAAAGTGTTAAGGGACTCCAACCCCCTGTATTCAGGAGTATGGAGAGTTTTCTTCCAGTGGTTTGGACAAGGAGGTTCAGGTTGGATACAAAATCCGATGGCAAAAAGTGCTCCTGAAACGACAGTTCGCTCCTATCTGAAGCTTATGAATATAAAGGCAAATCATCGAAAGGTAATAGCGACGGATAAACGTGCGATTATTTCTTCTGCCAATCCACATGATGCAAGCGGGCTTCATTCTAACACAGCATTTGAAGTAACCGGACCGATTATAAGGGAGATATTAAAAACAGAACAGGCTGTCCTGGATTTTTCAGGTGGAGGGACTTTACCAGAATATAATGGTGTGGCAAAAGAAGGTGATATAGCCGTCCAACTCTTAACTGAACGCAAAATATTAGATCACATTCTTAAAGAAATTCAGGTTTCTAAAGATAAAGAAGAGATATGGGTTGGGATGTTCTATTTAGCAGAGAGAAAAATTATTGAAGAGTTAATTGATGCTTCACAACGTGGAGTTACTGTAAACTTGATCCTAGACCCTAATGAACATGCGTTTGGACAGCAAAAAATCGGACTCCCTAACAGGCCGGTGGCTGCAGAGCTTAAAGAAGAAGGACAAGGAAATATTGAGTTAAGATGGTACAACTCTAAAGGTGAACAGTACCATCCGAAAATGATCTACTTTAAAAGAGACACAGAATCAACTATTATTGGAGGATCAGCTAATTTCACAAGAAGAAACTTATATGATCTCAATTTGGAAACCAATGTTAAAATCACAGCCCCAAATGACGAGCAGATTATGAAGGATATGAACGATTACTATTTGAGACTGTGGAGTAACGAGGACGAAATTTACACATTGCCATATGAATCATATAAAGATGAAATGACTATAGTGAAAAAAGCCATGTACCGTATACAGAAGGTACTAAGATTTACGACTTATTAATTAAGAAAAGCAGAAATCAAATCTTTAAAGAGCAGTCCTAATTCAAATAAGAATTAGAACTGCTTTATTTTTTGGAGTATTGGCAGGATGATTTGTAGAAATGGAGAATTATTATTAAAGGTATAGTGTTCATATTTTGATTATTTAATGGAGAGGCGACTTTTAATTATGTGTCTTTAGTTATATGTGAAAAAATTATAATAACTGAATAAATCTAGCTGAGATTTTTATGCAAAATAAATTTGAAAAGGGGACATGAAACATGCGCAAGATCATTTATTCGATGCAAATGTCGCTCGATGGCTATATCGAGGATGCCTCGGGATCCATCGGATTTACCAATCCGGACCGAGAATTGCACGAGTATTTTAATGCCCTGGAAGCCCAGTCTGATACGCATATTTATGGAAGAAGACTATATAAAATCATGAATGACTTTTGGCCAACGGCCGCTGACAATCCTGATGCTGCTTCTGAGATTATTGCATATGCCCAAATTTGGAATGCTCTTGAAAAAGTAGTTTTTTCGCGAACGCTGAAATCGGTAGAGGGACGTGCTCGCCTTGCAGAGACCGACGTGGCAACTGAAGTTGCTAAGCTAAAGAAAGCACCTGGAAAGAATATTATCGTGGGTGGAGCAACATTGGCTCAGAGTTTCATTGAACTCGATTTAATCGACGAATTCCAGGTCATAGTCTACCCAACTCTTTTGGGCAGCGGCAAGCCGATGTTCCGTACCATAGCCAATAAGGTAGATCTAAACCTTGTCGAGAGCAGGAGCTTTACTTCAGGTGTGGTCTCACTGATTTATCGACCAACCAATAGAGACAGGTGAGTTTTTTTATATATTACAGGCTATCTTTATATAGTTTGTTGCTTTTCATATTAATTTTTAAGTCACTTATTGTGGTGGTATTCCAAACGGGAATATTATTGGTGCTACATAGAGAATTCCAATTACTATGATAAGTATAAATGATATCATCAGGGATAACCCACTTCGAATAATCATAAATTTATCATTTTTCTCTTCAAAAGGTATTCCGAATACAGATAAGAAAAATGAAATTAATAATAAGGGCACTAAATAATATATCAAGTTGTAATATTCATAGTTTGTCACAAGTGATATGAAAAGGATAAATACTACCAGTAAGATAAGTGTTAGTCCAAACGAGAATTTATTGGCTACTCTTTTTATATTTCTGTTATTTACCATAAAAATCCTCCTTTTATGTAGATGTTATAATATTAACAACTATTGAGGAAATTGTAAATATTAAACAAAATACACAGAGCTCAATAGTATTATTGCAAGTTAAAAACTTTAGGGAGGAATATTTATGTGGGTAGTATTAGGGGTTATTGCAATAATAACAACATTCATAAACCTTTATATGTATAAAGCAGGTAAGGATTATAAGCTTGCTATGGCGATGGGATTGTCGTTCACAGCATTAACACTTTGTGCAGAATACAGTCTTATCTCGGATTGGGTAGAAGTGGAAGATTGGGCTGCTTTAATGGATGTAGTACCTGGTATGGAGAGGGCATTATGGTTTTTGACAATAGTTTCAATCTTTCTTAATATTGCACCTATACTTTTAGAGCATAAAGGGAAGAAATGATGCCGTATTGTTGTTTCAATATATAAAATATGTGAAAGTCTTTATGTTATAACTAAAGGGTGCGTTTGCTGACCATGCAACCACCCTTTAAGTACGGAGGTATGTTTTTAGCATCATTACTGACAACTTCCCACAGCTAAAGCAGTGGGGTTCTAGGGTACTAGTTAAGAGGTGATTCTACTGAGTGATCAGCTTTTTGCTTCCTTTTCGCCTATAACTGTTTATTAATCTGAATATTATTAGATTATACGAGTAATAATCTTGGGTGAAATTACCTGGTCTATTAATACAAGTTTCCTTAAGTTTGGTTTTATAAATCTGATTTTTTGACGATATTGATAGGGAAGAGCAAGTTCTAAGCTCTGTTTTTTCTGCATATAAAGATACTAACACGTGCCTTTGGACAAGTTATTAAGTGGAGGAAAATTATGAGATTACAATATATCAAGTCGTTGGAAAGCTTGAGGGAATCCAGTATTATTGTCATGGTGTCTGGTATGTATGAAGATGTTCTGGAACCTTTAGCAAGACACTTAGAGGCTATAGAAGACCCTCAGAAGTTATCCCTGTTTCTAAGAACTGGTGGTGGAGATACCACCACGTCCTTTAATATAGTAAATATGATCAAGCAGTATTTTGAGGAGTTTGAAATTATAATTCCGACTGTTGCCCATAGTGCAGGGACATTGCTGAGTCTTGGGGCGAGCAAGCTTCTAATGACAAGGCAGGCAAGCCTTAGTCCTTTTGATCCGTCTGTACGCAATGAGCGTATTAACAATGGGATGAATATCAGTTGGCGAGACATGAATTTTTTTATGAGCAGCGCAACCGAAAATTTGAGTACGACCTGCGGTCAAACTCATCCGATGCACACGCTTATTGATAGCCAGGTCCACCCTCTATTGATCGGCCATGCTGAGAGAACCGTCTCTCAGATAAGAACCTATGCACCTCATCTGATTGGCACTAGTCGTAAACGTCCGCCCGAAGATATCATTCACCACTTCATGGAGTCGAATACCCATCACAATTACCGATTCTATCGGGACGAAGTGGAACGAATCGGGCTACCTGTTGTACATCCTACAAAGGTAGAGGAGAAGCTGATTCTTTCGATTTTTGATGACATTTCCAAAGAGCTGGATTTGAGTAACCATGATAATAAGCGCGGAAAAGTTAAGGCTTTAATCGAATCAACACAATATGGTAAAACTGTCTGCATAAATACCAAGGAATATGAAGGATGGATCGATGAAAGCGAGCGGTTCGGGAAAGCTAAGAAGTCATCCTGAATGATAAATGAATACCACTGAGAAAATATATAACCGCTTGGACACTTTAAATCCAAGCGTTTTAGTGTGTAAACAAAGCCTTTATGCATAGGAATATCTAGTACACATTTTGATCGTAGTGGAAGGCGCGCAAATTCCCATGGGAGGAAGGGTCATTTAAGCCCTCGCTGGAAAGCGTAGGCCTGGAACACCGATCAACAATCACTATCACATCAAAAAATTAATTGGTTTGTGAACAGCAGGAATTAAAAGTAAACATTTACATTTAAATGTGGTTATGGATATAATAACTTTAAGTCTATTTGGATAGAAAGGATACAGGAGAACAGTATGCCAAACTTTACTTTGTAATGATCAATAAATTGGATAGCATAACCCTCAAAACACATTTGTGTTTTTCTCAGGGGGTAGTATGCCCATTTTTCTCATTACAAAGGAACCAAGTAATCCTGTAGTCTCGATGCGAGAGGAGGTCCTTTGGGATCTTCTTTTTTATTTGTTAGTGTTAATTTAATATTGTGCTGCAAGATATCCGAATAGAAGCTTGCGTTCCTTTATCTTATTAAGAGGTGAAGGATCAATGTTATCGAAATCATTCTATTGGAAACTTTCTCAGACACCAGAACCATCTGTGAAAAAGCACTGCAAAATGTGTGGGAAAATATCTGTTTTTACAGATACGAATATCCGAAGACATAACGCGAATGGTAAAAACATCTACCAATTCGCAATTTATAAGTGTGAAAAAAATCATACTTGGAACAATAAGTTATCTATATATAAAACTTTCTCAGAGCATCTTGTTGAAAAGGAGGAACAAAAAGAAGAATCCTCCATTCTGTCATCCATTCCGATAAGTAACTTAGCAGAAGAAGGGGTAGAGGTGATTTACATTGTACTAGATGATGTAAAAGGAGAACATCGTATTGATAAAGTACTTGCCAATCAAATTGAGGATTGGAGTCGAACACAGATTATAGAAAAGATAAAAATTGGGGCAATTCAATTAAATGGCCAAGTCGCTAAACCTAGTAGAAAATTGTCAAAAGGAGAACGCATATCCATTTTCATTCATTAAATCAATGATTGAAAAAGATATAAGAATTATGGAAAGAGAATTATTTTGAAGCTTACCTACAAATAGGAAAGCTTCTTTTTCTATGGAAAATACTACTTGTTTATATATTCTTCATTTGAAATAATTGGTATAAGTAATAGGGGATGAATTTTGAAAGGAAGTGAAGGGTATGGATAGATTTTTATTTATCTTTGGTATTATTGTATTTTTTATTAGCTTTATATTTTTTGTAATGAATTTTTTTTCCGATTTCGATAGTACCTTAATGGTAGGATCAGTATTAGTTATGCTTAATGCAAGCATAGCAATAGGTGTTTCGGAAATATTAATGAAAGTTAAAAACTTAAACTAATAGTCTACTCCTTATATCAATGATTTTCATGAATTAAAGGATAAGAGGGTGCGTGAAAGTGAAGGGTAATAATAGAAGTCTTTATCTCAGTATGGTCTTGGGTTCGATAGGTATTATACTAATTACTTTCGGAATTATGGAATTTCTTATAATAGGTGATGCTTCAAATTATGTATTGTTACTTCTAGGTTTTATAATTACAATTCATTACATATATTTTCTGGAAAAGAAAGCAGGAATCAGTAAAAAATTGATATGGATCAGGGCGATATTTTTCATATTAATTTTGGTTGCCGTTTACTACGGTTATTATTAAAGTGAATTAAAGGCACAATGTCTAAGTAGATTGCGCCTTTTGAATGGATTCAAGATTGCTCTGCCTATATGAAGAGAGTGATTGCAGCCCAGCAAAAGACGCTGACTTTAATGCCAATATTTTAATGGCTTCTTCACTTATTTGTCTTGTGCTAACTTCTTTCTATTCGGTGCAAGAGGCGGTTGCTCAAACCATTGATTTTGAACCATTAAATCAAACCAATCCTTTGTAATGGTGATATTTTTCAATATTATCTTTTCATAAGCCAAAGCAAGGTCGGTTCTCATGGCAGTTGCTAAACCTGCACCTTGGAAAGTTTGTGAGGTTTGATACAAAAATCCCATGTGAAAAACCATTAATTTGTCCGTGAAAGTTGCCTCTTTGCTAGTAGTTATTTCTGATTCCCATGACATTGGGACAGGTAAGTTATCGTCACGTAGGATTTTACTTAATGATTGAATCTGCTTATTTGCATTGTCACCAGACTTTTCTAAGAATTTTCTTATTTCTGTAGATTGAGCGACTTGACTAAAACCAATCGATAGAGACTTTGCCAAGATGGATTTTTTTAAATTTAATGAAAGACTAATAAGTTCTGTTGCTGCTAAGGGCCGTTTCTCACTGAAAAAGCCGTCTAAAAAGTTCTTTCCTGAAACGTATTGCTGGTTTTCTTCAGGATAAAAATAAGGGTCCCGCTGAAAATGTCCCAGTTCTAAAAGCAAGTCAATTATTTTTTGATAAAGGTACTTTGCATCATTGTCGCAAGAATCATAAAAATTCCTTAAATCTTTTCGTACCGAAGAAGATAGAGCGGTGTTATGACCAACTAATCCATGCATAGTCATTATTTGCAAATAATGTAAACAAAAAATATCAGAGAATAACCGTGGTGTCCCTTTTACTAAATCAGATTCTGAAAACCCGTATGGGACAGGAAAACCGTCATTCTCGATAAAAGTTACAATCTGCTCTTTTTGCTTAATGAAAATTTGGATCGCTTCCTCCATAATAGCTTTAATCTTTTCATTTTCAATAATGGTTACCATGTATCTATTTACAGTATCGATGCAAGTACCATCCACATAAGCTCCCCACAAAGTACCTATTTCTGATGATGTAAGTTTGATATTCTCTTTTTCCAAATTTAACACCTCTTAGATTCAAGTTATTCTTGTCTATTATGTGTATGTTATGGAGAAATATTCCTAATTTAAAAAAGGATTATTTGAAAGAGAGAAATCGTTTATTCCGAGTTGAGTAATTGTAATTGCCCCAAAAAACGTACCAAAGGTTAGGTTAAACTCTTTAATAATAAATGATTTTTCATTAACAGAGACAATTCCGGAAAGATAAATATAAAAAAACCAGAATCTTTAAGATTCTGGTCAGACAGTTGAGAAACTCTAAATTAGTTAAGTTATCTGATGGGATAGTTGATCTTCGTTACAGGAACTTTGATTTCCCCCGCAGGCGAAGCCGTTTGCGGGAATCAACAGCGGTATGATACAGAAAACTAAAATATTGTACTTTTTCAGTGCCCTTCTATTAAAGAGGGAGGACATATAATAAAATGAAGAAGAAATGCAAAACAGTGCCACCAAGGACAAACAAATGCCAAACTGCATGATGATAGGGGAAGGCGCGCCATACATAAAATATTGCACCAACACTGTATACTACCCCTCCCAATACTAAAAAGGCAATACCGGTTGAACTGACCTTTGCCGTGATCTCACCCCATCCGAAAACTGCCAACCAACCCATCAGGACATATAAGAGGGTGGAGGCGAATACAAATCTTTTGACAAAGAAGACCTTAAACACCGTACCTCCGATTGCCAATGCCCACACTATTCCAAAGAGCGTCCATCCCAAAGCTCCGTCCATGACAATGAGAGTGATGGGAGTGTAACTGCCAGCAATGAAAAAGTAAATGGAAGAATGATCTAAGATCTCAAAGACGTTCTTTGCTTTTCCTTTAGGCAGGGCATGTAAAAGGGTGGAGGCTGTATATAACAATAGCATGGTTACTCCATAAATTATGAAAGTCAGAACATGAAGAGCCGTTCCATTTATGGCAGAGTAGACTATCAGTAACACAAGTGCCGCAATACTGGTTAATATACCGATTCCATGAGTGATGGAATTGGCGATTTCCTCACCTTTTGAGAAAGTATGAGTTTGAGCCATTTTTTATCATCTCACTTTAATCTATTAATTAAACTTAATATTTTTTTCTATTTTACAGGGAAGCTTTTACAACAATGATTCTTCTGTTACTTTCACTTTTCTTAATTTAATGAAACGTATAGTATGCAGAACGATTACTTTTGAAACTGCATAGGTAGGTACTGCAAGGAGTAGGCCAAGGAGCCCGGCAAACTTACTGGCTACCAATAGCAGCAGGATAATTGTCAATGGATGGACATCCAATTTTTTACCCATTACTTGAGGGGAGATAAGATTGCTCTCCACTTGTTGAACGACGATGACGACAAGCAGCACCCAAAGCGCCATGATCGGTCTGTCAAAAAACGCGACGACAACACTTGGTATCGTTCCAATGAATGGGCCGATGAAAGGAATCACGTTTGTGAACATTGCGATCAATGCAAGCACCAGCGAGTATTCCAGACCAATGATCAAGAATCCGATATAAATTAGAACACCAACAAAAACACTTACAATAATCTGACCTTGAATATATGAACTCAAAGCAATGTCCATATCTTTTAACACATTTCTTCCTTCACGCTCATGTTGGCGGGGAATGATTTTAAGAACTTGATTAGGTAATTTCTCTCCATCCTTAAGCATATAGAAAAGGACAAATGGAATGACCACCAATAAAATCAGGAACCCTGTTACAGCGCTGATGACATTCACAACATTAGAACCGAAGGAAGCGAGATAGGCATTCAAGTTATCAGCAATTTTCCCTGATATTTCTTCAAGAGAAAACCTTTCATCCTGTTGGAATCTAGCCACATATTCATTTTCTTGAAGTTCCACAGTGAATTCCCGTATTTCATTAATTATTTTAGGTGTGTTTTCTACTAGGCTATTCACCTGTTGTTGTAAAGTAGGACCAATAAGGAAAAGGAGCAATGTTATTAATCCGATAAACATAAGATAAATACTTAAGATTGCTAAAGCTCTTGGAATATAGCGTGCCGCTAAATTCACTAAGGGTCTTAACAAATAATAGAGCACGCCTGCTAAAATAATCGGCGCAAACAATGTACTGATCATCACCGTTAATGGTGTGAAAATAAAGTCAACCAATGATGCCAAGAAAATAATCAATAGTATTACAATAATACCGTAACCAACCCTGAACCACTTCGTCTGTGGCATACTCCCACACCTCATTCTGTTATAAAAATAGAATTTTTAATTTACTATACATGACTTTCAATGAAAATGTAACAAATAGCTCTTTTTACATACGAAGTATTTGCATAAAGGTTTCATCATTTTAAAAAAGCCCTTTATAAAAAGGGCTTTAAAATCAAGAATTAAGTTCCGCCAGCTGTTGTTGAACAGTTGCATCCTCTAAATACTCATCATATGTCATTTGCTTGTCAACCAAGCCTTTAGGAGTGATTTCTATGATTCGATTTGCAATAGTTTCAATAAACTGATGGTCATGTGAAGTGAAGATCATAGAGCCTTTGAAATTGGTCAATCCGTTGTTCAGTGCCGTAATGGATTCTAGGTCCAAGTGGTTCGTTGGATCGTCCAATAATAATATATTAGATCCACTCAGCATCATTTTAGAAAGCATACAACGGACTTTTTCGCCACCGGATAGAACACTTGCCTTTTTCATTACTTCTTCTCCAGAGAACAGCATTCTTCCCAGGAATCCACGTAAGAAGCTTTCTGTTTGATCATTAGGGGAATACTGACGTAACCAGTCCACAAGGTTCATATCGACACCTTCAAAATAGGAAGAGTTATCTCTTGGGAAGTATGCCTGGGAAGTAGTAATTCCCCATTTGTATGTCCCGCTGTCAGGCTCCATTTCACCGGAAACGATTTTCAATAGAGTTGTATTGGAAATCTCGCTACCGCCAACCAAAGCAATTTTGTCGTCTTTATTCATGATGAAGCTGACGTTGTCTAATACTTTAACGCCATCGATTGTTTTAGTCAGGCCTTCCACACGTAACACATCGTTTCCAATTTCACGTTCTGGTGTAAAATTCACATAAGGATAACGACGGGAAGATGGTTTGATGTCATCCAATGAAATCTTATCTAATAATTTCTTACGGGATGTTGCCTGTTTGGATTTAGATGCATTTGCACTGAATCGGGCGATAAAGGCTTGAAGCTCTTTTATCTTTTCTTCTTTCTTACGGTTCACATCAGATGCCAATCTTGAAGCAAGCTGACTGGACTCATACCAGAAGTCATAGTTACCAACATAGATTTGAATTTTTCCATAGTCTAAATCAGCAATATGTGTACATACCTTGTTTAAGAAGTGACGGTCATGAGAGACAACAATTACTGTATTCTCAAAATTGATCAGGAACTCTTCCAACCATTGAATCGCTTTAATGTCTAAGTGGTTAGTAGGCTCATCAAGTAATAGCACATCAGGCTTACCAAAGAGGGCCTGCGCCAATAGTACTTTAACTTTTTCGCCACCAGTGATATCAGCCATTTTCTTTGTATGAAGATCTTCTGAAATCCCTAGACCCTTTAAAAGGATTGCTGCTTCTGATTCTGCTTCCCAACCATTCAACTCAGCAAATTCACCTTCAAGTTCTGCAGCTCTCATGCCATCTTCATCTGAAAAATCCTCTTTCATATAAATAGCATCTTTCTCCTGCATGACTTCATAAAGGCGACTATGACCCATGATTACCACTTTAAGAACTTCGTGCTCCTCATATTCAAAGTGATTCTGCTTCAGGATAGCCATACGTTCATCTTTATTCATATGAACGTCACCAGTTTGGGCTTCAACTTCACCGGATAAAATCTTCAAAAACGTCGATTTACCAGCCCCGTTTGCTCCAATCAGCCCGTAACAGTTCCCGGGAGTGAATTTTATGTTAACATCTTCAAATAATTTTCGATCGCCATAGCGTAGTCCAATATTCGTAACTGTAAGCATGTAATTAGTTTCCTCCAAAATTAATGTCGTTGAAATTATACCATTAAATGAGGGGGTTGCAAAAGATTCAATTACTATAGAAGCAATATTTATGAAAAAAAGGCTCTTTTCTCAAAGATTGTTGCTATTCACAAGTAAAAAGTCGGAAATTGGATTCTCACAGTTTAAAAACATTAAAGACCAGTCATCAATTTGACTGGTCATTTCTAGTTGTTTGATTCAGATAATTAATAAACGTAAATATAAGCGACCATTGGGGGACTATGATGTCCGTTATGATGGGAGTGGGTGGAACAGATTATTTTATATACACCCTCTTTATCAAATTTCACATTAATCAATGTTTCCTCGCCTTTTTTTATGACACCGTTAATATCCGTTCCTTCGATGGAATATGGATGTTCACTTCCATTGACCCCAAATATACTTAAAGTGATATCTTTTCCCTTAGGAACGGTAATGGTACCAGGGTCAAAACGGTAAGCCTCTATTTCAGTACCGTCATCCAATTTAGTTTTAAACTCAGAAGTAATCATATTGAATACCAGTTTTTCATCTGCATGCGGTTTTCCAATGGTGGGAACAATGCCTTTATTTACTACAAACCATCCACCCAAACCTGTTAATATACAAATTGCCACCACAATAAGAAAACTTTTTCTAATGACAAAAAATCTCATGTGAATGTCACCCTTCCTTTTCCTTGTCTTCTACTTAAATGTGTATGCAAAGGGGGTGGGAGGGTTGTCTACATTCTCAAAAAAATTAATATTTTTTTTAACAATCAGCTTTGTGGGACATACTAAAAGAATAAAATTTGGGAGGGGAATGTTGGAATGGATAAGCAGTTGTCATCATCTGAAATAGGAAATTTGTGGATGGCCTATCAACATAAAACAATGCTGGCGAGAATTTTAGAGCACTTTCTTGCGAACAAACAAAATGAAGATGTATATAATCTAGTACAATCCTATTACAATCATGAAGTTAATTTTATAAATGAACTAACGGATCTGTTTAAGAAAGAAAATATTGTGGTCCCGGTCGGGTTTGTAGAGAGCGATGTGAATCCGTCCGCAAAGCCATTATATGATCAGTATTTTTCTGCACTATTCCTAAGGGTGATGATGAAAGTGACAATCGGCCTTAATGCCTTGCATGTCAGCATGTCGTACCGAAAAGACATAACCGAATTATATAAAAGATTTCTGGATGTAGCGCAAAATACATACGATGAGTCAACTCAATTTTTATTGAAAGAGGGGGTACTTACACGTCCGCCAATGATACCTATGCCAGAAAAGGTAGAGTTTGTTAAAGGGGAAGGGTATATGGCTGGATTTAATATTTTCAGTAATAAGCGACCATTGAATGCAATCGAGACTTCACTGATATATCAGGGAATTGAAACCAATGTACTCGGTTTTCAATTATTAAGGGGGTTTGAACAGGTAAGTAAGGACAAAGAGGTGAAGAAATATTTCAAAAAAGGGAAAGACCTTGCCAAACAGATTATCGATACTTTCAGCGATACTCTTTTAAAGAGTGATATTCAACCTCCAAAAGTTGCTTGGGGGAATCCTACCTTATCGACAGAATCTCCATATTCAGAGAAGCTCATGATGTATTTAACAAATCTTCTAAGCAGCTTCGGACTTACAAGTAATGCTCTTGGTACATCGTTCAGTCTTCGCTCGGATCTACCGACAAAGATGTCATTGATTGCAAAAGATATATTTGATTTTGCCAAAGATGGCGGAAAGTTGATGGTTAAGAACGGCTGGATGGAAGAACCCCCACAGTCATTAAAAAGCCCCGAATAAAAAGGGCGTCCATGTTCAGGACGCCCTTTATCATTTAGGGAATACTTTTGATCTCGTCAGGAAGCGTACACCTTCAGGACCTTCTAAGGAAAACATGCCGCCCCTTCCAGGAACAACATCAATGATAAGTTGTGTATGCTTCCAATATTCATACTGCTTTTTATTCATATAAAACGGTGCACCGCCAATTTCCCCGAGGAGGACATCAGAACCTCCAATCATAAAGTCTTCTTTTGGGTAGCACATAGGGGAACTGCCATCACAGCAGCCCCCTGATTGATGGAACAGTACAGGTCCATGTTTGCCTACTAGCTTTTCGATTAATCCAAGGGCAGAGTCGGTAGCAAGTATTTTTTCCATTTTAAAAGAATCCTAGTTTTTTTGGACTGTAACTTACTAAGAGATTCTTGGTTTGCTGGTAGTGGGAGAGCATCATTTTATGATTTTCCCTGCCGATTCCACTCATTTTATATCCACCAAATGCCGCATTGGCAGGGTAGGCATGATAGCAGTTAGTCCAAACGCGTCCTGCTTCAATTTGTCGGCCAAAACGATAGGCTGTGTTGACATCCCTTGTCCAAACCCCAGCACCAAGGCCGTAAAGTGAGTTGTTGGCGATTTCCAAAGCTTCCTCAGGCGTTTTAAAGGTGGTGACAGAAACAACCGGACCAAAGATTTCTTCCTGGAATATCCGCATTTTGTTATTACCTTTGAAAACTGTCGGCTTCACATAATAGCCGCTGGCAAGGTCGCCGTCCAACATATTACGTTCTCCCCCTGCCAAAAGCTCTGCACCTTCTTCTTTCCCGATCTCAAGGTAGGAGAGGATCTTTTCAAGTTGCTCTGAAGATGCTTGGGCACCTATCATGGTTTCGGTATCCAGTGGATTGCCTTGCTTGATCTGTGAAACCCGCTCGAGTGCACGTTCCATGAATTTATCAAAGATGGATTCATGAATGAGGGCACGGGATGGGCATGTACATACTTCACCCTGATTCAAGGCAAACATGACGAATCCTTCTACTGCTTTATCAAAGAAATCGTCGTCTTGGGCCATGACATCCTCAAAGAATATATTAGGGGATTTTCCGCCAAGTTCCAACGTTACCGGGATGATGTTTTGAGAAGCATATTGCATGATCAGACGCCCGGTTGTCGTTTCGCCCGTAAATGCAATCTTTGCGATTCTATCACTGGATGCGAGCGGCTTTCCGGCTTCTACACCAAATCCGTTAACAATGTTTAACACACCTGGAGGCAGGAGGTCCGCTATCAACTCTGTCAGCACCATGATGGAAGCAGGTGTCTGCTCAGCAGGTTTTAAAACGACACAGTTCCCGGCTGCAAGAGCAGGCGCAAGCTTCCAAGTAGCCATAAGCAAAGGGAAGTTCCAAGGAATAATTTGGCCGACTACCCCGAGTGGCTCATGGAAGTGATAGGCAATTGTATCATTATCTATCTCACCAAGGGAGCCCTCTTGAGACCTGATGCACCCTGCAAAATAGCGGAAATGATCGACGGCAAGTGGAAGATCGGCTGCCATTGTTTCACGTACAGGCTTTCCATTCTCCCATGTTTCTGCCACTGCAAGCATTTCCAAATTCTCTTCCATTCTATCAGCTATCTTATTTAATATATTCGCCCTTTCTGCCACTGAAGTCTGTCCCCAAGCGGACTTAGCCTTATGTGCAGCATCTAGTGCCAATTCAATATCCTCTGAAGTGGACCTGGCTACCTCGCAAAATACATTACCGGTTACAGGAGTGACATTTTCAAAATATTCACCTTTTACCGGAGCGACCCATTCCCCGCCTATAAAGTTGTCATAACGACTTTTAAAAGAGACCTTTGAATCCTTCTCGCCTGGATTAGCATAAATCATGAAAATTCCTCCTTAAATAAATTAATAGATTGCACCCCTTTATGTAAGCGTATTCAAAATGTCGCGAAAAAAGAAAGAGGTAGGACAACCTATTGCAGATTAAATTTTAAACATTCTGACAATAAAACGCAAGGGATAAGTTGTTATTATCTAGTAATAGGGTAAAAGAGCTTGGTTGCACAGATTTTTTTATTCAGTTAAAATAAAGGTGTGCTTTAGGCATCCCTGATTCACTCTTCCCCAAGTAATCTACTTCCTATTAAACCCCATCAACATATTTCCATTAAACGAGGTGTATTCATGTACGAACAAGGCAGGATTTTTTTGCAGAAGTATTATGGCTACCAGGATTTTAGACCTGGACAAGAGAAAATCATTTCCAGCATATTAAATCAATCCAACACACTTGGAGTAATGCCCACAGGTGGGGGGAAGTCCATTTGCTATCAAATCCCCGCCCTGCTATTTAAAGGTTTGACAATTGTCATTTCTCCATTGATTTCATTAATGAAAGATCAAGTGGATTCATTAGTGGATTTGGGAATTGCTGCTACATATATAAATAGCTCTTTAGATGGGGCGGAAATAAGAGAAAGAATGCAAATGGTGGAAATGGGAGAGATAAAATTGCTTTATCTGGCTCCCGAAAGATTGGACTCCTACGATTTTCAGAACGTGCTTTCCACAATCGATGTATCCATGGTGGCAATAGATGAAGCCCACTGTATGTCACAATGGGGACATGACTTCAGGCCTAGCTACCGGGAAGTAGGAACGTTTGTAAAAAGAATACCCGGAATGCCGATTGTCACAGCTTTCACTGCCACGGCAACAGGACAGGTGATAGCAGATATCCAATCGATGTTGGGGATACCAGCTGAGAATACATTCGTTACCGGTTTCTCCCGGGAAAATCTGACCTTTTCTGTGCTTCGTGGCCAAAATAAAGATACTTATATAGATAGATTCCTTAAATCAAACAAGGAAGAATCAGGAATTATCTATGCGACTACTAGAAAAGAAGTAGATCAGATTTACACAAATTTGACCAAAAAAGGTTATCGAATCGGTAAGTATCATGCTGGATTATCAGAGGATGAGAGAAAGGGTTACCAAGAAGAATTCCTGTATGACCGCCTGAAGCTGATGGTCGCAACAAATGCTTTTGGCATGGGAATCGATAAGTCAAATGTGCGATTTGTCATTCATTACAACATGCCTAAAAATGTGGAGGCCTATTATCAAGAAGCTGGACGGGCAGGAAGGGATGGAGAAGAGAGTGAATGCATCCTATTATTTAATGCCCGTGACATTCAGATACAGAAGTTTTTGATAGAGGAAAGTGTGCGTTCACCAGAACGTAAAATGCAAGAATATCAAAAGCTTCAAGCAATGATGGATTATTGCTATACTCAACGATGCCTGCAAGGATACATTGTAAAATATTTCGGTCAAGAAGTAGAGTTATCATGTGGAAAATGCAGCAATTGCTCACAGGAATTTGTAGAACAGGATATCACACTCGAAGCCCAGAAGATATTCAGTTGTATTCACAGAATGAATGAAAGATTCGGGGCTACCTTGGTAGCTAAAGTCTTGAAGGGATCAAAGGATAAGAGGATCCATCAATTCCGATTTGACCTCTTGCCAACCTATGGACTTATGAATTCTTATACAGAGAAAGAATTGGTCGATTTAATCAACATCTTGATTGCAGAAGGTTACTTGGTTCTAACGGAAGGGCAATATCCTATAGTGAAACTGGGTGTGCGTGCTGTTCCAGTTCTCAAAGGACAGGATAAGGTGCTATTTAAAATGAAAGAAAAAGTAACTTCCATTGTAGAAGACGATGAACTTTTCGAGCGCTTACGGAAACTGAGAAAAGAACTGGCGTCGAAGGAGGGGGTTCCTCCATATGTTATTTTCCCTGACAGTACGTTAAAGGAAATGAGTAAGCACATCCCACAAGATGAAGCATCAATGCTTGAGATCAAAGGAGTGGGCATGTTGAAATATGAAAAATACGGGGATAAGTTCTTACATGAAATCATTAACTTTTCTGATCCGGATCGGGTAAGAGAGCCGGTACCAACCCGCCAAGCTCCTGTCAGACGATCAACCATATTAACCCCTGTTGATGGAGAATCCAGCCACATGTTCTCATTCAGGCTGTTTGAAGAGGGCACCTCCTTGAAGGACATAGCCAAAGGTAGAGATATGAGTCTCATCACCATTCAAAATCATATTTTTAAATGTGCAGAAGAAGAAGTAAAGATTGATTGGAATGACTTCATTCCGTTGGAGCATGAGAATCAAATTGTTAGAGTGATTGAAGAAGTAGGAACCGAAAAATTGAAACCAATAAAAGAAAAACTCCCTGAAAATATTGATTATATGGCCATTAAAGCAGTTATGGTAAAGCACAAGATGAAATAACGGTTTTACCTTCATGTTTAATTTATTTTGAGCGGGGAATATCAAACTTATAAATAAATTCAACAACCAGGAGGCGTTCGAAATGAATACACGTCAACTAAAAAAACCGTTATTGATTGCAGGGGCAGCCAGCTTGACAAGTGCAGGACTGCTTGCATATAAGCCATATAGGGAGAAATTGATTCAATATTCCAAGCGTATAAAGAATAAAGTTGTTCCTTTAAAGGCAAGAAAAACCGATCTTCCGATAGAAAAAGCAGGAAACCCTGATCCCGAAGATATCCAGGATAATAAGATGGTAAGTGAGGGTGCCCAGTATTCAGTTGATTATTATAATAGAAAAATGCAATAAAAAAGAGGCGCATCGGATTCGTACCGATGCGCCTTCTGCATTCTAAATTATTAGGAGTTAAACAAAGAAAATAGCGTATGTTACACCAATTACTCCAATCAGGGCAAAGCTATAAACTGGTTTAATCGGCATCTCTCCATTATTCTCCATCGCTTTTCCAAACATGAAGAATACAAGGGGATGAACTAAAAACGGCATCGAGAAAATGAAAGGAATCAATGCAGAAGCCTCAGTCCCGAACATATCTCCCTGAATTGCTGCAAACAACCCGAAGTGAGAAATCGCAGAAGACTGTGCCATTGCTGCGTAATCAATAGGCATGGTACTTAAACTTAATAATGCCAAACCTCCGAATACTGCACACATTTGCCAACCGAATGAAAATTGCATCAGCGCCTTCACTTCTTTTTTGTCTTCGCCATTTGACTTTCTTAAGTTAATCAAAGCAAGGATAGTCAAACCAACTCCCACAGCAACTATCAATAATGAAGGGAACACCCAAAGGCTTCCACGATCAGCACTAATTGCCAGTACAGAGAACACAAATATATGACCGAAGAAAGGTATGTTAATCATGATTGGGGCGCGTTGTGCAGCCGTCTTGCCAAAGTCGCCCGCGGTGCATGCTCCCGTCAAACCGGAATGGGATAAGGACCCAGCCATACCTGGCGCTAGATTACGAGCATTTGCGGTTCTGGCAAAGAACATGATCAAGGCAATTCCACCAAACATCCAAAAAAGTTGACCAAAGAATCCATAAGCAAGTACTGCGTTCATCCCTTCAATTGCAAAGGCGTCTCCGATTCGTGATCCGCCAATCATGAAGTTTGCTGCCAAAACAACAGGTATTCCAGCTACAAGTAGTGCTCTAATGGTAGGTCCGAAGCTCCAGTTGTAGAATATCGCTCCCAAAGCAGCTGCAATCATCATGGCAAAGAAAATCTGAGGTAGTGCAATGAGGGATTTTATCGCCATTGCAATTTGAAAAGAAATGACTAGCAGGGTGATGATGGCAATTATTTCCACGAGTCCTTTTTTAACATACTTATGCTTGTCAGTGATTTTTGCTTTATTATCTATAAAAAGGACGGAACCGATAATTCCGATGTACGCTATCAAAGGATAGATATTGTCAAACATACCTGTTCCATCTGATAAGATTAGACGGGTTATCCCTTCCAGCCCAAACAATAGGAAAAAAGCACGTACAATATAAAAGAATTGGGTCCTCGAAGTTCCAAGAAACGTTTCTTCATTAGAATCTACAACTGTATCTTCCATTGCCAAATCTTTATTGCCAAGAATTTTTCTAAGCTCTTGACCACCTACGAAAAAAGAAACCGTCAATGCGATGATTGTCGTTCTTGCCATGAGATCCACAAATGGGAATTCAATTAAACCAGGGGTGGCTACACCTGTGAATACCAATAAATATCCCATGCCGAGACCTATAATGACAATGATTAATATAGGGGAGAACCTTGTTCCTGCAACAACCATTCTCGAAACTAAGACCATGGGTATTAGGAAAAAGAGTATCAACCAAAACTGATTTATCAACTCTGTGTTTGAAAACTGTTCTATCATTTCTCTAATCATACTCCTATCGTTCATTTATTCACAAAGAATTATCGTACAATACTCTTAGTGAAGTGTAAATGTTTGTAAACGCAACCATGAAAAAGTTTAATAATTTTGTTTATATTTTATTTACAATAACTTAATTATGTAAACATAATTGACTATTATATACTTCATAATTGTATATGCTTCCCGTATAGTGTAAAATTCCATCAAGTATAAGTAAGTATGAGAGGGTGTAGTATTATAATGGGGATTACTAAAACAGAATTAGCCACTTTCGCTGGGGGATGTTTCTGGTGCATGGTCAAACCTTTTGATGAGATGCCTGGAATTGAAAAAATTATATCCGGTTATACAGGGGGAGTTGTGAAAAATCCTACATATGAAGAAATCAAGGTAGGGGATACAGGCCATTATGAAGCGGTTCAAATAGAATTTAATCCGGAGCTTTTCCCATATGAAAAACTATTGGAGTTATTTTGGCCGCAAATAGATCCTACAGACGATGGTGGTCAATTTTTTGATAGAGGGAGTCAGTACCGAACGGCGATATTCTATCATAATGACCGCCAAAAAGAACTCGCAGAGAAAACAAGAGAAGAACTGCAGTTAAGTGGAAGGTTTACCAAACCGATTGTAACGGAAATAATGCCGGCAACGGACTTTTATCAAGCAGAAGAATACCATCAAAAATTTTATCAAAAAAACCCTGAAAAATATAAGCAAGAGCGTCAAGAATCTGGAAGAGATGCTCATATAAAGGAATACTGGGGAGAAGAATATACAAAGTAAGAACTTAAGAAACTTGCAAAAGGCTTTGTATTGTTAATGAGTATTTTTTATTAAGGGGGACTACTATTGATTCATTTATTTACTCATAATGATTTAGACGGGGTCGGCTGTGGAATTTTGGCTAAATTGGCTTTCAAAGAAAAGGTTAAGGTCCACTATAATTCTGTTGGAAGTCTCAATTACCAAGTGGCAGAATTCATGGAAGAAGCAACACCACAACATCAAATATACATAACCGATCTTTCTGTAAACGAAGATAATGCCAAAAAACTTGATAACTTTGCTAATGAACTTGAGGGCAAGGTGCAATTTATTGATCATCATAAAACTGCCTTGCATTTAAACCAATATAATTGGGCCGCTGTCAGTGTAGAATATGAGGACGGAAGATTGACAAGTGCTACTTCCTTATACTATGAGTATCTTATTGAAAACGAACTAATCAGGAGCGGGGAAGCATTAGATGAAGTGGTGGAATTGATCCGCCAATATGATACTTGGGAATGGGATCGTAATAAGAATTTGAAAGCAAAGAGATTGAACGATCTTTTATATATGATTTCCATTGATGATTTTGAAGAGCGTATGCTTCAGAAGCTAACAAGTTCAGAACGGTTTGATTTTGATGATTTTGAAACTCAGATACTTGATATGGAAGAACAGAAATTAGAACGGTACTTGCGTAAGAAACGTCGGGAGATAGTGCAGAAGCCAGTAGAGGACAAATGGGTAGGAATTGTCCATGCCGAGTCTTTCCTTTCAGAGATAGGTAATGCTCTTGGCAAAGAAAATCCTCATTTAGACTATATTGCCATGATTAATATGGGAAGCAAGCGGATTAGTTTGAGGACCATACATGATGAGGTTGATGTATCTAAAGTCGCCGCAAAGTTTGATGGGGGAGGCCATGCAAAGGCTTCAGGCTGCAATCTGAACGAACAAGCCTACAAACTATTTGTAGCGGAAGCATTTACATTGGAACCGTTGAAACAGGATGCACAGAAAAACGTCTTTAATGTAAAAGAATCTCCAAATGGGGTCTTATATGATTCCAAGGAAAAAGGAACATTATTTCTTTTACCGAAGGATGGTGGTACTTGGCAAGTGGAGAACAAGGAAAAGCTCATGGATAAGACTTTTAACACTTTTCAAGAAGCAGAAACATTTATTAAGAGAAGCTATGCTGCTTGGTTGGTAAAAGACGATGAATATGTTAACTTTTTAGTGGATAACATCAGAAGGTTGCGTACTAATTTATAAGGCGTTTATTCTAAAGGATTTTTGCTGATTAATAGCAATAAATCGACATTTGGACTTTCCCCCTCAAAATTTTGCTAGTAGATTATTCAGTAAACTGGGGAAAGAACACGGCAGTTAGAATAGACATTTGGGGAGTGTGGAAATGGCTATTAAAAGATTAGAACATGTTGGTATTATGGTAAGCGACATTGTGACTTCCATAGCATTTTATACAAACGTCGTTGGGTTTACTTTAAAAGGAAAGCTTGACCATCCAAATGGGACAATAAAATTAGCTTTTCTTGGTTTTAATGAAGAAGATGAAACGGAATTGGAGTTAATTTCAGGTTATAACGATCAATTACCCGTTGAAGGGAAAGTGCATCATATCGCCTTGACTGTGGATGATGTGGAAGTGGAGTATGAAAGACTAAAGCAATTGGAAGTTACATTTCTAGATAAAGAAATCACTACATTGCCAAACGGTGCGAGATATATCTTCTTCTCTGGTCCTGACGGCGAATGGATTGAATTATTTGAAACACCAGTGCAATAGTTAGGCTCTTAGTTAGTTATAAAAGGCCGGGAAATCAGTTCCCGGCCTCAGACTGTTGACAGACTAAAAAATAGTTAAGTTATCTGTTGGAACAGTTGATTTTCGTTCCAGGCGCTTCGCTTTCCTGCGGGCGGTCCGTAAGCCTCCTCGGCTTACGCCTGCGGGGTCTTACATGTCCCTTCCTCCCGCGGGAGTCTTCGCGCCTTCCACTGCAATCAACTAGGGATTTTTATCATATTTGAACTTTGTCTACACACTGAGGCCGGGAAACCAGTTCCCGGCCTTTTTGTCGTGCTTTCAAATTGTTCATTCTTTACTCATCGCTTTCTCCTTCGCCCGTGCACTTTTCAACATATGCTTATACGTAAAACCTAGACAGATGATTCCTGTAAATGAGCATGCATACCGGATGATGGACATCCAATCCATTGATTGTCACCCCTAAAAGGTATTTGTTCTTATTTTTGCTTGGAGGGTGACAATTATTCATGGAACTGTCAGTTTCCGTATTTTTTATTCATTCTTTCTAATATCATGGTCAATTCACTTGGCTTTAGCATTTCAACAGGAGATATATTTTTCTCAAATTGAAGAAAGTCTCCTTCAAGCAGTACGACAAATCGGTCATTTATTTTTGCAATATGGACATTTTCACCAAAGTCGGCTAATAGGCTCTTAACTGAAATGTGATCAAGCTTGAATTTAAGCTCGATGTCTGGCGTTTGTTCTATGATCATTGATGACGCCTCAATTACCTGGTCATCCGACCAGCGTTCTTGGAGTTCCCTCTTTGGGGAGGTTGCCCATGCTTCCATGGCTTGTTCCATTTTCTCCTTTTCTTCACTTTCTTCCTCATATGTTTCAGAAAGTTCTTGGTGTACCATCCCCATTACTTGATTCTTGATTATTTCCGGCATTGACTCCCCGTATTCTACATATTTTAGGAAATCTTCGAAATAGCGAGAGTGAGAGGACTGGTGAATCTTCAATTCACCGTCTTCCACCATTCCATCTTCCACCATGAATGGGTATTGGATAGACTTCATGTTTTTCGTCGTAATGGCCATCTGGACATTATGTATGAGGGTTCTCTCATCTGTAATGGAAGCCACCTTCTGTTCGAAGTCGCATTTTAAAACAAAGACAAAAGGCTCATCAAAAAATTTATTTAACTTTGCTCTTGCAACAATCAGGACCCCGCCCCTAACAGCTGTAGTGTCCGTATAGGTGGTTGCTATCTCTTCAGCGGAAGTGGAAAATGACTCGAGCGTATCTGCATCTTTAATTCGGTTGAAGAGATTATAATTGGGGTTGGATCCTAGGTCATAACCCGGCTCTACAATAAATCTGCCAATCTTAGTCGGGACCTGTTCATTTTTTGGATGGCGATCCACTTTTCTCTTCGTAATTTTCATAAGTTCTCCATCAAGGAAAGGTTTCAAAGCACTTTCTTCATATGTATCTTCACCTAATACTGCCATCGATTTATAACGTTTTTTTGCATTTTCTCCACTGCCTTCCACTTCAATTAGATAAAAGGCTAACGATTTTATATCAAAATCCATCTTCATCACCATTTTCAAAAGGTTCTATTTAATACTTTGCTATCTTCGTAAACTTTTTTGCTTTTACGTTTTATAACTAACCGGAATCCTGTAATAATAAATATACACCGTGCAAATTTAGAGTATGTATGCAGTAAAAAGTCCAATTGCCGACTTTTTACTAGTGAATAGTAACAATCTATGCGACAAGAGCTTAATACTTAAACAAGTATAGGCAAAAGAAAAGAAAGGGTCAACAGGTACCCTTTCTTCAGATTCAGTTATGCATTTCTCTGACTTTTTGATCAGTTGGCAGCAGGAATGTCAACAGTCCGATTAATGGGAGGCAGACGGTAAACAAGATCGTATTTGTCAAACCGATCCAATCGGCCAGCACACCTAAAGCAATTGATCCTACTGCACCCATCCCAAATGCGAGTCCTACAATGAGTCCAGAAACCAATCCTATTCTTCCTGGAACAAGTTCTTGAGCGTAAACAACAGTAACAGAGAAGCTCGAGAGTATGATAAATCCGATTATTGCTATCAAGATATAAGCGAAATTGGGACCAACAAAAGGCAGTAATAATGCAAGCGGTGCGGAGCCAAGCATGGATAGGGAGATGACCAGCCTCTTCCCGAAACGGTCAGCTAATGGCCCCCCAAAGAACGTGCCGACAGCACCTGCACCTAAGAATACGAATATATAAATCTGTGAATCTGCTATTGGAAGCCCATAATTCTGGATTGCGTAAAAAGCATAGAAATTTGTGATTCCTGCATGGAACCAGGAGCGTGCGAATACAAGGAAAACCAGTAAAGAAACGGAGAATATGATGATGCGCTTATTTGCATTATTTTCTTTTCTCACACTTGCTTTTTCTGCAATTTTTCTTTTGACCGGTGTTGCCTTTTCCAAAACCTGTTGCTTATACCATGCTGCTATATACAAAAGAAGAATGACTCCTGCTGCGGCAACAATTGTAAACCACAGCACCCCTTTTTGACCGAGGGGCAAAAGAATATAGGCGGCCATCAAAGGGGCAAGTGCTTGACCTGAATTGCCACCAACCTGATAAATCGATTGAGCCAATCCTCTGCGGTTTCCAGCCGCCATATATGCGACACGGGAGCCTTCTGGATGAAAAGCGGCAGACCCGAGCCCAATGAATAGGACGGATACTATGATAAGCCAGAATTCCTGCGCCAAGGCCAAACCGATTATCCCGAAAAGGGAGAAGGTAAGCCCTATGGGCAATGCATATGGCGACGGCCTTTTATCTGTATAGATGCCGACAACAGGTTGAATAAGTGAGGATGTGGCATTTAGTGCAAATGCGATCAAACCTAGTTGAGTGAATGTCAGCCCCATTGAGCTTTGTAAAACTGGAAACAACGCCGGGACTACCGATTGAAGAGCGTCATTCAATAGATGTACAATTCCGATAATGTAAAGAATGGGGTAGATGGTGGTACTTTCAGGTTTAGCTGATTCTATTTTTAATTTCTCTGCCTGCATGATAGGAACTCCTTCTAAATTGTCTAAAGTATAGGTAAGTTTCTTCTGATTAAATAATCATAGCATGGAACATGGAGGAAGGTGACAACTTATTTTACGGAATGCGAAATAAATGAGATTCTGGTAAACTGAAATAAAAATGATAAGGAGACATGTGTAGTGATTGATTTACGGAGTGATACCTTAACTAAACCGACTGAAGAGATGAGGAAGGCAGCATATGCAGCGGATGTAGGGGATGATGTGTATGGAGAGGATCCTACAGTAAACTTACTTGAGAAAAAAGCTGCTGAAATACTTGGTAAAGAAGCAGCATTGTTTGTTACAAGCGGTACGCAAGGAAATCAGATAGCCGTGCTTACTCATTGCCAACCTGGGAATGAGATATTGCTAGAAGCTGAATCTCATATTTTCTTTTATGAATCTGGAGCGGTAGCAGCATTGGCTGGGGTTCAAACAAGAACGATTTCAGGAGAGAATGGGGCAATGAATCCATTACATATTGAGGCAGCAATTCGCGGGGAAGATCAGCATTTCCCTGAAACTGGGCTGATTTGCATAGAGAATACACATAATCGGGCAGGAGGAGCAGTTGTTCCACCGTCAAACATGAGGGATATATATACAGTGGCACAAAAATATAACATCCCGGTTCATGTAGATGGAGCACGACTTTTCAATGCTGTGGCAAGTACTGGCCATTCAATTAAAGAATTTACCCAGTATTGCGATACAGTTCAAATTTGCCTATCTAAAGGTTTAGGGGCACCAGTAGGATCCATTATCGCGGGGCCAAAGGATTTTATCAAAAAAGCCAGAAAGTGGAGGAAAAGATTAGGGGGGGGACTAAGGCAGGTCGGGATTATCGCTGCCCCTGCAATGGTTGCTTTGACGAAGATGACTGAAAGGCTAACAGAAGATCATGACAATGCCCGATTCCTTGCTGAATGTCTAAAAAACTTTGAGAGACTTGAGGTAGTCAACTCTGTTGATACCAACATTGTGGTGATTGATGTTTCGGGGCTGAACTTGAATGCAGGTGAATTTGTAGAAGCACTAAAAGAGAAGGGGGTACTATCTGTGACTTTTGGCGATATCCTTGTGCGGCTTACCACCCACTATGATGTCAATAGAAGGGATATTCAAAAAGCAGTGAGTGCCATCCATGAATTAGTGAACGAGAGAAATGGACGTTATTAATCAAATAAGGGAAGGGTAAGACCTTCCCTTAGACTATTATCACTGATTAACGAGGGTCTTGACAGCTTGTTCCCTGAGTTTGAATTTCTGTATTTTTCCTGAAGCAGTCATCGGATAATCTTCTACGATTTCTACATAATGGGGAATCTTATATTTGGATATTTTTCCTACGCAATATTCTTTCACTTCTTTACTAGTTAAAACTTCCCCAGGCTTAACTTTAATGAAAGCAGCCACCTGTTCTCCAAATCTTTCATCTGGGACTCCGACAATCTGAACATCAAACACTTTAGGGTGGGAGTATAGAAATTCTTCTATTTCACGAGGATAAATGTTTTCACCGCCTCTGATGATCATATCTTTCAATCTTCCTGTGATGACAATATATCCTTCATCATCCTTGGTCGCAAGATCTCCAGTGTGCAACCACCCTTCGGAATCAATGGCTTCCCTAGTCTGATCCTCCATATTATAATATCCCTTCATGACGTGGTAACCACGGGTACAAAGCTCACCTTGGATACCATTTGAAACTTCCTCACCTGAGGTGGGGTCAACAATCTTAACTTCCACATTTTCTAAAGCGCTTCCAACAGTCGATACTCGCTTTTCTATCGAATCAAACGGCCGTGTCTGGGTGATTACTGGAGAGGACTCAGTTTGACCATAGGCGATGGTTATTTCTTTTGCCCCCATATCATGTACCACTTTTTTCATGATTTCTGTGGGACATGGAGATCCGGCCATTATACCTGTTCTCAAGCTTGAAAGGTTGAATTCTGAAAAATCAGGATGGTTCAACTCTGCAATGAACATGGTTGGGACACCATAAAGAGCCGTACATTTTTCCTTTTCGATCGCTTTTAAGACTTGAAGAGGATCGAACATGATAAGGGGGACCATGGTCGCTCCCGTTGCGACTGCTGCCAAAGTACCCATCACACAGCCAAAACAATGAAAGAAGGGAACAGGAATACATATCCTATCTTGATGGGTGATCCGTTGGCATTCAGCGACATTGATAGCATTATTGATTATGTTTGAATGAGTGAGCATGACTCCTTTAGGAAAGCCTGTTGTTCCTGAAGTGTATTGCATGTTGATGACTTCATCATATTTTGTACTACTTTGACGTTCAATTAGTTCTATATCTGATATTTGGGCTGATTTTTCAAGTAAATCATTCCAAATAAACATACCTGGTAGTCTTTGTTCTCCCATATAGACCACATTTTTCAATCTTGGAAGCTTATGGGATTGTAGTTCCCCAGGTGCACTTTGCTTAAGTTCAGGGCATAATTCCATAAGCATGTCCAGGTAGCTGACTCCTTTAAATGCATCCATCAATAAGAGTGTGGTTGAATCGGATTGCCTTAAAAGGTATTCCAACTCTTTGGATTGGTAGCTCGTATTAACAGTTACAAGAACTGCTCCAATTTTTGCACTGGCATATTGAGCAACAAGCCATTCCGGCTTATTGGACGCCCAAACCGCAATATGATCGCCCTTTTTAATACCTAAACTCATGAATCCTTTAGCCACTTTATTGCAGGCATGTTGAAATTCCTTGTAACTGTAACGTAACCCTGTTTCAGAATAAATTACAGCCTCTTTTTCCGGGTAAAGTGATACTGTTTCATCCAAAAGAACGCCGATTGTTTTATGTACGATTTCTGCCACAAACTCAACCTCCAATAAATAAGTATGTATTGACTAAATGTTATTACGAATCTTCAGAAAAATCAAATAGAAAAAGAGCAGCCAGGTGACTACTCTCATGATGTTGGAAAATAAAAATAGGAACAGTTTTTTAGAAAATTCTTTATAAAAGTGCTTTTTTTTACACCAGCTGACTATTCTTGATTGATTTCAACCATTTCCTGTTCTTTGTTAGCACTTTCCTGTGAAGATGGTTTTTGAATGATTCGTTCCTTCAAGCCAACCATACCAGCCAAATAATGCAACGTTTGTTTATACTTACTGTCAATGGAAAGAATTGCTGCTTCCAATTTTTCAACAAGCGTCTGTCTTAATGTATCAAGTTGCACAGCCATTTTTTGTGAAACTGCGTCTTGACTATCAAGCCTTTCCATAATGGATTGATGAAACATATCTTGGATTTGGAGCTTGTCGTTGATATCGTGAAAAATATGTTCCTGCTTAGATATTCTTGACTGAATATCTTCATAGAGCTCTTCATATTTTTCAAGTTTTGTATGAATTCCTCTTGTAAGATCCTCCTGGAAAGCCAACTGGTCTATGGTGGCTTGGCTCAACTGTTTTTCTTCCTCCACCAAAACTTCCATCTTATCCAACCTTCTCTCTATTTGCATCGTGCTGGTTTCTGTTGATAATAGACATTCTAGAAGTTCGTCACTCTTGGCAACCTGTATCATCAGTTGGTCATTAAGACGCATATGGTTGGTATTTTGTTCGTTTATTTTTTCCTCTAGCTGTTGGTGAAAATCATCAAAAGCAATTATTTTATCGTTCAGCCTATTATGATAATCATCATAATCAGTTAGCTTGTTCTTTACATGATCAAATGTACACTCTTGAATGTTGAGCCTTTCGACCAACTGCATATAGTTTTTTTCTTGTACAGTTAGACCTTGCTGAAGATTTCTATTTATTTCAGTGACGGTAGAATTAATAGTTGTGTTGGTTTCTTCCTGTTGTTTCAAAAATTCGGTTAGATAATTTTTACGATATTCCTGCTGATTGGAAGTGCTTACTTGGTTCTGTTTAAAGATCTTTGGAAGTGGAAGCAGGCCGTTATTATTCTCTCTCATGTGTTGACTCCTTTTCTTCACAAAATGTTCCATGGATACAGTATCTTATGAGAGAGTCTAGGTTTTGCGCTTCTTTTGACTAAAACTAGGCAAATAACTAGAGTAGGCAAGAAAAAAGTCGACAAAAGAAGACCCCTAAAAGGTCTTCTTTTGGTGACGAACTATTTGTAGGTGTGGTGTTATAAGATGGGTAACACGAGGTGGCAAATTTTTAAAAAGCTGTAAGGAGGAACAGGAGGCGGCCGTTCCGAGCTTTTAGATAAGAAAGAGTGTCACATGACTCGTTATATCCTATTCGTAGGTAGTTGAAGCGGGCAAGACTTCAACAGGATTATAAGATGTCTACAGATACAACTAGAGCAATCAATAATTGAAGAAGTAATTGGATGTTCAATACTAGGTCTGTATCAGTAGTTGTAACACGAACACCTCGAGAATTCTGAATATACGTTTGTTGTTTATTTACTTGTACAGATTTGGAGCCTTGAAGCAATTCTTGTAGTACTTGCTCTGCTTTGTCGCTGTCTGCGATACTAACGCTGATTACTAGAGCGATCGCTGCTTGAATTGCTGCTTGCAACGAAACTGCGATTTTAGTGTCAGTAGTTGTTACCTCAACATCACAAGAGTCTTTGATGATAATTTGCTCATAAGATTTTTGGATCATTTTGTTTACTTGAGCAGCTTCTTGAGCTACACCCTCGTTGTCAAGTGGATGTCTGCAACCTGCATCAAGTGCGTTCCATCCTCCGCCATCATAACCGCAACCCTTATCATGACCGCAGTTTCTTCCACCGAATAACCAATCTTTACTCATAATTTAAATCCCCCATTTAATTTTAATTTTAAATTTTTATTTTTCTTCTTTTTGAAGTTTTTCCAATTTCCCGAAGGAATCTTGGATGTCTGAAACCAATTTTTTTAACTGAGCTTTTTGTTCTTTTGAAAAATTCTTACCACTTAATTGTACATTGTGTTTCTTTAATACATTTTGAAGCATCATATTGGTAGTTGCCTGTGTTAGTTTTGAAATATCTCGTCTCATCTCATTACTGTCTGCCATTCTAACACCCCCTTTTTCTTATCTACCACATTGTATGTAAATGCTAGAGAAGAGAGTGGACGAATGTCCTCTAGTAAGAGACCAATTTAATAGATTTTATAAAAAAGGGCGAAAATCCTGTAAAAATGATAGAGAACGATAAAGACAATAAAAAAGAAACCGTCCTAGATGAAAGACGATTCCTTTGGAAGTTTTGAATTATGTTGCTTTTTGATCTGCGGGGTAGGTAAGGCCAATTTGATAGCGTGCATTCTCTATTAACTCCATGGTAGTCAAGGAATTTGTTATAGAGTTCATTGTTGATTCTTTTTCTCCGGATTTTATTAAACGGATGAACTCTTCTGCTTCATAAAACATGGATTTAGTATTTTGAGGAAGAGTAATGTCTTCCTCTGTGCCGTCATTGTATTTTATCAGTAATTTCTCCGGAGTATGAATCTTATCTATGATAATCGTTCCTTCTTCGCCCTGAATTTCAGAATGGAGGTAGGAGTTTGCTATTTTGGAGTAGGTAACAGTTGCATCCATACCATCATATTCAAACAAAATGCTTCCTTGTCCATCTACACCTGATTCGAGCAAATGTGCATTTGCTTGCAACCCCTTTGGCTTTCCGAACAATGTAACCATTGGATAGATTGTATAAATTCCAATATCCATCAAAGAACCATTTGAAAATTCAGGTTTGAAGGCATTCATAACAATTCCTTCTTTGTATTTATCATAGCGTGAAGAATACTGACAGTAGCTGGCATTATAACGCCTGATCTTTCCGATTTTATGTAAGTTTTCTTTTACTGCAAGGAAATTTGGTAAAAGGGTGGTTTTCATTGCTTCCATAAGGACGACATTGTTCCTTTCTGAAGCAGCTTTCATTTCCAATAATTCATTTAGATTAGAGGCTATTGGTTTTTCGCAAAGAACGTGCTTCCCTTGATCCATGCAAGCTATGGCTTGATGGGCATGAAAGGAGTTTGGACTTGCTATGTATACGGCATCTATTTCATTGCTCTTTGAAAAGTCATCTAAATCAGTATAAGTAGTTGAAAGTTGAAATTTACTTGCAAACTCTTTAGCTGTTTCTTCTTTTCGAGAATAGACAGCAGTTAAGCGGAAGTCGTTCAATTCCTGTGCAGCTGAAATAAAAGATTCTGTTATCCAATTCGTCCCGATAATCCCAAAACGTATCATTTGAATTCCTTCTTTCTATAAGAATGTAGCAAGTATAGCACAAAAAAAAGAAGGCACCTATAAAGGTGCCTTCGTGCGTATTGAGGCGAGGGACAGCATGACCACATTCATGCCTTGCTCAAAGAGCGTGTCCCTCGACTTACACAATTCAGCTCATCGCTTAACTAATATACCACAGAATAATGGGAAAGCATAATAGATTGTTTATTCTGATAGTGAAACTCTTTTTGTGGATTAGGTTTAAGATCTCTAAATAGGTAGAATAAAGGAAATATAGGACTTCATAATTAGAAGAGGTATAATGGTAAAGGTGATACGTTCTAAACAAAAATATTAGTATTATGCGTAAAATAAGTCAGGAGAGAGTCAGATGCAAGAGTTTTTACAGAACAACCAATCAGAAATGCTTGAACTGCTGGAGAAATTAGTAAATATTGATAGCGGTTCTACTTCAAAAGAAGGTATTGATAAGATTGGGGCAATATTGTCAAAGGAGTATAGATCCATTGGATTCGCTGTACAAGTTATAGAAGAAGAGGAATACGGAAATCATCTGATCATCCAACATCCTATGGCATCAGACCCCAAAGTCATCATAGTCGCACACATGGATACTGTGTTCCCAAATGGAACTGTAGAGGTCCGTCCATTCAGGGTGGAAGGTAACAGGGCTTATGGACCGGGAGTAATTGATATGAAAGCAAGTCAGGTTTCCATTTTATATGCCATGAAAGCATTGATCCACACTCGTTCTAATGCTTACAGGGATGTTGTCCTTGTATTGAATAGTGATGAGGAAATAGGTTCTCCTTCCTCTAAAACCTTAATCGAAAGCAAGGCACAAGGGAAAAAATATGCACTTATTATGGAGCCGGCAAGAAAAGATGGGTCACTAGTAACCGCTAGAAGAGGAAAAGGAAAATATACCATAAGCGTAAAAGGACGGGCAGCACATTCCGGGATCGAACCTGAAAAAGGGAGAAGTGCAATTGAAGAATTAGCGCATAAAGTCATTCAATTACATGCGCTTAATGACCACTCAAAAGGGATCAGTGTGAATGTAGGTCTAATTGAAGGAGGGTCATCCGTCAATACTATTTCCGACAGTGCCGTTGCACATGTAGACATCCGGATAACAGAACAGGAACAGGCCATACCAATCGAGCGAAAATTGGAAAAAATCTGTGCTTCTTCGGATGTCAAAGGGACAGAGGTTGAGCTTGTAGGTGAGATGAATAGATTACCGATGGAAAAGACCGAACAGACTGAATCCTTGCTCCATGTTATAGAAAGAGTGGGGGAAAAGATTGGACTGGAGGTTAAAGATACAGCCACAGGTGGTGGGTCGGATGCATCTTTCACTGCTGCAATGGGGATAGCAACGGTCGATGGCATGGGTCCGGTTGGGGGAAATGCCCATAGTGAAAAAGAATACTTAGAAATCCCATCGCTTACGGAACGAACAGAGTTATTGGCTAAGACGATTGTTGCATTAGGAAAATAGAGAAAATATTGACCACGGGAGTG
Source organism: Sutcliffiella horikoshii DSM 8719 (assembly GCA_001648575.1). Taxonomy (GTDB): domain Bacteria; phylum Bacillota; class Bacilli; order Bacillales; family Bacillaceae_I; genus Sutcliffiella_A; species Sutcliffiella_A horikoshii. Next base: position 101,512 of record LQXN01000062.1, on the reverse strand, counting down.
TCTGACTTCCGTGTTTTTTTTATTTCTTCTAAAAACTTGTTGTATTTTTATACATACGTAGTTATAATAATTCATATTATAAATCCATGGAGAGGATGAAGGAATTGAAGGTTGGAATTATTGGGGCGAACGGATATAGCGGAGCTGAATTAATAAGAATTCTGCAACAACATCCAGAAGTGGAAATAAGCATTATGGCATCCCATTCAACGAGCGGACAATTGATAACAGAACAATATCCTCATTTACAAGGAATTACAGAGACAAGACTCGAGCAGATCAACATTGAAGAGATAATGGGTAAGGCAGAATTATTCTTTTTTTCCACACCTTCTGGAGTTTCCAAAAACTTGATCCATCGTTTTATAGAGAAACAGATTCCATGTATTGATCTTTCAGGAGACCACAGGTTGAAGGATTCCTTATTATACGACAAATGGTATAAATATTCATCAGCACCTGAATCAGTTTTGAAAAAATCTACATATGGTTTGCCAGAACTTTTCCGGCAAGAAATCAAAACCTCTACATTGATTGCAAATCCCGGTTGTTACCCGACTGCAACTTTGCTTGGTCTGGCACCTGTATTAAAGGAGTGCCTGATAGATACAAACTCCATCATTATAGATGGAAAGTCCGGGGTTACCGGGGCAGGAAGGAAAGCTTCCATGGGTACCCATTATTGTGAGGTGAACGAAAATGTTAAAGCATACAAGCTCGGAAGTCATCAGCATATCCCGGAAATGGAACAAGTGATTCAAGCCTACTCCGGTGAAACTGCCACCATCACGTTTACCCCACACCTCGTTCCGATGTCTAGAGGTATCATGTGTACAATATATGCGGATTTAATGGAACCTTTGACCACTGAAGCAGTTCTGAAGTATTATCAGGAGTTTTATGAAGACGAATACTTCGTTCGTATCAGACAGGAAGGCAAATGGCCAGCAACGAAAGAAGTATTTGGTTCCAACTTTTGTGATGTAGGAGTGACAGTGGATGGCAGAACGAACAGAATAATGATTGTATCTGTTATTGACAATGTAATGAAAGGTGCTTCCGGCCAGGCAGTACAGAACATGAACCTGATGAACGGATGGGATGAAAGTGCAGGACTGAAGATTTCACCAGTCTATCCATAGGTTTGAGATATTCCATAAAAAGAGGTGAGTTCATGAAGGTGGAAACTTTAACGAAGAAAGAAAAGTGGAATGTGACAAAAGGGGGCAATATCTGCACCCCTGCAGGCTTCACTGCGGGTGGGTTGCATTGTGGGATTAAGCGGAAGAGAAAAGATTTAGGTTGGATATACAGTTCAGTACCTGCCAATGCGGCTGCAGTATATACAACCAATCAGTTCCAGGCAGCACCATTAAAAGTTACTCAAGAAAGCATCGCAAATGATGGAACTATTCAGGCAATCCTGGTGAATTCCGGTAATGCCAACTCTTGTACCGGAAAAACTGGTTTAGAAAATGCATATACAATGAGAAAGGCTTTTGCAGATAAGACAGACCTGGCAGAACATAAGGTTGCAGTAATTTCCACGGGAGTCATTGGAGAACAACTGCCAATTGAAAAAATAGAACAGGGAGTGGAATCGATATCAGCAATTGCTTCTATAGTAGATTCAACAGCTTTTGAAGAAGCAATTCTTACTACTGATACTTTCACGAAAAATATTTGTTTTCATATGCAAATAGATGGAAAAACCATCACGATGGCAGGTGCTGCTAAAGGTTCAGGTATGGTACATCCAAACATGGCGACGATGCTCGGTTTTGTCACTACGGATGCAAATATAAACCAAAATGCGTTACAACAAGCTCTGAAAGAAGTAACGATGGATACGTTCAATATGATTACTGTCGATGGGGATACAAGTACAAATGATATGGTATTGGTTCTTGCTAACGGTATGGCTGGAAATGAAGAGTGGCAACAAAATGATCTGGGATACCAAAAATTCAAGGAAGGTCTTCAGCTTGTTTGCCAATCCCTGTCACAACAGATAGCCCGTGACGGGGAAGGTGCAACCAAATTAATTGAAGTACATGTAAAAGGTGCAGTAACTGTTCTTGATGCACAAGTGATTGCCAAAACCATTGTTGGATCCAGCTTGGTCAAGACTGCGGTATATGGAGAAGACCCGAACTGGGGAAGAATCGTCAACGCGATAGGCTATAGCGGTATTAGAGTTGACACGAATGAAATTCAAGTGAAATTAGGACCAATCCAAGTTGTCCATAAAGGGATGCCAGCACCATTCAGTGAAGAAGAAGCAAAACACTATCTAAAAAATGAAAAAATAGAAATACTTGTAGACCTGTTCGCTGGTGATCAAAAAGCAACAGCCTGGGGCTGTGATTTATCCTATGACTACGTTCGAATTAATGCATCATATCGAACATAAAGGAGGGCTCAAAAGATGAAAGCACTCATTATTAAATGTGGTGGCAGCACCATCGAAAATCTTCCCTTTTCCTTCTATAAGGAACTTGTGGAATTGAAGAGCATTCATGATATCCAACCCATCATCGTACATGGAGGAGGTCCATCGATATCCTCGCTTCTCTCCACCCTTAATGTGGAAACCACTTTCGTAAATGGGTTGAGGATGACGACGGAACCTGTATTGGAAGTGGTGGAGATGGTTTTATCCGGGAGTATGAATAAACATCTTGTACGTCAAGTGATGAAAGCGGGTGGAAACGCACTCGGCTTGAGCGGAGTCGATGGAAAGTTTCTGATGGCAAAGCCCATTACCAATGCAGAGGAATTGGGGCTTGTCGGAGAAATTGAACGGGTGAACAAACAATTGCTTATAGCGGTGATGACACAGGAGGTCATCCCGATCATATCTCCTGTTGCTGTGGATAATAAGGGACAGCACTATAACATAAATGCGGATCTTGCAGCTGCTGCAATTGCTAGTGCTTTTCATTCTAGTTTATGCATGGTTACAGATGTAGACGGTGTGAAAGTAGGGGAATCCATCGTTGCTAGTTTATCAGATTCACAAGTTGTCAGATTAATAGAAGAAACTCATATTACTGGAGGGATGATTCCAAAAGTTAATGCAGCAATATCCTGCCTGGTGAATGGGGTAACAAAGGTGGGCATCATAAACGGTGCAACACCTGATGCATTAACTTTATTTGCTTTAGGTCAGGGAGGAGTGGGGACTACATTCTATCTGGAGGAGGTTATGGAAAAAAGTGTTTAAATCTACTATGAATCAGTCACCTGTCATGAATACATACAATAGACTTCCATTATCCATTCAAAATGGAAAAGGCACTTATGTCTGGTCTGACGATGGAGAGGAGTTCCTGGACTTCACAAGTGGAATTGCAACATGCAATCTTGGACATTGCCCGCCACATGTCCAAGAGGCCCTTCAAGAGCAGCTGACTAGACTTTGGCATACTTCTAACCTTTATCATATTCCAAAACAAGAAGAGCTAGCCGGGCTATTGGTTGAAAAATCCTGCTTTGATCAGGTGTTTTTCTGTAACAGTGGGGCAGAGGCGAACGAGGCTGCCATCAAGCTTATTCGTTCTTTTGCAAAGAAAAATGTTGGCAAACAAGCAAATATTGTGACGTTTAAGCAAAGTTTCCACGGCAGAACATTAGCTACAGTGGCAGCGACCGGTCAGGAGAAGATAAAAACAGGCTTTGAACCGATGCTAGAGGGGTTCATCCACTTGCCTTTCAATGAAGATCAATCACTGCAAGCTATAAAAGAAATATCTCCTACAGCAGTGATGTTGGAACTTCTCCAAGGGGAAGGAGGAGTAATTCCTGCTGACCCCCAATGGATCAAGGAATTGTCTTATATATGTAAGGAAAATGGAATCTTGTTGGTCGTGGATGAAGTCCAAACCGGAATGGGACGTACAGGCAGCCTATTTTTATATGAACAATACGGGATTGAGCCAGATATCATGACGCTCGCAAAAGGATTGGGGTCGGGGTTCCCCATTGGAGCAATGCTTGCAAAAGCGAGGGTCGGCGCGGCCTTTCAACCAGGCATGCACGGTAGTACCTTTGGAGGCAATCCGTTGGCAAGCTGTGCAGGTACAGCTACATTAAAAGCTATAAATGAAACAGACGTTCTAAGAAATTCCATCGAACAAAGCCAGTATTTAATGTCTTACCTTGAAGCTTTGAAAGGCCATCATCCTTTTATAAAAGAAATCAGAGGAAGGGGCATGTTGATCGGTATTTTAATTGAAGGAGATGCTATAGAGCTTGTAAAGATAGCATTGAATGAAAAACTATTACTATTAAGTGCAGGACAAAATGTGGTTAGGCTTCTTCCGCCATTAACGGTATCAAAAGAAGAAGTGGATGTATTTATTCATAAATTCAACAAAGTATTACAGCACTATGAGGAGGATCAGCATGGATAAAGGATATTTAATTCTTGAAACTGGGGAGGTTTTTCCCGGAAAATTAATCGGGAGCAAGGAAGAAACGATCGGGGAAGTGGTTTTCAATACGAGTATGACCGGTTATCAAGAAATCATGTCAGATCCTTCTTATGCTGGGCAGATTATCGTGTTTTGTTACCCGTTGATAGGAAATTACGGTATTAACCCTAATGATTATGAAGCGGATAACATATATGCCAAAGGTGTTGTGATGGGAGAATCCTGCGATCTGCCTAATCACTATGCTTCCGTTGGTGATGCACCAGAGCTGCTGGAACAGATGGGCGTCAGCGGCATATGTAACGTTGACACTAGAGAACTGGTGAAGACAATACGTAATCATGGATCTGTCAAAGGGTTCATCACAAACTCTGTGAAAGATATTCCAACCCTGGAAGTTGAGGAGAATTGGGTAGATTTCGTTTCCATCAAAGTTCAGAAAACCTATCCAGGCATTGGAGCACATATCGCTTTAATCGATTACGGCTATAAAAAATCCATTTTGGATGCTCTACTTTTCGCAGGATGTCGGGTCACTGTATTACCTTACTCAATCAGCTATGAAAAATTACAATCTCTCAACCCAGACGGCGTACTCATGAGCAACGGACCAGGAAATCCTGAAACCTTAACAGACCAACTTCCAAAAATCAAGAAAATAGCAGAGGCTTTTCCCACACTCGGAATATGCCTAGGTCATCAATTGTTGGCACTCAGTTTCGGTGCCAAGACTAGTAAATTACTTTTCGGGCATAGGGGCGGTAACCACCCTGTCAAAGATATCACCACAGGGAAGGTATACATCACTTCACAGAATCACAGCTATGACGTCAATGAAGACTCCATAGATAAAGAGATTTTTTCCATAACCTATAAAAATATCAATGATGGGACCGTTGAAGGACTTCAGCACAAAAAACTTCCCATCTTAAGTGTTCAATTCCACCCGGAAGCACACCCCGGACCTCAAGATACCAATCATGTATTTACACAATTTCTGAAACTCATCAATGAAAAAACGGGAGTAATGACATATGCCATTCAATAAAGAAATTCATAAAGTTCTAGTAATCGGCTCGGGACCCATTGTCATCGGGCAAGCAGCAGAATTTGACTACGCAGGGACGCAAGCGTGCCTGGCTCTGAAAGAAGAGGGCATCGAAGTGGTTCTAGTAAACAATAACCCTGCAACCATCATGACAGATTCTGATATTGCAGATTGTGTATATATGGAGCCATTGACCGTTGAATGTTTGGAGAAAATTATAAGCATGGAAAAGCCTGACGGAATCATCGGAACCCTAGGTGGTCAAACAGCATTAAATTTAATTGTGGAACTGTACGAAAAAGGGATCCTCGAGAAAAATAATGTCCAGGTTCTTGGAACGTCTGTGAAATCCATACAGCAAGGAGAAGACAGAGAGAAATTCCGTAAGCTTATGATGGATTTGAATGAACCGATTCCAGAATCTGAAATAGTTCACTCATTCGGGGAAGGAATACAATTTGTGAAAAAAATTGGGTATCCCATCATCGTAAGACCCGCATACACATTGGGGGGTGAGGGTGGAGGCTTCGCACATAACGAACAAGAGCTTGAATCGTTATTGGTAAATGGGTTGAATTTAAGCCCCATACATCAGGTATTAGTAGAAAAAAGCATCAAAGGCTGGAAAGAAGTGGAGTATGAGGTAATGCGCGACGACAATGACACTTGCATTATCGTATGCAACATGGAAAATCTCGATCCGGTCGGTGTCCATACAGGAGACTCCATCGTAGTTGCTCCATCACAAACTTTGACGGACAGACAATATCAGATCTTGAGAAATGCAAGTCTAAAAATAATTAGAAGCTTAGAAATTGTGGGAGGCTGTAACATCCAATTTGCTTTGGACCCCCATTCAGATAATTACTATATCATTGAAGTGAATCCGCGTGTTAGCCGTTCATCGGCTCTCGCCTCGAAGGCCACCGGATATCCGATTGCCAGAATCGCTGCCAAGTGTGCCATCGGCTATCATTTGGACGAAATTAAAAACCCTATCACAGGAAGCACTTTTGCATCCTTTGAGCCAGCTCTCGACTATGTAGTAGTGAAACTCCCACGATTTCCTTTTGACAAGTTCCCAGAAGCGGATATAAACTTGAGCACCCAAATGAAAGCAACTGGCGAGGTACTTGCAATCGACCGTACTTTTGAAGGGGCATTGAATAAAGGGTTACGCTCCATGGAGATAAAAGTACACGGGATCACCCATCCGTCAATTGAAAAAATGAGTGAAAATTCATGGATGGAACTTCTCTATGAACCAACCCATATGAGACTATTCGCGATCACGCATGCATTGATGCAAGGGAAGTCTGTCCATTCTATCCATGAACTGACATCCATCGATGAATGGTTTCTGAATAAACTACTGAATATGGTTTCTTTAGAGCAACAGCTATCCGAAGTTACATTGGCCACTCTTACTCCAGATCTGTTAAATAAAGCTAAAAGGCAAAATATAAGTAACGAAAGGCTATGTATTCTTCTGGGGTGTACGAATGATGAATTATTAAGGCTTATGAAAGAATATCACATTAAACCTTCTTACAAACAAGTTGATACATGTGCTGCAGAATTTGAAGCAATCACCCCTTATTACTATTCCACATACAACGGGGGGGATGAGGTGCTTGTGGGCAAGAACAAAAAGGCTCTTGTAGTCGGTTCAGGACCGATTCGGATCGGTCAGGGAATTGAGTTCGACTATTGTTCCGTACATGCGGTGAAAGCATTGAAAAATGCCGGATATGACACAATCGTGGTAAACAATAATCCTGAAACAGTAAGTACGGACTTTTCTATAGCTGATAATCTATACTTTGAACCGATTACAGTTGAAGATATTCTACCGATCATTCATAAAGAGAATGTCGACCTTGTCTTCATCCAATTTGGTGGTCAGACTGCCATTAATTTGGCGGAAGGCTTGGAACGTGAGGGAGTAACCATCGCAGGAACCAGCAGGGATTCAATTGATCAGCTAGAGGACCGCTCCCTTTTTTACAACCTGTTGGAAGCCCAAGGTATACCACACATTAAAGGTAAGATGGTGGATCATCCAAATCAATTGAAGGCAGTTGCAGAAGTTATCGGCTTTCCGGTATTGGTACGACCGTCCTATGTCATCGGAGGACAATCCATGTACACCTTATATAAGGAAGAAGAATTGGATGACTTCATCCACATGCATGGAACAGAAGACTCGCTCTGGCCGTTGTTAGTGGACAGCTTTATCCCTGGCCTTGAATGTGAACTGGATGTAATATCTGATGGAGAAGAAATATTCATCCCGGCAATTTTTGAACATATAGAAAAAGCCGGTGTTCATTCAGGTGACAGCCATGCTGTCTTTCCTCCTCTGTCGTTGACAATAGAAATGAAAGAAAAACTGGTTGATTACACAAAACGTATCTGTAAAAAAGCACAGATCATCGGGATAGCCAATATTCAGTTTGTTGTTTCTGATGAAATTATTTATGTTCTGGAAGTCAACCCAAGAGCATCAAGGACGGTGCCTATTGTCAGCAAAGTAACTGATGTACCTATGATAGAACTTGCAGTTAAAGCACAATTGGGTGAGAAGCTCACTGAGATTGGATTAAAAGAGGAACCGGACTTCTGGACAGTAAAAGCACCTATATTTTCCGCTTCCAAGTTAAAGGACGTCGATCATGTTCTCGGTCCGGAAATGAAGTCAACTGGAGAAATTATCGGAATGGGTATGACAGTGGAAGAAGCGATGAATAAAGCATTATTTCTTGGTAAGGAAAGTCCATTTAGATACACTGGTGCGGAAAAGTCAATTTTTTGTTCCATAACCGATCGGGAGAAACAACAGGCTCTTCCATTACTTACGGAACTTCATAAGAAATGCTTTAATATATATGCAACAAAAGGGACATCAGAATTCTTGAGAAACAATGGGATATCTGTAAAGACAGTTTTACAAGAAGAAATCCACTCTACTTTAAAAACGAAATCCTTGGCTGCGGCCATCATCATCCCAACCAAAGGAAGAGATCAATCTCGTGAGGGAGCCAACTATCGAGCAATGTGTACAAGACACGGGATTAAAATATTTACATGTCTTGAAACGGCTTCTCAGGCAAATCTGTTAGACCAACCAATAGAGCTAAATTATCGGACCATCAAAAAATATTTAAAAAATAGAAAAAGAGAGGTTGAATATTTATGCAAAGTGTACTAAAATGGGAAACGAACAAGGATACCTATCAATTGAGTCAATCTCATTTTTTGACACTTGGATCCTTGACACAAAATGATATCCATTATTTATTGGCAGAAGCTATTAAACTAAAGAAATATCAAAAAGAGGGAAAAGCACATCCTTATCTACAAGGAAAAGTACTTGCCATGCTCTTTGAAAAATCATCCACAAGAACAAGAGTATCATTTGAAGTAGGCATGCTGCAACTTGGCGGTCATGCAATATTTTTAAGTTCCAATGATATCCAGTTGGGACGTGGCGAATCTCCGTCTGACACAGCAAAAGTCCTTTCAAGATATGTGGATGGGTTGATGATTCGCACATTCGAACATCAAATTATCGAAGAGTTCGCACTACATTCTACCGTACCGATCATAAATGGACTGACAGACTCCCATCATCCTGCACAAGTGTTGGCAGATCTGCTGACCATTCAGGAGCATAAAGGGAAGCTGAAAGGATTGAAGCTTTGCTATTTGGGAGATGCGAACAACAATATGGCACATTCACTGATAGAAGGAGCCGTTAAAGTCGGAATGGACATATCAATTGCATGTCCAGCTGGGTTTGAACCGGATGCTTCTATTCTAGAAAATGCGAAGATTGAGGCGAATGCAACAGGATCATCTATTTTGGTTGGTATGTGTCCAGTAGAGATGATCAACGGGGCAGATGTGGTTGTGACGGACGTCTGGGCCAGCATGGGGCAAGAAGCTGAAACCGTAGAAAGACTTAAAGCATTAGCACCATTTCAAGTTAATACGGAACTTTGCAAGCATGCAAAGCCGGATTTCATATTTCTTCATTGCCTACCTGTTCACCGTGGGGAAGAGGTTACTGCAGATATTATAGATGGCCCACATTCCGTGGTGTTTGATGAGGCTGAAAACAGACTTCATGCTCAAAAAGCACTATTAAAGGCTTTACTCGGAAACTAATTTTTTTTACAACAAAATGTATAAAAATACAACAACGTAGATTTTTATACCTAAGGAGGAAATTTGAATGGCGAAAGAAAAAGTGGTATTAGCATATTCCGGAGGACTTGATACCTCTGTTTCTGTTAAATGGCTTCAAGAGAAATATGGTTACGATGTTATTGCACTTGGGTTAGATGTAGGGGAAGGCAAGGATCTGGAATCCATTAGACAAAAGGCATTGGATGTAGGGGCAATCAAAGCTATTATGGTGGATGCAAAAGAGATGTTAGCCAACGATTATATTCTCCCTGCACTAAAATCAAACGCGATGTATGAGGGAAAGTACCCGCTATCCTCCGCTTTATCACGTCCGCTGATTTCTAAATTGCTTGTGCAAGTAGCTGAAGAAGAAGGAGCAGTTGCTGTGGCACATGGTTGTACGGGAAAAGGAAACGACCAAGTTCGTTTTGAAGTATCCATTCAGGCCTTGAATCCGAACCTGAAAGTCATTGCACCAGTCCGTGAATGGGGAATGACCAGAGATGAAGAAATTGAGTATGCGATGAAACATAATATCCCAATTCCAGTTAATTTGGATAACCCCTTCTCTATTGATGCCAACATCTGGGGAAGAGCATGTGAAGCAGGTGTTCTGGAAAATCCGTGGAATGAAGCGCCAGAAGCTGCTTTTGATTGGACCAATCCAATTGAACTGACACCCGACCAAGCTGAATACATGGAAATTACATTTGACCAAGGGGTTCCGGTTGCCCTAAATGACAAGCCGATGGGACTAGTGGATTTAATTGAAGAGTTGAATCTTGTCGGAGGAAAACACGGAGTCGGAAGAATCGACCATATCGAAAACCGTCTTGTTGGCATTAAATCACGTGAAGTATACGAGAACCCGGCAGCATTGATTCTGATTCAAGCACATAAGGAGCTTGAATTCCTGACCCTTCCAAGAGAAGTGACACAATTCAAAACATCGGTAGAAGAACAGATGGCAAAGGTCATCTACGAAGGGCTTTGGTTTTCTCCATTGGTGAACGCCCTGGGAGCATTTATTGAAGAAACACAAAAAAATGTAACTGGAAAGATACGAGTGAAATTGCAAAAAGGTAACCACACTGTAGTAGGTCGTCAATCGGCATATAGTCTTTATAATGAAGAGCTTGCAACCTATTCCAAAGGGGATATGTTCGATCACGACGCAGCAGTAGGTTTCATCAAACTATGGGGCTTGCCGACAAAAGTGTATGCGGAAATCCACAAAAAAGAAAAAGTGAACATTTAACATAAGCCGATTGGAGCTACCGGCGGTATAGGTAATCAATGGTTTACGAACAACCTAACAGTAAGAGGAGGCAGCAACATGACAAAGCTTTGGGGTGGACGATTTACAAAAGAAACCAACAAACTAGTCGAAGAATTTACAGCATCCATTGAATTCGACAAAGAACTCGCACTAGAAGATATACAAGGAAGCTTGGCACATGTACAAATGCTAAGTGACTGCGCAATCATAGCTGTAGAAGATGCAGTTGCTATCAAGCATGGATTACAAGTTATCGAAAACAAAATATTGGCGGGGGAAGTGGAATTTTCTGTTGCACATGAAGACATTCATATGAACATCGAAAAACTTTTAATTGATGAAATAGGACCAGTGGGCGGGAAGCTTCATACTGGCAGAAGCAGAAATGACCAAGTTGCTACAGATATGCACTTGTATCTAAAGAAGCAAACGGAAAGCATCATTTCACTATTAACGGAAGTGCAAAAATCCATTTTAATTAAATCCAAAGAAAATGTGCATACCATTGTCCCCGGATACACGCATCTGCAAAGAGCCCAGCCGGTATCTTTTGCCCATCACCTAATGGCATATTTTTGGATGTTGGAGCGTGATAAGGAAAGGTTGCAAGATAGTATGAAGCGAATCAACTGGTCGCCTCTTGGGGCTGGTGCCTTGGCTGGAACAACCTTCCCCATAGATCGTGCACAGACTGCTTCCTTACTAGGATTTGAAAAAATTTATCCTAACAGTATGGATGCCGTCAGTGACCGTGATTTTATCGTCGAATTTTTATCCCATGCATCTCTGATCATGACACATATCTCTCGTCTATCAGAAGAATTGGTGATTTGGTCGAGTCAGGAGTTCCAATTTATCGAACTTGATGATTCTTTCTGTACTGGATCTAGTATCATGCCCCAAAAGAAAAATCCGGACGTACCTGAACTGCTTCGTGCAAAGACCGGAAGAGTTTATGGAAATCTCGTAGGGTTATTAACCGTTTTGAAAGGACTTCCATTGGCATACAACAAAGATATGCAAGAAGACAAAGAAGGAATGTTTGACACAGTCAAAACGCTAGATGGATCCTTAAGATTGCTGGCGCCAATGATTGAGACGATGACTGTAAACCAAAAGAACATGTTCGATGCAGTTTCCCAGGACTTCTCCAATGCAACGGATATTGCGGATTACCTTGTGACTAAGGGACTTCCATTCAGGCAGGCGCATGAAATTATAGGAAAGATTGTTCTTTACGCCATCAACCAAAAAAAGTTTCTTCTCGGGCTGTCCATTGAGGAATATCAGCAATTCTCACCATTATTTTCAGAAGATATTTTTGAAATCCTTCAGCCGAAACATGTTGTAGGGGCTCGGAACAGTGAGGGTGGAACATCATTTGAGCAAGTGAAAAGTCAACTTGTTCTCGCCGAACAACATATTTAAACTATATAGATTTCTCAAATTTGCAAAACCCTCAGCCCTCGTTCACAATAAAACTATACTATTGTGAAGGAGGTTTTCTTATGTCATTACATAACAAAAAAGTTATTCAATTAGTAAGCGATGACTTTGAAGATTTGGAGCTATGGTACCCTGTTTTGCGTTTACGCGAAGAAGGTGCAGAAGTAGTTATTGCAGGTGAAGAGGAAAACACTACTTACATTGGGAAATATGGTGTTCCCATCAAGTCAGATATTTCATTCCATGATGCCGACCCTGATGAATATGATGCGATCCTTGTGCCAGGAGGATGGTCCCCTGATAAACTTAGAAGGTATGATAGCATCCTGTCCATGGTTCAAACGATGAATGAACAAAAAAAACCAATCGGTCAAATCTGTCATGCAGGATGGGTGCTCATTTCTGCCGATATACTTCAAGGCAAGAAAGTAACAAGTACTCCGGGAATTAAAGATGACATGATCAACGCAGGTGCAGAATGGGTGAACGAACCAGTGGTTGTGGATGCGAACATCGTTTCGAGCAGAAGACCACCTGATCTTCCTGATTATATGAGAGAATTCATCCGAGTATTGGCTCAGTAAATGAACCATTTATAAAAGCATTCCGGCAGCTTTCTATGGGAAAGCTGCTCAGTGTATAGACAAAGTTATTTTATCTTTGAGATATGCAAAACCTGTGTTGATCGTTGTGGAGGGCGCGCAGACTTCTGCGGGAGGAAGGGACATGGAAGACCCCGCAGGGCGTAAGCCCGAGGAGGCTTCCGGACCGCCCGCGAAAAGCGAAGCGCCTGGAACGAAGATCAACAGCAGGGTGCAAATCTAAAAATATTTAGGGCTTTGTCAACAGTCTGGGCAGCTTTCTATGGGAAAGCTGCTTTTTGATGAAGGAGAGAAAATTTATGAATAAGACTTATAATGTGGGGATCGTAGGATTAGGAGTCGTTGGGCAAAGATTAATATCAGAATTGAAAAAATCCTCTAACATCTCAATAAAAGCTTTATGTGATTATAATGAAGAAATTATTCAAAAGACGGCAAAAGAATGTGGTTATCCTGATTGCTTCACAGATTATCAAGACCTGATGCGTCTTGAAGAAATCGATTTTGTATATGTAGCGGTGCCACCCGCTATCCATTATGAGGTTGTCATGGCAGCGTTTGATAACAACAAGCATGTACTATGTGAAAAACCATTGGCAAATTCCGAAAAAGAAGCAGAACATATGTTGTTAGCCGCAAAGAAATCAGGGTTGATACATGCTATGCACTTTCCACTTGTCTATGAGAACGCTTATGCCACTATTGAAAAGATGCTCAGTGAAGAGGCTTTTGGTGAGATACGGCGAATTACGCTTAAAATGCATTTTAATGAATGGCCAAGACCTTGGCAAAAGACAAACTGGATAAACAGCCGTCTCCAGGGAGGGTTCATTAGAGAAATTACTCCTCATTACCTCCAAATTATCCAACACTTTTTTGGGCAAGTATTGGAAGTTTCCAGTAATGTCAATTATCCAGCAGATAAGGATATAAGTGAGCAAGAAGTAATTGCGACTTTAAAGCTGAATAATGGAATTCATGTACTTATTGATGGGCTTGTGGGACAAGCGGAAAAAGAAGAAATCGCCTTTACTATCCACGGATCAAAGCAAAGTTTATCTTTAGTTAACTGGAGGCAAGTGAAAACAGCGCAAGAAGGGGAAGATTGGGTTATTATAAACGATTCTGCCTTAGAACAATCAAACGTTTCCTTGGTAGAAGAATTTGTAAAAAAATTAAACAAAAGAGACGGACAAATAGTCGGTTTCGACCAGGGGTTAGCGGTGCAAAAAGTGCTGGAGAAATTAATCGGAAAATAGCTTTTCGATAAATATCTCTTTTTCATTATTTTTACCATTTATACTTTCCTAAAAAGAAGCAAAACTAAGGAAGTACTAATGATGAAAAGGAGATGTATCATGAAAAAACTAGTTAAAATCCCTACAATAATTGCATTTGCCTTATCTTTGATGGTAGGTTGTAATAACAATTCAGCAAACGAAAATTTGGATACAAACAATACCGCATTCAATGATAATGGCTATGGGAACGGTATTACAAATGTACGAAATGATACAAATGCAAGAGGCCAGGGGCAAAGTGCAGATGTCCAAGAAATCCATAATGGATACTTAACGATTGATCAAAACTCATTTAGCACTTCAATCCCGAGTGAAAAGTTCCCTCACGTTGAGAAATTCCAACAACAAGGACCTTTTGCAATTTACAAGTTCCAAGAACAAGAAGCACCACAAGGACAACCTGAGCAAGGACAAGCGCAAGAAGCACCACAAAATGAACAGGCAGCTCCTCAAGAGAACCAGCCTGCAGAGGAACCTGCAGAAGATAATCAACAACAAGCTCAAGAATCCACAGAAGGCATTTCTGAAACTGAAATGAAAGTAATCGAACTCACAAATGCAGAGCGTCGTAAGAATGGCCTTTCCGATTTAAAAGCGGATGCTTCACTAAGCAATGTTGCACGTGATAAGTCGAAGGATATGCAAACAAACAATTATTTTTCACATACAAGCCCAACTCACGGTTCCCCCTTTGACATGATGAGGGACTATGGAATCTCTTATAACACAGCTGGAGAAAACATCGCAATGGGACAACGTTCTCCTGAAGAAGTTGTTCAAGCTTGGATGGATAGTGAAGGACACAGAAAGAATATTCTTAACGGTGAATTTACACACATAGGTGTCGGATATGTTGAAGAAGGAAATTATTGGACACAAATGTTCATCGGAAAATAATCAATAACCACAGAGGAGCAAATCTAATCCCTAAAGATTAGATTTGCTTCAGTGTGTAGACAAAGCTTAAAATAATGAAACTTCCTAGTTGATCGCAGTGGAAGGAGCGAAGACTCCCGCGGGAGGAAGGGACATGTAAGACCCCGCAGGCGAAGCCGAGGAGGCTTACGGACCGCCCGCAGGAAAGCGTAGCTCCTGCAACGGAGATCAACTGTTCCAACAGATAACTTAACTTATTTATAGTTTTTCAACAATCTGGAGCAAATCTAATCCCTAAAGATTAGATTTGCTTTTTTATATTAAAAAAGGTTTAGTCATTTCTTAGTTGAGGGAATAAAACAACATAGAACACATACATACACGTTGATCGGAGGACTAGAAGTGACGATAAATCTTGAAACAACCAAGTATATTACAAAACATACATGTACAAGCGAGTACGGAGATTTGAAAAAGGTGATCGTCTGTTCACCGACACATATGAGTATAAGTGAGGTCATTAATGAAACACAAAAGCATTATGTGAATGACAATATTGATGAGACGATCGCCTTAAAACAGCATAGGAATTTTGTGAATGCGATGCTCGCGAACGGAATCGAGGTATACAGTCTACCTCCATCTGAACAATACCCGGAACAAGTTTTCACAAGAGATATCGGTTTTACTTTAGGGGAGACAATTTTCGTATCACATATGGGAAGTACCATTAGATCAGGTGAGGAAGATGTCCTGAAATCATGGCTAGATGAAAGGAACTCTTCTTATAAACCTTTATCCGGAAACAGTGTAGAAGGTGGAGATGTGATAATTGATAGGGATACCGTATATGTAGGTATCAGCGACCGTACAAGTCCTGAAGGTTTGAATCATATTAAAAAAGCGCTCCAGGATCATCAGGTTGTTCCGATACCAATCGAAAAATCTTATCTGCATTTGGATTGTGTATTCAATGTCATTTCACCAACAGAAGCATTAATATTTTCTCCTGCATTAAGAAAAGCAGAAATAGACTTATTATCCCAACGATATGAGTTAATCGAAGTGAACAAGGAAGAACAATTCACAATGGGGACAAATGTGCTTTCCATTGGTAATAAGAAAATATTCAGCCTCCCATGCAACAAAAATGTTAATAAGCAGCTCAGAAAAAGGGGATACGAGGTCATTGAAGTGGATATTTCAGAAATAATCAAATCAGGTGGTTCATTTAGATGCTGCACATTGCCACTGCTAAGAAAATAATAGTAGAGCGCATCTACGAGTGTTAGTGACTCGACTCCATCTGGAGGAAGCGGCTGACGTTAGACCCTACAAGAAAGATAACATCGGCTACCATCAAACGGAAAGTGTTCGTTGGAACGGGATTCAATAGGATTTAATAATTAGCAGCAGTAAGGGAGGGGAAAGAATGAGCCGACTTATTCGATTTTTAAAAAGACTTGGCGATGAAATGAAAAAAGATAGAGCAACAGGGTTAGCGGCAGAACAGGCATATTATTATATGCTATCAGTGTTTCCCTTACTGGTTTTGGCACTCTCCATTATTCCATATCTGAACATTGATCCACAAAAACTAATAGAATTTCTTCACACCATGATGCCTCAAGAGACGGTATCAATTTTTGAAGAAAGTATTAGCGACTTTGTCAATAATCCTAGTGGTGGTCTATTGACGGTCGGGATATTAGGGACGATTTGGTCGGCTTCTAATGGGATGAACGCCTTTATCGGAGCGATGAATCAAGCCTTCAATGTTGAAGAGAGCAGACCATTTTACCTGGTAAGATTATTATCCATCGGTCTTACACTCGGTTTGATCTTCGCATTTCTAATTGCATTTTTCCTACCCGTATTTGGTGGTATCATTATCAGTCAAGTGGAAGAATTAATCGACATTCCCGGGAGTACTGCAATCATATTGAATGTACTTAGATTCTTCATAGCATTCTTTGTTATTTTCATCATTATTACAGCACTCTATAGAATTGCGCCTGACGTGAACAAATCATTAAAAGAGCTATTACCTGGCGCGATTGTGGCAACTGTAATCTGGCAGTTGGTGTCTATTGGCTTCTCCTTTTACGTAAGCAACTTTGGCAATTTCTCTGCAACATACGGAAGCCTCGGGGGAGTAATCATATTGATGCTTTGGCTTTTTATAACGGGACTCGCGCTTGTTATAGGAGGAGAAATAAATGCCATCTATCATAAGGATAGAATCAAGTCTAATTTAAATTATCATGATGAAAAGTTCACTGCCCTTTAAGACAAATATAAGAAACCGACCATGTTTGGTCGGTTTCTTTATGTGAGAATCTTTACATTCCACGTTCATATTCGCTAAATTTCTGTTTTGAATTACTCTTAAAAGTATTTGGAAGTTTCTTCAGTTCATCCAGAGTAAAGAGGAAAACAGATTTTTTCCAATCCAGGTCATTTTTGATCGCATCCTGTTTATGCTTCATCTGCTCTACTTGCTCTTGGATGGCGTCATTTTCTTCTTGCATACGTTCACCTACAGAACTGAAAAATGAAAAAGTCGGTTCCGTTTTCTTTTTAAAGCTGATAATGGCTTGAACCATTATCCCTGCTGATACAATCAATATCCCGATGCTTACATACACTAAAATCATTTTTATACCTCCTAAGGGTTTTTATAATAAATACCCGATAAGAGATAAAAAAAACAAAGAAACCAATGTTGGTTTCTTAATAGGAAGATATTCCTTATATTAGGATACTCGGAAATTTAACTAGGTTTGATCTCTTCTTCGAAATAAAAGGTTTTCGGATTTTCTTTTATAGTGTAGGAGTATCTTTTTAGGTTGGGGACGTAGTTGAATTTTAGGATGGTTACTTCTTCGCCGGTGCTTTTTAGAATGACTTTCTCATTATCTTGGAACTTGTTTTTTTGTTTCATTATTGCTCCTACTTTCCATTGGGAATTTCTAATCATTCTTTCATTATCTCATAAAGTGGCGTATATTCCCACTTAAACCGTAATATATTTTTTAATCAGGTGGCATAATAATAGAAAATCGTGGTGGAAATTCAACTTAAAGGTTACACTATAAAGAGAAGGTAAGTTCCTTTGGTATCCTGGTGTTAAGATTCACCGTCTAAAGGTGTGAAGCCGACACACAGAAAGGATGACCTGTATGACATGTTTATTGTTCCAAGCAAAAGCTGGAGATGGTATTAAAAAAAGAGGTTTGAAAAGATCTGATACTTTCCTAGAAACTGCTGAGGACGCAGTTTCAGAAGCATTTGGCTTAAAAGAAAGAATTGATAAAACCTACAAAAACAATATTTCGTGGGATTATGAAGAATCAATGAAAGGTTCTACCACAAAAATCAAAATCCTTAAAGGGTATTTAAACGGGGATAAAAGCTCAAATCCATTTTATCTCGAGATTTCCACATTAGAAATTGCTGATAAAACTGCCGTAGCTCCTATCAAACCGAAAAAAATAAGTAAGCAGGATAAAGCGATACAAAAGAATGTTATTAGCTTTTACAAGTAAAAAAGAAAGCCAGGATCCAACAACTATGTTGTTAGTTTCTTGGCTTTTTTTATGATATAGTTTCCTAATGAAATCTTTAAAAAGTAATGATTAGAGGATAAAGATAATGAATACGTCTTATTACATAAAAGAGTGGAAAAAGGCCCTGAAGGCTGAAATACAGCACTTAAAAAGATACGGAAGCACGAGGTATTTGATTACTAACGGTCATCTAGTGACAAACGATAAAACCTATACTTATTTTTTTGAAACCTATACATCTATCCATATCCCCATTGGATCATTAGTGAAAATAGAATGGGGAGGAATAAAGACCGAGGGGAAAATCCTTTCATCAGAAGGTAAAAACGTGATTATTTCACTTGAAGGATCTCTCGGGGACATTATCACAGAAGCGTATCTTTATCATGATCCCTGGGAGTTATTGGATCAGCTTTTCAACCGCTTAGATGATATAAAAGAGAGCAAGAAAAAAAGAACACGCATCAAAAGGTTGATGAGCCCTGATAGAATTCCAAAGCACCCAACCGATATCATCAAAAGCAGTGTCCATGAATTGATTCTCCGGTCAAAATATAATCCTGTTACTTTTGTATGGGGGCCTCCAGGAACAGGGAAAACCTACACGCTGGCAAGAGTTGCGGCCAATAAGTATTTTAAAAAGAAAAAAGTATTACTGCTTTCTCACAGCAATCAATCGGTGGATGTGCTTATGCGAGAAATCTCCATCTTCCTTCTCAAACAGGAACGGTACTGCGAAGGGGATGTTCTTAGGTATGGTTCTCAAAAACATGAATTGTTGACAGACCTTCCAGCAATTACTTCCTCACAGCTACTCCATACCCGCGACCCAAAACTTGCTGAAGAAAAAGCAAAAGTAATGGAAGAAAGAAAGTATCTTAAAAACGATTTATCAAATTCATTCAGTAAGCGGGATTCCGAGAGTTTATTGAAGGTTGAAATGAAGATAGCTAAAGTAATGGAAAAGATAAGGAAAATGGAAATGGATTTTTTGCAGGATGCATTCATCATCGGTACTACTTTGACAAAAGCGGCAATGGATCCTGCAATATATGAAAAAGAGTACGATGTAATTATATTGGATGAAGCCAGCATGGCCTATGTACCCCAAGCTGCTTTTGCGGCATCCCTGGCAAAAAGTATAATTATTTGTGGTGACTTTAAACAACTACCTCCTATAGCGTCAGCAAGGAATGAACTAGTGGAGAAGTGGTTAAAAGAGGATATTTTCCACCGGACTGGAGTGGCAGAGAGCATCAACTCACCCAGGCTGCATCCTCATTTATTTCTTTTAAAAGAACAAAGGAGGATGCACCCTGACATATCTGCCTTTACGAATGAATATATCTATCATTCTCTAGTTGGGGATCATCCAAGTGTAGTTAAAAATAGAAACGAGATTTCCCAACAGCAGCCCTTTCCTGGAAAAGCATCGCTTCTTCTGAGTACAAGTGATACCGGGGAGCATGCTTTTGTTGATAGAAGCAGCAGATCCAGGATAAACCTCTGGAATTTGCTCCAATCCTTTCAACTAATTCATGAGGCTTATTTAAACGGAGCACGCTCGATTGGTTATATTTCCCCTTATCGGGCACAGGCGCAATGGATGGATATATTGCTCGAAGATCTTTATCGCTTTGAAAAACAAACTGCTGACATTACAGCTGCGACTGTCCACAGGTTTCAAGGGAGTGAAAGGGATATAATCATATTCGACTCGGTGGACAGTTATCCAATGGATAGACCTGGAATGTTATTGGTCGGAAAAGAAAGTGAGCGTCTATTGAATGTTGCTGTTACCCGGACCAGAGGGAAATTTATCCATGTCAGTGACGATCAATTTATTAAAAGGAAGGTCCCCAAAAGCAAGATGATCAGAAAGCTTGTGGATTTTCATATGAATTCAAAGCTCTTTATCGGACCACATGAGATCGGAGCATGGATTAAGCATCAGCACACCTGTGTTCAATGGATGCATGCTAGAAAATTAGATAGAGTATTTGAGGATATGAAGCATTCCCAACATGTCATTATGGGTCTACCGCATCAGGCAACACTCCCTGAGGATTGGCAAAGTAAATTGACTAACATCCAGAAAAGAGTTTCAATCATTACTAAGGAAGTTGCCTTTCCATTTATAATAATTGACAACCGAATCCTATGGCTAGGAGTGCCGGTAGAGGCGACCCGAAATACTAAGCCTCCCTTTGTGAGTGTTAGAGTAGAGTCAAAAGCTTTGTGCAAGGAGCTCATTCACCAGTTCGGCACATGATTCCACTTTAATTCCTTTAGTCCATAGGTTTCCCTGTGGTATCAATGCATAATAAAAGAGCTTTTCTAGACATTATGATATGATATTAAATACTAAGTTTAAGAAATGAGGTGCAACGATGAAAATAGAAATCTGGTCTGATTATGTTTGTCCTTTCTGCTATATTGGAAAACGAAGATTGGAGAAAGCATTGGAAGATTTCCCACATACAGATAAAATAGATATCGAATTCAAAAGCTTTGAATTAGATCCAAATGCAAAGCGTGATACTGATTTGACTATATATGAAATACTTGCTAAAAAATACGGGATGCCTGTTGAGGAAGCTAAGAGGATGAGTGCAGGAGTGGCGAAACAGGCAGCTGAGGCAGGCTTGCAGTTTAATTTTGATACATCCGTCCCAACAAATACTTTCGATGCACATCGCTTGGCAAAGTATGCCGAAACAAAAGGCAAAGCAAAAGAAGTGACAGAAAGCCTTTTAAAAGCTCACTTTACCGAATCCAAGCATATTGGCGATAAAAAATTCTTACAAGAGTTAGGGGTTAGCTTGGGATTGGATGCTTCTGAATTGGAAGAAGTCTTATCAGGTGACAGTTACGAAAAAGATGTGCGCTTTGATCAAAAGGAAGCAAAAGAGATCGGCGTTCAAGGAGTCCCTTTCTTTGTTTTGAACAGTAAATATGCCATTTCCGGGGCCCAGCCACCGGAAGTGTTCGCAGAGGCATTGGCTAAAGTTTGGGAAGAAGAAAATGAAAAGCCTAAGTTACAAAGTTTCGAATCCAAGAACAAAAGTGAAACATCTTATTGTTCAGATGATTGCTGTGAGTAAAGGGAAAGTGTATTTAAGCCAGAACCTTGTTTATAAGGTTCTGGCTTTTTTGGTGTAGGGCTTGTAGGAGCGGAAGAGAATAAAATTGTCTTCATATTTTAATTTACTATAATATTATTATGTAAACTTTTACTTTTTTTAGTAAAAGAGAAGCGCCGTCCTTCTAAGGCGCCTCAACAATACCCTTTATTGCCCAACATATCTCGACATAGGACGATATATCACATTATCTTCAGCTTGCTCCAGAACATGAGCCGTCCAGCCGACCATTCTACTTGCAGTAAAAGTAGGTGTGAATAGGGAAGAATCAAAATTTATTGCTTTCATGATGGCTGCAGCATAAAACTCAACATTGGTATAGAGACCTCTTCCAGGTTTAACTTCTTCAAGTACTGTTATTGCTGCATGTTCCACCTCTAAGGCTAAATCCAACCATACGTCTTTTCCCACAAAACCCAATAACGTTTCTTTTAGCGCAATAGACCGAGGATCTTGGGTTTTATAAACACGATGACCGAATCCCATCAGCTTCTCTCCAGCCATTACTTTTTCCCGTAAATGAGATTCTATATCGTTAACTTCTCGTAATTCATCTAATAG
Organism: Sutcliffiella horikoshii DSM 8719; assembly: GCA_001648575.1. Lineage (GTDB taxonomy): Bacteria > Bacillota > Bacilli > Bacillales > Bacillaceae_I > Sutcliffiella_A > Sutcliffiella_A horikoshii. Next base: position 79,060 of record LQXN01000062.1, on the reverse strand, counting down.
TAAAATTACTTCTGACGGAGCACCCCCATGTAGTGGCCCTTTCATCGTCCCAACGGCAGAAGTCACCGCAGAAACCAGGTCCGATTCAGTTGAGATAGTCACTCTGGCAGAAAAGGTGGAGGCATTCATACCATGTTCCATCGTCAGATTCATATATGTTTCTAGTGCACGTATATGCTCTTGTCTTACTTTTTCCCCATCTAACATATGCAGATAGTTTTCGACATGTCCATTTAACTCGCTAGGAGGAATAACTTCTTTCCCAGCGATAATCCTTTTTCGATAGGCAATGATTGTTGGTACGACTGCTGTGAGCCTCATTGCCTCTTCAACGGTAGGTGGCCATTTCACTGAGGGATTACCTGCACATGACAAAACCGTTCTTATAACACTCATCATATCCATATCTTGCGGAAGAAGATGCAAAACCTTTTCCATAATAGGGGAGAGAAATCTGTAAGATGCAAAACTTGATTTAAATCTTACTAATTGGTTACTAGAAGGAAGATTCCCATACCATAATAGATGGGCAACCTCTTCAAATGAATATTGAGTAGCAATGTTCCTGATTTCATAACCTCGATATACCAAGCGACCATTAGAACCATCCACTTCGCTAATAGTGGTTTCCGCAGCAATGACTCCCTTTAACCCTTTGTTAAAACTCATTATTCATCACCCTTTCCTTTATTACCTTCATTCTATAAAATAAGATTGATTATGAATATTAAATATTATTAAATGATTTGATTAATAAAGTTAATCAGGAGTGGACTTAAATGGATCTTAATTGGGTTAGAACCTTTATAATCGCAGCAGAAAGCAATAATTTTAGAAAAACGGCAGAACTTTTATATATTTCTCAGCCAACAGTGACGGTACATATAAAACAATTGGAAAAAGAAGTTGGAGCAGACCTTTTTGTCCGGGATGGTAGAAAAGTGAGTCTAACGGAGCCAGGAAGGATGTACTTAAAACATGCAAAAAAATTACTCTCCCTTCATGATGATGGGATAGCGGATCTTCATTCCTTTCAACAGGGGTATAGCTCCAAACTTACAATCGGCATATCACCAATAATTGCAGATACCATACTACCTTACGTACTAAAGAAGTTTGTAGAATCACATCCCAATATCGAAATCAATGTAAAAATTATCGAGTCAATAAATATTGAACAGGCAGTGGGAGGAGAGGAAGTGGATATTGGATTCTCTTGCCTGCCAAAAAGGGAATTGGACATATATTGCTATCCTCTTTATGATGACTCACTGGTTCTTGTGGTACCGCATGATGGATATGATTCTGAAACGGGCAGTCCATTAGAGGAAGAGGAAATGTTCCAAAACCATACGTTATTGACCCATAATCATCCAGGTTACTGGGAAGAATTATGCCAGAAGATTAAAGTAAAGTATCCTTTTACGAAAATGATGAAAGTTTCACAGACTCATATAACTAAACGGTTTATCACGGAGGGGTTGGGCATGTCGATTTTGCCTAAATCAACTGTAAGAAGAGAATTGTTAGAAGGTAGGTTCCTTGAAGTGGACTGTCGCAGCATAAACCTTCCAAGTGCCCGAACGTACGCTTTGATAAAATATGAGCACTCCATCCAGAGGGAATTTTTAAGCTTTCTTTCAAAATATCGGATTTAACTATTTAATAAAGGTATATTCATTTAGTTATAGAAGTAGGTTAGAGTCAAAAAAGGAAGGAGTTATGATATGTCATACAAGTGGTTGGATTGGGCAAAACAAATGCAGGCTATAGCACAAGCGGGTTTAACTTACTCTAAGGATATCTATGATATAGAACGTTTTGAACAATTAAGGGAATTGAGTGTAGAAATGATGTCAGAGCAGACCGGCTTGGATAAAAAGAAAATTAGGGAATTGTTTGCCAATGAAACGGGTTATCAAACTCCAAAAGTAGATATACGTGCAGTCATTATTAAAGATGGTAGGATATTGCTTGTAAAAGAAAAGCAGGATGAAGGTTGGTCGCTTCCCGGAGGATGGGCAGACATTGGTTTTTCTCCTACTGAAGTTGCCGTAAAGGAGGCATATGAAGAGTCCGGTTACCATGTAAAAGCTACAAAGTTATTGGGAGTCTTTGATAAGAAGTACCATCCTCATCCGCCATCTCCTTATCATATATATAAAATATTTATCGCATGTGAAATCATCGGAGGAGAAGCCCGCTCAGGCATCGAGACATCCAATGTCGCATTCTTTCATAAGGACGAGCTACCAAACCTTTCTATAGACAGAAATACTGAATCCCAAATCATGCAGATGTTCGCCCACTATGAAAAACCTTCTAAAGAGGTTCAGATAGATTAACAGGAATCTCCTTTTCTATAACAAAAAATAGACATTACTTCTCAACAATGGGGAGTAATGTTTTTTCTTTTTGCAACAGCTTCCCAAGAAATCCATAAAAATCGGTATTTTCTCTTTGATAACTTTATATAGTAATAGTAGTGGGACGAATAGACATTACTCATCATGAACTTATTCAATAAATAGATTAGGGGCAGGAGGGAATAGATTTGCTTCACATAGTTGCCTGTATAAAGCAAGTACCGGATACGAAAGTAATAAAGATGAATCCGAAAACGAACACGATGGACAGAGCCAGTGCACCGGCGATATTAAATCCTTATGATGCCCACGCGGTAGAAGAAGCTGTACGCCTAAAAAATAAATATGGTGGAACCGTATCAGTCGTTACGATGGGACCTCCACCAGCGGTCAAAGCCATTCGAAAATGCATTGAGATCGGGGCCGACGAGGGATATATGATATCCGACAGGGCCTTTGCTGGAGCGGATACCTTAGCAACCAGTTATGCACTGACAAAGGCTATCGATAAAATCAGCGAAATTAAGCCGGTCGATTTAATTATCTGCGGAAAAATGACCATTGACGGTGATACAGGACAAGTAGGGCCAGGCATTGCCCGGCGTCTTGATATACCACCTTTGACATCTGTTAATAAAGTCGTCGAAATCAACAATGAGGATGGCTATATGGTGGTTCATAGGAAACTTGAAGATGGGTATGAAGTGGTGCAGACTACAATGCCTTGCTTGCTTTCAGTAGAAAAAGAGATTAATGAAGTACCATACTCCACTTTCCCCAATATGCTGAAGGCAGCGCGATACCAACCTGTCATCTGGTCTGTTAATGATTTAGAAGATATTGACCGGAAACAGTTAGGGTTAAAGGGATCACCCACCATTGTTGCAAAAGTTTGGGCCCCCCCTAAACCAGAAGGTGGAAAGCTACTTGAGGGCAACCCGGACCAACAGGTACAACAGTTGCTTTCCGTAGTGTTGGAAAAGAAAGAGTTGTTCGCAGAAATGAGGGGATCGAAGTGAGTTTTGAGGATTATAGCGGGGTCTGGGTTTTCATTGAAGAAAATGAAGGGAAGATCGCACCGGTTTCCTTGGAATTGCTTGGGGCCGGGCGAACACTTGCGGACAAACGTGGGGTGGAGCTTGCCGGAATAATAATCGGTGAAAATGTTACAGCACTTTCAAATACAGTTTTTGAATATGGAGCAGATACTGTTTATGTGTATGACCAAGCGATTTTCCAATTGTATCGTACGGAATCTTTTATGAAAGCACTACTTCATTGCAGTGAAAAGTACAAGCCGGAGATCATTTTGTACGGGGCAACCTCAACTGGAAAAGACCTTGCTAGTGCCGTGGCAACGGACCTTCCAACAGGCTTGACTGCTGACACGACCGAACTGGATGTAGAAGAAGATTCTGGATTGCTTTTGGCAAGTCGCCCGGCATTCGGCGGAAATATAATGGCCACGATCCTCTGTAAAAAATACCGCCCGCAAATGGCGACAGTCCGTCCGAAAGTGATGAAAGCACTACAATCGGAAAAGGGCCGTACCGGTAGGTTAATTGCAGAGAATATTGATATTAATGAAGAGGATATGCGGACAAAAGTTTTAAAGATTGTCAGGGAAGCCACCAAAAAAATCAGGATAGATGAGGCGGATATTGTTGTGGCTGGAGGAAAAGGCCTTGGAAGTGAACAAGGATTTGAACTTGTCCATCAACTTGCCAAAACGCTTGGAGGGGTGGTTGGAGCTAGTAGGGATGTAGTCGAAGCAGGCTGGATCGAGCACCATCATCAGGTTGGACAGACTGGTGTCACGGTAACACCGAAGATTTATTTTGCCATCGGCATCTCCGGAGCAATTCAGCATATTGTCGGAATGAAGAATTCAGGAATGATTATTGCCATCAATAAAGATCCTGATGCAGCCATTTTTAATTCTTGTCACTATGGGATCGTAGGAGATGCTTTTGAAATCGTCCCATTGCTTGTAAAAGAATTTAACAAAGCTTTACACGGAAAGGAGGTTGAGGTTTAATGGCGGAAAAATTTGATTGTATCGTGGTTGGGGCAGGACCTGCGGGTATCTCTTGTGCATATGAACTCGCTAAGGGCGGAGCGAATGTTCTTTTGCTCGAAAGGGGGGAATATCCCGGATCTAAAAATGTAATGGGTGGAGTGTTATACAGAAAGATGATGGAAGATATCATACCTGATTTTCATAAAGAAGCTCCGCTTGAGAGACCCATTGTCGAGCAACGCTTCATGATGATGGACAAAGAATCCGCTGTTACATTCGGTTACAAAGGCCTGGAGTGGGCACAGGAGCCTTATAATAATTTCACCGTCCTCAGGGCGAAGTTTGATCAATGGTTTGCTGGGAAAGCGGTGGAGCAGGGAGCATTGCTAGTCAATGAAACGGTCGTGCTGGAATGTATCGTAAAAGACGGAAAAGTGGTTGGAGTAAGGACAGACCGGCCTGACGGAGAAGTCTACGCGGATGTCGTTGTATTGGCGGACGGAGTAAACTCCCTACTTGGTAAATCCCTTGGGTTCCACAAAGAATACCGGCCGGATGAAGTGGCCCTTGCCACGATGGAAATCATTAAACTGGACAGTAAGGTGATTGAGGACCGATTCAACCTGGAGAAGAACCAGGGTTGTACTATTGAACTTTTAGGAGATGCCACAAAAGGTATACTTGGCACAGGATTTCTCTACACCAACAAAGACACATTAAGTATCGGGGTCGGAACACTTCTATCTGGATTAATCGAGCATAAAATAAGACCATATGAACTGTTGGAATATGTGAAGACACACCCAATGGTCCGACCGTATCTTGCTGGTGGGGAACCTGTCGAATACCTGGCCCACTTGATTCCAGAAGGTGGCCTGAAATCAATGGGACGTATCGTGGCAGACGGGGTACTAGTGGTAGGGGACGCGGCACAGCTTGTGAATGCCATCCACCGTGAAGGATCGAACCTTGCGATGACCTCAGGGAGGTTGGCGGCAGCCACTATTCTAGAAGCCATGTCAATCGAGGATTTCTCCGAACGTACACTGGATCAGTACCGCGTCAATCTCATGAAGAGTTTTGTTGGGCAGGATATGAAGAAATACAAGGATTCCACCCATCACTTTAATAAGTTTCCGCAATACTTCGACCAGTATATCCCAATGGTCAACCGTGCAGCCAGCCAGATGTTTACAGTTGATGGTAAGTCGAAGTGGGAGAAACAAAAAATGATCTGGAAGGATCTTGGCTCACCAAAAGAGAAACTCAAACTAGCCCGAGACGCTTACAGGGCATGGAAGGTGATGAAGTAATGAGTGAACAGAAGAAAGGTCAGTCTATCGAAGAAAAACAATACCTTGTTCGTTTCAACGCCGATACCAAATCTCATTTGACCGTAATGGATGAAGACATATGCCTGACGAAATGTCCCGATAAAATTTGCACGATTTTTTGCCCGGCGGAAATTTATAAATGGGAAAATATTCGGATGCATGTTGGGTACGAGGGTTGTCATGAATGTGGCAGCTGTCGAATTGGTTGTCCACATCAGAATATTAAATGGGAATATCCAAAGGGCGGTCATGGAATAGTGTTCCGATTAGCCTAGGAGTCTATCGCGTTAGCGGTGGGCTTTTTTTGTTATAGGGAGGAAGTTGTAAAAGGGGAGAAACGGAGCAACATATGTATATTCTTTCACAAACGTTTGCAAAAAGAAAAACATGGCGTTTTTCTTTTTTACACTTTGATTATTACCCGGCAATCGTATAGAGTTGTCCGTCACTTGCTATTCGTTCCACTTCAGAGGTGTAGTCAATGGCCTCGTCAATGGATAAAAAGAAGGTAGAAACATACAGGGGATGCTTATAGTCAAAACCACCACCTACTTCTGCAGGGAATACAACTACTTGCCAATGGTAATAATCTTCTCCGGTCCCCATCGCTCTGCCTTCAAGGGCAATCAACCAATGGCTGTAATTGTCACAACACTCAAAGTCTGTAACTTTTTCTAGAAAAATCACAAGATCATCCTTATTGATCGGAACCAATGACTTTGGATAAAATTCTCCGTAGTTAGGAGCTTCTCTCATGAACATCTCTCCTTTATATGAAATGGGGTTAGTGGTAGTTATATTATTATATGAAGAACTACCTGAAATATTTTGTGTTTTTTGAAAATTTAATATTGTTTCATGCAAAAGACCGGATCCATGGAGGATCCGGTCTTATAAAGTATTTATCTATGGTTCAAGAAATCACTAAATGCTTTCACAAACTCTATTCCTTGAAACAATAAGAGACTGATCGAAGTGAGCGAAAAAAAGCTGATGGCTATGATGCGGACCCATAACATGATCACATTCCTCCTTCTTTATTCTGATGGATTAGAATGAGGTAGAACTATCCGCTTCAAATGTAATTCCCCTGGTAAAAAACAGTCACAAGATGAAAGTTTAATTTGGAAAAAGGTTCTTCAGAAATAAGGAATATAAGGGTATTAATGAACAAAATGGCATTAGGCACTGAACCGGATACACCCTCATCATCAGGCTTTTCATCAAAAAAGCCATTCTCCATCTCCAAATAAAAGGATTTCTCATAGACAGCTAGAATATTATTGGGAGTGGAATGGTCCACCTGGAACAAGGCAGTCATTAGAAAAATACTAAAAATCAAAACTACTCTCGGTAATTTCATTCCATCCCTCCCTAACGTACATAATGTTATTTACATCTTAAATGATTCACATGGGAAAGAACAGTATATGTGATTGACAAATTTCTTCTATATTATCAAAAAGGAGTGGTCGCATTGAATCACACGGAATTGTTAACTGATATCCAGCAGCTCGAGAAAGAAATCCTGGAAAAGAAAAAGCAGTTGGCAGAAATGAAACGCAACATTGAAAAAGAAAAAGTCGATGATTATATCTTTTCATCATTTCAGCATGGAACTATAAGCCTAGCAGAGCTGTTCGAGGATAAAGATGAATTAATCGTGGTCCATAATATGGGGAAAAGCTGCTCTTATTGCACGATGTGGGCAGATGGATTTAATAGTGTCTATCATCATATTCGCAGGAAGGCAGCATTTGTCGTATCTACTCCAGATGATCCTGAAGTGCAAGAGAACTTCGCAGCAGAGAGAAGCTGGAACTTCCCGGTTGTATCCACCAAAGGTACATCATTCAAAGAAGACATGGGGTTTGTTGTTAATAAAGGGTTTTATCCAGGAGTAACAGTTTTTTCAAAAGATGATAAAGGGGGCATATACCGTCATGCAAGTTCTTTCTTTGGACCTGGAGATGACTTTTGTTCAGTATGGCCGTTATTTGATTTGCTGCCTTCAGGTTACGAGGATTATAAACCAAGTAAAAAAATTAATGAGCGTTCACCATATCAGTTAACAAATAATATAGCTGTTCAAGTGATGGAATATGAGAAAGCTATTGAGTTTTATCACAGGGTTCTTGGAATGAAGCCCGAAAAAAGTACAAATTCTGAAACACTATTTACAATGAATGGTATGAAACTTTATATTGAAAATCTTAATAAGGGAACGGATAACTCCGTGTTTTTTGAATTTGCTGTTGAAAAAATTGAAGTGGCGAAGGAAGTTTTAATCGCAAATAACTGTACCATTACTAAGGAGTATAGTGAAAAAAGCATGATGGTAAGTGATCCTTATGGATTGAAATTTCATTTATTCCAAGTGTAAGGGGCAGGGCTGGAATCGCTTTTCTTTCTGAAAAGCGGTTCTTTTTGTTATACTGGGCTAAATATAGTAATAGTTTAGAAGGAGAATAATGTGCAACTATGAAACTAGTATCTTGGAATGTGAATGGAATCAGGGCCTGTGTTAAAAAAGGATTTATGGATTATTTCAATGAGATGGATGCGGATATTTTCTGCATTCAGGAAACGAAGCTTCAAGAGGGACAAATCGACCTTGAAACTCCAGGTTATTATCAATATTGGAACTATGCAATCAAAAAAGGATATTCAGGCACCGCTGTTTTCACTAAAGTTAAACCTCTTCAAGTGCGTTATGGATTGGATCAGGAAAAGGTCGAAGAATGCGAACCAGAAGGAAGGATATTAACACTTGAGTACGAGGATTTCTATCTAGTGAATGTGTATACTCCAAACTCTCAGCGGGATTTGGCCAGACTCCCTTTCAGGCTGGACTGGGAGGACCGTTTCTTAGCTTACATAAAAATGCTAGATCAGGAGAAGTCCGTCATCTTATGCGGCGACCTGAACGTAGCGCACTCTGAAATTGATTTGAAAAACCCCAAATCCAACCGGAACAATTCTGGTTTTACAGAAGAAGAACGGGGGAAGATGACTCGATTGTTAGGGGAAGGCTTTACGGATACCTTCCGCCACTTTAATCCTGAATTGACAGACAGCTTCACATGGTGGTCGTATATGAGTAAAGTACGCGAAAGAAATATCGGCTGGCGCATTGATTATTTCATCGTGTCAGATCAATTACGTGATGGGTTAATGGGGGCTGAAATACATTCTCATATAATGGGAAGCGACCATTGCCCCATTGTACTTATGTTGAATAAATAACACATCTGGAGGTACTGATAATGAAAGTATTGGTGAATGATGAGATTATTGAAAGAAATGAAGCGAAAGTGGATATCGAAGACAGAGGGTATCAATTTGGGGATGGGGTGTATGAGGTTGTCAACATATACGAAGGAATTCCATTTACCTTAAATGAACACATTGCAAGATTGTATCGCAGTGCGTCGGAAATTGGTATAAAGCTTTCAGAGCAACCTGCACAGTTATGTAACAGGCTACTAGAGCTGATAAAATGTAACAACATGACAAATGGAGGCCTCTACCTCCAAATTTCAAGAGGAGTAACAAACAGAACACACCAATATGAACAAACACTAACACCTCAACTCGTTGCATATCCTCTTCCTTATAAAAGTGTTCAGGATGCTCAAGCAAAAGGTGTTGAAGCAATTACGGCAGAGGATATGAGATGGCTTCGTTGCGATATCAAAAGCCTCAACCTGCTTTATAATATATTGGTTAAACAAAAAGCAAGCGAGGCAGGGGCATTTGAGTCCATTCTTATTAGAGACGGGATTGTTACGGAAGGTTCATCTTCTAATATTTTCATTGTCAAGGAAGGGGTTCTTAAAACCCATCCAGCCAATAATTTGATTTTAAATGGGATTACAAGAACGAAACTTTTAGAAATTATGGATGTGAACAGCTGGGAGTATAAACTAGAACCATTTCAAAAAGAAGAACTGATGGAGGCCGATGAGGTTTTCCTTACATCAACCACAAGTGAAGTCATGCCAATCATCAAAATCGATAGCGTTACATTTTCTGGGGCACAGCCTGGCCCTTTTACACGTAAGTTCCAAACAGCATTCAGCGAAGCAGTCAAAGCTGAAACAAAAACGACAACAGAAAAAGCCTAGAGACCATTCTCTGGGCTCACCGTGTAGACAAACCTTAGAATAATGAAATTCCCTAGTTGATCGCAGTGGAAGGAGCGAAGACTCCCGCGGGAGGAAGGGACATGTAAGACCCCGCAGGCGTAGCCGAGGAGGCTTACGGACCGCCCGCCGGAAAGCGTAGCTCCTGCAACGGAGATCAACTGTTCCAAACAATAACTTTTCTGCTTAATAGGTTGTCAACAGTCTGAAAGCATAGAGACCATTCTCTATGCTTTTCCTATGTTTTCTTCACATGCGAAGGAGGTATACCCATCCACTTTTTAAACATCCTATTAAAATACGACTGGTCACAATAACCTAAATGCTCTGCGATTTCCTTAATCGTCATTCTTGTCGTACTAATTAAATTCCAGGCATTATTGATACGAGTCTGATGAAGATACTGGATTGGGGTGATACCTAACACCTCTTTAAATAACACAGTGACATAATTCGGTGTGACCCCGATCAAAGCTGCCAATTCTTCTATCGTAATGTTCCTGCGGTAATGTTGCAGAATATATTCTTGCATGTTACGCACAGATGTTTCTTTTACAGGGGAAGTGTGCCATTCTGCCTTTTCTTGTGCAATCATGATTAATAGCTCCACTAAGATATTTTGAGACAGTTCTTCATAAAAAAATCTTTTGCTAAGCCACTGTTCATTTAAAAATGTCAGTCGTTGTTCATAATAAGCAGATTTGCGTGGTTTGAAAGAAACGATTTCATCTTCAATAAAATTTTGGTGGTTTGACTGATTTTTTTCAAAAACTACGGTATATTTACGATGACTCTTGTTGCTATCGTTTTTCCATGACCTGGTGTATGTTGAAGGAATGAACAAAAGATCACCTTTTTTCAAGTGCATTACCCTTTCTTCTACCTGGTAATGTACTTTCCCCTCTGTTACGTAAACAAGCGTATCCAAACCTTTTGCTTTCTCCACGTCCCAATGGGGAGAAATATCGTAGAAAACCCCATGAATAGTGGGCATCATACTCTCTCCAATCTATTAAAATCGATGAATTATCCAACTAGTATGGTTTTGTCTATTTTCACAGAACAATAAATTATGTATGATAATTATATCATTTTCAATAAAGAATTTGATTGATAATAATATACAAAAGCATGAAATATACAAGGTTATTCCAATTACTTGTTGAAAGGGGCAAGAGAGTATGCCAACCACCGATTACAAAAATCTACCCATTAAAGTTAAAGAGTTTTTTGACCGACAATATTTCGATTCTTATGCACTATTTGAAGCTTCCCGAAACCAGAGAACAGGTCTATTTGCAGATGGATATATGACTCTTGGAGAAAATCCGGATTTTCGCTGCTCCATTGCAGCTACAGGTGTCGGCTTGATTAGTCTCGCTATAGCTGATTTAGAAGGCCGGGATGAAAATGCTGACCAAAAAGCTTTGCTAACAATGCAAGGTGTATCCGGTGAAATTGAAGGATGCAAGGTGGCAAGAGATGAGAAATCCGGTTTCTTTGCACACTTTGTAGATATGGAAACAGGAGAAAATTTGAACTCTGAGTTCTCTACTATAGATACTACCCTGCTCCTTACGGGTGCACTATTTGCAGGCAATCATTTTGCAAATAAAGAGCCAAGGATATTAGAAATGGCAGAAAAACTCCTATACTCTATCGATTGGAGTATTGTGGTTGCAGACAAAGAAAACGGTGTCATTAATATGATTTCAAAGGATGGAGAAGGTATTGCTCCACTTCCCGCCTATAATGAATATGTAATGGTCTCTTATCTTGCTCTATTAGGAAAACCTCATGATGAAAACATTCAGGCACTTTGGTTGAACAATTTTGCAGAGGATAAAATAAAGGAACTGCCTCAAGAAGAGTTTCGGGGACTAGCGGTTCTAAATGATCATCCCGGGGCGTTTTTATCATCCTTCGTGCATCAGTTTCCTTATTACTTAGTTCCGGAATATGCAGAAAGTACGACTTATCTGGAATACTATAAGAATGCTTGTCTTGCCGACAGAATGAAATGGAAAGAACTCGATGATGTTCCATCTTATATCTGGGGATATGGTGCAGGACCGAATGATGGCCTTTTTGGAGGGTACCATGCAGATAGAATTAACGATGCCCCACACAATATAGCCTCATCCTACATTATTGGCGGCTATTTACCGGTATATCCTGCTGGTATTTATGATTTGTATGCACAATACTCCCTGCATATCCCTTATGATGTTTACGCTAATGCAACGGATAAAGAGGATGAAGAAAAATTCAAAGCGGCTTACAAATATGGATTACATCGCATTTCCTGGTGGCATCTTGAACAACCTAACCGATGGTATCCAACAAAAGTAACCCTGATCGACTGGAGCAGCATGCTATATGGTCTAGCCGCATTCAAACATGGCATGACACTATTCAGCACAAACCTTCCAAGAGTGAATACAGTTTTGAATAAGTAATAAAAAATATCTGATGTCAAATACCATACTGATTGTAGTGTAAGGCGTGAAGACTCCTCCGGGGGGATAGCGACATTCTTGAGACCCCGCAGGGCGCGAGGAGGCTCAAGGGAGCCCCGCGGAAAGCGAAGCACCAGAAACGCAAATCAACACTAAATGCAACATACAGGCAGGACCAACAATGGTTACTGCCTTTTTGCCTTAGAAACTAGACAAATCCTAGTGAACATGATATTTTTTGGGAACACAGGAAAAATATTAGGGGGAATACATAATGAGTAATCTTGATACAACCATGGAAAAATACGCAGAGCTTGCAGTTAAAGTCGGAGTTAATATACAAAAAGGTCAAACGCTGATTGTAAACGCTGACATCGCAACAGCACCCTTTGTTAGACTTGTTACGAAAAAAGCATATGAAGCAGGAGCAAAACTCGTTCAGATTGAATGGACAGATGAGGAAGTGACAAGAATCCGGTACGATAAAGCACCAAACGAGTCATTTGAGTATTTTCCTAAGTGGAGAGCGGAAATGCTTGAGAATGCATATGAAGAAGGAGCAGCAATGCTTGCTATCACGTCTGTAAATCCGGATTTGCTAAAGGGTGTGGATGCTTCTAAAATCGCTAACTTACAAAAGGCGGCAGGTGAAGCAAGCAAAGGCTATCGTAAAATGGTCATGGCAGATAAAATCAGCTGGTCCATAGTGGCTGTTCCATCTATAGGCTGGTCGGCAAAAGTATTCCCGGATTTATCGGAACAAGAACAAGAAGAAAAATTATGGGAAGCCATATTCCATGCCACAAGAGCAAATCTTGAGGACCCTGTACAAGCATGGATGGATCATAAAGAAAAACTTAGTGAAAAAGTCGAGTTCCTTAACAACAATAAATTCAAATCCCTTCATTACAAAGCCGAAGGAACGGACTTGGAAATTGAGTTGGCTGAAAAGCATGTGTGGATTGGACCTGAAAGCATTAACGAAAATGGGGTTGCCTTTATTGCCAACATGCCGACAGAGGAAGTCTTCACCACGCCACTTAAGACAGGAGTGAATGGTACGGTTAAAAGCTCCAAACCATTGAGCTACGGAGGAAACATGATTGATAACTTTTCCATCACTTTTGAAAACGGAAAAATTGTCTCCTTCGAAGCAGAGGAAGGGTATGAAACGCTGCAAAAATTGATTGAAACGGATGAGGGGTCACGCTATTTAGGGGAAGTAGCACTTGTACCACATGATTCTCCTATTTCAAATACCAATCTGATTTTCTATAACACACTATTTGACGAAAATGCATCACACCATTTAGCGATTGGAAACGCGTATTCTTTCGCACTTGAAGGTGGGAAGCAGATGTCAGAAGAAGAACTTGAAGCAGCAGGGGCAAATTCTAGCATTACCCATGTTGATTTCATGATCGGATCAAGCGACATGGATATTGACGGTATCACCAAAGAGGGAGAAAGAGTACCATTATTCCGCCAAGGTAATTGGGCATAATCCAATGAAAAAATATTCCTTAGCCTATACGTAGGACATGTATCATGCATAGATTGTATTGTAGTCTACGTGAAGGAGGGAATAGAATGTCAGGTGGAAATTATGGTGGTGGATTTGCGCTGATTGTGGTGCTTTTCATTATTTTGATTATTGCGGGCGCAGGAGCGTTAAGATACTAATTTACAATAAAGTAAAATGGTTGGAGATGTATTCCAACCATTTTTTCTTATCCAAATATGGACAAGCATGGGGAGGTAACAGGATGGTTCAGTTACATGATAAGTTAGTACTTCCAAATGGAAGTGAAATAAAAAACAGATTTTTTAAAGCAGCGATGAGTGAAGGTATGGCGGATAAGCACAATAGACCGACAGGAAAACTTGTCAGGCTTTATGAAACTTGGGCTGAAAGTGAAGCAGGTATTGTTGTGACAGGAAATGTCATGGTCGACAAACGGGCACTTGGTGAACCGCGAAACGTCGTAGTGGAAAATGAAAAAGATCTAGATTTGTTAAAGAGATGGGCAAATGCAGGAACGAAAAACAAAACTCACCTTTGGATGCAAATCAACCACCCAGGAAAACAGGTATTTAAAGGAATTGTAAAAGAAGCTGTCGCCCCGTCCAAAGTGGAATTCGATCCAAAACTACAACGCTACTTCCCTGTTGCGAGGGAGCTGCAAGAAGAAGAGATAATTGATATTATCCAACGGTTTGCCAACACGGCTAGAATTGCCAAGAAAGCTGGATTTACGGGTATTCAGCTCCATGGTGCACATGGTTATCTCATCAGTCAGTTTTTATCACCCCGACATAATAAAAGAACAGACCAGTGGGGAGGTTCGCTTGAGAACCGGATGAGATTCCTTTTGGAGGTATTCAAAAAGGTTCGACAAGAAGTGGGTGATACTTTTCCTATAGGGGTTAAGCTTAATTCTGCAGACTTTATGAAGGCAGGTTTTTCAGAAGAAGAAGCATTACATGTTATTAAAGTATTGGATCAACTGGGTATAGACTTGATTGAAATATCCGGGGGTTCCTATGAAAGTCCGCAAATGACGGGGGTAAATGTAAAAGAGAGCACCAAAAACAGGGAAGCGTATTTTCTAGAATTTGCCACAGAGGCGAGGAAGGTATCAAAAGCCCCCCTTGTTGTCACCGGAGGATTCAGGACGATGAACGGAATGAAGGACGCAGTCTTGGAAGAGGCAACATCTATGGTAGGATTAGCTCGTCCAATGGCTGTCTATCCATATCTCCCCAAAGAACTACTTCAAGGAAAAAGGGAAGTTATCGAACTGGAACCAAGAAAAACAGGGATAAAACTGGTGGATCAAACTGCAATGTTAGAATTGACATGGTATAGTAATCAACTGGAGCGGATCGGGAATGGTCAGGGAACAAATCCAAGACTATCCCCTAAAGTAGCCCTATTGCGGTCATTGTGGAAAAATGGATTAGATGTATTTCAAATGAGAAGAGTGTAAAGCGCGGGAGTTTCCTTAATAGGGAACCCCCTTTTCTATTTTCAGGCAAAATATTATTATTTGAAGAAACTTCATGTTACTATATTTCCATTCACTAAATAAATTGTCCAAAGGGGATTAGTAAATGAAACAAATCATAACAGATTTCCTTGATTCACATAAAAATGATTTCTTTGAGATCAGTACATATATAGGAGAAAATCCTGAGCTAGGACATGAAGAATTCAAATCTGCCAAAGTCCTGTCAGATAAACTTTCTGAGCACGGCTTTAATGTGGAAAAGGGGATTTGTGAATTGCCAACTGCTTTTGAGGCCGTGTTTGATAGCAAAAAACCCGGCCCTACCATTGGATTCATGTGTGAGTATGATGCGCTCCCTGCAATAGGGCATGCATGTGGCCACAACTTAATTGGCACAATGGGGATTGCTGCTGGTATTGCCACAAGTAAAGTATTACAAGAAACCGGAGGCAAAGTTATCGTTTATGGCACTCCTGCCGAAGAGACCAAAGGCGGCAAGGTGACAATGGCGGAGCAGGGGATCTTTGATAAATTAGACGTAGCCATGATGGTCCATCCATTACATTCCTATGTGAAGAGTGGTTCTTCACTTGCAATGGATGCTATCCAATTTGAATTCTTTGGGAAACCTGCGCATGCAGCGGCAAACCCTGAAAAAGGGATTAATGCATTGGATGCTGTTATTCAGACTTTCAATGGTATCAATGCACTGAGACAACATGTTACAAGTGATACCCGAATTCATGGAATCATACCTGAGGGTGGAAAAGCTGCAAACGTTGTGCCAGATTATGCTGTAGCTCAATTTTATGTTCGTGCAAAAACACGCAGTTATGTGAATGAATTAGTAGAAAAAGTGAAATCTATAGCAGAAGGTGCTGCCATGATGACTGGAGCATCGATGAAAATGTCCAACTATGAATTATCCTACGATAACATGGTTACCAATGAAACACTATCAGATGTTTTTACAAAACAGTTGATAGAACTTGGTGTGGAATCAGGAGAGATTGTTGAAAATAGAGATGGATCCGGTTCACTAGATATGGGGAATGTAAGTCTGGTAGTACCATCCATACATCCATATATAAAAATCTGCAATGAGTTATATAGTTGCCATACTGTTGAATTTCGTGATGCAGCGCTGAGTGAGCAAGGAAAAGAAGCAATGATCCTTGGGGCAAACGCGATGGCCACAACTGCATATGAACTTTTAACAAATAATGAACTTATTATGAAAATAAAAGCAGAGTTTGATAAAGCTCCAAAGTAAGAGAGGAGAATATATAATGACCGTTCGAAATAATCAGACACCATTATCCGTGTTGGATTTGGCACCAATCGTTGAGGGCAGTAATGCTCAAACATCTTTTAAAAATAGTGTGGAGCTTGCAAGGCATGTGGAAAGCCTGGGCTTTACGCGCTATTGGCTGGCTGAACACCATAATATGAGAGGAATCGCAAGCTCTGCCACTTCTGTTGTGATCGGACATATAGCTGGTGCAACAAAATCTATAAGAGTCGGGTCCGGCGGCATAATGCTACCAAACCATGCCCCGCTTGTCATTGCAGAACAGTTTGGTACGTTGGAATCCTTGTATCCAGGGAGAATCGACCTTGGTCTCGGCCGGGCACCAGGAAGTGACCAACTGACTGCGGCGGCACTTAGACGTGAACGCAGAACAGGTGGAGAGGATTTTCCTAATCAGTTAGCTGAGTTACGTTCCTACTTTCACCCCGATGGGACAACTAGAGTAAAAGCCGTACCCGGTGAAGGCTTGGATGTACCTATCTGGCTGCTTGGTTCCAGTGGCTTTAGTGCAAAGCTTTCTGCAGAACAAGGTCTGCCTTTTGCCTTTGCCAGTCATTTTTCGCCAGATTATACACTGCCTGCACTTCAAATTTATCGCAGTTCTTTTAAACCATCGGAGCATTTGGAGAAGCCTTATGCCATGATTGGCGTTAACGTTATTGCTGCTGATAGTGATGAGGAAGCAAAATATTTGGCAACGTCTATTCAGCAACAATTCCTTAATTTGATCCGGGGTAACCCAGGTCAGTTGAAACCGCCAGTGGAAGATATGGACTCACTTTGGAGTGAGTATGAGAAACATGTGGTTGCTCAACAGTTGAAATATACAGTTACAGGAAATGCAGAAACAGTTAAGAGAAAGCTTGAAGCAATAGTGGAAGAGACACAAGCTGATGAAATAATTGTCAACACTCATGTTTATGACCAACAAGCAAGGTTAAAATCCTATCAGATACTTGCAGATACATGGTTTGAGCAATAATGGCCGATATATTTAGAAATACTTAGACCTCTACTTTTTTGAGTAGGGGTTTTTTGTTAACCTCGGGCATAACCGAAGGGTGGATGGTCTTTTTTAGGAAAACATTCAATCTTTTTCCTTTAACCAGTTTGGAAATTCATGTATCCTAAAACTAAGAGACATGAGAGGATGGGGGCTTCAATGAATAAAATATTATTAATGTTAATAACGTTGTTTATACTAGCCGGGTGTCAAAAAGAACCCGTCAATCCTTATGATGTATTAAACGACTACATAACAACATGGGAGGAACAAGATTTCTCAAATATGTATGAGGACTATCTCCAATCAGATTCCAAAGAAAATGTACCTCTGCATCTTTTTGAAGAGAAGCATAAAGAGGTTTATGACCTATTTGATATGGAAAATTTAAATATAGAAGTTTTGGATCAAGAAGTTGTCTGGGAAGAACAAGAAACCGTTACCATTCCAGGAAAAATCACTTATGACACATTTGCTAGAAACATTGATTACGAAGTGAATTTTGTCATGGATAAGGTGGTAGATGAAGAAGAAAACGAACATTGGTATATTCAGTGGGAGCCAAGTTTCATTTTTCCGGAATATGATTTGACAGACGAATTTGTAATAGAGTTCACAAAAGCAACGCGAGGTGAAATCTTAGACAGTCAGGGGAACAAGCTTGCGGCGAATGAGGAAGTGATGAATCTGCAAATTGTACCAGGTGAATTTAATGCTGAAAGAGATTTATCTAAACTTGCTGAAATGATTGATATGTCAGAAGAAGAAATTACAAGTCTTTATACATTAAGTTGGGCGCAGCCTCACTATGCAATGCCTATCAAAGACTTCCGAGAAGACAAGAGGGACCTGGTTTTAGAATTGATAGAATTTGAGGGAGTAACAAATGGAAGGTCGATGGAACGTGTTTATCCATTTGCAGAAGCAACTGCTCATTTAGTAGGTTATATATCTGATGCTACCGCCCAGGATTTAGAAGACTTTGAAGGGTATGAACAAGGTGATAGATTAGGGGTCACCGGTATTGAAGGCTTGTATGAAAAGGAATTAAAAGGACAGAAAGGCTTGGAAGTTACCCAAATAAAAGAAGACGGCACTGAAAAGACAATAGCAAGAACTGAGCCAGAGCGTGGTAAAGACATTACTTTGACAATTGACGCTAACATGCAACAGAAATTGTATGACGTCATGAAAGATGATGCAGGGCATGCAGCTACTATAGACCCTAGTACAGGTAAGGTATTAAGTCTTGTAAGCACACCCGCATATGATCCTAACACTGTTACCATGGGAACTTCACTCAGCAAGAAAAAGAGGTTGGATGAATTAAAGGATGCAGGGATAAATGCGAGTGAAAACCGCTTTCGTGGTACCTATTCTCCTGGCTCCACAATGAAACTTCTTACCACAATAATCGGTCTTGAAAGCGGAAAGCTTGATCCGAACCATCAATATGATATTCCTGAGAAGCAATGGGATATCGGGGGAAGTAAAGTAACCAGGGTGTATGTGGACGATAAGAAAGTAGATTTAGAAAGTGGACTGAACAATTCAGATAACATTTATTTTGCTAAAGCAGCACTTGATATTGGAATAGAGGAATTTGAAACGGGATTGACGAAATTAGGTATTGGAGAAGAACTTCCTTTTGCCTATCCGCCAGTAAGCAACTCTCAAATGTCCAACACAGGATCCTTCGATGATGAGGTTCTATTGGCCCATACCGCTTATGGCCAAGGCGAGGTTTTGATGAATATTGTACATCTTGCAAGTATTTATGGTGGTGTGGTTAATAATGGATCAATGATGAAGCCATTATTGCTAGAAGAAGAAACCACTGAAGTCTGGAAGGATATTGTTTCCCCAGAAAATGCAAAACTCCTTCAAGACAATCTAAGAAAAACTGTAACAGAAGGGAAATCAAGTGTGGCAAACCTCCCAGGACGTGAAATTGCCGGGAAGACTGGTACTGCTGAAATTAAGAAGGATGAAAGGTTGGAAAATGGCCTTTGGGTCTCATACGATCAGAAGGACCCGACATTATTGACCGCAATGTTGATTGAGGATGTCATCGACAGAGGTGGAAGCAGATACACAATAGAATTGACGAACAAATTTTATGAGGCTCTTTCAAACTAAATAGGGCAGGTGTTCGAGATGGGAAGGTTCCTTGGTGTATCGAAGAGGAAAAAACAAGAAGTCGTCATCAAAATTATCAATGAATGGGATCCGATTGGCCTACTTGCAATGGGAGCAGGGGAAGATAGGTACCGGTTAGAAATTGATAAAATTGTAGATGCGCTAGATCAAGTCCACTCGGTAGATGAACTAGCAAGTTATATTAAACATTATATGGACGCTTCTTTTTCAACCGATTTCCCCTCTATTACATGCTTGCAAGTAGCGGTTTTGATTTGGGAAGAAATAAAAGATTAAAAAATAAGGGAATTGCTACAAAATAGCAATTCCCTCAGATTGTTGACAAACCATAAAATAGTAAGGTTATCTGTTGGAACAAGTTGATTTCCATTGCAGGAGTTTCGCTTTCCAGCGGGCGGTCCGTAAGCCTCCTCACTTCGTTGCGGGGTCTTACCAGTCCCTTCCTCCCGCAGGAGTCTACACTCCTTCCACTACAATCAACAGGGAATTTCTATCTCGAAAATAACTTTGTCTACACACTGAAAGGGAATTGCTATAAAATAGCAATTCCCTTTTTTATTTTATCCTTTAGCAGCTTGTAATTGTAATGCTATTTTAATCTGATCGCCAACAAGTACACCGCCGGCTTCCAGTGGAGCATTCCACGTCAAACCATAGTCACTGCGCTTAAGTTTTCCTTCTACTGCAAAGCCTGCTTTTTCATTTCCCCAAGGATCTTGACCAGTACCTTCGAATACTACTGAGAAAGTTTCTGATTTTGTCGTACCACGAAGAGTAAGATCTCCTGTTACGTTATATTCGTTATCGTCTGTTTTTTCAATGGTTGTAGCTTTAAAAGTCATTTTTGGATGATTATCCACATCAAAGAAATCGGCAGAGCGAAGGTGAGCATCACGGTCACTGCTACGAGTATCAATGCTTGCCACGTCCACAGTAAACTCGATATCAGCTGTTGTTAAATCTGTTGGGTCTGCAACGATTGTTGCATCATACTCTTGAAATCCACCTTTCACTGTTGCAAACATCATGTGCTTCACTGAAAAGTCCACTGTGCTGTGAGATTTGTCTACGTTCCATACTGTTTTAGCCATTTAAACATTCCTCCTATATCCCTTTTGGTAAAATATCTTTAATTCAAGATTTATAACTTCAAGATAAATTATATGCTCGGTGTTTAAAAATGTCAACAACTTTTTTTCCTTATATTTACTCTGTTTAAAAAATATGAGATGCAACTCGTGACAAGGGAATATTCTTATGATATGTTGCAGGAAACACCAATTTGAGAAAGAGGTGGTTTTGTGAGAAAGGGAGAAGATGGTGAATTAGAGGATTTGGATGAACCTTCTTTGGAAGACTTTCAAGTAACGGAAGAAGAAATAGCGGCAAAAGCAAGGAAAAAACATAAACACCGAAAAAGAATGAAGTACATAACATTTCTGATTATCTTGGCACTATTGGTTAATATTTGGGGTATCTTCCCACGCATAGTAAATATCCCCTCTATACAATTTTTGTTAAAATCCAATGAATTATCAAAAGATAGTGATATTCAATCATGGAAGGAAGCTGTAGTAACTATTAACGGAAATGGGAGAAAAGGGACAGGATTTGTCATTGATCCTGCTGGAATTATTGTTACTAACTTCCATGTTATTGATAATATGAAACAAATACAGGTTTCCTTTTCTAATGGAGAAATATACTCAGCAGAATTGTTAAAAGAAAATCCTGATAATGATATCGCATTGTTAGAGGTTATTGGACAAAAAGGGAATTTCTCCTCGCTCCCGTTAAGTGATCAAAAGGTTGAAGAAAACCGTTCTATCTTTGTCATTGGAAATCCACTTGCACACACTTTTATTGTAGATGAAGGCACATCTGGAGAAATGGTTCGTTCTTCTCTCCAGTCGGAAGTTCTTATCATTGATGTACCTATTCATTCTGGCAATAGCGGGAGTCCTGTCATTACGGAGGATGGTGTGGTGGTAGGGGTAGTATATGCAACAACAGAGGAAAACAAGGGACTAGCAATTCCATCAAGACAAATCTTAGAGCTTTTAGACACAGATTGAAACATCATCTAAAGTCTCTATACATACATTCTTAAAGGAGACTTACTATGGACAAATTGACTATAACTCACTCAATATCCTTGGATCGGACAAAATTTTTAATTGAAGAAGATATACAACAATACTTTGAAACTAAAGAAGACTTGCCAACCTTTGGAGAATATGTGGAGGATCGAAATCATTATATCGAACAGATTTGGTACAATGTTTGGCTAAATAAAGTAACCAATGATGTTGCAAGGAAAGAAAAAAAACAAATATTGAGTGACCGGGGTTTTGAAGTAGAAGGGGTAGACAAGAAAATAATCAACCAATTATTTAAGAATGAAATGAGGCAATATGACCCATTTGATGCAGTTGGGTGGTTGCACAATTCCACTAATACCAATCCATCTATTTGGGAACAGAAATATATAGCCGCACGTGAAAGATTTCATAAAAGGATGGAAGATAAACGTTTGCAGCTTCGAATGGATGCTGTTGTTGATAGTGTTGATCAGACTGCACATAAGGTAGTAGAAGAAAATCAAGCGAACTACTTCTTATATGTCAGACATTTTGTTGCCAAGAAAGTAAAAGAAGACCTACTGCATAATTCAAAATTCGAGGAAACGGACTCCCACAGGAGAGAGGATGTGTTAATAGAAGCTGGGCCGATGGATGCATCTGAGTATCACACAATGAATGATTTCTTTAGTGAACTGACAGGTGCAGTTCATCAGAGTTATGATTATTATGAGGAATACCTTGAATATGAAACGTATTTTTTCTTTTATGAAAAAAGGATTACGGATTATCTGTTCGGTTTTCTCCCCGGCTTAATAATGAAGGAGCTCCCTGCCGGAATACTAACAGACTACTCAACCGTTACTTCTGAAGAATTTACGGTCTCAAAACTTAGAAAGTTACTTGCAAACTCTTTCTACTTATTGGTAAACGTTTATATGGAACAACTAGAAGAAGAATTTGTTTCAGACCTCCTTGAACTTGCGGAGCAACCCTTCGACTTAGAAGAACATGAGCAATATCTGCAAAGGGATGCAAATGATCGTAAACGAAAAGAAGAAGAGATACAGGCCGAAATCAAAAGGAAAAAAGAAGAAGAGGAGAGGATGTTAGAAGATATTTTTGGGAGGGAGTATATTCCTTCCAAAGGTAGAAGTACACGTTACATTATACATATAGGTGAAACAAACACAGGGAAGACATTTCAGGCTTTGCAGAGAATGAAAGAAGCAAAAAGCGGCTTATATCTTGCTCCATTGAGGCTGTTGGCCTTGGAGGTTTACGATACATTAAATTCTGATGGAGTCCCTTGCTCCCTTAAAACAGGGGAAGAAGAAAAGCTGTCGCCGGGAGCCTCCCATTTTTCCAGTACGGTGGAAATGTTTTATGATAAAGAATTCCATGAAGTCATTGTCATTGATGAAGCACAGATGATAGCAGACAAGGACAGGGGCTTCTCATGGTATAAAGCCATCACAAAAGCCAATGCGGATGAAGTACACATCGTCGGAAGCTTCAGTATGAAGGAAATGGTACTGCAGCTTCTAGAAGGTGCTGATATAGAGATAAATGAATATAAAAGGGACACACCGCTACAAGTGGAGGACCGACCGTTCACCCTAAGAGATACTAAAAAGGGAGATGCCCTTGTTTGTTTCTCCCGTAAGAGGGTACTTGAAACGGCATCCGTTCTTCAAAACAATGGCCATCAAGTCAGCATGATATATGGCAGCATGCCTCCTGAAACACGTAAAAAACAGATGCAGCGTTTTATCGATGGGGAAACAAGCGTGATCGTTGCTACAGATGCAATCGGAATGGGCCTGAATTTACCTATTAGAAGAGTGGTCTTCTTACAAAATGAAAAGTTCGATGGGACTCGTAGAAGACGCTTGACTTCACAGGAAGTGAAGCAAATTGCCGGTCGATCAGGGCGAAAAGGTATGTACGATATAGGGAAAGTAGCATTTACGGGAGACATAAAAGCGATGGAGAAGCTATTAGGTGGGAAAGATCGTCAGGTACATACTTTCGCAATTGCCCCTACAAGCTCTATATTGGAGCGCTTTCAGAAATATTCAAACAAATTAGGCGTATTTTTTGACCTGTGGGATAAGTTTGAAAGTCCTGCCGGAACAGAAAAGGCATCTCTCTCTGAGGAAAAGATCCTGTATGAAACGATTGAGGATACCATGATTGAAGCAAGACTTACAGTAAATGATCTGTATGGCTTTTTACATCTTCCGTTTTCTACAAAAGAACAAACTCTTGTTAACCAATGGAAGCATACGATGGAAGCTGTTGTAACAAGGGGTGAATTGCCGGAACCATTCATGAATAAAGATAGCTTGGAGAATGTAGAATTATCATACAAATCGATTGGACTTCACCTGCTCTTCTTATATAGATTGGACAGGAGGACGGAAGCAACATATTGGGAAAGAATAAGAGAATCATTCAGTGATGAAGTACACGAACGTTTGAAAACTGACGTAAAAATGCGTACAAAACAGTGCAATAAATGTGGAAAGCGATTGGATTCTGACTATAAGTACGCAGTTTGTGATACGTGTCATTTTTCCAAATTGCGAAAAAAGCACAAGCACTTTAATATTAAACGACCATTTTAGCATTTAAATGTATTCATTGTATGGAATGTGTTACACAAGGCGAAGCCGAGGAGGCTTCCGCACCGCCCGCTGGAAAGCGAAGCGCCTGGAACGAAATCAACTGTTCCAACAGATAACTTAACTATTTTTTAGTTTGTCAACAGTCTGAGAGGTGCTATTAAAAGCACCTCTTTTATTTGAATGTTTTAGCAAAACAAAAATATAGTATAGAAAGGATAATAATTGGGAGAGGAGTGTTCAGCATGTCTACATGGATTATGCGTGGGAAGAGCGACCATACACAATCAAAAACGATAACCTCTCAATTAGATATGTTTGAACAGTTCCAAATTCAGAATGTAAAAGTAGGAGATAAAGTCTTTTATAGCGACTCAACTCATATTTCATCGATATGTAAAGTAAAATCGATTACAATCGTTGATAAGATAACCCTCACTCTCGAGATAATGGAAGATCATCGATCCCTTGCTTATAAGCACTTATGTAAATTCTGGGGTCTGAAGAATTTAGATATTTTTAAAATGGAAGATATTAAAATCCTGCTACTAAATGAAGAAGAAGAGCGACTATTGGACTCACTATGGGAAGTACCAGGAAACCTAGAGGGAATGGCAAAATTTGAACATCTCGATAATCATTTGTTTCAATTCAAATCGGTTGCAAAAGAGTGGATAAAAGATAATGAACTACAGAAATCAAGATATCAATTCTTCAAAACCTTCGCTAAAGAGGAAAACCTTGCAACAATGAACTGGGAGCAAATGCAAGCAATCGGTGAACAGTTGCCTGCCTTTCAGATGCCTTTGCTTAAAGATCGGGCTTTCGGTAAACAAAAGGTTCCAATGAAACAATACCGTCAGAGTTTCCACGACCTTTTGTTCGGAGAGGGAAGTATGGAGATGAGATTGGATAGCTTTTTCTTGAACACAGATCAAAGATTACCTGGTTTTGGATATAATTCTAAAGGGGAGCTTCTACACTATTTATTACCTAATTTTTTCTGCAGGTATACTAACCAAGAGCTCCGTGCTATAGAATATTTGTATGAAGATGCAAAAATTCTGAAAAAGAAACATTCGATTGGGGCCAGGATCTATCATTATCAGAAGTTAATCAACCAAAGTTATTTGATCGATAAATATTTATCCATTGTGGGTAGAAGAACAGAGCTATCCATTTACTATGAGATAAGTCGCTTTCTACTTTTCGTATACGAAAATAAATATAAGAAAGAATCTTTTAATTTCTATCATGACGAAGGGGAGAGTGTACAATATTGGATGTACACTCTCCCGAAATCAGTTAATCCTGTTAATTTTCTTCAAGAAGAACTATTAACCTTCCATCAAGGAAATTTAGGTGATATTAGACAATATAAAACTAAACAGGAAGTATGGAAGCGACACCGGCAGCTTGATAAAACTTCTAAAGTTCCATATCTTAAGACCTCCGCACTTTTCCAATTTTGCCATGAGATAAAGAAAGGGGATTATGTGTTTATTAGACTAAAAGAAAACCAGATTATAGCTTTTGGACAATTTACTTCAGATTATCTGTTTCCCCAAATCCCATACGCACCATCTTATCGTAAAGTTCAATGGCTTAAAATTGGAAAGTGGTTAATTGATGGTCGACTATATTATAGAAACCGATTAATTAATATTACAAAATTTGAAAGCACCCTGACATATCTTCTAGAACTTATTTCCGAACAAAATTGATTCTTCCGTAGATGGACAATTAGAGAATTGTAAATATGAACAACGGTTTATGCAGTTTGATAAATAAGAGCAGGTCTAAATCCCTTTATTTCAGCAACGAGAAAGGGAAAGCCCACCACTCATATAAAGTGATGGGCTTTTAATAATTATACTGCAGTCTTTCTGCGGTAAACGTACAGACTTGTCACACCTACAAGACCGATAAACAATAACCCTGCTCCCCATACCAAAAAATTATAAGCATTGGTCGCGGTATTTGGCAGTTTGTTTCCTTTCTTCGATTCTTGTTCTTTCACAATAGGTTTCTTCGTTTCAACTTTCTTTATTGGCGGAGGAGGCGTTTTTTCCTCATCTTTTGCAGGTGGCTCCTCATCGGTTGGGGGTTCTTCTTCTGCAGGTGGCTCCTCTTCAGCAGGTGGGTCCTCTTCGGTTGGAGGTTCTTCAACAGGAGGAACAATGTTAGTAACATTAATTGTACTTATTGCTATTTGAGTAAAATCATCACTGAAAACTGCAAGAACAGTGTAGATTCCATTTTCACTTACTTCAAATTTAGAACCTACAATAGGATTTACTATTTCTTTATCGTTATTATAAAAATCTAAGGGCTGTTTCTCACCTGCCATCCAAAATAGATGGAGTGGTTCCTGACCTTTTAAGTCAACCTGAATAGAGACAGGACCTTCTGTTTCATCCTCAAATGATAGAGAAAGATCCATTTCATATTTCGGATCAGGTTCTTTAGGAGCGAGAATTTCTAAAAGAAGCTCATTAGCTATAGAAGCCAGCGCTTGGTGTCCGGCGGGAGTAGGATGTACATCTGGAAAAGAGTACACATATTCGACTTGATTATTTTCATAAGCTTTATTTGCATCAAGGATAAATGTTTTAGGGAATAGTGTCGCAATACTTGGGAGTATTTTATTTACATCAGTTAAGATAGCCTCTCCAATTGGATATAATGTTTTTTCTGGCTCTGTTTCAATATTGGGAAAAGGATTATAAATATTGTATAAAAGGATTGGAGCATCTGCATTTACCGCTCGAATTTTGTTTAAAATCCCTACCAAGTTTCCTCCAGCTGCAGTAACAGCTAAAGCAATCTCTTCATTTAATTTTTGATGATCTATTTCTTTCCCAGCTTGTAATGCCATAACAATACCTTGTATGTCAGCTGCCTGCAAAAGGTCATTATTACCTGTATTAATAGTAATAATATTTGCTGATTGAATAGCTTCACCAACAGTGGGGTCACTATCGATTAAGCTCAATAGTCCAGATGAAGTTTGACCAGGTACCGCTTTATTTATGACATGTGCCTGTCCACCCAATATTAGATTAGGAAATGCTAGGCTCCGGTCTGGTAAACTTGTTCCATATGGAATGGAATCTCCCAAAGCAACTATTGTAGGTTTAATTTCGTTAGCTTCTTCTGCAAAAACAATGTTGGAGGCAAAAAGGTTAAAAACGAGCAACACAGTAAACAAGAATGAAAAGTGCTTTAACTTCAACAAAAAATCCCCCTTGATTGGTTATGTATTCATATAAATTTACATGAATCTTCCACATTATAATTCTATTTTTCGGAATTTTCAATAAAAAATAGTGCTTTGGATTCTAATTAAAAAGAATAACTCACCCTACTTTCTTCCTGTTTTATTACCTGCTATTAAAACTAGAGTGTATTTAGTACGAATTTTCTGACTTCTATATTGACAACGCTTACACTGATTAGTACTCTTTTCTTGTATACATATACAGAAAGAGGGAGGAGTTGTTAGGTTGAATTCCATTTGGTTGGCTATTGTCGGATTTATTGTTTTTGCACTTGGTTATCGATACTATTCAAAATTCATCGCAGAAAAAATTTACCGCCTTGATCCTGATTATGTAACACCAGCTCACAAATACAACGATGGAGTGGATTTTGTACCAACTAAAAAAGTTGTTCTTTGGGGGCATCATTTCTCCTCCGTTGCGGGAGCATCACCTATATTAGGGCCAGCCATTGCGCTTTATTGGGGATGGGGACCTGCATTCTTATGGGTCATCCTTGGAACGGTTTTTGCAGCGGGAGTCCATGATTTTGGAACTTTGGTACTGTCAGTGCGAAACAAAGGACAATCTATCGGTACGTTGACTGACCGATTAATCGGTAAACGGGCAAAGATGCTCTTTTTATTTATCATCCTTATTTTGGTTCTCATGGTCAACGCAGTGTTCGCATGGGTTATTTCAAATTTGTTCATACAGTTCCCGGCAGCTGTTTTACCAATTTTCATTGAAATACCTATAGCCATCTGGATTGGCTATGCGGTCTATAAAAGAAAAGCAAAAATGTTGCTACCATCTTTAATTGCTCTTGCAGTGATGTATGGTACTGCGGTTTTGACAAGTAAGGTACAGTTCTTACAAATAGACTTGGTCCGTTATTTCGGAGGTGCGGATAATACTCTGATGTTTGGATTGGATGCAGTCTCGATGTCATTCTTTGTCTGGATTGTAATCCTACTGATTTATTGTTATTTTGCTTCCACCTTACCTGTATGGAAGCTTTTGCAACCGCGGGATTATATCAACTCGCATCAGTTAGTCGTAGGGTTAATAATGCTATATGCAGGATTGGTAGTACTGAGACCTGAACTTACTGCACCAATGACAAATGAAGTAAGTGATGTTTCATGGTTTCCTTTGTTATTCATCACCATTGCTTGTGGGGCCATTTCTGGGTTCCACGGACTGGTTGCGTCCGGTACAACCTCGAAACAGTTGGATAAAGAAACGGATGCTCGCTTTGTTGGCTACTTGGGTTCGGTAGGAGAAGGAGTACTTGCTTTAATTTCGATTATCGCTGTTGCTACTCTATTTGCCAATGCCGGTGATTTTAGGGCTGCATACTCTGATTTCGGTGCAGCAAGCTTGGGTGGTATGTCTAACTTTATTAATGGTGCTGCCCAACTTGCTACAGGGATCGCCATACCAGCTGATATTGCCAGAACCATCGTTACGGTAATTGTTGTAAGCTTTGCCGCAACAAGCTTGGACACATCCTTACGTCTCATGAGATACATCATTTCTGAGATTGGAAGTGAATATAACTTTAAACCATTAACAAGAATGCATGTTGCAACCTCTATAGCAGTTGTATCTAGTGCAGCATTGGTATTGATACCTAAAGGACCTAACGGTTTCGGTTCTGGAGGGTACTTGCTATGGCCTCTATTTGGTACAAGTAATCAACTGCTGGCAGGAGTCAGTCTACTTTTAATATCCGTTTGGTTAAAGAAGCAGGGAAGGAACTTCTTCTACACGTTTGTCCCGATGGTTTTCATTTTCTCCATGACCCTATATGCCATGTTTATACAGGTTGTTTTCCAATGGTCAGGACTGGGTGATACAGATGCAAATATGTTACTTTTCATTCTAGGCGGAATTATCTTCGTTTTTGCGTTTTGGATCATTCTGGAGGCATTCAGAGTATTTATTAAAAAAGATGAATCTCCACCAATAGATCCGTCCATGTAACATAAGGCAAGAGGATGAAGCATTGCTTATCCTCTTCGCTCATACATCAGAAAGGAGGTACCACAATGGATATCCTGCAAAAGTTCAAGAAGGTAATAGATATCTACGATGAAATACTACAACAGCCACACAGAAACGAAATAGCGAGGGAATTGAGGGAAGAAGAGGACTTGTTCACATTATTATGTTTCTCTGAAATGCTTGGTCTTCCAAATCCAGCATTTTACTATACATTGGAGTTATATCCATTTGTCATAGAACGATTTCATGATTGGCACCTTCGTATGGGCATGGAGAAATCACCATTAAATGGAATTCGTTGTTGTTAAGGGGGTAAAGGATGAGTCGGATTTTCAAGCATAAAATCATGTTTATTGGAGGTAAAGGAGGTGTTGGGAAATCGACTACAGCCTCTGCTATTGCACAATTATTATCGGAGACAAGCAAAAAGGTTTTATTGGTATCAACAGATCCAGCCCATAATATTGGGGACATCTTCCATGTCAAACCTAAAGATAACATATACCCGATCAACAAATACCTGCATATTTTGGAAATCAATCCTCACTCTGAATCAAAAAGATATATTGAAGAGGTAAAAACTAATATAAAGGGATTAGTAAAGGCGACGATGATAGAAGAAGTCCACCGGCAAATTGATCTTGCCAGCTCTTCACCCGGTGCTGATGAGGCCGCATTATTTGATAAAATCACTTCATTAATATTAGAAGAATATGATTTATTTGACCATATCATTTTTGATACTGCACCAACCGGGCACACCATTCGGCTATTGACATTACCTGAACTTATGAATGTCTGGATCAGCGGTTTATTGGAAAAAAGAAGAAAAGTGCAACAAAACTATACCCAGTTATTAAATGATGGACAACCAGTTGATGATCCGATATTTGATAAACTGCAATTAAGAAAGCAGAAATTTGTAAAGGTAAGGGACATTCTCCTTGATCGGAAGAAAACAGGTTTTGCATTCGTGCTCAATGCCGAACGACTCCCCATTCTAGAAACAAAAAAAGCGATTGATATGCTTGATACACATAACATGGACGTTTCCACCGTATTTGTAAATAAAGTTATCCCTGATTATGCAGACGGGACTTTTATGAAGAATCGGAGAGAAAATGAAAGACCATATCTCCAACAAATTCATGAAATTTTCAGCAAACAAGAGATAATTAAAACACCTTTGTTTGAGCATGATATTAATTCAGAAGAACATCTAAGGAAATACGCTGCTTCTATTCTATCGAGTTCTTCATTGTCAAACTTCTAGGAAAGAGACAAATTCCTCCTTTTCTTAGGAGTTTTTTCATTTTAGTTGGATAGCCTAATAGTAAATGAATATGGGAGATAGGTTCATGAAAATGTTATGCCTTGATGGGGGTGGAATACGGGGAGTATTTGCCGTTTCAATCCTTCAGGAGATAGAGAAAGAATACAACCAACCGATTGCCGACTTAGTAGATCTTGTAGCAGGAACAAGTACAGGGTCCATTATTGCCTCTTCCATTTCCATAAGTAAACCAATGAAGGATGTACTAGCCGGATATAAGAAATTCGGTAAAAAGATTTTCACTCGTCAAGCTAAAGTTGGCCTCTTTAAAAGCATCTATAGTGACCGTCAGCTAAGACGTTTTATCATACAAGCGTTTGGGAACCGGGAATTAAGAGATATTACAAGCCCCTTGCTGATTCCCGCTGTCGACCTGACACATGGTAGACCGTTTGTTCATCGTTCAAATTACGGGAACAAAGCTTCCAAGCAATTATCAATACAATTATGGGACGCGGTACTTTCTTCCTGTTCAGCTCCAGTATATTTTCCACCTAATAACATCGGAAACGAATATCTTTCTATAGATGGCGGATTATGGGCAAATAATCCATCATTGGTCTGTATAACAGAAGGGCTGGAGTACTTTAAACTAAAGCTTGAGGAAATAGAAATACTCTCTATAGGTACTGGCCTTCAAAAAATTGATTTTTCAATTCAAAAGAATAAATATTGGGGAGTAAAACAATGGCTCCCATTTCAATTTCCGTCAATGAAGGTCACTCCTAAATTATTGGACCTTGCTCTACAGTTGTCTTCAGAATCCGTGAGTTATCAATGCAGGCACTTATTGGGTGACAGATACATCAGGCTAAACAAAGAGCTAGGGGAAGAAGTCCCGTTTGATGATGTTACATATATGGAAGAACTGATTAAATTAGGACAAATGGTATACCAAGAGCAAAAAGAAGAGATAAGAAGCTTTCTAAAATCTTGATTTGTTTTTTTCTATAACAGAAAGGGTAGTATTAAAAATAAATAATAATGAAGGAGGAATGTTAAATTGAATCCAGAAAAAAGGATCACTCTCCATGAATTCAATAATTTAACGAAGTCCCTCAGCTTCAACATGTATGATATTTGTTATACAAAAACAAGAGAAGAGAGAGAATCTTATATAGATTATATTGATGAACAATACAATGCCGATCGCCTTACAAAAATATTGAAAAATGTCGCAGACCTCATTGGGGCGCATGTCTTGAATGTAGCTAAACAGGACTATGTCCCACAGGGTGCAAGTGTAACCGTGCTTGTATCAGAGGGACCGGTGGTAGAAGTTCCGAACGAGTCATATGAGGAGTCTCCAGGACCATTACCAGATTCAGTCGTCTGCCAGCTGGACAAGTCTCATATAACCGTCCATACCTATCCGGAATATCATCCAGTAGAAGGAATAAGTACTTTTCGGGCGGATATAGATGTTTCAACTTGTGGTGAAATCTCTCCGTTGAAAGCTTTGAACTATCTGATTCATTCCTTTGAAACAGACATAATGACAATGGATTACCGGGTCCGGGGTTTTACTCGAGATATTGATGGTAATAAGCTTTTCATTGACCATGATATCAATTCCATTCAAAATTACATACCAAACGATGTAAAAAGTCTCTATGATATGATTGATGTAAATATTTATCAGGAAAACATCTTTCACACCAAATGCCGCTTGAAAGAATTTGATTTAAACAATTATCTATTCGGTTATTCCAAAAACAGCTTATCTGACGAAGAAAGATATGAAATTACCACAAGACTCACAAATGAAATGGATGAGATCTTCTACGGAAAAAATATTAATTTCGGTCAAAAGGAAGAAGACTAAATTGACAAGTGATAATCAACACTCTGAAGCCACCTCAAGTAGGTGGCTTGAAATTGTTTGACCAACCCTAATTTATATTAAGATTTGCTTTGGATAAGCGAAGCTGTTTGCGGAAATCAATGGTGGTTTTAAAACAGATAACTACAAACATATATTTTTTCAGTAGACTTGACGAAGCGAGAGGAAACTTACGGACCGCTCGCTGGAAAGCGAAGCTCCTGCCACGAAGATCAACTTTACCATCAATAACCTAACTAAGGTCTAGTTTGTCTTTGAGATATGCAAAACCTGTGTTGATCGTAGTGGAAGGCGCGCAGACTTCTGCGGGAGGAAGGGACAGGGAAGACCCACTAGCTTTGCATAGTTGTAAATAAATTTGAATTTAAGTAAAAAAATTACATCAATATTTTACTTCAGGGAGCAAAAACGACAATCTGTATATAAGATTGTTATTTGTTCCCATTTTTTGTATATTCATTTACTTGATTGTTCTTTTCACTTGTTTTTTTCTTTTCTCAATGATTAGCGCTACACGACCATATTGTACTTTCTCTTTAGGTTTCTCACGTATCTTCTGCCTACCTTTAGATGTTTTTTTAGGTTTGTATGCCAAGGCAGCGATGAACTCTTCCCAAGTTCTATGGAGGTAAGCCTGAATATGTTTTATAATGGACAGCAGACTTTTTTCTGATTTCGTTTTTAACTTGATAATTAAGGTAAGAACATACGCAATCATCGCAATGAACATTTGGTTCCAAATACCTTGAGGTTTTGTACTCCATACCTTAACAAACCTTAGGGTTTGTTTGATCCACTTGAAGAATAGTTCAATTATCCAACGATTTTTATAAATCTCTGCAATTTCAGGCGATGATAAATCCCATCTAGTCGTCCCTACTTTATAGACTTTTCCTTCAGAATCTTGATATTCCACTAATCTTACAGGTTCCATTTTCCTCTCATTACCCAATATCACTTTCGCATCTCTTAGGATATTTTCCCCTTCGGGTACGTTGAAATCTTCTACGACATGAATCGTGATATCACTTTTCAATCGAATAACAAATTCAATCCCGTCTTTAATCCATTGATTCATTCTGATTTTATCCATATA
Source organism: Sutcliffiella horikoshii DSM 8719 (assembly GCA_001648575.1). Lineage (GTDB taxonomy): Bacteria > Bacillota > Bacilli > Bacillales > Bacillaceae_I > Sutcliffiella_A > Sutcliffiella_A horikoshii. Next base: position 45,000 of record LQXN01000062.1, on the reverse strand, counting down.
CCCACGATCCATCACATAGGTTGCATCGGAGCTTTCAATTAATAAATCGCCACCTTCGTGGTCCGAAGCCTTTCCGTTGGAAGGCACGATCTTATCAGGATAATGAACGTCCGGTGATGCCACAACTAAGCGGGTATGCATTTTGACTACGTTCCAACCTTTTGTCACGTATGCCCAGTCAGATAAAACAGCTGGAAGTTTGATATGAGTGGCATCCACAATCCGAAGTCTTCCGATATTAGGAAGACCAGTGAGTTGGTGAGTGTGTAAATATAGTTCGTGTAAGACTTTAAAGAATAAGTTTTGTAAGATGGATGTGTCTAAATCATTGATTCTTCGGCTTAATTGAGAGCTACTGATACTCTCAATTCCAATATCTTTCATGAGATCGGAATACGCACGCATTTTGATATCAAATTCCGGATATGATTCCCAATGATCTAATTGAGCTGTGATAAAAAGCTTTACCAATTGTTCTACAGATAGCTTTTTCATCTCATAATTTAGGAGGGGACAAGCTAAATCTTCTGTAGGTAATAAAGATAAACATTGACTTATAACTGATTTATGAGCTATCATAATATTGCTTTTGTGCTCCTTTGTAGGTGGATTGTTTATGGGAACAAACATCCAACATACCTACAATAGGAGCTTTTTTTGTATTTGTCTAGAAATAATATGGATAATTTTACATATATAGGAACTCATGCAAAGCTAGTGGGTCTTCCCTGTCCCTTCCTCCCGCAGAAGTCTGCGCGCCTTCCACTACGATCAACTTGGTTTTTGCATATCTCAAAGATAAAATAGTTTTGTCTACACACTGCATCAACTATAGAGTTGATTTTCATCAGTGGTAATACGTATTGAACAATCATGGTGAGTCAGCAAAGATTTTTTCCTGTACATTCCCTTTTTTCGGGGAAAAACATGTTTTACGAGTAAAACAAACCTTCATAATCTCTTATTTCTTCCGATACAAGATGTTGGAGACATTTTACAAGGTTAGAGGTATTGTGTCTTAGAAGAGAGAGAGAGGAAAGCGGATATGAAGATATTGAAAGGACTTTCGTTGACAACAAAGTCAATACTTACAACCACCATTTTAATTTTATTATTAGGAATTGTATTGATATCATCCAGCCTTACTATTCAAAATGGTGTTTTGACAACAGAAATGGAAAAGCAGGCATCAGACATTGCATTACGATGGAGTACAGAGATAGATCCAACGCTAGTAGAAGTTGCGATGGGGGAAAGTGATTTTGAAGATGATGCCCAAACAGAGTTGACGGCGTTATTTGATGAAATATCTGATACCAATCCAAATGTAGCCCAGGGATACCTTTTCACATCGAAGTTAGAAGAGGGGGACAAATCAGCTATTATAGCTAATCCTACACATATTGTGGAATTATTAAGAGAATATGATATGAATATCGGTGACATTTATGAGCACCCTCCAGCAAGTGCGGAAGCGATAAGAAAAATGAATGGAACGAAGGAAATGGCCGTTTCAGACGTATATCATGATCAATTCGGAACATGGATTTCGGTTGTATTCCCTATAAAAGATTCAACGGGAAATGTATTTGCGTTTTTTGGCGTAGATGTTGATGCAAGCATGGTTAAAAACGGAACAGAGAAATTCTTATTTAGTTCCTTGCTGATTTTACTTCCAGCTATTTTAATAATTGTTGTCATTCAAATAGTATTGACACGCAGAACATTTAAACCGTTGAAACAATTATCTGAGGGAATCAATGAAATGCGGGATGGTAATCTAGACATAGAATTACCAACACGTGAAGATGAACTAGGTAAAATCAATGAGGCTTTTAATGAGATGGCTGCTGAATTAAAATCGATGATTATAAAAATCAAGGCAACTTCTGATACTGTTTTACAATCATCAGAGCTGGTCAGCAATGTAACGGGACAATCAAAGGATCATTCTGAAAAAATCAATGAAAGCATTAAGAAAATGACAATAGGAATTCAAACTCAAGAATTATCTGTATCGGAGTCTGCAAGTGCAATAGAGCAAATAGCTTCAGAGATAAATTCTATTTCAATATCTTCACAAGATGTCACAATGGTAGCCAAAAGCATGGAAGAATACTCGCTTGAAGGCCTCGATTCCATTAGTGGTGTTGTAAAACAAATGGGTATCATTAATGACGCCGTTCAGGAATCTAGTGGTATTATCCAATTACTCAAAGAGCGCTCTGATGAAATTACGAGTATTCTTGAAGTGATCACCGGTATTTCAAATCAAACCAATTTATTGGCATTAAATGCAGCAATCGAAGCAGCACGGGCAGGGGAAAACGGGAAAGGGTTCGCTGTTGTAGCCCAGGAAGTCCGGAAACTTGCAGAGGAATCAAGTAAATCAACGGATAAGATTTCTAAAATCATAGAAGAAATACAACAAGAAACAAACAACGCCGTGTCATCCATGGACATTGGGAGAATAGAAGCTGCAAAAGGAACCAAGGTGGCAGAAGCAACTGGAGAATTATTCTTTAATATCAAAAAGGTGACCGATCAAATCTCTAATCAGATAGAAGGCGTTTCAGCTGCGTCCCAGGAAATTTCTGCAGGAACCGAGGAAGTGACAGCTGCTGTAAAAGACTTAACAGCAATCGCTCATAACAACTCCAATTTCACTAATGAAATTGAAGCAAGTACATACAAACAGCTAAGTTCAATGAACCAACTTTCTGATGCCTCCAAAGAACTAAACGAATTAGCCCAAGAGCTTCAATCAATGACGACGAAGTTTAAAGCTTAATTGGCGAAAGAAGAATGAGACAATGGGGTCTAAGAAAAAGATATCGAGCCATAAAAAAAGAACGCGGGACTTAATATGAGTCCGGCGTTTCGACAGTTGACAAAGCCCTAAATATTTTTAAATTTGCATCCTGCTGTTGATCTTCGTTCCAGGCGCTTCGCTTTTCGCGGGCGGTCCGGAAGCCTCCTCGGGCTTACGCCATGCGGGGTCTTCCTTGTCCCTTCCTCCCGCAGAAGTCTGCGCACCTTCCACTACGATCAACTTGGTTTTTGCACATCTCACAGAATAAAATAATTTTGTCTACACACTGGAACGCAGGACTTTATGTAAGTCCTGCGTTCTTTTTATACGGGCTCTGCCATTAAAGTGGCTTTAAAGTGAATGGCCATGTGTTCTTTTAAAAATGTGATATAACGATCGACTTCTTCCACTGTTGTGTAGGGGTTGGTCGTATAAAATTTATGAACATAAACCGGTATTCGGGTCGGACTGTCACATGCAAAAATCAGGCGTTGTTTTTTTGTATTCCCGAAGAAAATGATGTCGCGGTCCAACCCGATTAATTCTGCATATTCTTCGTTGTAAAGGTTAATTTCGGTTATTTCCTTGCTCGTTAATTCCCCTCTAAGTTCCTCTCGCCAACGAGTGTTTTCTGGATAAAACCTAAAGGTTGTGACCGGTGAAACCTCATTGGTTACTTCTACATTTGTGAATTCGGCTTTTAATGCAGTTCTGAATGCTATATTCACCTTAAGGTAGTTTGCAAGCATCTGTTGGTATCCTTCAAAACCAAAAGCGAGTAAGGACGCATAAATGGCGATGGAGCTTCCCATCCGCGAGCACTCAAGCGTGTAGCTGGTATGATAACTACCGTACCCCCTGTTTCCTACATACGGTGTTTCCGAAGCATCTAAATCCAGGTAAACCAAATCTTTCTTTTCTTTTATTAACAGCAAGCTTGTAATATATGGAGTTTGTCCTAGTTTATGAAAGTCATAAACCATACTATCTGCTAAGTGAGTATATCTAAATTTGTCTTGGTAATCTTTTAGCACAGCATTAACTTCCACATCAAATCCAAGGGGATTCATTTGGAAATCATAATCATTAAAGAATGTATACATCCCACCCATAGCGGTGTCGGCATGAATATATATTGGAGCCAATTGATACCTGTGCTCCATTTCCTTTAATATTTCTTTCATTTCATAAATATCATCTATCCCGAAAGTGTCGGTAGTACCCATCGTTGCTAATACGTATATAGGGATGCCACCATGCGCAATAACATCTTCCATCTTTGATTTCAGGTCATGCAAATCCATGGAATGATCATTATTCACTTTTACGCGAACCATGTTATTGATACCTATGCCGGTTGCTTCCATTGATTTATAAAGGCTGAAGTGAGAAAGCTCTGAACAGAAACAATATAAGTTATTGGGTATGCCTACTTTATTCTATTGGGGGAACTGACGAGCAATCGCCAGTCGAAGAGAAGTGAAAACTGCACCTTGTCCACCCCAAGTTGTGTAACCGCCACTTTCCACCGGGTCATACCCGACAATTTTAGATAGCATACTCGTTATGCGCACTTCCGCGTTTGCAGCGGCTGAGCCATCTACATCCCATAGGTTGTTTCCATTTAGAAGCACCATTACCAGATTACCCAGGATACTTGCGATATTAGGAAGGGGCGTGGCATTAGCTAAATAATTGCTATTTAAATAGCGATGCCCTTTTACAAGCTCCATCAGCTTTTCAATGGTTTCTTCCATAGAAACCCCTTGCTCCGGGACAGCATTTTCTTGAATAATACGATTATAGTAATCTTCCGTATAATTCGGCATATCTCCCAAAGTCAATTTATTTGGATCTTTTAATTCATCCATCTTCGTCAATAGCTGTTTCATATATCCAAGCAATTCCTCCCTTTGAGGCTGATTTCCGTCAGCACTAGGGAATAATTTTTGAATATCATGCATGATTGTTGTCATTTTTCTTTCCTCCGAAATTCATGTTGCATTGATTTGCACAATAAAAAGAACCTTTGGCAGGTCCTTCCACTTTTTCATAAAAATATATGTATATGCTTATTTTACAACTTATCAATCTTACTATCAATGCACTAGACAATAGTACCCATTCTTTTTTGACCAATATTATTCAATCTGGATTTTATGGGTACAATATTCGAGGCTAGTATAGTCTTTGCAGGGACTGTGATATATTTAATACTGTAATTTGATGGGAGGGATAATTTTGACAGTTGAGAAGGATAAGCCAACAAATAGTTTCCTTTCAAAACTTAGTTCACCAGCAAGAAATGCATTGATTCACGAAGAAATTGACACTTTGCAGAAACTATCAACGCACACCGAAAAAGAAATACTTAAACTTCATGGTATAGGACCATCTTCCTTACCTATATTGAGAAAAGCTTTAGGAGAAGAAGGGTTATCATTCAAAGTGTGATTAACCTACCTTACTAAAAAAAAGGACGTTCAAAAATAGGCCCAGCAACTAGACGTATTTCAGAAATCTGAAAAGCGTCTTTTTTTGCAGAAAAAGATTGAGTTACAGGAATATTTTTGAAATAATTGGTATTAGGTGAGTGGCTAGAATGCTTAAGTTATATTTGAGTAAAAGGGGTCTTCAATAAAGTGAATGTAAACCATAGTAAGAATTACAAGAGGTTCTTAAATTTATTAATCATAAGTATTTTAATAGGATACTATTCTCCATCCACAGTATCTGCAAATATAGATAACAAAAGAGAACATAGATTAGACGATTATTTAAATGAACATCATGAAGACATTGCCGGTTTAGCAGCAATTGTGATGGACAGGGATCAAATGACTTACAAAATGAGAGGCTATGCAGATATAGAGAAACAAATCTTGGTTAATGAAGATACAGTTTTTGAATGGGCATCCGTGTCGAAAATCCTTATTTGGATTAGTGTAATGCAACTAGTAGAGAAAGGAAAGCTTGATTTAGAAATAGATATCCATAATTATTTGCCAAGTGATTTCCGTTCTAAATCAAAAATAGGGGATCCGATAACGATGCAGCATTTAATGCAACATACAGCTGGATTTGATGACAGCTATACCGACTTGATGCTACCTCGTCCGACACTGAAGCCCTCATTAAAAGAAGCACTCGAAGAAGCGGATATAAAGCATGTATTTCCCCCTGGAGATATTGTGGCTTATTCCAATTATGGAAGTGGTCTTGCCGCTTACATTGTGGAAGAAGTAAGTGGACTAGATTATGGTGAATACGTAAGGAAGAATATATTTGAACCGCTTCAAATGACAAAGACTTCCATCGACCCCTATCAGGAAGATAATAAATGGGTGGGAGAACAAAGAAGTCAGATACAGGGATATTCGACTACACTGGAAATAATAGAACCAAATATATACTCATTTCCCATCTATCCGATAGGGAGCGTTATGGGAACCGCTACAGATTTACAAAAGCTATTGCAGGAATTATTAAGTGAAGATGGCAGTGCTTTATTTGATGATAAAAGCACACTGGATATGATGTTTGAACCGACCTTATATTATCCAGAAACAACTATCCCAAGAGTTGCGAATGGTTTTTTTTATCTTCCATCAAAAAGTCACCATGTATATGGTCACGGTGGGAACTCTAAGGCGTTCAGTTCCTCTTTTTATGTAGATAGGAAAGAAGGTATAGGTGTTATTGTTTTGACAAACGTGAAAGATGAAACTACATTCACATCAGGAATACCTGAAATCGTTTTTGGTAAATATGTTCCAGCTGTACATGATGAAAACTTGGAAGACTCATCAGATTGGGAGGGCATTTATGAACCTGCAAGGTTGCCAAACCACGGATTTAGTAAGGTGTATGGATTAACATTAAGAGGTAAAACGATACAAGACGGCAATACAAATTTAATCATGAATGGCTTCCATTATTCACAAGTGCGACCAGGCATTTACAAAACAGAGGCTGGGCCGAGTTTATACAGTCTAGATGTTTATTCCAAACACCCACAAATGAAAAAGATAATATCAAATACATATTCCGATTTACTTTACGTCTCTACTTATAAACATGTTTTGGAATGGGGGGCGATATTTCTAGGGCTCTTCGCTTTCCTGTTTTCTTTCTTCTATTGTATTGTCACTTTTACAAGGATGATTTGGAAAAGGGACCAGCTGCATCTATTATTAGTTGGCCAACATGTGTTAAACCTCCTCTTGTGTATGAATGTCATATGGATAGGTTATAAGACTTTCTCTTTAGTCAGTTATTCCTTTCTTAAACCATATTTAACTTTGAATCTACTTTATCTAGTCATCACCTTTATTAACAGTGTAGTGTTAAGTGCTAGGATGAAAAAACTACATTTAAGCAAACTTGAAAAACGAAACTGGGCTGTGAGCATTGTTTTTACAATCATTTTATGTGTTAACATTTTGTATTGGGAGTTTTATTTTTAGATATCTGATTCAATAGAAACAGTGACAATTGGAACATTTATAAGAAAAAAGAAAACGTTTTGAAAAGGGGAAATCATGAGAGTAATTGCATCGTTTATCATTTCAGTAGCTGTATTATTTTTTGGGTTTTATGGAACAATCGTGTTAATCTTTTCTACCAGTAAAGATACATACGGTCTTGTATCGGCTGCGTTTGTGCTGACCTTACTCATTTTTGTAAATTTATGGGTGTGGGGGCAGTTTGCCAAAAAGGCAGTGAAGTTTTCTTTCATATGCTTGATGAGTTTTTTTGTTCTTTTTGTAATCGTGGAAGGCGGGAAAGCTTGGTATCAGGAATCATTGAAAATAATGAGTACCCAGGATGTCGATTTAACCCAATACGAGCCATTTCAAAATAATGATCGTGTTGCTGTTTTGGGAAAAGAGGCAGCAATGCAACTAGAGAAACCTTTATTAAAGCTGGATGGATCAACAGCCCTATATCCTGTTTATGCCGCTTTCGCCCAGGCGGTTTATCCAGAGGGGTCCTACGATTCTACTAATAGTCAAGTTCAATCCACCCAGACCTCAGGAGCTTGGGCAAGTCTCCTCAAAGAAGAAAGAGATCTTATTTTTGTTCCAGAACCTCCAAGCTCAATCCAAGCTCAAGCAAAAAATAAAGAAGCGGAGCTAATGTTAACACCTGTTGGAAAAGAAGCATTCGTATTCTTTGTTAATAAAGACAACCCAGTAAACAATCTTACAGTCGAGGATATTCAAAAAATCTATTCAGGTGAGATTACTAGTTGGAAAGAGCTAGGCGGTAACGATGAACCAATCCTAGCGTTCCAACGACCAGAAGACAGTGGGAGTCAGCAGATGCTTCGTAAAGTCATGGGAAACAAACGATTGATGGATCCGCCCACTGACCAGCGAGTATCAGGTATGGGTGGAATCATTGAAGAAACCTTAGATTATGAAAACAGGAAAAATGCCATCGGCTTCTCGTTCCGCTTCTTCTCTGAAACGATGGTGGAAAATAAAAAGATTAAACACTTAGACATTAATGGAGTCTCACCTTCCATTGAATCTATTCAAAATGATAACTATCCGTTTGTCAGTCCTTTTTACGCCGTGCATCTCTCGACGGCAACAAATCCCAATCTTGAAACATTTTTAGAATGGATCCAATCGGAAGAAGGGCAATTGCTTGTGGAAATGGCGGGATATGTTCCATATCATAGGTGATTTGATGGGAAGTTGGCTATCCATTATTCTAACATGACTCCTGTGGGAGGAAGGGGGACAGTTAAGCCCCCTCAGGCGGAGTGAGGGAGGCTTAAGGACCGCCCGCTGGAAAGGGAAGCTCCTGCAACGGAGATCAACTATTCCAACAAATAACCTAGCTAATTTATAGTTGGTCAACAGTCTGAAAATTATATCTTGAATAAATTATGGATGTTTGGAATAATTGGAAATATTAAACGACTTAATGCAAGAAGGGTTTGTATAAAGAATATAGGAATGCTGAAAGGGCAGGGGGAAATCTAATTGAAATTAGCAGAGGCATTAATTTTACGGGCAGATTATCAAAAGCGGGTGGAGCAGTTAAAAAATAGATTGCTGCAAAATGTGAGAGTTCAGGAAGGGGACGACCCAAACGAAGATCCGAAGTTGTTGTTAAAGGAACTAACGGAACTTTTGAAAAAGCTAAGAATACTGATACAGCAAATAAATAAAACTAATTTAAACACAAAATTTGATGATAATGAGTCACTGTCAGATGCGTTAGCAGCAAGAGATTTGATTGGCCAGGAACGCAAAATTCATAGTGATATCCTTGAACAAGCAACCATGAAACTCGAGCGCTACTCAAGAGCTGAAATAAAATATATTACAACCATCAGCGTTAAAGAGATTCAAAAGCATGTAGATGAGCTGTCACAAAAATATCGATTATATGATGTGAGGATTCAAGAGCTCAATTGGAAAACCGATTTAATTACTTCATAAGATAAGCTGGTAGCGAATATGAAAAGGCGAATACCGAACCTTGCAACAGGTTAAAGTTGCCATTTACGGTACGGGTTTCGGGGTGACCCCAAGAGGTTCGAGTCCTCCTTGAAAATTTATACCCATAAATGTTACATCAGAACCAATTACATATACAACTTACAACCTGGTATTGATTTTATTATTCGTGAGGGTGGAGTAGGGGAGTATCTTATGAAATGGTTATCTCAGTTTACTGCAATAGGTTTAACCAAAGCTTATCCGTTAAATGGTAAGCTTCTTTTATTTAACTAAAAATATGGATATTGCACGTCAAGGGAATTATTGCTCCTACTTGTTTTCAGGTACATTGGTATTATCAGCATTCCTGATTAAAGCAATAAAAGCACGGGAAACAAGAAAACTCAGGCTCATAGTCAAAAAACTATGGTATATATTCCACCCATTCCTAAATTTTATAAGACTAGTGCGCGTTTCAAAAAAGTATTCGAGTAACGTCATTGGAATACTAAAGTAAAATATTTTTATTATTATCCAGATTAGACTTGATGACTTAGTAATTTGATTATAGTAAACACATACAACGGGAAAGAGTATATAATCAAAAACAAAGCTAATATCAAACCATTTTACTAATTTAACAGGGTAAATTATTTTTTTTTTAGTGACTATTGTTTTATCAAGTATCGATGAAATATATCCTTTAAACAAGAAAATCAATAACCAGTCTTTAGTAGGAGGCTTCCTCATTAAATTTGCAAACATTATTAATCCAAATACCAATAGAAACCTTAGCGTGTACTTTTCAAAACGTTGTGTCATTAGTCATGCCCCCTTTTTTTAACGTTTTAAGGTTGGTTTGGAATAGCGACTACCTTAGAGTTTTTCCTTAATACATTTATTTATGTAACTTACATGATTCGTTTAATCGATAATGACTCTTTTCCGAAAGATTGCTGCTATTCATAACTTGAAAAGTCGGCAATTGGACTTCATTCTTTACATAGACTTGAAATCGCAAGTAGTATCCTTTATACAAGAAGTAAAGGACGGGTTGATAGGAAAATACGAAAAAGCTCTAAGTACGAAAACAGTCTAATAAATAGATTCCCCAATGGAGATAGTAAAAATAAATATCGATCTGGAGGGGAAATTCTTGAGGACAAACGAGAGTGTATTATCTATCTTCGCTTTGGGTGGTCTGAATGAAATCGGAAAAAATATGTATGCCATTGAGTATTCAAACAATATCTTGATTATCGACTGTGGGAATAAGTTTCCGGATGAAAGTTTATTAGGAATAGATCTAATCATTCCAGATATCACCTACTTAATTGAACATAAAGATAAAATAAAGGCATTAATTGTTACCCATGGTCATGAAGATCATATCGGAGGAATTCCATTCTTCTTAAAAAAACTTAATGTACCCGTCTATTCCACACGTTTCACATTAGGATTGATTGAATTAAAATTAAGTGAGCATAAACTATTAAGGGAAACGGAACTAATTGAAATAGATTCGAATTCAAAATTAAACTTTGATGAAATTAGTGTAAGTTTCTTTAAGGTGAATCATAGCATTCCCGATTGCCTTGGGGTTGTTTTTCATACACCAGAAGGCAAAATTGTACATACCGGGGATTTCAAGTTTGATTTGACCCCGGCGAATAATGAGCATTCAGATATTCATAAAATGGCTGAAATCGGCAAAGAAGGCGTTCTTCTCCTAATGTCTGAAAGTACCAATGCAGAGCGTCCTGGTTCTACCCCATCGGAACAAATGGTAGGTAAACATGTTGAAGATGCCTTCAAGAAAGCAGAACGAAAGGTTATTCTTTCTACATTTGCATCTAATATAAATAGGATTCAGCAAGTGATCGACGCTGCTGAAAAAACGCACCGAAAAGTTGCGTTGCTTGGAAGAAGCATGGTGAATGTTGTGGATGTGGCCATGGAGAGAGGTTATCTAACAGTTCCTGATGGGATGTTGATACAACAACATGAAATCCATGAAATGGCTTCTGAAAAGGTGGCCATCCTATGTACTGGCAGTCAAGGAGAACCATTAGCAGCCCTTTCCAGATTATCAACCGGGAACTTCCGGGGTGTTGAAATACTACCAGAAGATACAGTTATCATTGCAGCAGGGCCAATACCTGGAAATGAACGGAATGTCACAAGAGTCGTAGACAATTTACTTACACTCGGGGCAAAAGTGATTTACGGAACTGGGAGTTCTTCTGGAATGCATGTGTCCGGTCACGGCTACCAAGAAGATCTAAAACTGATGCTTACACTGATGAAACCAAAATATCTTATACCTATTCACGGCGAATATAGAATGTTATACCATCACCGATCATTAGCTGAATCAGTGGGAATAGCACAAGAGAACACCTTCATTATGAATAATGGAGATGTTGTAGATATCACCGATTCCATTGCCCGCCAAACTAGAAAAATCCCAACTGGTAATACATTTATCGACGGCCTGGGGGTCGGGGATGTTGGAGATATTGTTCTGCGCGACCGCAAACAACTTTCCGAAGACGGTATGCTCGTGATTGTTCTAATGATAAGTAAAAGGGAAGTAAAGCTAGTTCATGATCCAGACATCATTTCCCGAGGTTTCGTGTATCACCGAGATTCAGAAAAACTTCTTAGAGACGTTAATAGCCTTATAATAAAAACGGTTAACGATTTGAAAAAAGAAGACAAACACCAATGGAACATTATCAAACAGAGCATTAAAAAATCGGTTGGCCAATATTTGTTTACTCAAATTAAGAGAAAGCCAATGATCTTACCGATAATTATTGAGGTTTAATTTAATCAGGTAGTAAAGGAACAGTACCTCAAAGGTGCTGTTTTTGTATTAACTTCCTTAGTGATGAAGTATTTTTCAGAAGGCATAAATGGTAAGAATAATAGCTGAAATCCACTTGAAAGATTTTAAGTTCCTCTAGGTGTCAGCTGCTTTAGGTACCATGCATCCATTGCCGAATGTTCAGATCCTGGTAGTGGCTCTTGTAATAATGTGAATCCAAATTTTTCATATAATAAACAAGCGGTTTTCAACTCTTTTGTTGTTTCTAAGTAACACTTTTTATAATGTTCTGAGGCAAAGGACAGAGCGGTTTCCATTAGCTGTTTTCCAATTCCCAACCTTTGCACATTAGTACGTACATAAAGCTTTTGTAATTCGCAAACTTTATCGTCCTTGTTAAATGGCGCAATACCAATTCCGCCAACAACTTCTTCTCCCACTTCGACTACCCAATATTTAGCATCATCCAAATTAGTATAATATTGATGCAGGTCGTTAAGTTGAGGGTCATAATAAGCAGTCCCGGGTATAGCTAGCCCAAGGGATTCTAAAGAATTTTGGATAATTTCTTTAATTAATGCATTGTCTTCTTTTTTCATTTCTCGAATAATCATGTGTAATCTCCTTATGATATATTTTTCAAGTTAAAGTCAAAGATAAGAACTTATTACCCATATCTAGAAATCTTTGAAAAAGAAAATGATATTTCCGATGTATAAAAGTATACATATTTTAGAAGGGAAATAGTATGTTTACATCAGTAATGGTGTGGAAACGAGGAGAAAAAGTATCGGAAAGTCTAAGAGGTATTGATAAAAAAATGAATGTTGAAACCATTTCTTCTATTAAAACGTAAATTAATAAAAGCCGAATAGGGGGATGTAAGATGAGCCAGCTATTTATCAAACAAAAGGTATTTAGCATTAGTGAGAAATTCACGGTAAAGGATCAACAGGAGAATGACATCTATTTTGTAGAGGGAAGCTTTATGCGGCTGCCTAAAACTTTCTCCATCTTGAACCCTAAACGAGAAGAAGTGGCACTCATTACGAAAAAAATGTTCAGCTTCTTGCCAAAATTTATGGTTGAGGTGAACGGGCAAGAAATACTTACAATACAAAAAGAATTTTCTTTTCTGAAAGCAAGATATAGCATTGATGCTGCAGGAATTGAAGTTCGTGGCAACTGGTGGGATATGGACTTTCAAGTGCTCCAATATGGGAAGATTGTGGGAGAAGTGTCTAAAAAGTGGTTTACTTGGGGTGATAGCTACCATGTACAAATACAAGATGAAGAGATGGAAACCATTGTTATTGCTATCGTGGTTGCCATCGATTGTGTAAAAGCAGATCATGCAGCAGCTTCTTCTAATCCTGCCACATAAAAAGGCATGAAAAATATTCAATTATTTTGGCTAAAGAAGCTTTATAAAATATATTGATCTATTGTTATGGATCTCTTTTTCTACTGACCGACACAAAAGACCTAATATTGAAGTTGTGGATTTTAGAAATGTTTATAGCAGCCAATATGGACTTTTGTGTCAGTATTAAATGAAACAGAGTATTCCATTAAAGGGCCATTTAATTGAAGAAGGGATTGAACAAATGACGTATGTTTGAAATAATTGGAATTACAGAAAACCTACAATAAGGTTATGAATTATCTATTAATAAAAGTGAGGGGTAAAATTTGCTTATATCTAAAAGTGAAGCTAAAAGGTTTTTATTTCAGCCATATGAGGTTTGTCCATGTGAAAGTGGGGAAAAATATAAATTTTGCTGTTATAAGAAAAGCAAATCTGTTAGTAAAAAAGATCTCAATTATACCCCGGGTAGAATAATATTTGAAGCACAAAAAATATTCAGAGAGACTGATTTTAACACATGCTATAGTTTTGATAATAAAGAGTGTTCACACAATATTATTGGAGCTCATTCACTTCAAAATAATGGGGTACTTGATAAAATTGCAACAGACAATCATGTCTATAATCTTGCATTTGAAATAAATAAAAACCTACCTACCCTAAAGTTTGATAAGGTTGGGAAAAATCAAGCTAGTAGATTTAATGGTTTTTGTAAACATCATGATAAAGCTTATTTTTCAAGTATAGAAGACATAGCGTATGTGGGATCAAAGGAACAACATTTCTGGTTTGCCTTTCGTGCTTTTTGTTTTGAATTACATAGAAAAGAACGGCTAAGTAGGCACTTTCCGAAAGTTTTTAGAAAGCATCCTCACGCAACTAAAGAAACAAAAATTCTAATAAATTATACATCCTGCAAGCTAGATTTAAAAGATAAAAAATATGAATATGGAAGATTCAAAGAAATTTATGAAACCGACTCTTATGATAAACTTGAAACATTTCAAAGAGAATTACCATTTAGAGTAGGGTTCACTGGCACAACAGCAGTAGCTGTAAATGTAGATATAACTGGTGAAGAGACTATAAACATATATAACTATGATGAGAACCTCTTCATACCCTCTCTTTATATTTCTGTTATACCTAGAGAAAGCACATCATTAATTATCGTAACTAGGCATATAGATGATAAATGTTATGAACGTCTAATTGAGAAACTAAAACAAACAACGGATGATGAGCTCCTTTTCAAATATATATCTTTTTGTTTAGGTGAATATAGCGAGAATGTATATTTTTCCCCAACAATAATAGACAACTTGAGCAGTTCAGAGAAAGATATCATAATTTCTGCATTTGGCTCTTCTTTAAATGTTGATCCTGAAAAAAGATTTGAATCATTAATTAAGGGATTTCAATTAAATTTATTTAATCTGACCATTGAATAGAAGAGTAAAACACTTGTTAAGTATTTTATAGTGGTATAGATCTTCAACAAAACGGGCGCTATCCATAACAAGGGTTAGCGCTTATTTTAATTTATCCGGTGTGGAAAAAATTATTGAAATAATTATTGTAGGAATTTTTAGATTATGAAATAATTGGTATTATCTTAGCCGCAGGTTTTTGATGAAGGGGGATACACATGAAGCATCATACATATAGGTTATTAGGTTGGGTGTTTGTTTTGGCAAGTGGATTTGTTTACACATTAGAGCGACTAAGGAGTGCGATCGTTTATGTAGGCGTAAATGTTAGTGAGAACTCATATATAAGCAGCCCCAGTCCGCCATTTCTTTTTGAAAATGCTTATGTATTTTTATTTTTATTCATTTCCGTTTGGTTTTTCTATAAAGCAAGGAAAATTAATCCT
Source organism: Sutcliffiella horikoshii DSM 8719 (assembly GCA_001648575.1). Lineage (GTDB taxonomy): Bacteria > Bacillota > Bacilli > Bacillales > Bacillaceae_I > Sutcliffiella_A > Sutcliffiella_A horikoshii. The sequence goes on along the minus strand of LQXN01000062.1, from coordinate 29,655 downwards.
ACGAATACGGATTAGTTTTTTATTTTAGAACATTGAGAAATAACCTAAAAGGTACGCCATTAACTTAATAATAGGGCGCAGGATTATTGAGGAAGGGGATTATAAAATGAGTAAGAAAAAGAAAGTGATTTTTATCTTAATCGGTTTTATTGTTGTTACAAGTTTTTTTATTTATTTTGGAAATCGACAAGATAATAATCAGCTAATAAATACTACTCATTCATTTGGAGATTTTTATGTGATGAAAAAGGAACATCATATTGAACCAGGAGAATATATGGAAATGTGGGTTGTTGGTTATAATGGAGCAGAAAAAGAAGAGAAAAAAGAAAATTATAAAGTCTATATTAAAGATGCAAATGTTTATAATCTTATTGATAAAGACCAAAGCTATATGTTATCCATTTCATCATTTAGTGATGAAGGTAATGAGAGATATTATTTAGACGTAATTTCTCCTCCAAATGGAACACAGTTAAGGGGAGAAGGAAGATAATCAAATTTACGTTAAAAGATTGCTCTTCAACAATCTAGGAGCGATTGTAGCATAGCGGATCGCTCCTTACTTAAGAATTGGGTAGGATTGTTCAATAAGAATGTTTGATTAATATAAAGGGGGATACATAAATTGAGGTGGTTTTTTGCTATTCCCATTATTTTATTTGGAGCTTTTTTGCTCTCACTGACTATTGATGAAATGGGAAATATAGGTCATTTATTTATGAAAATTAAAGGATTTGGATGTTTTATTATAGCTGGTTTTATAGTTAGGACTAAGAACGAAAAAAGCAAACAATCACCTTCAACAAACTAGGAGCAAGAATGGAAGATTAATCTGCAATTTTAGGTGCTTTTCTTATATTGAACTAAAACCAGAAGGAATTGAAATTTCCATATAGAATATAAATCTAACAATTACCGGTTAGATTGGAGGCTTTTATGTTAAAGGCTTGTTGGAAGTATTTCCTTTATATACTGAACCATAAACTAAACGTGCTTATAGAATGCTGGAAAGAAGGATTATACATCCAGGGCATTATTCATGATTTGTCAAAATTTTCACCAAAAGAGTTTTTTCCGTATGCAAAGAAGTTTTTTTACGATGGAGAAAAAAGTGCTGATGATGAATTGAAATGGAGATCTGCCTGGCTGCACCATCAACATAAAAATAAGCATCATTGGGAATATTGGATTGTTGATCCGAATAATAAACAGGCTTTGCCTATCCCCAGAAAATATCTCATTGAAATGATATGTGATTGGCGTTCGTTTTCAAGGAACTGGGGAAGGAAGGTCAAAAATTCTAGCTTAGATCTTACCAATAAGATTGTTTTACACCCTGATACAAAAAATGAACTAGAGGATATCATTAGAAATACAAGAGAAGATGATGCCAAAGAAATAAGCTGAATTGTACATACTAAATTCATTAAACAAATCTACTAATGAGTTTATCTCATTTCAATTAATATAAATGATTTTCCACTAACGGCGCGATCTTGTAATAGGGATTTGTGCTTTTTTTATTTCATCGGGGCGAAAACTAACATATTGTAGGAATTTTTAGATTATGAAATAATTGGTATTAAATATGGGGTGATATGTTTATTACTATAGAATTAATCTAAAGGTGGAAAGTAAATGAGACAAGAAGAACTTAGTAAAATAAATGAAATAGGTTGGAATCAGGCAGCATATCAAGCCTGGGTTAATCGCCATGGATCACCAAGTAGTTATTCTAAATTATTAAAAGAAAACCCTAAGAAGACTGTGTCCCATTATCTAGACTACATGGGTGATGTTAAGGGGAAGAAGGTAATCAACCTTTTAGGATCAAAAGGGAATAAAGCAGTTTCATTAGCTTTATTAGGTGCTAGTGTAACCGTGGTAGATATTTCTGAAGGAAATAGACAATATGCAACTGAATTAGCTGAAGCATCGGGAGTCAATCTTAATTATGTAGTTTCAGATGTATTGAACTTACCATCTCAAGATCAAGTACAACTAGGGGATTTTGATTATGTACTGTTAGAATTGGGGGTATTGCATTATTTCGTAGATTTAAATCCTCTTTTTGAAGTAGTGTTTAAGCTGTTAAGACCTGGTGGTAAATTTGTATTAAGAGACTATCATCCTGTTGTATCAAAGCTAATCAATATTGATGATAATAAAGTAGTTGCCAATGGTAATTATTTCGATGAGGAAGTAAAACAAGTCGAGGTAGCATATAGTTTGTTATTATCAAAAAAAGAACGTGAAAAATTAAAGAAAAATAGTATTAGAAGATGGGGATTAGGTGAAATCGTTACTGAAATTATTACTGCTGGTTTAACAATGGAAAGCTTAGAAGAAGAAGCAGGAATTAGATGGGCTTTTCCGGAAAATTCTCCTGACCACATTGAAGATAATATTCCTGGACTCTTTACGATTTTGGCCAAAAAATAGTTGTAGCTTCTAATTTGTTAGGAGATAAACATTTTTTGTATATTTAATTTATAACAAATGGTTTTAAGAAATAAGGCGGGATTGCCGTATAAGGTTTCGGATAATGAGATTTAGATCGATTAAAGAATATTGATTTAGCGTTCTTTTAGAGGAGGAATCTATTTGAACTTAACCAAGGACAACGGAATTGAATTTCTTGATTTCATTAATTTATGTGAAGAAGATATGCTTAAATATCAAACCTTAGCTGGTTCCTTTGCGATAATTAAATGTGAAGGAAAATATCTTATGTGTTACAACGTATGGCGTGAACAATGGGAATTGCCAGCTGGACGTAGAGAAGGTGATGAAACTCCAAAAGAATGTGCGATTAGAGAGTTGTTTGAGGAAACAGGACAAATAGTGACTAATTTAGAATTTAAGGGATTATTAAAGTCAAAAAAAGCAATAAGTGGCGAAGTTAGATACAATCCAGTTTATTTTACAGAAGTGAAAAAACTACAACCTTTTATAAAAAATGAAGAAACCTCGGAAATAAGGCTTTGGGACTTAAAAGAAGAATTAGGCTACTTAGATTCGGTGGATATACGGATATTTGAATTTATTTAACATATTACTGCTGAATGATTAATGTAAACGAGAACACACACTATTAGTTTGCCTGGAAAGACAACTTTTATTATTTTATTATACTGCTAAAAGAAGCTACTTAGTTATTCCATTATAGGGTGCATTTGAGGAGTAAAAGTTTAGCCACCATATAATCTCCACTACTTGGCGCGTTGTAAATACAACGTGTCTTTTTCAATTAAAACCTTTTTAGGATTAAACATAACTAATTACACATAAAAAATTTATATTTATGTGAAAGTATTATTGATAACTATCGTCTAATAAGTATATGGTTTCACGGGGGAGAAGGAATGAGAGAAGAAAACGAGATAACTGATTGGTTCAAAGAATATCATAATGACATTTTCAATTTCCTAATCTATTACACGGGCTGTATGGATGTGGAGGATTTGGTACAAGAGACTTTTGTGAAGGCAGTAAAAAACATACATAAATTTAAGGGTAAATCAAAACCTAGAACTTGGCTGATAAGTATTGCCAGGAATGTGGCGATTGATGAAAGCAGAGAGAAAAGGAGAGAAGAGATAAAAAGAAAACGTTATTTACAATTCAGTTTGACAGTAAAGGGTTCGGATTCTCCAGAGGAAATTGTGGGTTTAAGTGAAACGAAACTTGAGCTTTATACGGCAATAAGAACGCTTAAGCAAAGCTATTATGACGTACTCATGTTAAGGGGAATTAACGAGCTGTCTGTTCTAGACACTGCCCAAGCTCTGAATTGGAGCGAGAGTAAAGTGAATCTCAACTACCATAGGGCTTTGAAAACGCTAGGAAAAAAGATGGGAGGGAAAGAAATATGAAGAATTCTAGACTACTCGATGAACTTCAATCTTTTCCTAAGAATCATAGGTTAAAAGAACAAAGTCTAAACAGTATCTCTAACCGTATTAACAAGGAACTCGCAATTAGTCAGACTAAAAATCAAAAAGCACTACCTATAAATAGAAAGGTAGTCGTAACCACAATGCTATTCTTGTCAACGGCAGCAATCCTGTTTTGGAGCATTGGTGGACAACATAATGACATTCAAAACCTTGCTGGAATTCATAGTGATAAGGTACTAATCATAGAGAACAAACAGAGTGTAAGCATTCAGGAAGAAATTAGCCCTGAGGATATTTATTCAGTTTCTCAAAGCCAAAATAGCTGGGCTGTAGATCCTAGAGAACCTAGGAATTTAATTTCTAAGGGGACATCTATTGTTCACTTGAAAGTTCTTAACATTAAAGAGGCTGAAATACTTCCTAAATATGAAAAGTTTTATACCTATATGCCCTATACACCTTTGGAAGTTGAAATCCTGGATACTATTTATGGAAAAGATTTATTTGGTAAAAAGACCATTTATAACGGAGGGGGAGATATTAGGATTTCGAACCTGTTGGATTCGTGGGTTGGAAGTGAATATGAAGGATTGGAAAAAATGGGCTTAACCAAACTCTCCAGAGAAGAACAAGAAACCAAGTTTATTTCATACACATCTGAATACGATTACAAGATGCAGCCAGGCAAAGAATATGCGGTAATTTTAGCGAAACAACAGGCTGAAGATGAAATTTATACAGTAATGACGCGAGGATACGGGATCTTTGAAATAATACAGACGGATCAAGGAGCAAAGATTTATAAAAATGTAATAACCGGAGAAACTTCCGATTTGGATTTCTGAATGCAGATAATTGGGAACAGGGAAATATTTAACGAAGTTTATGATATCTCTGCAAAGGAATATAAAGCAATTCAGTTAATAGATATAAATAAGGCTTATACCATTAAAGGGCGCTTTTCTGAAATAAGAAAGCGTCTTTCTTCATGAAAGGGCCAGATTGTTGAGGAACGCTTTAAAAACAATGAGATAATTATTTCAAAATATATTATAGAGATTGTGAAGTTCTTTGAACTAACGAGTTAGTTTTGATCAAGAAGGATTAGTGATTTGTTTAGAGAATAGTTATTGAGTACGTAAATTTAAAACCGTAAAGGGGTTGTTGATTATGTCATATAGCCATAAAGAAATTCCTTTTGTATATTTGAAGGTCATTAGAGCACGATTCGAAGAAATGAAAAGTATTGGTGAAAAGACACTTGAACAGCTTAATAAAGAATCTTTTTATTGGGTACCAAACGAAAATTCTAATAGCATAGCCGTAATCGTGAAGCATATGAGTGGGCATATGGTTTCACGTTGGACAGTTTTCTTATTTTCAGATGGTGAAAAACCTTTTAGAGATAGAGATGAAGAATTTGAAAATTCAATATTTACTAGTGAAGAGTTATACGAGATATGGAATAAGGGATGGGATGTTCTCATCAATGAATTAGATTCTCTTAATGAGGAACATCTCCTTCAAGAAATATACAATAGTAATAATCCCCTTACTGTAATTGAAGCGATTGAAAAAAGCATGTACCATTATTCTTATCATATAGGACAAATCGTTTATATTGGTAAACAAATTAAGTCCGTTGATTGGAAGAGTCTAACAATACCCAAAAAAATTAAATAAAATAAATTACCTTTCTCTTGAACGCAGAAATTAGTAAAAAGGAGTATACATATGAAGAATACCCATAAGCTACTAAGAAACCTCAAATCTTTGGAAGGACCATTTCCAAGATTTGACCCTACAAATGTTCCTTCAAGTCCAAATGATCTCTTTCAAGAATGGTTTCATATTGCTATAAAGAATGAAGTTCATGAACCTCACTCCATGACACTTTCTACCATCAATAGTTTTGGGCAACCTGATGCAAGAGTACTTATTTTAAAGAATATGGATGAAGACGGATGGTACTTTGCTTCTAGCTCAAACAGTAAGAAGGGACAACAATTGAAGATGAATCCAAATGTTTCTTTAACTTTTTATTGGTCTTTGATTGGTAGGCAGGTTCGAATACGAGGAACCTCATTGAGGGTAGGAGAAGAGCAAAGTGCAAAGGATTTTTTAGAAAGAGGGGAAGTTGCACGAGCAATTGCTCTTCTAGGAAAACAAAGTAAAGTATTGACCGATAGTAAAGTCTTAGAGGAATCATTTATACAGCAAATTGAGCGAATGAAAAGTGAACCTAATTCAGTAGACCCTAATTGGTGTTTATATAAAGTAACAGCAAGTGAGGTGGAATTTTGGCAGGGAGATAGAGAAAGGAAGCATATACGCTTATTGTATCGAATGGAAAATAACGCATGGATCAAAGAACTTCTGTGGCCATAGTTTACAACAACTTAAAAAGTAATATCGGAGACAACTCTTCCGAAAGTCTATTCCATAAAAGGGCGCAATCCTATAACAAGGATTAGAGCTCTTTTTTTGCGTGGATGAAAAATAATTTATTGTAGGAATTTTTAGAATATGAAATAATTGGTATTAAAACAATATGGCAGCAATCAATATAAAGAATGCAGTAAATAAAATGGGGATAAACAAAATGATAGTACTTTTGGGGTACATAGTACCAACATTAATAGTAGCATTTTTTATTGGATTTTTCGCACCTTTAGTTGGAATTGTAGTGGGTTTTTTAATTCATATAATCGTATTACAAATAAGAATTTCAAAGAAAATAGACCGACTTATAGATAGGTTATATGTTAGTGAAAGTATTAATCCTTGAAATTCATCTTTAGGTAACTGGAGTGATAAATGTATTCTTTGTTGAAAGAGGAGTTTTCCGGAGTGTAAACAGGGAGGGGTTTTTTTGAAATACTACTTTGAAAAAATAACGGATCATGTGTATGGCTTTCTCTTATGGGATGAATCGTGGAATTCCTATAATAACTGTTATTTAGTGATGGGAGATAATGGATACACACTTATTGATTCTGGTAAAGAGGAGCACTTTGATTACCTAGAAACCTCCTTGGCAGAAATCAATCTAAAAAAAGAAGAGATTTTCGCATTCATAGCTACTCACGGTCACAAAGACCACATCGGCGGACTTTCCTTCTTAGAAAACATAAAAAGTTATATTCATAGTGAAGATCTCAGTCTGGTGCCGGAAAATCTTAAAACCAATCTTACAGGAACGCTCCCTGATAATGGTGAGGCTATCAACGGGTTGGAGTGTATCTTCCTAGGTCATCATACTCCAGGCTCTGTTGCTCTTTTTCATCAAGAAAGTGGTGTGCTGTTTTGTGGGGACCACCTTTGTTTCTTTGGTGAGCCTTTGCCAAATGAAAAAGTTGCGGGCAATGGGAAAGAAATGAAGGATAAATATGTAAAGTTCATCTCGGAGTGGGCAAAAAACGAAGAGATGAGAAGTAAGCACCATTTTGAGTTGTTTATGCAAGGGCTTAAGAAACTTAGGGAGATTAGGCCAAGTATCCTTTGTACAGGGCATGGGGTTGTGATTAAGGATGATGTGGATTCTTTCTTATCAGACCTCATCCAGGGTCAGTTTGTATAGTTGAAGAAATGTATTATTATATTGAAATCGAGTCTTCCACAATCGAGCGCCATTCTGCAACAAGAAGTGGCGCTCACTTTTCATTTTAGGGCCATTTAATGAAACAACTCGTTATACAAAGCTGCTTATACTTCGCACAAGTACCAAATGTTTTTAACTTCAGAAGAATAGGCATCTGCTTTTGGTATGGTATTGGGTAAAGAAGTACCTCTACAACCAAGTAAGTGATGAATAATATACAATAATCATCATGAAAGGAGTAGGTTTACCTAATATTAGTAAAAGTAAATTTCTTTACAAAATTCAATTTAAATTAAATATCAAAACCATCAATTCAACCATTATTTGTATAGAAAACTTATTAAAATACATGCACTAGAAAAAACTTACATCATATATAGGAGATATCCGGGTTGCTTGAGGAGGATATTATGAAACCTATCTTACCCAGTGAAAAATATTTCGGTGAATTTGAACTAGTTCATATATTTTATGGGGCTATGCCTACAGGTGTTAGTGTTTCGGAAACTGGTCGTATTTTCATTTGTTTTCCAAAATGGGGAGATGATGTTAAATTTACGGTTGCGGAAATTGTTGAGGATAAATTGCAGCCTTATCCTAACTTACAAACCAATTTGGTTAACCCTGAGAATACCACAAAGAGTTTCATCAGTGTCCAAAGTGTAGTTGCGGATGGAAGGGGAATGCTTTGGGTATTAGATACAGCGGCACCCAATTTTTCTGAACCCATTATTGGTGGGGCAAGATTAGTAGCAGTTGATCTGAAAACCAATACAATTAAAAGAGTGTATACCTTTACAGAAGATGTTGTCCTGCCAACAACTTATCTGAATGATGTCCGATTTGATTTTCGTGTTGGAAAAGCGGGTTATGCCTATATAACGGATTCATCTTCCAAAGGACCAGGAGCTATAATCGTTGTAGATTTAGAAAATGGAAACGCGTTTAGACGATTAAATGGAGCAAATTCAACTTCACCTGATCCATATTTTATACCGAAAGTAGAAGGTGAAATTTTGATGAACCGAAACAAAGATGGTTCAACATCTCCATTTAGATTGGCGTCTGATGGTATAGCGATTTCTCCTGATGGAAAGGTATTGTTTTTTTGTCCACTAACAAGTCGTCATCTATTCTCGATCCAGACAGAAGCCCTGAGAGACAGAAGTATTCCGGACAAGGATTTACCTTATCATGTGGAGTATTGGGGAGAAAAAGGTGCATCTGATGGAATGATTACAGATATAAAGGGTACCGTTTATGCTGGAGATTATGAGAATAATAGTATTCGAAAAATATGGCCGAATGGGACAATGGAAACCATCGCACATGACCCGAGAATTTTATGGCCGGATACTTTTTCGATTGGTCCGGATGAATACTTATATGTCATTGTGAACCAATTACATCGGCAGGCAAGATTTCATTATGGAGAAGACCTGCGAGAAAAACCGTATAGTTTACTTCGAATGAAAATAGGTGAATTTCCTGCTCCTACCATTTAATAATACAAAATAAATTTCGAGTTTTTAATTGTAAAAAAATTGCGGTCATAAGTAAATTTTTATTTTGTTAGGAGCAGTTTAGGTTGTTAATCCAATCATAAACTGCTCCTATTTTATTTTTATAGAGTGGGTAAGTTCAATGCTGTATCGATATTCTTTAAATCTAAATGGATTTGTTCGTTTGTATCAAAAGCGTGGTACCAGCCTTTTTCTTGCATATATAAGGAAAGTTGTTCATGCAAATCAATAGCTGCCGTTAAATGGTTAGTAAGCATTTCTTTGATTTCTGGCGTTCCTGATTCTGTAACGGCCATAGCGTAGTTTCTAACTCCACTCTTTGCTGAAATCAATAAATCCATTGCAACCACTTGATCCGATAGTGCGTTCATGCCAGTTATATTTTCAATGATTGGATTCATGTTCATTCATCTCCTAATTTACTGCTTAGCGTTGGAAAGGATAGAAGCATATTCTTGTAATTGTATGGTAGATACATCAATGTCTTGCTGCATAATATCTTTTAATACCGGATCTGACACTAAGGCTCTCATTGTTTTGGACTTAGTCAGACAATTGGTCTTGAATGCAGCCATCTCATGGACCTCAAGAACTTCATGCAAGGCATAGTTCATTTTTTCATACCTCCTTTCTTAAGGTTTCAACACGACTTTAATACATTCATCCATTTTTGTGTCAAAAATTTCATAGCCATGTTTCGCTTCACTAAGAGGAAGTACATGACTTACGACATCACCCGGGTCAATCTTACCGGTTGTTACCAATTCAAACATGTATGGCATATAGTGGATGACAGGAGCTTGACCGGAGCGAATATTGATATTTCGCTGCATAATATCTCCAAAAGGGAAACCATTATATCTGCCGCCGTAAACGCCTGTAACTTGAATTGTCCCGCCTTTACGCACTGATTGTGATGCCATTATGAACGGACTTAACGCTCCTCCTTGAAGCTTCATTCCGCTAGCAAGGAACTCCATATCAGTCATTTTACCGTCCATACCAACTGCATCAATGACAACATCCGCGCCGCCCTTCGTTATTTCTTTCAAATGCATTCCCACATTTTCAAAATGTTCGAAATTAACAATTTCAACTTTGTTGGTACGTTTGGCGTGTTGCAAACGATAGTCGACATAATCAACTGCAATCACACGCTTTGCTCCTTTTAACCAACAAAATTTTTGAGCAAAAAGACCAACTGGACCGCAACCAAATACAATGACTGTATCTCCAGCCTTAACGCCAGCATTGTCAACACTCCAAAAACCTGTGGTCATAGCGTCAGCGATAACAGATAATTTTTCATCTGGTTCTTCACACGTTTCTGGAATCTTAAAATGAGTGAAATTGGCAAACGGAACACGTAAATATTCAGCCTGTCCCCCTGGATAACCACCAGTCGTTCCCGAGTATCCAAAATATGCACCCATATCACCATTATCATTAGAATTATCACATTGGCTTTCCAGATGGTTTTTACAATAAAGGCATTCCCCGCAGGCAATGTTAAAAGGAATAATAACACGATCCCCTTTTTTTACTTTCGTAACATTTGGTCCAACCTCTTCCACAATCCCCATCGGTTCATGACCGATAATATAGTCTTCCTGCATATTTGGAATCATTCCATGGATTAAATGTAAATCAGATCCACATATAGCTGTACTTGTTACTTTAATAATCATATCATCTGCTTTTTCAATCTTTGGGTCTGGAACTTCTTTAACTACAACATTTTTAATACCTTGATACGTTACTGCCTTCATTGGTTACAGCCTCCAGTGTTAGTGATCATCAGGTGTCCGATCAAACATACCTTTTCTATTGCTCTCAACAGGAAATAAGTTCATTTTGCTAATCTTTATTGTGTTGTTGGCAGAGAGTTGATCTAGTTTATACTGTTCACTTAGTTCGTATGGATGGAACCATTTTTTATTAATCATTAGTTCTGTGATTTCTTGGTGCATGGCAATACCTTGCATCAATTGTTTACGTAAGAGGGTTCGAACATCAGGTGATGCAGCCTCTGTTAAGGCAACAGCAATATTGCGCACACCTTCTTTGGCACGAATAAGTAAGTCCATCGCAAGTGTGGTATCTGCCAGCTCGGGCATGTGTAGCGAGTTTATTGGATCTAAATAGTCATTGTTCAACGAATTTGCCTCCTTTTTTAATTTACTATTGGAGTTGGACGGTTTTGAGGAACAGGGGCTTCAAAAGGTGCCCGTTGATAAACTGCCTGTAATTCTTCAAGCGCTTGTATGGATTGTTCCACATCTTTTTTCATTAATGCTCTCAAATCATCATCAAATACTAGTCCCTGCATTAGCTTTGATTTCGCTAAACAAAGGGTTTTAAAGTTAACAATTTCATGTAAATCCAATGATTCATGATCGGCTAATTTTTGATTATCCATTTCTAATTAACCTCCTTATCCTTAATAACAATCAATTGTATTGTTCCAAAAAAGGTGGGAAACATTCTTTAATAATTTTATATAGAATTTGTATATTATAATGGAGGAGGGGTTTTTATTAAGAAGCTAAAGAAAGGTTCAACCAGAAACGCTTGTTGAACTTATTATCCGAAAGGAAGTAGAAGTACATTTTTACGCTTATTGTTGATTAAGAAACTACGTCTAAGATAAATCGTATTTATTATTGAAGAGTCGTCTTATAACAGACATTGAAAATCTGACTAATAAAAAGGAAAAAGAAAGGGAATTAAAAGTGGTTATCCAATTCCACCCCTTTTTATATTTCACTAGCTGTGTATTTTTTTCTAGCCACAGCTCCGTAATAGTCATTGGTACACTGAAATACAAAACTTTTAAAAGGCACTGAAGGATGCGAGAATCCTTAGTGAGTTGATTATAAAAGACACATGCAAGTGGGAAAAGGATGTAATCAAACAACAAGCTTGTTTTCACTTTACTTGGAATTCGGGTGGGATATTCAACATACCCTTTATTTACAACCAATTGATCGACCAATGATGCATAATAACTTTTTATAAAGAAAACAAGGAGCCAGTCCTTTGCAAGTGGTTTTTTAATGGAATAAATAAATGAACCAATACCAAAAAAATATAGCGATTTTATTAGGTTTTTTTCAAATTTTCGTCCCATGTCTAACACCCCCATCGAATAGGTTATCCCCGATTTAAGTGGTTATACATTGGACTTTTCGAACGGTAGATGAGTAATCTTATGAAATCATTATTGTGAATTTAGTCCAGATAATGAACGATTTACTGTTATTCAAGAATCGGGCGCGATCCATGAACAAGGGCTAATTTTATTTAATTGGATAAATTGCAAAAGAATAGGTTAGAGGGAGAAGTTTAGGAATAGGCTGACATTACCCTAGAGTTATCTCATAAGAAGAGTATCTCTATAGCAAACACGTTTAAAAAATCACGTTCAAATTTGAGCGTGACTTTTTATTTTGAATGAAAATAAATGATTGAGTTTATCACTTGTTTTTGAAATAATTGGTATTAAGCAATAGGGCTGAATAGTGGAATAAGAAATGGTTTTCTTTCAATGATTGTTGGCTGATAATGAAAAAAATGGTATGTGAGTAAATCCAAAGAGAGGTGTGAATTTATTGAAAATACGTTGGTTCATTTATATTGCAATTGGACTTATATTTGGTGTTTTTGATTTTTACTTCCATAGTTTCATATCCCGTATGCTAACACAAGGAGAGACTTTATGGACTATACTCACTTATGGTGTTTGGTTAGTGCCTATAGTTCCAATAGCTATTTATGAAGCCCGATTTTCTAAATCGAAAGTGAGAGCAGCTTTTGCGAGTTCATCAACTTGGCTCGTATCAATTATTTTTTATTATTTTTACAATGCCATTCAGTTAGGGATTATAGGGATTTCAACTAGACCAGAACTTCATATTTCTAATAAAAATGAGCCATTTTTCTGGGAAAATTGGAAAAATGTATTTTGGAATGATATTATAATGGGCGGTATTTTTCAATGGAGTGGCTTTGCAGTAGTATTTGGTTTGATTGTTGGTTTTTTAGTTAGTTTGATTTATCTGCGTATTGACAAATTTATAAAATTTAGAAACCAGGCAACAAATGATTTTTGAACTTATTCAACAATCTGGGAGCGATTGCAGCATAGTGGGTCGCTCCTTACTTAAGAATTGGGCAGGATAGTTGAAGAAGAAAACCGAAAAATAGGTAAAGTTAGATTAGATTAAAGAATTATTTGTTATTTAAGTAAAATACGAGGAGATAAAACATGAAGTTTAAATTGTTAAATACTTTCATGATTCTTTCGATAATAATGACTGGTTGTAGTTCTGAACCAAAATCCTTCGACCTTTTATGGGCAGATAAGTCAACGCAGTCTCAGGAGTCAATTGATTCGGCTATAGAGAGACTATCAAAGGCAAAGATTGATTTTATCATTGATGAAAATGGTAGTGTATTAATCGAAAAGAAGAGTTTGAATAAAGCTGTAGCGTGCTGTACATAACTCAATATGAATAAAATTAAATGATGAAAATTGTTCAACTATCTAGGAGCAATTGCAGCATAGTGGATAGTGGATCGCTCCTTACTTAAGAATAGGGAAAGAGTTGAATAATAAACATCATTATCACACATATACATAGTCATTGATAAAGGAGAAATCTCATTATATGTTTAATTTCTTACATAAGAAAAAATTAATAAAAGAAGATTTACAAGGCATTGCAAAATTAATGTACCAAGATGTATCAGACGATTCTTGGGATAAAGAAAACCTTACTAAAAGAAATTTAAATTTCACTATTGAAAGCGTTCGTTATATTGATACCTATGCAAAAAGATTAATGAATACGGAGTTTGGTAATAAACTGTTAAGTATGCATTTTGATAATTTATCTAAACGTGTAGGGGCATATGTTGGTGAGGTTATTAAAAATAACATTAATCAAGATTTTTACTGGTACGAATCTGATTCTGTACGTAATTATTCATCCAATTCTAATGTTGAGTTGAGTAATAGCACATTTCAGAGTGTTCTTTATTCTAAAAAGAAAGATATAGTGATAGAGCCTTTAGATGTGGTATCGCAATTTTTGAAATGGAACTCCCCTTACAGAGATCTTCTTAGTTACGTAGAAGAGGCAATCAAGCAAAATACTTAAAAAAGAGTTACTCAACTAAATAGGAGCGATAGTGGAGTAGAAAATGATTAAATTTTTTATAAAACCAAACTTATATCTGCTAGAGAAGAACCCACTTTGATATATCTTTTTTCAAAATAGATTCTTTTTATTTATCGTAAATTATGGGTTTATAATGTATTTTTAATCAATCTTTATTTTAAAGCTACAATCATTGAAACGTTAGCGATTTTGTTCTGAAATATATATAGTGTGATTGTTGAAAATTTGAAATAATTGGTATGAGGAAACGAAACTTTTATTAGTTGATGGTGCTAATTGATTGTTCCATATTCAGCCAGTTGTCTAAAAAAATTCGAGCAAAGGAGCATTATATGCTGTTATTTCTTTTTTGTTATGTTTTTGTTGTTCCGATCTGTATCCTCATGCATGAAATTGGCCATGGTTTAGGGGTTGTTTCTTTTTCGAAATATAATCCGCACATATATTTAGGAAGAAGGAACAAAGATAACAAAGAAAATTTTCGAATAGGTAGGCTCCACTTTCATATTCATTGGTCTTACATAGGATTCGCTGAATGGAAAGGGGATTTAAGCAAAAGACAGAGTATTGCAGCTTTAGCTGGTGGACCGCTAATGTCTTTATTACTTGTGATGTTGACTGCGGCAATAGCAGTTTCAGTACCATTCAGCGATATAAGTAGGTTCTTTTGGTTAGTTTCCCAATTCAATATGGTTTTGTTTCTTGTCACCATAATCCCGATAACCTATCCACGCTGGATGGGAGCCTATTCTGGTCATCCTTCGGACGGACTGCAACTGCTTAGGTTACTAAGAAAATAGCAAGGTGTAAATTTACAAGGGTGTATCAATACTTCTAGCTTCGTAAAAGGGAAGGGACAGAAAGGATTCCTGTTGTTTTGAAATACATATATACTTATTAAATCCTGTCTATCCATTCTATTTCGTAATAAGTTGAGCTAAAATTACCCAGTTATTTGATTGGACGCTTTTTCAGAAATATGAAAAGCGTCATTTATTTGGAAAAAAGGGTTGAGTAATTTTGAAATAATGAAAAATAAGCAATCGGGCGCTCTTACTTTGTAAGGAGTAAGTGAGGTTTTATATATATGGAATTCTTTAATATAAAAGAAGAATTATAGGGAAATCATTTAATCGAGCTATATGTTATGAATTATTTCTACTAAAAATGAGGTGAAATTTATGGATGCTACTTCAGTACTTTATGAATTCATGAATAGGACTGAAAATAACCCAACAGTAGAAAACGAAACATTATTACTAACTGCTTATCAGTTAGTAAAAGAAGAAGTTGTTAAATCCAACTATTCTATAAAAAGTGTGCGTCTTGCACATGAAATATATGGATATTTAGGGGACAAGGGATTAAACGAAAGAGTAGAATTAATGAAAAAATCCCTTAAACAAGAAGTTACTCCTTATTCTAAAGAAGATAAATTTTGGGCAAATTGGGAACTAGTTGATAACCTCGCCATTTTGAAACGGTATAAAGAAATGATTAAAGAACAGCTGCTTTTTTTAGAATGGACAAAGTTGAATATGGAGCCTGA
Source organism: Sutcliffiella horikoshii DSM 8719 (assembly GCA_001648575.1). Taxonomy (GTDB): domain Bacteria; phylum Bacillota; class Bacilli; order Bacillales; family Bacillaceae_I; genus Sutcliffiella_A; species Sutcliffiella_A horikoshii. The sequence continues at coordinate 13,897 of LQXN01000062.1, read as the reverse complement.
AAATTTGCTGAATGTCATGTATGACAGCACACAAGCAGTTGGTTGGGTAAATGAAAATCAAGATGACTTATGGTTTCAAATCTACAACGATTTAATAAGTATTATTAAACCTACTAAACAAAATCGTTTTAGTCGTGTGTTATATGTAGAAACAGCTGCTGGTCTTTTTGCCTATAATCTTAAAAAGTACAATAAAGCCTTGATAGAAGTAGAGCGATATAAAGACATATTACTTGAAGATAAATTATGGTCGGAATACACTAAGTTCTCCATCCGTCGCATTTCATATTTATTAGAAATATATAATCGGACCTATGAAATGGGGAAATATGAGAACGTAGTTAACGAAGCTATCTCAAACATTGAAATATACCTAAGACAATACAATCAAGGAAGCCATATTGATATTGAAGAAATATGTGACATGGCTCATGAAATTGGAACAAGCTTAATGTGGCATCAACGGTATCCCAAAGCTATGGAGTTGTTTGAATATGCTATTAAGTATCAGGGAACTGGCATAACTCATTTCTTCTATGCTATTTGTATTTGGGCAACACAAAAAAACAGAGAAAAAACTATACACCAATTTAAAAATGGCTGAATTAAAGGTCAAAGGAAATAGTGGGTTAAGGTCGAGATACATCCATATGTTCTTAGAGCAACCTGAATTTAAGGATATTCATGAAGATAATGAATTTTTATTAATTTTTGAAAGATAGCATCTCTAACCCGGAGTGTAACCTGAATACTCTATTTAAATATTACACAATCGGGCGCAACCTTTAACAAGGATCAACGCTCGTTTTTAATTTTGACGATAGTTTACCTAAACTAACTTATTGTGGAAATAATGGAAATTTGTGATGATGTAGTAAAGATTGTTTGGAGTTCATTATGTAAAAAGGGGGTACGTTGTGGGAATACCTAAATATCCTGAAGTTCCTAAGCTTACAGATAAACAAATTGACGAAATAACAGAAATAGTTTTTTGGAAAGAGGTTGAGCCTATAAAATGCGATGCAATATTTGTGTTTGGAGGTTCACACCCTGGTAATTGGAAGAAACCTTTAGAAGCTTATAAAAATGGTTTAGGTGACTGTATTATTGCAACTGGTGGAAGTAGTTCATCAAATCTGCGACATCCTGAATGGGGAAATATAGGTTTCTCAGAAGCTGAGGTCATTGTTAAGAACTTACTTGAAAATGGTGTTCCTAAAGAAGTTATTAGTTATGAAACCACATCTATGCACTCAATTGCAAATGTAACGGAAGCCAAGAAAATATTTGATTTTACATCAATAAATAGCTTGTTATTTGTTTGTAAAAGTATTGCTACAGGTAGGCAGTACCGTACTTTATTAAAATATCTCCCGCCAAATATTAGATTTATATCGTATCCTTTTGATACAAGTTTTGATGGCCAAACGACTATAACGAGAGATAACTGGATGCTAGATGAGAGAAATAAGTCCCTAGTGTTTGGCGAGTATTTAAGGAATATTATTTATGGAATGGAAGGGATGATAAATGCTCCTAGAAAACACGTTGCAGGACTGGAAGACATTGTATTACATCACTATAAATCATTTGATTAATCTTGTCTCGTTATTCTAAATGAAACTAATTAAAGGCAGGATTCCCAACTTTAATCTTCCTTCCACAACGTTCTTAATTTTGTAGATAAAGCTTCAGGCAGAAATTAAACAGGATATTAATTGATATTTAAGGTTAATTTCAGCTGTTGCTTATAATAAGTTGTTCAGCAATCGGACGCTATCCAGGAACACAGGATTAGCGCTCATTTTTATGGGGACAGGAGGGGAATTACTTATTGTAGGAAATTGTAGATTATGAAATAATTGGTATAAAAATAAAAGTGATGGATGATCGAAAATAAAAATGGGGTGAAAAGTTGGGAGATAATGAAGATGTCTGGAAACCTCTTTCTATTACTGAAATTCAAAATATCTTCAGCCAAATCCCTGTCCAATGGTGGATTGCTGGTGGGTGGGCTTTGGATATTTATTTACAGAAAATCACTAGGGCTCACGTTGATATTGACATTGTTATGTTAAGACCAGACCACTTAATTTTACAAAGGCATCTGGGTAGGGATTGGGAAATGTTTATAGCTTATAAAGGTCAGTTAATACCTTGGAACAAAAATCAATTGCTAGACTCTCATTTTGATAATTTCTGGGTAAAGAAAAAAGATGAATCAACTTGGGCTTTCCAAGTAATGTTATTGGATACAGAGGAGAAGGATTGGATTTACAAACGAGACAACACAATAAGAAAGCCTATTGAAGATATTGGGTAAGAAACTTTATCTGGTATACCATTTTTAAAACCAGAAATACAACTTCTTTATAAAGGTGGAAGTTCTGTGATTAGAGAGAAAGATGTTATCGATTTAGGAAATATATTACCTAAATTAAATGCTAGCAACCGTGATTGGTTAAAAGAGTCCTTAAATATACAGTACCCTCAAGGACATGAATGGATTGCTCTAATAGATTCATATGCAAAAGTTTGAAATTAGGTAAGGTGAATATGCTTGATTAAAGTTATAGATAAACTTAAAGAGATAGATTCCGGAGAAATAGGACTCATATTATTTTCCAGCAAAGAGCATAGGTATGATATTGCTTTAAATAGTGAACTCACAGTCCCCCTTGCATCAGCAGCAAAAGTGGCAATAGCATTTTGTGTAGCAAAATGGGTAGTGGAAAATACATATAATTGGGAAGACCTAGTTAATGAGATTTCATTTAATCCAGAAGAAGATAGCAAGGAACTTTATCCCCATTTACAAAATAGAAAATCACTTCCTTTAAGGGAGGCGGTTGAAGTCATGATTGCCTGTCACGATAGTAATGTTGCTAAATGTATTGTGAATTATTGTGGTGGCTGGAAAAAGATAAACAATTTAATCCAATCCTATTTTCCGACAATAAGTATTACTGAAAACCCAAGAGATATTGAAAACAAGGGTCAACTAAACCACATGCTTGAAGTTATGATACATATCTTTCAAGGCTACAAAACACATCCTCTCCATTGGACACCAATCATTAATGGCCTGGTTAGACAAAAAGGAGATATAAACCACATTCCAACACACCATCTAAATCATATGACAGGTGGCTTAGACAATGTTGTGATTGATATTGGCATAATCGGTGACTTCAATGAAGATCCTTTTATTTTTGCAGTAGCAGCTATTAATTTACCTAATAGATTCACAAATCAGGCTGCTGACAACAAAATTATGGAAGCTATGAATTTGCTTTATGAGGGATATTTAAAGCAATAAAGTGCCGTACTTAATTATAGAGAGAAAGCTTTTTACATTTTCAAGAATCAGACAGGATTATGGATTGAAAATAAGGTGAAAAGGTGGTGGTTGATCTGGAAGCTTTTCAAATGGTTAGTTCAATATTAAAGAACAATAGACTTGTTCGGGTATATCTTCCAAAGAGTTATTCAAAATCAGAAAGCAAGCGATATCCAGTTTTATATATGCATGATGGTCAAAATGTGTTTCGAGATAAGGATGCAATTGGCGGTGTTTCGTTAGGGCTAGAAGAATATGTAGAAAAAAATGATATAGATGTAATTATAGTAGCCATTGACCAAGTCGTTGAAGAACGTAAAAATGAGTATTGTCCATGGGTGAGTGGAGAATTTGTAAGAGAATTAACCGGTAATAGTGATTCTTATGGCGGAAAAGGAAAGCAATATATCGAGTTTATAGTACATGAACTGAAACCAACCATTGATAGTAATTTCCGTACTATTAACGATAATAGCTTATTGGCAGGGATATCACTTGGTGGATTAATTACGATTTACGCTGCCTGTAAATATCCCCAAATATTCCGTACTATTATTTGCTTATCTTCTTCCTTTTGGCCCAATCAGGAGGAAATAGAAAAACTTATTGATGATAGTGATCTTACTCTTATTAAATCCATTTATTTAGACTGTGGAACAAATGAGGCTGGTGAAGGCACCCAATTAAGTGATGAATTTATAAAGTCTAATCAAATCATTTACAGGAAGTTAAAAGATAAAATTCCAAATACAAAATTTGTGGTTATTCCAGATGCTGAACATTCTTATAGATTTTTCAAAAGAAGAAAGCGAGAATTGTTTCTCTCTTTACAAATATAGTGGTAAATAAGGAGCTTATACGAATGAGTGTTGAGCCAAAGGTAATTTCAATTGCAGCTGTCTCTGGTGGAGGAAAAACTACTATAACAAAAAAATTGAGTTTAGTACTAGAAGATACAAAAGAGTTGTTTTTTGATGATTATGACTTTAAAAACGCACCAGATGACATTGTACAATGGGTGAATCAGGGAGCTGATTATAACCTTTGGAATTTAGAACCATTGGTTTCAGAAATTGAGAGGATAAAATCCTCTAGAGAAGTACCTACATACATATTACTAGACTATCCGTTTTCATATAGGAACGATAATATGAAGAAATACATTGATCTATCTATCTATATAGATACTCCTTTAGACGTTGCAATGGCTAGACGAATACTTAGAGATCACACAAAAAGCAACATTAACGATGTTCGTAATGAAGTAAAATTTTATTTGCAATATGGAAGAGTGGCCTATCTAGAAATGAAAAACAGTATTAAACCTAATTCAGATATAGTGATTGATGGAACTCTACCTCCAGATAAAATTGTTGAACTGATAATCAAAGAAATAAGAGATAGGGGTTTATAATATCTTCAGCAATCGGGCGCTTTCTTCAATTAAGAAGGAACGCCTATTTAATGTAGCAAGTTGGCCATGTATTTAAAGAAAAAGTTAGTTTGAATTTATACTTGAGATAGGGGATTTCTTTTTATTGACGAATTTATATTGGCAATGAAAAGATTTTTAGAGGTGAAGTGAATGAAAAGGTTTGATCCATTTGTAGCAGCGAAACAATTTATTGATAAGCACCTTCCAAATTGCCAAGGGGCTTTATTAGCAGGAAGTGTAGTTAGGGGAGATTCAACGGAAACTTCTGATCTTGATATTGTCATTTTTGATAATAGGCTTACTTCATCATATAGAGAGTCTATGTTTGACTTTGGTTGGGCAATAGAGGTTTTTGCCCATAATTTAACTTCATACAAATACTTTATCGAATTGGACTGCAAAGCAGCCAAGCCTTCTATGCCAAGAATGATCTCTGAAGGGATTATTTTAAGAGATGAAGGTATCATAGAATCTATTAAAAAAGAAGCTAAAGATATATTAGAAAAGGGACCTGAAATATGGTCTGAAGAAACTGTTAGTACAAAGCGATATTTTATAACTGATGCACTTGATGATTTTTTAGGAAGTAATAACCGAGCTGAAGAAAAATTTATAGCTAATACATTAGCTGATCTTGTTCACGAATTTGTTTTGAGAATTAATCGTCAGTGGATTGGTTCTTCGAAATGGATTATTCGTTCTTTAAATCAATATGATGAGAAATTTACTGAAGAGTTCGTAGAAGCCTTTAATGTTTATTATATAACAGGTGAGAAAAATAAGGTTGTTCAATTAGTAGATAAGGTTTTGGAACCCTACGGTGGTCGTTTATTTGAAGGATTTTCTCTAGGAAAAGGAAAAAATAATCCATAAAACATTATTATGCAATCGGGCGCTATCCTACAAGGATCAGCGCTCATTCTTTATTTTAAGCCAGAAGAGGGGTAATTTTATATTTAGTAGTAGACCCAAAATACGTAGTAAATAAAGCAGGATTTATTATTGAAAATTATAAAAAAAGGAGATGAAGTCATCCCCAAATTTAATCGTCTTTATTTGAACGTACCTGATGATAAATATAATCAACCCGTTCATTAGTCTTCATAAGTAGTGAAGCTAAAATTGCAGTGTAAATAGATGTTAAAAGAATTGCAATCATTCCCACACCAAACAAATTATTATTACCATTCATAGGTACCACCACCTTTTTTAATGTTGCAACAATATTTTGCTCTTGGAACTTATTTTTATTCAAAAAAAATCAAGGAATTGTCGCAGTTCAACCATACTGTTCAATAAAAAGGATTTTCAACAATCGGGTGCAATCCTGTAACAAGGATCAGCGCCCGTTTTTATTGGCCAAGAAAATATCTTATTGAAGGAATTTTTAGATTATGAAATAATTGGAATTAAGCAAACGGGGATATTAAATTACTTTGGATATTTCATATTGTGTTGAGAAACATATCTAGGAGGTTAGACCATGCTTGAGTCATTGCATAAAGTGGACCAGGTGATTGAGAACTTTATAAATGAGAATAAGATTCCTGGGTTAAGTTTACATATAGTTTCTGATGGAGAGAGTATTTTCACTTTCGATTATGGTTATTCAAACATAGAATTAAAGAAACCTATGCAACAAGATACAGTCAGTTCAATAATGAGTATTTCAAAAAGTATCACTGCCATTGCAATGTTACATTTAGAAGAAAATACTGATTTTAATTTAGATACACCTATTATTGAATATCTACCTTATTTTAGAACAAAGAGCGGTAGATATAATAAAATTACTTCTAAGCACATACTGAGTCATACTGCTGGTTTCCCTGATAATATATGGCTTGTGACGTTACTGGACAATGGTTTATATACATTCGCAAAAAATCTTCCAGATTACCAATTTATTTTTAAACAATGTCCAAACATTGAAGATACTATTACTAAAATAAAAAGCAGAGAAGACATCACAAAGTATTTTTCAAATATTGACTTACCATATGAACCAGGTAAAGGATGGCTGTATTGTACAGATGCATACGTAATTTTGGCTGATGTTTTAGAAAAAATAAGTGGTTTAACGTGGGAAGAATATGTAATAGGAAATATTATAAAACCCTTTAACATGAATAATACATACATAAATCCCTCAAAGGGTTCATCTCAAAATATGAATGAGTACTATTTATATAGTAAAAGCGATTTTATAAAAATACCGACTCCTAATAATGAGTTAGGGGCACCTATTGGCTTTATCTATTCAACTGCAAATGATATGGCAAAATATTTAATTGCAATAATGAGAAGTGAACAGAAAATCATTAGTCAATCAAGTAGAAGTAAAATGTTTTCTATGATTGCACAAAGAGAGCCTGGGTTAAGCTATGGACTTGGTTGGAAAATTAAAAAGTTGCGTGATTCAAAGGCAATTGAACATGCAGGAGGATATCCAGGAGTTAGTAGTTTTGCATCTATGATACCAGCCAAAACCTTTGGACTTGTTATGTTATGTAATATTGGTGATGCTCCTCTTCAAAATTTATCAGATAATATAGTCGATATTTTTTATCCTTAATATTAAATTTGTGAATAATCTCACTTAGCAAACGGGTCTGTTAACTTAATTAAAATCATCAGTAATATGGAGAGTTTAGTAAGATATTAACAGAAGATCTTGAGCAATCGGGCGCGACCCAGGAACAAGGATTAGCGCTTGTTAATATTTCATTTCAATATCTTAGTTATAAATAGTAGAGGTGATTGCTTATGAAAATTAGAAAAGCAGTAAAAGAAGATAGTGAATCACTCAGTAAATTAGCTTATAAGTCAAAGGCATATTGGGGATTCAGAATCATTTATGGAACAATGTAAAAAGGACCTAACTGCAACAGAGGATTATATAGAAGAACAACCTGTCTATTTATTAGAGCAAAATAATAGGATTATGGCATTTTATAGCTTCTCTATAACAAACTATAAACTAGAGGCATTGTTTATTGATCCAGATTATATAGGGAAAGGGGTAGGGAAAATAATGTGGACTCATTTAATGAACAAAGCTAAAGAATTAGGAATGAATGAGTTTACACTCGATAGTGAGCCAAAAGCAGAAGGTTTTTATTTAAAAATGGGAGCAATAAAAACCGGTTTTACTCTATCAACAGTCTTTCCAGATAGAAAATTACCCCTAATGAAAGTTCAAGTAATATAAGGTTTAATATTCCATTATCGGGCGCAAAAATTGAAAACGGAGAAAGAATCGCGGTCTTCTTTTGCGGGAGTGAAGAAATCTGTAACAAAGAGTAGTAAAGATATTAATTCGATTTTAGGAGTACAATTATGAGTAATTATTTATTAACGATTAGAAAAAACAAAGGAAAAATAATTTTACAATCCCTTATTATCATTAGTTTTATATTCTACTTACTAAACGTTTTCAATAAAGTTACAGGTTATATTCATTTACCACCACTTTCTGAAACTCAGTGGAGTTGGGATTGGAATACTCAACTCATACCATTTTTCTTTATAAGTGACCTAATAAACCATTATATTGATTCTGGTTTAGGTTGGTTTTTTTGGAATGCTGTAAAGTTATCTTTTTATAATTTGTTACTGCTTTTACCATTGGGAGTTTATCTATCCATTTTTAAGATTAATAGCATAAGTCGAGCTGCAATTATTATCTTTGCAGTTAGTTTTGTAATAGAAACAATGCAAATTATATTTAGTTATTTTGGACTCATATTTCCCAGAAGTTTTAATATAGATGATTTAATCTTAAATACTATGGGTGGTGTTTTAGGTTATCTAATTTTTGAGCTCATTAAGAAAATTTATATTATTATCTCTCACAAGAAAAAAAGAAGATAAGCGAGTAGCAACTCTTTCTATTTAATTGTATTCAAGTATCTGGAGCGTTAGTTTAAGTAGAATAATTTTAGGATCAAGGCAATATGTTAGTTATTCCATTATCGGGTGCGATTCAGGAACAAGGATCAGCGCTCGTTTTTAGGGCCAAATCGATAAATAATTTATTGTAGGAATTATTAAATTATGAAATAATTGGTATTAATTAAGGGAGTGAAAAAATGAGGATATTATCAATATTTATAATTATATTATATATTTTATCCGGTTGTACCAATGGCTATCAGACTCTTGAAGAAGCGGTTCAAAGTCATTGGAAAACTCCAATAAAAGTAATAAACGAAGACCTAGAGAACAAATTAGTCTACTATTTAGACCAAAATCAACATATATTAGGGGTTTATGAACAAGAGGGAAATAAGTACAAATATGACAACGAGCAAAGTGTTGGTATGACATTTTCATCTGAAATAGGTCTACCATTCTTAATTTCCGCTAACCATTTTGAAGGGGTAGGAAATGTTATTCATGGTGCAATTACCACAGATGACCATACGGTTGAAAAGTTTGTTCTCCACTATAAAAACGGTGAAACACAAGAGATTGATGCAAAAAATAATACATTCATAGCCAAGTATCCAACTTTTTTATCAATAGACTCAGTACTGTTTTTTGAAGAATTAAAAAATGCAGTTGGATATGATGCAAACGGTGAGATTATTGAAATATGGAATAGAAATGCAGAAATTAATCATTAATAAGCGATTGAGTGTAGTAGCAGTTCGGAGATTCAGATAGTGAATGCAGCATATGTGGGACCTCTCATACTTAAGTAACGGGTTAATTGAAGAAGGGCTAATTTAGGGGGATAAGATATTGAAGAAATATTTTATGCAAATTGGAATTGTTTTGTTATTACTTTTAATTGCCTTTTTTATTAATCCAAAAGAATTATATTATAGCTTTAAAGCAGAAAAAGAGATAGAAATAATACGAGGTATTTTAGAAGAAGGAATTGGAGAAGAAAAATACAAAGTAAAAGATATAAGACATATAGGTGGAAACAGTTTTCTTGTAAAAAATAATAACAATAGTTTGCTAATTCAAAGTAAGAAAAAGGGAAGTGGAACTTCTTATGAGATTTTTGTATATGATTTAACTATTGAAAGATATATTTATAAATAGTCTATTCATTAACTTGGAGCAGTTGCAGAATTTTGAGTAAAATAATGTCTCACAAGAAGTTTTTATTAAAATATCTTATTCAACAATCTATGAGCGATTGCAGCATAGTGGATAGTGGATCGCTCCTTACTTAAGAATAGGGAAAGAGTTGAATAATAAACATCATTATCACACATATACATAGTCATTGATAAAGGAGAAATCTCATTATATGTTTAATTTCTTACATAAGAAAAAATTAATAAAAGAAGATTTACAAGGCATTGCAAAATTAATGTACCAAGATGTATCAGACGATTCTTGGGATAAAGAAAACCTTAATAAAAGAAATTTAAATTTCACTATTGAAAGCGTTCGTTATATTGATACCTATGCAAAAAGATTAATGAATACGGAGTTTGGTAATAAACTGTTAAGTATGCATTTTGATAATTTATCTAAACGTGTAGGGGCATATGTTGGTGAGGTTATTAAAAATAACATTAATCAAGATTTTTACTGGTACGAATCTGATTCTGTACGTAATTATTCATCCAATTCTAATGTTGAGTTGAGTAATAGCACATTTCAGAGTGTTCTTTATTCTAAAAAGAAAGATATAGTGATAGAGCCTTTAGATGTGGTTTCGCAATTTTTGAAATGGAACTCCCCTTACAGAGATCTTCTTAGTTACGTAGAAGAGGCAATCAAGCAAAATACTTAAAAAAGAGTTACTCAACTAAATAGGAGCGATTGTAGAAAAGCGTTTCGCTCCTTACATAAGTATTGGTCGAAAAGTAATTATATAATCAAGGGGATAATAACAAAGATGTTATATCTTTAAAGGGGTAGGAAAATGGATTGGTGGTATAGGATTTCTTTTATAATCATTGGAGTAGTGTCTTTTTTTACTGGTGAAATAGTTACATTTTTAATGTTATGGTTTATTTTTTTAATTTTATATAATATCAACTCAACACTAAATAAAATATATATTCAAAATAAAGGAAAAAACAATTAGGATTAAGCAAAGAATATCTTACTCAATTATCTTAGAGCTTTAATCGAGCAAGCATTTTTAAAAAAGATCGGGCAAAAGCATCATCAGCTACTGTACAGAAGTAAACCCGTTAATGTATTCTAGCAGGTTTATTTATTTGGATAATACAGTAGTAATCTTATCTAAAGGAGAATGACTATGGCTCAGATATCAATTCAAGAATTAACGACAAAAAACATGTATAAATGTCTAGAACTAAAGTTAGCGGAGAATCAAGTTGATCGAATAGCACCTAATGTTTATTCCATTGCAGAGTCTAAGGTGAATCCCAATCTTACACCGTACGCAATACATTTGGATGAGGAAGTTATAGGTTTTGTGATGACGGAAAATGATCCAAATGAGATGGAAGAGAGGAAGTATTGGATTCCCAGGTTTATGATTGATGTCAATTATCAAAGTAGGGGACACGGGAAAGAGGCGATGCAACAAGTCGTAGATATGTTCAAAAAGAATGATGATTGTCATTATATTGGCCTCTCAACAGAGCCAGATAATTATTCGGCACTTCGATTCTATGAGTCACTTGGATTCGTAAACACAGGAGAGTTGTTAGAGGAAAGTGAAGTTATTTTACTATTAAAAGTATAGACGGCAAATTCACTATTAGGAAAAAATGAGTTATTTATCTGGGATGATCTAGCCCATATCTCTCTTTAACAATCCCTTGTCACCTACCCACTCCTTAAACACTTTGACTTTTTATGGGAGATGTTTCAGAATAAAGGGTAGATGAAGAGGTGAAGCAATGAGTGAAAAGGTAACAAGTACAAAGTGGTTCAGTGTGGCCATTCAGGCACTCGTGGTGCTTGCTAATAATGAAGGCCGATGTCCGAGCGGAGAATTAGCAGAGAAGCTTAATTCTAAATCTGTCTTTTTAAGAAAAATATTAAGGCATCTGGTAAAAACCGAATTAATACAGGCAAAAGAAGGTCGGGATGGTGGCTATTTTCTTGTCAAAGACCCAAGCGAAATCAAATTGTCCGAAGTATATGAAGCAATGAAAGCAGAAACATTTCCTAAAGGATTCTTCAATGTAGATAGTAAAGAATGTTTCGCTCCCTCTACGCGAGAATCCCTCTGTACACTTCGTGATGAGATGGAAGGCTGGGTTGTAGCAGGTTTGGAACAAAAGACCATAGCTGATTTAATGAAAAAGTGAAACATAGTTGTTTCGCTTTTTTATTTTTTGTCGATAAACTGTAGTTGACAAAAGTACAGTTAGAAATTTATACTGTTCTTGTATAAAGTACAGTTAAAGGAGAATGTATATGACTAAAAAAACGATGAGCAAAGAAGAGTATTTAAATAAAGTAAAAGAAATAGATACAACGAAAGGAGCTCCCAAGCAGTTAGAAGACACAGATTTTCTGACAGTAGCAAAAGAACGCCGCTCGGTGCGTCAATATGATCCTGATTTCAAAATGGATAAAAGTGAAATCCTAGAGATTTTAGAAACAGCTACATTAGCACCGTCCTCAAGCAACCTTCAACCATGGAGATTTCTAGTGATCGAAGACCAAAAGGAAAAAGAGCGTTTGTTGCCAATCGCCAATAATCAACAACAAATTGTCGATGCTTCCGTGGTCATCGCTATTCTTGGAGACCGGGAGGCTTACAAAAATGCCGAACAAATCTATAGTGCAATCGCAGAAAAGGGAAACATGCCCGATGAAGTCAAAGACATGTATGTAAACAGCATTCTTGATGGTTACGGGAAATTCCCGAAGGATCGCTTAGCGAAAATCGCTCACATTGATGGTGGACTTGTCTCTATGCAATTAATGCTGGCTGCCAAGGCCAAGGGCTATGATACAGTTCCGATGGGAGGCTATGATGAAGCGCAATTCTTAAAAGCTTTCAACGTTCCAGAAAACTATGAAGCCATCATGTTAATCTCTCTAGGCAAGGGTTCCAAAGCTGGCTTTGAGAAAACACGCCTCCCGCTTGATGATGTGCTAAGTTGGAATAGATTTGAATAAAAAAGAGTACGCATTCTTTGTGCGTACTTTTTGTATTACTTACTTAGATTATGTTGATATTTTGTAATTTAATATAACGTTGAAAGAATTCGTCTTACCATCTAAGTGGTCTCATTTATTTGGTACTATCAACTCTCCTTGGTTTTCTTCAAAGGGACCTTCCCTTTAACCTCAACACGAAAGGCTTTAACGATTGCAAAGGCCATCAGTAGCAATACGAATGTAAGGGGGAATGCACTTACAATGATGGCTGTCTGCAACCCTTCCAATCCTCCCGAATACATTAGCACCACAGCAGAAGCAGATAGTATTAAACCCCAAGTCAATTTCACGAAAAATGGAGGGTTAATATTTCCATTGGTAGTCTGCATGCCTAACACAAATGTTGCGGAATCAGCACTTGTGATGAAAAAGGTTGCAATGAGAAGGATGGTGATAATCGATAAGAATGTACCGAAAGGCAAAAGCTTATAGACATAAAATAGAGCCGTTTCGAAGCTCTGCGCGGAAACCTGCGCGCCTTCCATCAATTCCATATGAATACCAGTACCACCAAATACACTGAACCAGAAAGCACAAACAAGTGTTGGCACCAACAATACTGCTATGACAAACTCCCTGACGGTTCTACCTTTTGATACTCTGTAAGCGTAAAATAATCCCCACCTATGAAACTAGGCGGGGATTGATGTATAGTTTATTTATCTTTAAAGACTCGGCATCGATCTGGTAGATCTTTTGACCAAGGAAGCAGCTGGTCTAATGCATTCATTTCTGTGATATCCATATTCGGGAGTTCCTCAAATAGATAGGTTAGATACTGTAATGGGTTCAATCCACTTTCTTTAGCTGTTTCGACTATACTGTATATGATAGCGCTGGATTTTGCGCCTTTCGGCGTATTGGCAAAAATCCAATTTTTCCTGCCTATAACAAACGGTTTAATTGAACGCTCGCTCCGATTGTTATCAATTTCTAAACGTCCATCTTCTAAGAATGCCTCTAATTTCTCCCACTGATTACGACAGTACTTGATTGCTTGTCCT